>JAAEZA010000068.1 GCA_018223125.1 Paracoccaceae bacterium | reverse complement strand
TGCGAAGGTGTGCCCGCCCGAGCGCGCTGGTTGCGTCTTGCAAACATGTTCAACGCCTCCACAAACGCCGCAAAGGCCATGGCCGCATAGATATAGCCTTTTGGCACGTGCCGTCCGAACCCGTCGGCAATCAGCACCATGCCGATCATCAGCAAAAATGCCAGTGCAAGCATGATCACCGTCGGATTGTCGTGAACAAATCGTGTGACCGGACCAGCGGCAAGGAACATGATTCCTACGGCAACGATAACAGCGGCATACATAACGGCGATCTCTTCCGTCATCCCGATAGCGGTAAGAATGCTGTCCACGGAAAACACCACATCAAGTGCAACGATCTGCACGATTACAGTGCCAAGCGCCGCTGTCGCCCCCGAGGTAAAAACAGAGTCCGCCGGTTGGGGCTGAACCTTTTGATGAATCTCACTGGTTGCCTTCCACACCAGAAACATTCCCCCGCCAATAAGGATCAGATCCCGCCACGAGAAAGCTGTTTCAAAGGTCGGTTCGCCGTGCGCCCCCAAAGGGCCGGAGATCCCGAGGTCGAAGACCGGCTCTTTCAACCCGACAATCCATGCGATCATTCCCAGCAACAGCAGTCTGAGCACAAGAGCCAACGCAATGCCGACCTGACGGGCACGGGTGCGAGCGGGCTCGGGTAACTTGTTGGCGACAATCGAGATGAAAATCAGGTTGTCGATCCCGAGCACGATTTCCATAGTCGCAAGCGCGAAAAAAGCGGCCCAGATTTCAGGGGAAAGCAAAAGATCTGACATGTTGAAGCCCCAATTCCTTATCAAATGGTTTGCAAACTGGCAGGACGTTGCCGCAGCCTTGGATTAGCATTTGATCTAAAGATATGCTTAAAGGCAAATCCGGCAACTTCAGGGCAGCCCCTTAACGATGCTATTGTGAAACTAGCCGGCTTCCTCGTCTGTTTCCGTTAAGGATCAGGCCGGCCCTAGTCACTTCAAGGAAGGCGATCGTTGAAGGATGAAACCGGCCCGAAACCCTGGCTTAACACACGCGCCGGTTCGTCTGCCTCTGATCGAAGCCTGCGCGCTGCCGCACCGGGCGCAGTGCCCCAAATGGCAATCCAGCGGTAGAAGATCGGTGTCAGAAACAAAGTGAAGACGGTCGCAAACCCCAAGCCACCAACAATAACCCAGCCCACAGCAATACGGGCCTCGGCTCCGGCTCCGGAAGTCAGGATCAGGGGCACGCCGCCAAGGACCGTGGAAACCATTGTCATCATCACAGGCCGGATACGCAGGCGCAAGGCGCTTCGGATCGCACTGTCGATATCCTCGCCCGCTTCGCGCAACTGGTTTGCAAACTCGACGATTAGGATGCCGTTTTTTGCCATGACCCCGATCAGCATAACAAGACCGATCTGACTGTAGTAGTTTAGCGATCCGCCGGTCATCGAAATCGCCAGAAGCGCTGCGGCGAGTCCGAAAGGCACTGTCAGAATGATAACAACCGCGCTGGCGAAACTCTCAAACTGGGCGGCCAGCACCAGAAGCACGACGATCAGAGCCACCCCGAAAACCGCATAAATCCCCCCCTGAGAGTCATCAAGCGTTGCGGCCTCACCGGTGAAAGTAATGACCATTCCATCCGGCAGAACGTCGTCGGCGATGGCAAGCAGACGGTCCATCGCAGTCGACAGATCAACATCTGCGCCAAGGTTCGCCTGCATCGAAACAGATAATGCGCCCCCCAACCGTTCTATCTGCGCATCGCTGACCACTGTCTCAAGTGAAGCCACGGCAGACAATGGTATATAGGTTCCGTTGTCGAGACGAAGTGACATGGATGCGATGTCTGAAGGATCGTCGATCGGCGGACCGCCGGGAACGACGTTGACGTCTATTTCCACGTCATCAGAAAAGACGCTGACGGCGATATCGCCCTGCACCATCGCGCTCACCAGAGATGTCACGTCGGACTTGTTAAGCCCCATGTCGCTTGCGGCGCTGTCATCCACCTTCACTTCCAGTTGTGCATTTACGCTGTTATTGGAAAGCTGCGGATTAACGAAAGTGTCATCCTGCGACATGGCCGCTGCAAGACGGTTGGCAGCTTGGGTAATATCCGCCAGTCTGGTGCCGCTCACAGCGAAACTCAATCCGCTGCCTGCACCCCGAATGTTGAGGCTATTGGTAGAGCGGGCACTTACCTGCACCCCCGGGACCGCCCCCAGACGGCCACTGATCTGCGCGATCAACTCTTGCTGGTTAAAGTCGCGCCCGGACCAGTTTGGCAGACGCGCGATAATGAAGGCACTTGTCCCACCGCGCACGCCGATAATGCTTTGTACCGTTTCGATCTGCCCGCTTTCCCGGTACGGCGCGAGAATTTCCTCGACCAACAGAACCTGACTATCAAGGTAGTCGATTGTCGTGTCCGACGCCCCGCGCGCCTGCACCAGAAAGAAACCACGATCCTCTTGTGGCGTGACACTGGACGGCAAGGTTGTCGCTGCGCCCATAGCGATCATCGCAAAACCGACGGCTGTGGACAAAACCAGTAACGGTGTGCGGATGGCAAAATCCATGACGCGGTCAAAGCTGCGCGCCAGCACCCCCGGCGCGCCCTGCTTTGCGCTTGCCTGCGTCTTGCCCGGATCCAGAAGTGCTGAAAGCACCGGCGCAAGGGTCAGTGCGGTGATCGACGACAGAGTTACGGCGAAAGCCAGAATGAAGCCGAACTCTGAAAAGACGCCGCCCGCCTGCCCCGGCAAAAATGAAATCGGAATAAAAACAGCGGCAAGCGTTGCGGTCGTTGAAATAACGGCAAAGAAAACTTCGTTGGCACCAGAAGCAGCCGCTGCAAATGCCCCCATACCGGACTGGCGCTTTCGCACGATATTTTCGACGACAACGATCGCGTCATCCACGACCATCCCTGTCGCCAGAACCAGCGCCAGAAGGCTTATTGTGTTGACAGAGAACCCCGTCAGCCAGATCGCAGCAAGCGTGCCGATCAGGGCCACAGGGATCGTGACAGCAGGGATCAATGTTGCACGCGGAGAGCGCAGGAACAAAAAGATCACGGCGATCACAATGCCGGTTGCCAAAAGAATGGATTTGACGACCTCGTTAATCGATCCCTCAATGAAGATGCCGTCGTTTGATGTAATCAGAAGCTGGACACCTGCGGGCAACTGATCGCGCAGGTCTTCGACCGCGCCCCCCACATCGCGCGAGATGTCCAATGTGTTCCCGACCGACTGTCGAGTGATATCAAGACCCACCGCAGTTTCCCTGTTCACACGGGTGTAGACGCCCGTGTCTTCGGGGATCAGTTGGACAAATGCAACATCCGCAATCCGGGTCGTGTCGTTGACCGGCATCTGATTGATGGTGTCCACGGTGACGTCTTCATTGCCAACGCGCAAAGATAGGGTTTGGGACTCACTTGAGAGAGAGCCAAGGGCAGTGTCGTCACGCAACTGGACAAGCGCGTTGGAAACATCAAAGATCGTCAGGCCTCGACTTAACAAAGAGGGCAAACTCACCGCCACCCGAAACTCATTGGTGCGCTCGCCCCGTATCGTTACCTCGGCAATCCCGTCGATCAGGGAAAGGCGTTCGTAGACCGTTTCTTCGGCAATCTGGGTCAGTGTGTCGATGCTCGCATCCCCCAAAAGGGCAAGGCGAATGATCGCGTCGGCGTTACTGTCGCTTTTTGTTACTGTCGGATCCTCGATATCGTCGGGCAGAGACCGGAGCGTGCCAGACACGATCTCACGTGCTTCATTGGCGGCCACGTCTACATCCGTACCTGCTGACAGATCGATTGTGATACGGCTGGAACCCAAGCTGGAAGTCGACTCGATGAATGACATTCCCTCAAGCGCACTTAGCGCGTCTTCGAGAACCTGTGTCACCTCGGTATCCACAGTACTTGCCACTGCGCCTTCATAGGTGGTCCTGACAGAAATCACAGGGTTGTCCACATCCGGCATTTCGCGAATATCTACACTGCTCAGCGCAGCTAAACCTGCGATGATAATAAGCAGGTTCAAAACAATCCCGAAGATCGGGCGTGCAACAAAAACATCGGCGAAGCCGGTTTTATGTGCGCTCTTTTCGAAACTCATGCACCCAGACCTTTACGAGATCCAGCCGTGGTGACCGGAACCCCTTCGCGAAGCTTCGAAGCCCCTTCGACAGCGATCCGGGCACCCAAAGGGGTGTCCGTTTCGACCCAGACCTGATCGCCCTCGCGGTAGCGGATGGTAACAGGAACGCGGCGCGCACTATCGTCTTTGACAACCCAGATGCCAGCGCCGCTCCGGTCCCACGTGATGGCTGTGGCGGGCACCACAGGCAGAGGGGCAGTCTCGTCCGTCATGCGGATCACAAAGGTCATGCCAGCCAGCAGCAAACCCTCTGAATTGTCGATTTCCGCCTCGACCGTCGCGCTGCGGGTCACACTGTCGAGCCGACTGTCAAAAGCTATGATTTCACCTTCGAAGAGATGCCCTGCATAAGTCGGTGTCGAAACCAGAACCGGTTTGCCCTCTGCCAGCAGACCGATGGAGCGTTCCGGCACCTCGAATGTGGCGAGCAAGCTGGAAGTATCATCAATCGTAACTATGGCTTCACCGCTTGACAGGCGGTCCCCGACATTCACGTCGCTAAGCCCCAACCGGCCCGAAATCGGTGCTGTAATCGTAAGATCGTCCAAAGCGACCTCGGCAAGGCCCACATTTGCCTCGGCAAGACGCAACGCCACGCGCGCTTCTGACAAGGCAACGTCGGTAACCACCGAACTGCCGTTCTTGCGCAGCCCCTCATACCGGGTAACGGTGTCCTGCGCCTGATCGCGGCTCGCCTCGGCAATCTTCAACGCCAGCTGTTCCGTGCGGTCATCCAGCCGCAGAAGGAAATCCCCCTTCTCCACCATCCGGTTGGCCTGAAGTGCAGTTTCGACCACTTCGCCAGCATCACTGGCCGTCACCTCGGTGCGATTGATCGAGACAGCACTGCCGACTGTCCGCAAGACGAGCGTGTAAGCCCGCTCTTCCAGAGGAGCGAGAACAACAGTCGTTGCGCGGTTCCTTCCCCGTGCCCCAGACCTCCCCCCTTCCGGGGCGCGCGCTGTTTCAGTGGGCGCATCGCTCCAGATGCCGGTGACCTGCTGGGGCAGGCCAAAGGAAATGCCATAGGCAACCGCCAGAATGGCGAGTGATAAACAGGTGAAAAATAACTTCTTCAAAGTCTCATGGCTCCTGAAAGACGCAGTCCGCTGTTCCGGTTCGTCCTGATACGCATGGCAAACAGTGTTCCGTCGCCGGAATTGAACTTTATTTGAATAATTTCGAAAACGATTTGCAGGTTAAAACCGGAACCGGAAAACTCGCCACAGTTGACGGTTCGTCGTTTCAGCGACCTTAGAAGGCAGGCTTCGCTTCAGGTATGAAACAGCGTCCCGACATAATACGCGATCATCGCCGCCGCCCCCCCGATCAGCAGGGTTTCCAAGGCAGATCGCCACCACGGGCTGAGCGACCAGTGGCTTTTCAATGCTCCGATGACAAGAAACGTCAGCATCGTCATTACGGCCGAGATCGCGAACGCATTGTTCAAGCCGAGAATGAATGGAAACAACGGCACAATTCCGGCGAGCAGGAAAGCAAGGAAAGTGGTGGCGGCGGATTTCACAGGGTGGGGATCAATACTGCTTAGGCCGTATTCCCCTTCCATCATCAGGGCAATCCAGTTTTCGCGGTTGCGTGTGATCTGCAATGCCGCTTGGTCAAGCACGTCGCCGGACAGGCCCTTTTGTTCCAGTATCGCGCGAACCTCCAGCAGTTCACCTTCGGGAAAACGGCGGATGTGGCTCTCTTCTATGCTGCGAAGACGGCGCATGTCGTCAAGCTCTGCTTTGGTGCCGGAATAATTTGCAGCCGCCATGGAAAACCCGTCGGCCAGAACATTGGCAACGCCCAAAGCGATGATGATAAAAGGCGATAACCCCGCCCCTGCTACCCCGGCCACAATGGCGAAGGTTGTGACAGCTCCGTCAATTGCACCGTAAACCGCATCCCGCAATATGCCCCGTCCGCGGGGCGCACCAATACGCGCTGCGATGTCGGCTTTCGTATGGCTGTGATCTGACATCCGGCCCCCTCTTCATTAACTTCTGGCGGCGCCGTGAAAGTGCTGTCAGCCCGTCGGCATCTCTCGCCGGTTCAGGCGACCAACCCCAGTTCCGCATCACTCGCCGATGTTGAATACTTGTCTTTCGGCGGCCAGGGGCGCGCCTGCCACGGGGGATCGAATGCAAAGCTTGAAACCTTCCGCCCCTCAACCAGTGCCCCGTTGCCGGCACCAAGCGCGTAATCATAGTAGAGCTTTACAATTTCTTCCTTGCTTACCTGCTTGGTAGCGTCATGGGCCATGCAAGCCTCTTTCCACTGGCGCACCCGTGCATAGTCGGGCGTGTCCGGAAGTTCGAAATCTTCATAATAGTCAAGAAACCAGAACCGTTTGAACATCGGTGTAAACACAGCTTCGGCCAGTCCGAAACTGTCAAACAGGAATGGCCCTTCACTGCTATGGGCCTTCAGGAAATCATCCATCGAACGGTACAGATTCAACAGTTTTTCAAGATGGCCGCCGCGCTGTTCGGGGTCACGGTTCATAACGAACATGTATCCCGCCATGGTAAACGGACCTTCTTGTGCGACCAGCATGGATTCAACCGCATGTTCGGCCGGATCGCTACGCCGCAAAGAGGGGCCCTCTATCACTTCATCCAGATATCGCAGGATCACGAGACTTTCCTTAAGGATCGTCCCGTCCGGTGTTTCCAACACTGGCAAGGCCGTTGTGCCCCGCGTTTTGGCGAGCAATTCAGGATCGCGCGGTTTGGTAATATCAACCACGCGGAACTCTACCGCGTCTTCCTGACCGCGAAGGGCCAGCAGGATCTCCAGCCTTTGGGAAAACGGGCAAACCGGAATGTGATAAACAATGTGTTTGTCAGGCATGAGATGACTCCTCAACCGGCACGGGCAGGCCGGTACTCTCGTTGTGAAATGACATTTCAGGACCCCCGAAGCGGGAACCGAACCAATTGCAACGACAGTCTATCCTTGCAAGGACGGCTCCACCAAGACAATTTTCTCCCCCCTTCAGGGTGCAACATCTTGGCTCGTCCAAGCAAATCATGTGGCCAAACGGTAACTTCAGGTGTTGCAGATCGGCAAAATTCCAAAAAATTCGACAAGAAACGTTCTTCTTTAGCACCACAACATCTTGATTAAAAACAACTTTCAATTTTAAGATGAAAACATTGTATATTTTTCTGGACATACGTTAAATGGAAGTGATCAAATTGTCGGGCGAGCCGTTGAACCGGTCTGCGGGAAAAGGCCCACCAAGGAAAGGATTTGAAACAAATGATTCAGCTCATGAAGATAAGCCGTCTCGCAGAAAAAGCAGAAGCCATATCCTGCCGGCGGGCGTATAAAAAGGATCAGCTTGCCGATCACGCGATCGAGACTCTGAAAACTCTGGGTTATGCGCACACCAGCCTGCGGGATATCGCAGACGCTTCGAATGTTGCTGTTGGCACATTGCATTATTACTTTGAGGACCGCGCCGATCTGATCAGCTATTGTGTGCGCCGATACAAAATCGCCTTCATTGCCGAGATGAACAGCATCCTCAAGACAGACTTGGAGCCGGAACGGATTGTGACACATTTTGTTCACAGCCTGTAATTGTCGATCCGGCGAGAGGCGGAAACCCACCGGCTTTGGTATGACATCCGCGCGCAAGGAATGTTTGACCCTGCGTTTATGGGAGTGGTGGAAAGTATAGAGAACGACCTGACCGAACTGGTCGCCGGACTACTTTCGCGATTGAATCTGCCGGTGGAACAGGCCGGTCCCGTCTACCTCGTACTGGACGCGACCTTCCGGTATCACTTGCAAAAGCATCTCGCCGGAGCCCCTGACGCACCAGAAAACTTTGAACGGCAAACTCTTGCCCTGCTTTCAAAACTGGTCTGAACGTCAGGGCACTTCCGCTTGGCGCATATCCTCGATCTCGCGGGCCATATCCTCGGCAAGCTCTTCAAATGCTGTGGCTTCCATCCCCTGATGCAAGGCCAGCCGCAAGGCCATGACATTGGCCTGAAAACGGCGGGCCAGCCGGTCTGCATCCAATGCCTGTGACAGTTCTCCGCACGATTGCGCTGCACGAAAGGCAGCCGCAAATTCGTTCTGTATTTCAGTCAGATACTCCTGCGCCGCGGTTGCAATGGCAGGTTCCGTGCTGCGGGTATCCACCAGCGTCTTTGTCAGCATGCAGGCCTGCCGCGCCCTGTCTCCATGCGCCAGTCTTGCGAAAGAGCGCAAATAATCCGCGAGCGCGGAGAGCGGTGACTCTGCCGTGTCCATGACATCCCGCATTCTGGCACGCGAGGCGTTGAAATACCGTTCCAACGCCAGCAAATACAGGTTTTCCTTGGACGAAAAGGCAGCATAAATGCTGCCCGGCTTCATACGCAGGGTCTTTTCCAGATCTTTGAGAGAGGTCGCGTGATACCCTTTATCCCAAAACAGGGCCAGAGCGGACTCCAGCGCTGCTTCCCGATCATAAGGAGCCGCGCGCGCCATGTCAGACGGTCTCGCCTGACAATTGGCGCAGCACGCTGGTGTAGTTTTCAACCCCTTGTGCACCGGTAACAAGGTGCTTGCGATTGAAGACCATTGCCGGAACGCCGCGAATACCCTGCTGTACCCAGAACTGTTCCAGTTCCCGCACCGCAGAGGCATATCGCTGATCCGCCAGAACCGCAGCGGCCTCTTCGCGGTCCAGCCCGATCCCGCCGGCTACATCCGCCAGTACGCTGTTGTCGGACAGGTTGCGACGGTGGGTGAAATGGGCGTCAAACAGCGCCATCTTCAGATCGTGTTTGCGGCCTTGGGTTTCAGCCCAATGCAGCAGTTGATGGGTGTTGAACGTGTTATGCATCCGCATGTCTTGTGCGAAATTGAAGGTAAACCCCAGATCCGCGCCAAGTCTGGTCATTTGCTGGCGGCTCTGTTCCGATTGCTCGGGGGTGGAGCCGTATTTCTCGACGATATGCTCGCGCATATTCTGGCCCTCTGCTGGCATTTCCGGGTTCAATTCGAAGGGATGCCAGTGGATTTCATGATCGGTTCCGGTGTTTTCCAACGCCTGCGCTAACTGGCGGTATCCGATAATGCACCAAGGGCACATCACGTCGGAGATTATATCGATGCGGAGCGGATCAGTCATGACGTGTCCTTTCAAGAATTCGGTCCCGCACTGTGTAGACGAGTGCGCTAAGGGCAGCAACACGGCCGCCCTGTGTTTACTTCTGTAAGATAGCGGTCCCGGGACCGCTGTCAAAAACAACCCTGCAGCGCGGGAGGAACGCCGCAGGGTTGAACCGGTTTATTCCGCTGCAACTTTGCTACGGGACCACTCAAATTTGCGGAACACTTCGTCCACAGGTGTTTTGGCGAAGTGGTTCACATAGTTGGACATCACCTTCTGTGCTGCGCCCAGAATAACTTCGAGAATGTTGGTTGTGGTGAAGCCAGCGTCGAGGAAAGCTTGCGTATCGGCATCATCCACAAAACCGCGGTTGCGTATTACCAGCAGCGTAAAGCTGCGCAGGGCTTCCAGTTTGGCGGTCGGCAGCGGTGTTTCGTTGCGCAGGGCTTCGGTGATGGCGTCATCCACCTTCATCATTTTGGCAATACCGGTGTGCGCTGGCACACAGTAGTGGCATTCGTGCTCTACGTTGATGGTCTGCCAGACGACAGTTTTCTCTTCATCAGTCAGGCTTGTCGCCATGAACTGGGCATGAGCAACCTGATAGGCTTCAAGCAGTTGCGGCGCATCGGCCATTGTACCGTGCAGGCCCGGAATACGGCCATTCGCTTTGTAGGAAGCTTCCAGCAGGGGTTTGCCGGCTTCAGGTGCGGATTCGATTGTGTGGATTTTAAATTCGGCCATGGGGCGTTCCTCTTTTCGTTTGTTTGTGCTCCCCCGCTTCGGGGTTGAGCCGATAAGTAACTCATTTGAGCGATCACTCAATATTTAATTTGAGCGATCACTCAAATGTGAGCGTAAGGGCATGGCTGGACAATCTCCGGTGGCACGCCACATTCATTCCCGACCGTCCCCGCCCGATCTGCCCGTTGTGACGGTTCGCGATACCCGCCTTACAAACCCAGGATGTTTCCATGACACGCAAGACAGACAAAATTCGCATCGCATTGATCGGGGCCGGCCCGCGCGGGCTGGGCGCGCTGGAGGCACTGGTGGCGCGGGTTAAAAACAGCGATATAACGCTTGACCTGACATTGTTTGACGACTTGCAACTGCCCGGCGCCGGTCCGAACTTTGATCCGGCCCAGACCCCCCATAGCATCCTGAACATTCCCCTGCGGGAGGTGGATATTCCGCCCGCACTTTCCCTGCCCTGCGGAGATTTTGCCAAATGGCAGGCACATCGGGGCCACGGCGACACCGAAAGGTTTCCGCCCCGCGCCGAACTCGGAGCGTATCTCATGGCGCGATTTCGGGATCTGACCCGTTCCAGCGGCGTGAACATAAAAGTAACGGCGCTGAAAACCAAAGCCTCGCGGCTGGATCGTGCCGATGCCGGATGGCAGATCAGGGCAGATGATGAAACCTTCGGTCCCTTCGACGAGGTACTGCTCATTCCCGGCCAGCCCCTCACCCCGCCAGACGAACAATGGGCACGGTGGATCGAACACGCGGAGGACACAGAAGCTTGCGTGATCAACGCCTACCCCGACCGCCTGTTGCTGGCGGCCGCCGAAAGCTGGGCCGGACGAAAGGTCGGAATTCGCGGATTGGGTTTGTCCACCTGCGATGTGATGCGCTTCCTGACGGTTGGTCTCGGCGGCCGCTTTGAGACAGGGACGTACCACCCCTCCGGCAGGGAACCGGCCATGATCTATGCGTTTTCCCTGAACGGACAGCCCCCCTTTCCCAAACCCGCAGACTCTACGCTCGACAAAAAGTTCGACCCGACACCTGAAGAAGTCGAGCAGTTCGAAATTGCCGTACAAGAAGCTGTTGCACAGGAGCCGGATCGCGCCCTTGCCCCCATTTGCGAGGCATTGCTTCCCCCTGTCCTCCGGATCGGCAAAGCACTGGGGGCCGGTTTTGACGAACAGGCGGTACGGGAGTGGCTTCAGACCGAGCAAAGCTCTCCGGGTGCGCAAGAAAACGACAGTCCGGAAGACGCCCTGAAACACGGCATTGCCATGGCGGAAGGGAGCGCACCTCCCACCGTGGGCTATTGCGTCGGACAGGTCTGGCGCAAGATACAGAACGAATTACGCGCAAACTTCAATTCCGCCCAGATGGAAGCCGACACCGCCCGCACAATCGTCGGCTTTGACGAGGGATTGAAACGTTATTCCTACGGTCCGCCGTTGCGCTCTTCCAAAGAGCTTCTGGCCTTGTTAGAGGCCGGTCTGGTCAGCCTGCGCGTGGTTGACGACCCCGACATCGAATTGATCGACGGCGGTTGGCATCTGGAGGAACATGACAAAGAAGCAAATGTCTCGGTCATGATTGACGCGGTTTTACCGCCACCGTCACTGGATGCCGTTTCGGACGGGCTGTTCGAGCAGTTGAAATCGGAAGGCGCCCTGTGTCCACGTTACGAAGGCTCCGGAGCAGCGACAGCCCCTGACGGGCAGGTTATTGACCGTGACGGAAATTTACGGAAAGGCCTCTCCATGCTTGGACGTCTGGCGCTTGGCAGTGTCATTGCCGCTGATTCCATCCATGACTGTTTCGGCGCTTCCTCGGAACGCTGGGCTGATGGTGTGCTGGACCGCAAGGGCTATAGCCAAGGCTAGGAATTTCATTCTGCAAAGCAGCAGCGGCTATTCCGCCGCCGCTGCTTTGTTCAGCATTCCTTCCAGCGCCTCGCGCAATTGGGTTTCCTGAAACGGTTTGGTAAGCACCACACAGTTGCCCAGCCCGTCAGCTGCCGGCACTTCTACACCGCCTGTTGCAAAGACCACAGGCAAGTCCGGATAAGCTGCACGGGCCTGCGTTGCCAGTTCCTCGCCTGATTGTCCGGGCAGGCCGACATCCGTTACCAGGGCGTTAACTTTCTGTTCGTATAAAACTTGCAGAGCATCGGCCCCGTTGGTCGCCTCAAACACTGTGTAACCGGCTTCCCGCAGACCTTCTGCAATGTCAGTCAGGATCAGGAAGTCATCCTCGCAGACCAGAATGGAATAGTCGCTTGCAGTGCCGCCCTGTTCGACCCGTTCGCCCGCAGTTGCGCTGCCCTGCGAAGGCTCCGCTTCCTGCACTTTGTCCCGCGTTTCGGTCTGATCCGTTTCGGGCGGATAGGCCGCGTCGAGCACCTGACGGATTTTTCGCTGCAATTCCGATTGGGTATAGGGCTTGCTCAGCAGTTGCACGCCTTCATCAAGACGACCGTCATGCACAATCGCATCCTGCACATAGCCGGAGGTGAAGAGAACCGGCAAATCCGGCCGGATTTCCTGAATCTGCTTGGCCAGTTCCTGCCCATTGGTTTTCCCGGGCATCACCACATCAGTGAACAAAAGGTCAATGTTGTGAATGCGTTCCAGAATGGTCAGCGCCTCATCCGCATCTGCTGCGGGCAACACCCCGTAGCCGAGATCTTCAAGCATCAAGCGGGCCGTTTCACGGACTTCGTCGTCATCCTCGACCATCAGAATGGTTTCGGTCCCGTACATCACCCTTTCGGCATCCCTCGGATTTGTGCTCTGCACCTCTTTCAACGTGCG
>JAAEZA010000067.1 GCA_018223125.1 Paracoccaceae bacterium | reverse complement strand
CTGAACGCCCTGTCCAGCTTTATCGCCAACGACGAACGTGTCGCCACGATCGAGGATACGGCCGAACTCCAGTTGCAACAACAACACCTTGCGCGGATGGAAACCCGCCCGCCGAACGTTGAGGGCAAGGGTGAAGTTGACGCCCGCGCCTGTCTGAAAAACGCACTGCGGATGCGCCCCGACCGCATCATCGTGGGGGAGACCCGCGGCGACGAGGTGATCGACATGCTTCAGGCGATGAACACCGGCCACGACGGCTCCATGACCACGATCCACGCCAACTCGGCAAGGGACGCGGTTGCCCGTCTGGAAAACATGATCGCCATGACCGGCGTTGAAATGCCCCTGCGCGCCATGCGCTCCCAGATCGCTTCGGCGGTGAACCTGATCGTGCAGGCCAAACGTCTTCAGGACGGGTCCCGCCGGATGGTTTCGATCACGGAAGTTGCCGGTATGGAAGGTGATGTGATCTCTTTGCAGGAAATCTTCAAATACGAAATCGAAGGCACCGGAAAAGACGGCAAGCTGATCGGGGATTTCACGCCGACCGGCCTGCGCTCTCTCTACTCGGACCGCTTCAAACAGTGGGGCTATGACCTGCCCTCCAGCATCTATTCTCCGCGCCGCCAGACCGCCGCGCAATAAGGAACCGCAACCATGGGTACACAGGCTGTTATCTATCTTCTGATCTTCGTCGGCGTGGTTCTGATCGTCGAGGGCATCTACCTTGTGACCTTTGGCAAATCCATCAAACTGAACAGCCGCGTGAACCGTAGGCTGGCGTTAATGGAAACCGGCAAGGCACAGGAAGAAGTGTTCGAGGCGTTGCGCAAGGAGCGCGACCAGCATCTTTCGGGCCTGAAACTGCCGATTATGTCCATTCTCAGCCACAAGGCGCAGCAGGCCAACATCGCCTTTTCGCCGACAGCCCTGATTATGGTGATGATTCTGGTTGCCGCCCTCAGCTTTGCCGGCCTGACCTATTTTACCGAAACCGGGTTGGTTTTGCGTTGCATTCTGTCCGTTCTGATCGGGGGCGGCGGTGTTTACTTCTGGCTGAGCGGCAAGGCAAAAAAACGCATGGCCGCCTTTGAAGAACAACTGCCGGACGCGGTAGACCTTATCGTGCGCTCCCTGCGTGTGGGCCACCCCTTTTCCAATGCAATCAACATTGTAGCCACCGAAATGCCCGATCCGATCGGATCCGAGTTTGGCATGATCGTTGATGAAACAGCTTATGGTGCGGATATTGCAGCCGCCCTGAACAACATGGCAGAGCGGATTGACGTACCCGACCTGCGCTTTCTGACCGTTGCTGTGGCAATTCAGGCCAAAGCGGGCGGCAATCTGGCAGAAGTTCTTGACGGGCTGTCCAAAGTGATCCGCTCGCGGTTCAAACTGTTCCGCCGCGTGAATGCCATCACCGCCGAAGCAAAATGGTCCGGTATGTTTCTCTCCGGCTTCCCCCTTGCCGCGCTTGGCGGGGTGAATGTGATGAACCCCACGTATTACGATGCCGTTAAGCCCACTGAATACTACATGCCCGCAGCGATTGCCGTGTTTGTCATGCTTGCCATTAACGTTTTGGTCATGCGTCACATGGTAAATATTAAGGTGTAGGAGCCGTCAGATGCTTGAACAGTTCAACTTATACCTTGAAGAAATACTGGGGCCGGCAGGCCCTTTTATTGCCATGGGCGTACTTGGCATTTTCTGCATTGTCATGACCCTGCCCTTCCTGCTGACCAAAAAGGAAGACCCGTTTGACCGGCTCGCCGGATCAGCCGTGCGCAACCCGAGCCAGAAACGCAATTCCGCGGACGAACCCAAGCTGGAACTGCGGGAAAAACAGAAAGGTCCGAACCTCGACAAATTCGCCGCCTATCTGGAACCGCAGGACCAGCAGGAATTTTCCGACCGGCGCCTGAAACTGATCCAGGCCGGTTACCGTACGAAAGGCGCGGTGCGGACCTTCCATTTCCTGCAACTTGTTCTCGGCTTGGCGGGGCTGCTGCTGGGCACAATCTACACGTTCCTGCTGACAAGCGGCACATCCGATCTGAAATGGCTTGCAATCCAGACCCTTGGTCCGGGTTTTGTCGGTTACTACGCCCCGATTTACTGGGTCGAAAAGCGCCGCGGCACCCGTCAGGAAGAAATCCTGAACGGTTTCCCTGACTCGCTCGACCTTATGCTTGTCTGTATCGAGGCGGGCCAGTCGCTCGATCAGGCGGTGCAGCGTGTCGCCAAGGAAATCGCCCCGTCGGCCCCTGCCCTTTCCGAGGAATTTACCATTGTCGCCAACGAAATGCGCGCCGGTAAGGAACGGCCCGTCGTTCTGCGCGATATGGCGGAACGCTGTGACTGTCAGGACATTTCCGCCTTTGTGACGGTGATGATCCAATCGGCCACCTTCGGTACATCGCTTGGCGAAGCCTTGCGGGTCTATGCCGCTGAAATGCGGGACAAACGTGTGACCCGCGCCGAAGAAAAGGCCAACAAGCTGCCAACAAAAATGACGCTTTGCACCATGATGTTCACGGTGCCTCCTCTTCTTGTAATTATGGTGGGACCTTCGGTCTTTGATATCTATGTTCACATGGTTCAAAAATAATCCGGCCGCGCTGGCAGCGGTATTCGCAACTGTTACCCTTGGCGCCTGTTCGGGAAGTCAGACAGTGAATTCCCGTTCGCTTGCAGTGGTGCACGAAGGTTTGAAAGCGCCAGCAGGAACAAAAAAAATTACCGAAGCTGTGGACGGGCTGACTGTCGGGCACCGTTTGATGGCCTCAAAAGAATATGAACTCGCTTTGAAAGCCTACACGCGGGCCGCGGCTGAAAAGGGGCTGAACGCCGATGTGCTGAGCGCGCTTGGCTCTGCCAACATGCATTTGGGGCGTTTGCACCATGCCAATGAGCTCCTGCAACTGGCCGTGAAAAAAGATCCCGATTTTGTTCCCGCATGGAACAATCTGGGGGTGGTTTTGATGTCCCAGGGCGAATATGCCGAGGCAAAGCGTGTCTTTCAGCTCGCATACGGGCTTGATAACGGCAGTTCCGAAGAAATTCGCAAGAACTTAACCAAAGTTATCGCTATTATGGATAACAGGGAGTATTCTTCTCCTAATACTAATAACGACTTCGAGTTGGTGAGGCGGGGCAACGGAAAATACCTGCTGCTATCCACATCAAACTCGGGCTAAAACGAGCAGTACAGGAACAGACCCATGGGCAATCCACTAATGGGCACACTCGCAGTCGCCGGCTTGCTGGCACTTGGCGCATGTGCAGAAAATGGCGACGCATCTAAAGCGGCAGATCTTGATCCTACAAGCGTTGTAGATGCAACCGACCTGAACGATATTATGCTGACGGTCGCCGATCCGAATGAAGCGGTCGAATATTTCCGGAGTTCCCTGACCAAAGATCCCGAACGGACAGAGTTCCGGCGTGGTCTGGCCCAGTCACTGATCCGTGCCAAACGCGCGGCAGAGGCGGTGCCGGTATTCGAAAAACTGGTGGAGTCTGAAGATGCCACCGATCAGGACCGGATTGATCTGGCTGACGCATTGATCCGCACAAACGACTGGAAAGGCGCAGAGGCCCAGTTAAATCAGGTCCCCCCTACGGTAGAAACCTACAAGCGATACCGTCTGGAAGCGATGATCGCAGACAGCCAGAAGAAATGGAAGAAAGCGGACAGCTTTTATGAAATTGCGACTGGCCTGACGACAAAACCCTCTAACGTCATGAACAACTGGGGCTATTCGAAAATGGCCCGCGGGGATTACAAGGGTGCGGAAAAACTGTTCGTGCAGGCGATCACCTATGACCGCAAACTGTTTACGGCCAAGAACAATCTGATGCTCGCCCGTGCGGCGCAGAAAAACTATGCATTGCCCGTCATCCCGATGAGCGAGACCGAAAAAGCACAGATGCTCTACACCGCCGGCCTGTCCGCTGTGAAACAGGGCGATACGGACATTGGCCGCGGTCTGCTGGAAGACGCAATTGATACGCACCCGCGTCATTTTGAAGAGGCGGTCCGCAGTCTGGAAGCACTGACACGTACAATCAAAAGCTGATGGAAAAACTTCTGGACCCGACGGTGGTTCTGCTGCTGATCGCCCTGCCCTTTTGCATTTGGGCCGCGATCAGCGACCTGCGGCACATGAAAATCTATAACAAGACTACCTTGGGGTTGTTTCTGGCTTTTGCAGTGGTCGGCTTGCTGATCTTCCCGCTTGATCTATATGCCCTGCGCATTGCACAGGCTGCGCTCATGCTGGCCGTTGGCTTTTTGTTAACGGCTTTCGGATATATGGGAGGCGGCGACAGCAAGTTTATCGCCGCAATGGCGCCCTTCATCGCGCTCGGGGATGCGACCATGTTCCTGATGCTGCTGGCGGCCCTGTCGCTGCTGACTGTTGCAGTGCATCGCGGGATCGGCGCAATCGCTGCGTTGAAACCTTATCTTGCGGGATGGAAATCCTGGCAGGTGGGCGGAAAATTCCCCTACGGCGTCACACTCAGCGCGTCTCTTGCCTGTTACCTGATTTTGCAGGCTGGCTTGGCCTCCTGACCCTTAAGCGCGCTTAAGCAAGATAAACAATTCGTTCCGCTCCACCTCGGTAAAGTTGAAAGCCGGATCCTGTGCAACTGCATTCAGGATCATCCGGCGCACCCCCTGCCCCATAGGGCAGAGCGGCACCACCAGATACTCTGCCTGTGCAAAGCCTGCCGCGCCTCCGTAATACCAGGGCGCGCCTCCTTTCAGTGGTGCGGTGTCGGAAAACAGCCACAGCCCGTTCACCCAATCCGCATAGAGCACTTGCGCCCCTTTGGTCTGCGGAAACTGGTCCAACCGCTTTCCGGTTTCAACCAGATCAATCAAAAGGCCTGTAATTTTCTGACAGGACGGCAGGGTTTCGCCGTTCAGCAGGGTTGCCGCAGTGGTCTCCCCTGACAGACGGTCAAAGGGGCGCTCTACCCGCACATCCGCGGCGGCGGCACTGCGAAACCGCAAGTCACCCAGCCCCGCGGTTTTCATTGCTGCGGCAAACCGCTCCGGCTTCAGGCTGTTGTGAATCAAAAGAGATTGTACTTGCGTCATCAGCAACGGCGCTCCCAAGGCGAACATCAGCACCGCGACGCTTTGCAGTGCCCGTTGCAGCGGCCATCCGAACCGGTTGTAAAGTGTAACATCCTGGGCAAACACCATAACGATCAGCCCCGCAGGCACCAGCCAGTGCGGATCGTTCTGCCAGTTCTGATGGGTGACCAGAATCCAGCCTGCCGCCAGCACCAGAAAAATCAGCGCCTCCCCGGACTTTCGCGCCTGCCGCAGCAACAGAACTGCAGCAAGAACGGCCAGATTGCCCACAACCTGCGCGGGCGCAAGCAACATCAGCGGCAGTGCGGCCCCCGGCTGGCCCCGTGCACCGGATCTTGCCACATAGAGCAGATCCGCAACATACCCTTGCCAGTGCGCCACAAGACCATAGGGAAAGGTCACGGCAACCATCACGGCCAATGCCCAAACCACGCTCCATCCCAGCATCTTCCATTGCCCCCGCACCAGCAAGGCAACGATCAGGGCCGGCAGAAGAAAAACCGCAAAAGGCGCTTTGGTCAGAGTGAGAAAGGCTACCCCGCCCCCAAGGACTAGAGCCTCGGCCCAAATCGCCTTTACAGACGACGAGCGCGGAGGAAGTACCGCCAGAACAACCAGCAGTGCAGACACCGCCCAACACCAGTTATTGTAATACATGGAAACGGTAACGGTAGGCTCCACCCCGCCGTGCACCAGCGCCAGAAGCTGCACCAGAAACACTCCGCCAAAGGCCAGCGCGCCCGCAGGAGAAAACCTTGTAATCCCGACAAGATAGACTGCCGGCAAACACACCAGCCCGATCAGGACAGGCGCATAGGCAAAAGCCGCGCCCAGACCGGAACCGGCATTCATCAACCAGACCACCGGTAAAAACGCCATCACGCCAAGCGGGGTCAGAAAATCCTGATGGGGCAGCTCTCCACCCTGCATCCGCAACACGATTTGCGCCATGTGAATCGCGTCCCCATCAAAGCTGAGGATCAGAACCGCGCCATCATTCACCCGCATCAGGGCAAGCACCGAAAGCAGTCCGATCAGGAACAAGGCGTACCAAGCCCAGAATAAATTTCGCACCTTCACCTCCGGGCTGTTGCCTGTTTCAGACAAGTTAAGTCAAACCGCACCGATCCGCAAAATCAAATACAGTTTTTGTTTACCCGTTCCGGCTAGACAGGGTACGCTCGGCCCATAAAAACATAAGCAGTGGTGTAGATATGAACATGCAGGCGCGCACTTTGCATCCGCCCAAAATTCCGATGTCCGTGGCGGCAACGGGGCTTAATCCCGTGTTCGCGCGGGACATTCTGATCAAGACAATGTTCCGCAAGAACGTCTCTACCCCGGGTGAGGTGGAAAAAACGCTCTGCTGCTCCACGCCTGTGGCGCTTGAACTGATCGAAATGGCGCGCAGCCAGAACATGCTTGAAGTCACGGGTAAATCCGGCACGGAACTGCGCTACCAGATGTCCGAAAGCGGTAAAGCCCGCGCCCTTGATGCGCTGGCGCAATCCGAATATTTCGGCGCCCTGCCAATCCCGCTCGACGATTACCGCGAACAGGTCAAACTGCAATCCGTATCGGACGTGGGGATTACGCAGGAAGCTCTGGAAAACTCTATGGGCCATCTGATCATTCCCGACGGTTTGCTCACCCAGCTAGGCCCTGCGGTCAATTCCGGCAAATCAATCCTGATGTACGGCCCGCCCGGCAATGGTAAATCCTCTATTTCCAACGGCATAAGGGATGCGCTGGGGGACCGGATTTTTGTTCCCAAAGTTCTGGAATACTCCGGTCAGGTGATTTCGGTTTACGATCCGATCGTGCACGGTCACGCACAGGAAAGCGCCGCTGATCCGAATTCGCTGCGCCGCACTGGTCTGCAGTTCGATAACCGCTATGTGCTGTGCAACCGGCCTTCTGTAATTACCGGCGGCGAACTGACGCTCAGCATGTTGGAACTGAACTACAACTCCAACTCCAAAACCTATCAGGCCCCGCTCCAGCTCAAGGCGACGGGCGGCGTGTTCATCGTGGATGACCTTGGGCGTCAGGCGGAACCGCCTCAGGCTCTGATCAACCGCTGGATTGTTCCTATGGAAGGCGGGGAGGATATCCTGTCCCTGCAATCGGGCGAAAAATTCCTTGTTCCTTTTGATACGCTGGTGATTTTCTCAACCAACTTTCACCCTGCGGAGATCTTTGACGGCGCGGCGCTGCGCCGGATTTACTACAAGGTGCTGGTGGATCGTCCGACCCGTGACCAGATGATCCAGATTTATGCACTGGTCAGCAAGGCGATGAAAATGCCGCTGGACGAACAGGTTCTGATCCATCTGTTTTCCAAACTGTATCCGCAAGTGGATAACACCTATGCGGCCTATCACGCGCCTTTTCTTATCACGCAGATGAAATCCATTTGCGATTACGAAGGTCGCCCCTACCAGATGGCGATTGATCTGGTGGAACGGGCTTGGGCCAACCTGTTTGTGGCGGAATCTGTTGTCGAACACTGATCACGTAGTCGCAGGCCTGAAAACCGTCGTTGCGGGCTGTGGCCGCATGGGCGAGCCCATGCTTGCTGCGCTCCGCGCCGCCGGTTTTGCTGCAACCGGCTTTGACCTGCGCGATCCTTCCGATTACGGGCCTGACAACCGAAGCATCACGGACGATCCGGCAAATTTGCCCCGCGATACCAAGATCCTGATCAGTGTCGTGCGCGACATAGCCCAAACCGAGGAACTTCTTTTCAGTGGTCAGGCCCTGCCGGAGCGCTTGCCCGAACTGACCCATGTGGTGATTTCTTCCACCTTGTCCCCACGCTATATCAGCGCCCTAAAGGACCGCATGTCCTGCACGGTGATCGACGCCCCGATGTCAGGCGCTGCAATTGCGGCGCAGGAGGCCCGTCTCTCCTTCATGCTCGGCGGCAGCAAGCGCGACATTGACCACCTCATGCCACTGTTTTCCGCCATGGGCGCCCATTTCCACCACATGGGAGATACCGGCGCCGGTATGGCGGCAAAAGTGTTGAACAACCTGCTGGCCGCCACCAACACCGCGACGACACGGCTGGTGCTGGACTGGGCGGATGCGGCACAGATTGATGAAAAGAAACTACTCGACCTCATCCACACCTCATCAGGGCAAAACTGGCTGGCCTCGGGGTTTCAGGAAATCGAATTTGCCCGCGACGGCTTTGCCGGTGACAACACCATCGGCATCCTGAAAAAAGATGTGGAAAGTGCGCTGGACGCTGCACCGCCCGGCGCCGATACCAGCCTGCCTGAAACCGTAATCCGGCACATTCGCGCCCTAAAACCCCGCGCGCGCTGACAGCACTTCTTCTGGCCTGCAATATCCGCGGGGGTCAGGGGGCAGCCAGCCCCCCTTTCCAACCCCATCGGGGCGCGCTACCTCTGGTGCATGAACCCTCTCCCGCCAAATTTCCGGAACTGGTTTGCTGCCCGTGGCTGGCACATCCATCCCCACCAGCAGCAGCTTCTGGACCGCGCCGCAGCACCCGCAGCCCTGCTGATCGCCCCGACCGGAGGCGGCAAGACACTGGCCGGTTTCCTGCCGAGCCTGATCGACCTTTCCACCGCTCCGAAAGACGGTCTGCACACGCTTTACGTCTCACCACTCAAGGCGCTGGCCGCGGATATCCGGCGCAACCTGCAAACCCCGATCGAGGCGTTAGACCTGCCTGTAAGGGTCGAGGATCGCACAGGGGACACGTCTCAAACCAAACGAAAACGGCAACGGGCCGATCCGCCCCATATTCTGCTGACCACACCGGAATCCCTCGCCATTCTTTTGTCCTATCCGGATGCTCCGACAATTTTTGCAGGTTTACAACGGGTTGTGGTGGATGAGATTCACGCCCTGGCCGAAAGCAAACGGGGCGACCAGTTGATGTTATGCCTGTCACGCCTGCAGGCGCTTTGTCCTGACATGCGGCGCGTTGGTCTGTCTGCAACTGTAGAAGATCCCCCTGCGCTTGGCAGGTTTCTGGCCCCCCACCCGCACCCCTGCGAGATCATCACCGCCGATCCCGGCCCCGCCCCTGATATTACCATCCTGCACAGCGACACCCCGCCGCCCTGGGCCGGTGCAGGGGCGGTTTACGCAGTGAAGGATGTGCTTGAACTGGTGGAGGGGGCCAATACCACGCTGATTTTTATTAACACCCGTGCGCAGGCAGAAATCTTTTTCCGTGCGCTCTGGACTGCCAACGACAACGCCCTTCCGATTGCCCTGCACCACGGATCACTCGCGCGGGAGGCGCGGGACAAGGTGGAGGCTGCAATGGTCGCAGGCAGCCTGCGGGCCGTAGTCTGTACCGGCACGCTGGATCTGGGGATCGACTGGGGCGATGTGGATCTGGTGATACAGGTGGGCGCGCCGAAAAACATCAAACGTCTGGTTCAGCGGATCGGGCGGTCCAACCACCGCTACAACGCCCCCTCCCGTGCGGTGATTGTTCCTGCCAACCGGTTTGAAGTGCTTGAAGCGCAGGCGGCACTGGACGCTGTGCGCGAAAACACCCTTGACGGGGAACCCCGCGCAAGGGGACCACGGGATGTACTGTGCCAGCATATCCTTCTGCGGGCCTGCGCCGGACCCTTTGATGCTGTAGCGCTCTATCAAGAGATCACACAAGCAGGCCCCTATTCAGACTTGAGCCGCACCGATTTTGAAGACTGTCTGGAATTCTGTGCCACCGGCGGCTACGCACTCAGGGCTTATGACCGTTGGCAACGGCTGATGCTGAACCCCGACGGTCTGTGGCAATTGCGCGATCCGCGCAGCGCACAGAGCCTGCGCATGAATGTCGGCACGATTGTAGACACCGAAACCTTGAACGTGCGCTGGCGCGGACGCGGCGGGGCGCCTTTGGGGGAAATCGAGGAAGGGTTCGCCGCCACGCTGAGCGAAGGGGATACCTTTCTGATTGGTGGGCAGGTGGTGCGCTATGAGGGCCTGCGCGAGATGACGGTGCAAGTGACCAAAGGCCGTAAAGAGCCCCGTATCGCCACCTTTGCAGGCACCAAATTTGCCACTTCCACACTTTTATCCACCCGCGTGATCTCCCTGCTGAACAGCGGCGACTGGTCGGCCCTGCCGGAACACACGCGAAGCTGGCTGGAGATGCAACAACAGGTTTCAATGCTGCCCAAACTGGGCCGGATGTTGGTGGAAAGCTACTGGCGGGACACACGGGCCTACACCTGTTTTTACGGGTTTGCAGGGCGCAATGCGCTGCAAACACTGGGGCTTTTGGTTACAAGACGGATGGAGACAGCCGGCTTGCATCCGATCGGTTTCGTGGCGACCGATTACGCGCTCCTGATTTGGGGGCTGGATGCGGTGGAGGATCCTGCGGCCCTGCTCTCGCCCGACGACCTGCGTGACGGGCTGGAAGGATGGCTCGCCAACAATGCAGTGATGAAACGCAGTTTCCGCAACGTGGCAACGATTGCGGGGTTGATTGTGAAAAACCTGCCCGGCAAGCGCAAGACAGGTCGTCAGGCCACGTTTTCCTCGGATATTCTTTACGATACCTTGCTGAAATATGATCCGGACCACCTGTTGTTGCAGATTACCCGTGCGGAGGCGATGGGCGGTTTGGTGGATTTCGGCCGGATTGAAGAAATGCTGACCCGTGTGCAGGGGCGGATTGATCACGTCAAAGCCGCACATGTTACCCCGCTTAGCGCCCCGATGCTGCTGGAGGTGGGAAAAGTGCCGATTTACGGTGCAGCCGTGGACCGTGCCGCTGCGATTGAAGCTGCCGAACTGATGCGCGAGGCCGGTCTGGGTTAATTGGGCTTGCATTCTTCACCTGTAGATTGCATGACGCGCCAATGCACGGTTATTCATTCAAACTGGACCGGATTACACTGACGGCACTGGCCTCGGGCTTGCTGTGGTGGCAGGAACGACGCCTGCTTTGTGTCTCCGATCTTCATCTTGGCAAATCCGACCGGATCGCCCGTCGTGGCGGCGCTCTTTTGCCGCCTTATGAAAACCGCGAGACCCTGAACCGGTTGGCACTGGCCATCGATGCCCTTGATCCGCTCAGCGTGATTTGCCTCGGGGACAGTTTTGACGATGATGCAGGGCAGAACGCACTGGAACCTGAAGACCACGCCCAGCTTACCACGCTGATGGCGGGACGACGCTGGATATGGCTTCAAGGCAATCACGATCCGGGGCCGGTGGCGCTGGGTGGCACCCATATGGCAGAGTTCAAAACCGGCCCGCTGGTGTTCCGCCATATCGCCCAATCCGGCGCGCACGGCGAAATTTCCGGCCACTACCACCCCAAGGCAAGCCTCAGGTCCAAAGCAGGCCGCCTGTCACGCCCCTGTTTCCTGATTGACCAAAGCCGCGTTATCCTGCCTGCTTTCGGGGCGTATACCGGCGGACTGCGCTGTTGCGATCCGGTATTTGCGCCTCTGATGTCTGAAAAGGCGCTGGCTGTTTTGACGGGATCACAGGCACTGCCGGTTCCGATGGGAAAGGCCAGAGAACCCCAACTAGAGGCTTGAAGCAGGTAAAGTACGCCCTATCTGACGTGCACCGGCGCAATTGGGCCGGTCGGACGGCTGGACTGTAACTGAGTAAATGTAATCGAGTATCAGTGCGCAAACTTTGCGCGCGCCGTTCTGAAAAGTAATTGTCTAAGGGCGCGGCGTCGGGGTGTTGAACGACGCCGCGCTGTTCTTTCGGCCCTTTAAGTCAGGCAGTCAGGCCTTCCGGCTCTTCCAGACCGTTGGCACGGCAGCAGGCTGTGACCGTATTGGCCAGCAGGCAGGCGATTGTCATCGGGCCGACACCACCGGGAACAGGCGTGATCGCACCGGCTTTTTCCACGGCAGATGCAAATTCCACATCGCCTACAAGCTTGGTCTTGCCTTCTTTTTCGGGATGAGGAATCCGGTTGATGCCCACGTCGATCACGGTGGCCCCTTCCTTGATCCACTCCCCTGTCACCATTTCGGGCCGCCCTACAGCCGCGACAACGATGTCAGCGGTGCGGCAAAGTGCTTCGATGTTTTTGGTGCGGGAATGGGCGATTGTGACGGTGCAGCTGTCTTTCAACAGCAGGTTTGCCATCGGCTTGCCTACGATATTGGAACGTCCCACAACCACGGCGTTCAAACCGGACAGGCTGCCATGATGGTCGCGGAGCATCATCAGACAGCCAAGCGGGGTGCAGGGCACCATGGATTTCTGTCCGGTGCTCAGCAGGCCGACATTGGAAATATGGAACCCGTCCACATCCTTTTCCGGCACGATGGAGTTGATCACCAGTTCCTCGTCCAGATGGTCAGGCAACGGCAACTGACACAGGATGCCGTGGACGTCGGGGTCTTCGTTCAAGCGGGTGATAAGCGCCAGAAGGTCTTCTTCAGAGGTGTCGGCCGGCATCTTGTGTTCGTAAGAGTTCATACCCACTTCCAGCGTGGATTTACCCTTGTTGCGCACATAAACCTCAGACGCAGGATCTTCGCCAACCAGCACAACTGCAAGGCCCGGCGTGACATTGTGATCTGTTTTCAATCGCGCCACATGATCAGCCACTTTGGCGCGCACGGAAGCTGCGAACTCTTTCCCGTCAATAATTTTCCCAGTCACTTTATGACCTTTCTCTGTCTCTCGAATAGCCTGACCGGAGGCAAAGCCCCCGGCCGGACATGGTGATTATGCCATCGCTATAACAGGCAGGTC
>JAAEZA010000066.1 GCA_018223125.1 Paracoccaceae bacterium | reverse complement strand
GGTTGACGGGGCTCGAACCCGCGACCTCCGGCGTGACAGGCCGGCACTCTAACCAACTGAGCTACAACCGCACGAGGTACTTACATACCGAGGCGTTTGCCTTCCCAAGCGTTTCAGTGGCGCGGTTGACGGGGCTCGAACCCGCGACCTCCGGCGTGACAGGCCGGCACTCTAACCAGCTGAGCTACAACCGCGTACTGAATCTGCGCCCTACAGCGTAAGGCGTGAGCGGGGTTTTAGGCGGCTATGTTTACCCCGTCAAGCGCTTCTGCAACGAAGTTTGTCATATTCTTTCAGAAAGATATCCCACCGCCTGTTTTCCTGCTGTTTTCCGGCGGTTGGACTGCCCCGATTTACTTTGCAATGCGTCGTTTATGCCTAGACACCAAGGCGCACCCCTGTTTTCTAATGCAAAGCAATTACGCAAAGGCCCCTCCTGTGCCCAAATCCCGCGCAACACTGTTTATCCTTCTCGGAGCCATAGGCATGAGCCTTGCCGCCCTGTTTGTACGGCTTGTCGAACAGGCGGACGGTTTCCAGATACTCACCTATCGTTCTGCCACTCTGGCAGCGATGGTGGCCCTGATGGCCTGTATGCGGCGCAGAATCGGCCCCCTGCGCTTCCTGCAATCGCTGGACGGAAAGGATCTGGTCCTAGGCGCGATCCTTTCGCTGGCCTTTACCACCTATATATTCGCCCTGCTGAACACATCGGTGGCCTCTGCCCTGTTTATTCTTGCGGCCTCGCCCCTGTTTGCCACCCTGCTGGCCTGGGGCTGGCTGGGGGAACGTCCGCGTCCTCTGGTCTGTGGAATAATCCTGCTGGCAGTTCTGGGAATCGCCCTGATGGCCGGAGAGGGAATCGCGCTGGGACAAACGCTCGGCAATCTGTTCGCGCTCAGCTCCGCCGCTTTCTTTGCGCTGATGCTGGTCACGGCACGGGCCGGTGGTAAAGAGGACGTGCTTGGCGGAACCTTTCTGGGCGGTATCTTATCCTGCCTGCTGGCTGCGGCCTGTGCCGTGCTGATCGGGGACGGATTGACAGTGTCCCTTCGTGATCTGCTGATTTGCGCCGTCATGGGGGCCTTTACCATCGGGATCGGCATCGGTCTTGTAACATGGGGTGCGCCCTATGCGCCTGCTTCGGAAGTTTCGCTGCTGGTCCTGCTTGAATCCGTGCTTTCTCCGCTCTGGGTCTGGGGATTTCTGGGCGAGGCGATGACGGCGCGGGAAATTCTGGGCGGAGCAATTGTCATGAGCGCTGTTGCAATACTTGCCTGCCTGTCGGCGCGCGCAGAAATTACATCCTGATTGTTGTGGAAATACCCTATTCAACAGATTTTGTTCATTCGCGTAGAAATGAATTCCCTTTCTGTAAATATACGGTGTACAACTCGGCTAAACTGCCGGATCTACTACTATTTCTTTAAGTAACTCGTGCCGAGACTAGCTATGACTAACGTGTTGACCCAATGCCTGAGTATAGATCCCGGCGTTCCTTCAGTCCAATTCATCCTCGCAACGTCCCTTATCGTGGCCGCACTGGCCGTTTGGATTAACTCGCACCGCAGCCTACCGGGAAGTCGCTGGTTCATTCTTGGTATGTTTGCCATGCTGTGGTGGCTCGGGTCGATCGGATTTGAGATTTCCTCCGCCGGGAAGGACTGCAAGGTACTCTGGGCCAAGGCCGCGTGGCCGGGGATTGTTCTGCTGCCCACCTTCTGGTCGTTTTTTCTTTTCGAATACACCCTGTCCCGACCGGTGCCAAAGCGCATCGTGTCCCTTTGCACCCTTATCATGCCTGCGTTCATTTTTGCGCTGGCTGCCTCCAACCCTTGGCACGAACTGTTTTACGGTGCGGGCACAGTTCTGCGCACGGATACACTCCGGCCTTACGTCTACTACGAACACGGACCGTTTTTCTTTCTGGCGATAGCCTATCTTTACCTGCTCACAGTTGGTTGTACCCTGATTGCCGGACGGGCCGTTCTGCAGGCCAGCCTTGCCGTGCGCAATTTCTTCATCAAATTGTTCCTCACCACTGTCATTCCGATTACGACCAACGTGATGCACGTGGTTTTTGACGTTAAGCTGTTCGATGTAGACCCGACGCCTTTCTCATTTGCGGTTTCGGTCGGTCTGGTTGTCTGGCTGATCACAGACCGGCGCTGGGTCGACATCAATGCAATCGCGCGGGATATGTTTTTTTATAAATCCCGCGATCTGGTCTTTGTGCTGGACCGCGACGGCTCCCTGCTCAACACCAACCAGTCGGCGCAGGATTTCATAGCCGACATTCCAAACCGGCCCAAAACACCAGCAAGCGAACTGTCGGCGGTCGGTCCGGTGTTCCGTCGGTTACTGGAGCATGGCGAGCTACCGGATGGCGAAGAAATAACCCATGACGGCAAACACTTTCTTATTCGCGCTTATCCGATTGCCCTTACCAAAGGTCAGGCGCAACTGGGGTGGGCAGTCGCTTTTGTCGATGTGACGACACAAAAGCTGGCCGCAGAGCGGGCGATTGCAGCGGAACGCGCCCAAGCGCAGTTTCTTGCCACAGTCAGCCACGAATTGCGCACCCCCCTTACAGCCATAAACGGCTCCCTGTCCCTGCTCACCAACAGCAAAGCAAAGATCTCCGAAGCACAGTCCGAAAGCCTGATGCGGCTGATGACAAAAAATGCAGCTTCTCTGGCAGCACTGGTTAACGACCTGCTGGATACGCAGGCGCTGGCCAGTTCGGACTTCAAACTCAACCGTGAAAGCAGTGATCTGCGGGAAATCCTTTCGGATGCAATCGCAAGCATGGCAACGTTCCTGCCCGAAAAGAAGATCACGCTGGCCTATACCCCGCCGGAAGGGCCGGTCTGCGTCTTTGCCGATAGTGTCCGCATCCGTCAGGTGATCGTTAACCTGCTGTCCAATGCGATGAAATTTTCAGGCAGCGGTTCCGAAGTCGGAATTTCGCTGCAAACAACAGGCGATACCGCTACGATATTTATCAAAGACAGCGGCCGTGGCATTCCCCCGAATTCCGAAGACAAGGTCTTTGGCCGCTTCTCGCAAATTGCCGAGGGCGCGGAACGTAAAATCACCGGCAGTGGCTTGGGAATGCATATTTCCCGCCAGATCATGCTGCAACACGGCGGAACGATCAGCTACGAAAGTGTGCTTGGTGAAGGCACAACCTTTGCCATTTCAATGCCGTTGGAACAAAATCCCGATCGCTAGAGAATAAAACCGAGCCGCAGCACCCTAAGGTTTTGCGCAAAATAGCCCGTGCAGGGTTTCCAGCACGGCTGCGGCCTCTGCGCTGGTCAGACTGTAGTAAATCGTCTGCCCGCTGCGGCGCCCCTCTACCAGTCCGGCTTCTTTCAACCGCTTGAGTTGTTGGGACATTTTCGGTTGGGATACGCCACAGGCCTGCGCAAGTTCCCCCACTGACCGCTCCCCTTCGACCAGACGGCACAGGATTTGCAAACGCGCCTCCGAAGACAGCATTGCCATCAGGTTCGCTGCGCTCTGGATATCGCCTTCCAGAAACTCGTCAGAAATATTCATATGCGCCTCATTGAATATACAGTAATATGAATATATAGATTCAGGAGAATCGGACAAGCCCTAAAGGCACCCGACCGGAAAAGGAGTTTGACAATGGAAACGGAATTCACCCCTTGGCTGTCGCTGGGTGGCGGCATGTTAATCGGGGCTTCGGCCGTGTTGCTGATGGCCACCAACGGACGGATCGCGGGTATCAGCGGTTTGACCTCTAGCATCTTCGCAAGCTCCACCAAGGGCGAAGCTCGCGGCGTTTCTGCCCTGTTCGTTCTTGGCCTGTTGCTGGCGGCACCGATCTGGATGCTGGTCTCGGGCAGCTGGCCACAACAATGGGTGCCCTCCAGCCCGCTTCTGATGACTGTCGCCGGTTTGCTGGTCGGATTTGGCGCAACCTACGGCAACGGCTGCACTTCGGGGCACGGGGTCTGCGGTATCAGTCGGGGATCTGCGCGCTCCATCCTTGCCACAATCACTTTCATGGCGACCGCCTTCCTGACCGTTCTGGTTGCACGCCACATTATAGGGGGTTGATATGAAACAGATATTCGCCATTCTTTCCGGCCTTGTCTTTGGTTTTGGCCTTATCATCTCCGGCATGTCCGATCCTGCCAAAGTGTTGAACTTTCTGGACCTGTTCGGCACTTGGGACCCCAGCCTTGCCTTCGTCATGGG
Source organism: Paracoccaceae bacterium (assembly GCA_018223125.1). Classification (GTDB taxonomy): domain Bacteria; phylum Pseudomonadota; class Alphaproteobacteria; order Rhodobacterales; family Rhodobacteraceae; genus Amylibacter. The sequence goes on along the minus strand of JAAEZA010000066.1, from coordinate 9,032 downwards.
CGGTGCCATTGCGGTGACTGCGCCGGGATTTTTCTGGCTCACACGTCAGCGCAGCCAACCGTTCTTCCATACCCGATTTCACATTCCGACCCGAACCGATGTCGACCCCAAGCTGCTGAGCGGGGCGGCGATCTTCGGAGTTGGCTGGGGTCTGGGCGGCTTCTGCCCCGGCCCTGCCCTGACAGCCCTGCCTATCGGTGCAAGCGGAACACTGATCTTCGTCCCCTTCATGCTGGTCGGCATGTGGCTGGCACGCAATACGCCTGATTTTGGCCGCAGCAAACAGCAGGGAGCCCCGTCATGAGCGATCCTCTGAAAACACCCGTGGTGCGCCATTCCCCGTCAAACGGGCCAACCAGCCCTGACGTGTGGGGCATTTATGAACCTGACACCGGATCAATCCAGTATATTTGCGCCGATCCCAAGACACGCAAGGCGGCGTTAATCGATGTGGTCTGGAATTTCGATCCGAAGAACTATCGGTTCAACACTGAAAGTATGGATCAGGTTCTTGATATTGTGAAAAAAAACGGCCTGATTGTGGAATGGGTACTGGATACCCACCCCCACGCGGATCACGTTATGGCCTCGGCCCACCTGAAGGAGCGCACCGGTGCCCCCAACGCCATTGGCGCATTGGTGCCGGATATTGCGGCGATCTGGGCGGATCTTTACAACCTTCCGGACGCCTTTGAACCGTCACGGGATTTCGACAGGCTTTTCGAGGAAGGAGAACGGTTTTCCATTGGCGAGCTTGAGGTCGAGGTCATGCTCTCGCCGGGCCATACCCTTGGCTCCGTCAGTTATGTCTGCGGCGATGCGGCCTTTGTGCATGATACGCTGATGCAGCCGGATGCAGGGACTTCACGTTCTGATTTTCCGGGGGGCGATACTGAAGCGTTATGGGAGTCCATCCAAAGCATTCTCGCCCTGCCCCCTGAAACGCGACTCTTCATTGGCCATGATTACGGCACCAAAGAGCGTAAGGAACCCATGTGGGAAGCAACTGTTGCACAGCACAAGGCGCAAAACATCCATGTAAAGGATGGCACCAAGCGGGAAGACTACATCGAACGCCGCCAGACCCGTGATGCAACGCTGGCCCTGCCGATGCGTATCCTTGCAGCCTTGCAGATCAACCTTCGGGGCGGTCGGCTGCCGCAGGTGGAAGATGACGGCAATGCCTATTTGAAACTGCCGGTTAACCGCTTCGACTAACTCCCAGATCCTGTCTTGCGGCGCGGCCTACGGGCCGCTCGCTCTTTTATCCAAACTGGACCGCGTATAATGACTTTGACGACGTTCACACGATTCCTGCCGGTCCTTGACTGGGGGCGACGTTATGATCGGGACAGGTTTATCGGGGATATGATCGCCGCTGTGATCGTGACGGTTATGCTGATCCCGCAATCACTGGCCTATGCCCTGCTGGCCGGACTGCCGCCAGAGGCCGGGCTGTACGCTTCCATCGCTCCGATCCTGCTCTATGCGGTCTTTGGCACCTCGCGGGTGCTTGCGGTCGGGCCGGTGGCTGTGGTTTCGCTGATGACGGCGGCTGCGATAGGCAATATCGTGGAAAGCGGCACGGCAGGCTATATCGTGGCGGCGCTAACGCTGGCCTTTCTGTCCGGTCTGATGCTTCTGACGCTCGGGATTTTGCGACTGGGGTTTCTGGCGAATTTCCTGTCCCATCCGGTGATCGCAGGGTTCATCACCGCCAGCGGCATTCTGATTGCGGCCAGCCAGTTGCGCCACATTCTGGGGGTCGAGGCCAAAGGCCACACGCTGATCGAAATCACAACAAGCCTGTGGTCCCATCTTTACGCCGTAAATCCGGTTACTCTGGTGCTGGGCACAAGCGCCACTGCCTTTCTGTTCTGGGTGCGCAGCGGATTGAAACCCCTGCTGGAGAAAACCCGCCTGCCGCCGCTGTTCGTAGACATCGGCGTGAAAACCGGTCCGGTCCTTGCAATTATAGCAACCACACTGGCGGTTTGGGGCTTTGATCTGGCAGATCAGGGCGTGGCCGTTGTCGGGGTAGTCCCCCAAAGCCTGCCCCCCCTGACCCTGCCGTCTTTTTCACCGGAGCTGATCTCGCAGTTACTGGTTCCGGCCCTGCTGATTTCGATCATCGGCTTTGTCGAAAGCATCTCTGTCGCCCAAACCCTTGCAGCCAAGAAACGCCAGCGGATTGATCCGGATCAGGAACTTATCGGCCTTGGCGCGGCCAACATCGGGGCCTCTTTAACCGGCGGCTTTCCGGTGACGGGCGGGTTTTCCCGTTCCGTTGTGAATTACGATGCGGGGGCTAAAACGCCGGCGGCGGGGGCATTTACCGCCATCGGGCTGATGCTGGCTGCGCTGTTCCTTACACCGCTGATCCACTATCTGCCCAAGGCCACGCTCGCCGCGACCATCATTGTCGCCGTATTAAGCCTTGTGGATTTTTCGATTCTGAAACGGGCATGGTCCTTCAGCCGCGCAGATTTCGCCGCTGTTGCCGCAACGATCCTGTTAACCCTGCTTCTGGGCGTAGAGACCGGCGTGACAGCAGGCGTTGCAACCTCGATCCTGATCCACCTTTACAAGACTTCGCGCCCCCATATGGCAGTCGTGGGCCGCGTTCCCGGCACAGAGCATTTTCGCAATGTGCAGCGCCACACGGTCGAAACCCAGCCCCATGTGCTGTCACTGCGCGTGGACGAGAGCCTCTACTTTCCGAACGCGCGTTATCTGGAGGATCAACTGTCCCGCTATGCCGCTGAAAAGGAAGAACTTACCGACATTGTGCTGTTGTTCAACGCTGTGAACGAAGTGGACCTGTCTGCGTTGGAATCCCTTGAAGCGATCAACACCCGCCTGCGGGAATCCGGCATCCGCCTGCATTTGAGTGAAGTTAAAGGTCCGGTGATGGACCGCCTGAAACGCAGCCATCTGTTACAGGAACTGAGCGGAGAGATATTCCTCAGCCAGCATGATGCCGTGGAAGCATTGGCCAAAAACAATTCCTCACCGGCTTGAGGTGACGCAACGCCGGTCCTATCCGGCCGTTTCATCAAAAGCGCCAAGCAGTCCGGCCACCTCTTCGCGCAGCCAGATATGGGCAGGACTGGCAGAATGGCGGCGATGCCAGACCATGATAATATTCGTGATCTCGATCCGCATAGGCAGCCTGTAGACTTCCAGATTCGCAGCAGGCGCAATGCGTTTAGCAAAAGCCGACGGCAGCAACGCAATCAGATCCGAACCGGCCACCGCACGGTACACCCCCGAAAACACGGGCATCGTCATGACCACGCGGCGCTCCCGTCCTATTCTGGCAAGGGCTGCGTCCCCGATCGCCCTGCTGTTGCCTTGGGTGGAAAACAGAACGTGCGCAAGATCGCAATACAGATCCAGTGGAACCACAGCGTCCGGCTTCACACCTGCCTGTTCGAACCGTGGATGCCCCTTTCGCGCGATCACTGAAAATCCGGAGCGGAACATTACACGGCTCTCGGCCCAGTCGGGCAGGTCGATCTCGGGCAGAAGCGCAAAGTCGATATCATGCTCTTCTATTGCATGGATGTAACTGTCCTGCACAAAATCCACCAGATGCACGCGCATTGCAGGCGCAACAACCTGAAGCCTTTCCGCAAGGCTCGGCATCAACATTTCTGCAAAAAAGTCGCTGCCTGAAATCTTGAAATTCCTATCCGACTGGGAGGGATCAAAATCGGTTGGTCCCTGAAGCAGGGTCGCCATCTCGTCCAGCAAGTTGCGCAAAGGGGTCTCCAGAGACTCGGCAAACTGCGTGGGCGCCAGCCCCTGCCCCCGCCGGAAGAACAATTCGTCGCCAAGTGCGTGACGCAACCGTCCAAGGGCAGCGGACACCGCCGGTTGGGACAGTCCGACCAAACGGGCCGCACCCACCGTCGAATTGGTCCGCAACAACGCGTCGAGCACGCGAAGCAGGTTCAAATCGAAGTTATATAAATTCACCATACGAATAGACTATATACTATTTACCGATTTTTCATATGACGCCGATCCCCGTAAAATAACTCTCGAATACATAAGAACTTTCCTGCTGGGTGGTCCGCAGCCAAGGCCGGAGCCAGCCAGACACGCAAATTACTTTACACATCCTGCAACCAGCCAGCGCAATTGCAGGACCAATTTAAGGAGAATTACCATGCGCGGTGTGTCCCTCGGCTTTCTTGTTCTTGCAATTCTTTCTGCCGTTTGCGGAATGATCTGGGGTATTATCATGGCCGCAACTGCGGATCATTCGCTTGCCCCTGCGCACGCCCACCTCAATCTGCTGGGCTGGGTGACTATGGCGATTTTCGCCTTCTATTACCACCTTGTTCCCAGCGCGGCAGAAGGCCTGCTGCCGCGCATTCACCTTGGCCTTGCCGCGACAGGGCTGATCGGCATCGTTCCGGGAATTGTGATGGCCCAGCTCGGCGAAGGCGAAGGACTGGCCAAGATCGGTTCCATCCTCACCCTTCTGTCCATGTTGGTCTTTCTGGCTGCTGTCGTGCGTGACATGCGGCAGGGACGCTCCCTACCGGCGGAGTAGCGTGATCCTTCGTCAGGCAAACTTCTGATTAGTCTCTTGCTAAGCCGTTCTTTGGAAAAGACAGCTTCAACAGCGCCGCAAACTGTACCATCCTCGGGTCATACCCCAATCCGAGGAAGAGACCCGTGTTAGATGCCGCCCGCGAGTTGAAGGAAAATGTCTCTCAAGCTTTCGAGCGCGCCCGTGCCATGCCGCCGTCTGTCTACACGTCCGAAGCGTTTCTCGAACAGGAACTCTCTGCCATCTTTGCCAAAGACTGGTTTTGTGTGGGGCGGGCCGATGCCCTTTCAAATCCAGGCGATTACACAACCCTCGAACTTGCCGGACAACCCGTCATCGTCCTGCGGGACCGTGAAGGCATCTTGAAGGCGATGTCCAACGTCTGCCGCCACCGCATGTCCACCCTGTTGGAAGGTAGCGGCAACACCCGCAGTATCGTCTGCCCCTACCACGCATGGACCTATAACCTTGACGGTTCCCTGCGCGGCGCCCCTGCCATGACGCGCAACGAAGATTTTTGCAAATCGGATTACAAACTGCCTGAAGTGCGCTGTCAGGAATGGCTCGGCTGGGTCTTTGTCACCCTGAACGGCGAAGCGCCGGATGTGGCCGCGCAACTGGCCCCCGTCGAAGACCTGATCGGGGATTACAATATGACAGGGTATACCCAGACATTTTTCGAATCCCATCGCTGGAACACCAACTGGAAGGTTCTCGCGGAGAATTTCATGGAAAGCTACCACCTGCCGGTCTGTCACGCAGGCACCATCGGCGGCCTGTCCAAGCTGGAGGAAATGAACTGCCCCGCCGGTGAGGAGACCTTCAACTACCACACCATCCTGAAGGACGACTCCTTGCGCATTGCGATGGCCCATCCGTCAAACACACGAATGAGCGGGGAACGTCGGCGCACCACCTTCCTGCTGGCAATCTATCCGAGCCTGCTGATCACCCTGACACCCGGCTATTTCTGGTATCTTTCCCTGCATCCCGACGGTGTGGACCACGTCCGCATCAGCTTTGGCGGCGGCATGTCAGATGATTATGCCAATGATCCGGACGCACAGGAAAACTTCGTGGCGTTGAAAACCCTGCTGGATGACGTGAATGAAGAAGACAAGGGCTGTACCGAAAAGGTCTACAAGGGTTTGTCGTCCCAAGGGGCCACCCCCGGACATCTGTCCCATCTGGAACGCCCGAACTACGAATTCGCACATTACATCAACCGCCGTATACAAGCCGCTGCGGGCTGAGCCGCAAAAACCCCGCCAGCCTGATCCGGTCAAGCGCCTTCTGTCAGCAACGGCATCTTGAAGGTGAAGGTCGTAGTCCCATCTTTGCAAGTCACTACAATCTGCCCGCCATGGGCTTTGGCAATTGAATCCGCGATATAGAGACCCAGCCCAAGCCCCTCACCGCGGGCGTGGATGCCGCGCTGGAACGGATGGAACAAATCCTGCAGCATGTCTTCAGGAACTTCTTCCCCCTGATTTGCCACGCTAATCTCGACCCCTGTTGCATTATTTTTCCCGCTTAGGCGAACCGGAATGCCGGGCGTGCTATGACGCACAGCATTGGACAACAGATTTGCAATCGCCTGTGAGACACGGGGCGCATCACAGCAGACGGGCTGGTCAAATGACAGATCCAGCAGGATTTCCCGCTCGCTCGCAGCGCGGACCTCTTCAACGATCTGGGTGAGAGACTCCGCCAGAGGTGCATCGGCAGAGACTTCAATACGGATACCGCCGCCAAGGCGGGCTTTGGCGTGCATCATAATATTGTCGATCAGATCGCCCATACGTTGCAGAGAGGCCAGCATTGGCGGAACCAGCCTTTGGGCCCCCTCGGGCAAGGACTGCTTGCTCATGAGCCGGAGCCCCGAATGCAGGGCAGCAATCGGATTGCGCAAATCATGCCCGAGCACTGCGACGAATTCGTCCTGAATACGGGCCATCTCCTGCTGCTGCGCGACCAGTTGCTCCTGTGCCTCCAGTCGTTCCTCGGTTTCAAGACTCTTGCCAATCGCATCGGCAAACATTTCCAGCATGGCAACCGCCCGCGGATGTTTGACATTGCGGGGCACCGTATCGATGGCACAAAGCGTGCCAAAAAAGCTGCCATCACTGCGATAAATGGGTATTGAGGCGTAGCTGACAATCCCGAACTTGGCAGCGATCGGGTGGTTCAGATAAACCTCGTCCGTGGACACATCGTTGAACAAAACCATTTCCGAAGTGTCGCGTACCGTCTGGCAGAAGGTGGACTGGATGTCGATTTCGTCACCGGCAGCCAATCCGAAATTCACTTCATCCACGGTACGGCAGGCAACCCAGCGCTCGTTGGTCACACGGGCAACTGCCGCGAAACGCATGCTGGTCGCCAGCATCACTGTTTCCAGAATGGTCCCGACAAGATCACTGCCGGCAAGTTTCAGGATATCCTCCTGAAAATCATGCTCTCCATCCAGAAAAGCGGCATGATCCTGGATAACTGCCTTACGCGGAACTGCGTCGCTCACAATACCCTCCGGACGTAAATTCCGGTTTCGCGACCGGATCGCATGAAAAAAGATTCCTTGGAACCTATAGCGCTACTATCTCAAAAGCTGATCTTTGTGCAAGTCCACAAACATAAAGCCACCACAGTGGTTATTCAGGCTTTTTTCAAAGGCAACGCAAAAGCAAAAGACAGACCTGTGGGACACTTGTGCGGTCACTGTAGCTTGTCTCTGAGCGCCTCGTAAGGGGTTTGTCCGTTGCGGGCACCATGCGGTCTGGAGCAGTTGTAGAACCGCCCCCCTTCGTCGAGTTTGGCCTCCAAATCGACGTCACCTTGAGCTAATGGGATGAACTGTCTTCCCGCCATATCCTTCATCTCCGAAATCAATGACGCATCCACTCTCGGGATCATGCTACCCATAACCCTGCCGTGCCGTGCATGCCGCCGAATTTCGCCCGCCATTGATAAAAACTAGCGCTGCTCATTGCATGCTCCCGGCAAAGCTCAGAAACCGGAACACCGCCCTCCGCCTGCTTCAACACCGCCATGATCTGCGCGTCGCTGTATCGTCCATTCTTCATCGTAAATTTCCCCAGATATCTTGCCGAGAAAAGTCTACTTTTGAACACCACTGATTTTAGGGGGGATTACCCCACCTCCTCCGGTCTACCGGACGGCGCGGCTATCACCTATCGGCTGGTCGCAGACACCAAGCTACAGGATGTCGGTGTTTCGATACGATCCGATAATATCGACCGGATTATCATCGGACGAGAAAGTGGCGGTCTGGTCGTCGATAAAGCTGTCGAGAACACCGGCACGTCTGCTATTTGGGAGGTGGAGGTACGGGATATCACGCCACCTTACACCAGTCTGGATGGCACAATCACGCAATCCTTACGGATCAGCGATAGTACCGAATGCAGCCTCGCCCTTCCCGAAATGGTCACCTCCGGCTATGTCGGCGGTTTGAAATGGGAGTGCAACGGGGAAGTCCAGCCCGGCGCATCCGCAACATTGGAATTTACTGCAAGGGTCGATAACTAGCTGAGGCTGCAATGTTTCATGGTCAGTGCCTTGAAAAAAAGCTTCAGCGTATTGCGAAGCGAATACAAACGTTCCGCCCAACGAAAAGAAACGCTGCACAGCAGAAATCGACATTTCGGGCGGGAAGCTGACATTCGCTGCACGTGCCCAATACGGTGCCAAAGTGCATGATCGGCAGGCAGAACCGCATAGCACGAGCTGCGTCAGCCGCCGAGCCCTGCAACCGATCCAGACGTCACCCATGCGCTGGAGCATTTGCCGTCATAGGCAACGTTCGGCGGCCAGTTGGCCTCGTTTAGGCCGCAGGCGGCCAGACGCGCGTCAAAATCGAGCATGGACCACGGAAGATCGTCGCCGCGCTTGTCCCCATCGGGCCAGACAATGCCGCTGAAACCGTTTTCGTTCCAGCACTCGAAAGCTCCCGAGGCGTCGTAAGGGCTGACGTAGCCCATGATCGCGGCATCCTCAAAGGAAGCGGTGTAAAGCGCAATTTGGCCTCCGTCGGAACCCTCGTTGCTCTCGACCAAACCGACTTCGCGGCAGGCATAGCCGCCATAAGGCGTATCTCCAGGCAGTGGTTGGCGCGGGATGTAAAAGGGACGGCTCTCTGCGGAAGGGCCGGTGCGCTCGTCGTTTGGCTCAATGTCACTTGCTGTCAGCAGCGCTTCGATTTCGGCGCGCAGAGCGGGCACCATACAGGTTAAAGTGCGCTGCGGTTCGGCCCCGCGTCCGAACAGGTCGAGCGAAAATTCAACTTGACTGTTATCTTCGGAATCAATCGCGCGGCGCAGGTTAAGCACGGCGCGCCCGCCCTCGTGCAAAAATGTCAGACCATAGCTGTCCCAAGGATAGCCACCTGTCCCGAGCACCATCGCAAACGGAATGTCCCGCGCCACTTCGCTGAGCGGCCCCTCGGAGA
>JAAEZA010000065.1 GCA_018223125.1 Paracoccaceae bacterium | reverse complement strand
CCCCCCACTGGCGGGAATGGGATGTGGCCCTTGATTTTGCACAACGGGCAGGGGCCAATGCGCTGCAGGCCATGCACCTGCGGGGGCGGATGATCGCGGCCGAACTGCATGACCTCGGGATAGATGTAAATTGCGCGCCGATGCTGGATGTGGCGACTGATGAGAGCCACGCGATTATTCTGAACCGCTGTTACGGGTATGATCCGGAAACCGTCGCCGCCAACGGGCGCGCGCTGGCCGAAGGCCAACTTGCCGGTGGTGTGCTGCCGATCATCAAACATATTCCGGGCCACGGGCGTGCATCGCTCGACAGCCATTTTGACCTGCCGAAACTGGACACGCCACTGGCAGAGCTGCAAGCCACTGATTTTGTGCCGTTCTCGCGCCTTTCCGATCTGCCGATGGCGATGACGGCGCATATTATCTATTCCGCAATTGATCCGCAAAACTGCGCGACATTGTCCCCTGCGGTGATTGAAACCATCCGGCAGGATATTGGTTTTGGCGGTTTGCTGATGACAGATGATCTGTCGATGAAGGCCCTGTCTGGCAGTTTTGAGGACCGCACTGCCCGTGCGCTGACAGCGGGTTGCGATGTGATCCTGCACTGCAACGGAGAACGGGGGGAAATGGAACCGATCCTGAGTGAAACCCCTGAACTGTCCGGTTTGGCAGCATCCCGCGCAAGGGCCGCGCTGGACCTGCGCCGCACCCCTGAACCTTTTGATATGGCGCAGGCGGACGAGGCCTTGGCGCTGTTGATGGAAGACGCGGTGCATGGTTGAAGAAACACCCGCTGACGGGGCAGAAGCCGCGATGGACGCCACACAGGCGCGGATCGCCTCCGAGGCGCTGCTGATTGATGTGGACGGCTATGAAGGGCCGCTTGACCTGCTGCTGACACTGGCGCGGACCCAGAAGGTGGACCTGCGCAAGATTTCCGTGCTGGCGCTGGCAGAGCAGTATCTTTCCTTTGTGGATCGCGCTAAATCCCTGCGGATTGAATTGGCGGCAGATTATCTGGTGATGGCGGCTTGGCTGGCTTTTCTGAAATCGCGCCTGTTGTTGCCTGCCGACCCGCAGGAGGACGGACCTTCGGGCGAAGAACTGGCCGCCCATCTGGCCTTCCAGCTTGAACGGCTTGAGGCCATGCGCCGCGCGGCGGCCAAGCTGATGGCGCGGGACCAGTTGGGGCGGGACTTTTTCGCACGCGGCCTGCCCGAAGACACAGGCGTTAAAAAAACCGTTGTTTATAAGGCTACCGTGCTTGACCTGATGCAGGCCTATGCGCGGCTGAAAACCAAAGACAGTTTTGCGCCCTTGCATTATGCCGAACGGGACAGTGTGCTGACCATGGAACAGGCGCTGGAGCGGATGAAATCCCTGATGGGGCATGCGCTCGAATGGTCCGACCTGTCGCAATTTCTGCCTGACGGCTGGTCTGGCGATCCGAAAAAACGACGCTCTGCCACGGCGGCCTCTTTTGCTGCGGCACTGGAACTTGTCAAAAACGGCTCGCTCGAAATCCGCCAGTCCGATACATTCGCGCCAATTCAGTTGCGCAAGAAGGGGGGCTGAGGATGTCCGAAGACAAACCGGAACAGCCCGCCAATATCACCGAGAGCCTGTTCGAAGCGCCCCCCATGGCCGAACAGGAACGGATGATCGAAGCAATCCTGTTTGCGACAAGCGCGCCGCAAACCAAGTTGCAGATCGAAAACCGGATGCCCCATGGATCCGATGTGGGCGAGGCTCTGGTCCGCCTGCGCAAACGGTATGAGGGACGTGGAGTTAATCTGGTGCGGGTCGGCGATGCCTGGGCTTTCCGCACCGCCGCCGATCTGGGGTTCCTGATGCAAAAGGAACAGGTTGAAACCCGAAAACTCAGCCGAGCCGCCATCGAAACGCTTGCCATTATCGCCTACCACCAGCCGGTCACCCGCGCCGAGATCGAGGAAATCCGCGGGGTTTCCGTTTCCTCGGGTACCATCGACATGCTGATGGAACTGGACTGGATCAAACTGGGCCGCCGCCGCATGACGCCAGGGCGTCCGGTGACCTTCGTTGTGACGCAACTGTTTCTCGATCACTTCGGGCTGGAAAACCCCCGTGACCTTCCGGGTGTCAAGGAACTGCGCGATGCAGGCCTGCTTGACAACCGGCCGCCCCCGGGGGCGCTGCAAATCCCGAGCGACGACCCCGACACTGCAGAAGAACAGGACGATATGTTCGGCTGATCCGTTCAATTGGAATGTGGACCGCAACGGTCTATACTCTGTTAAAAGCGTAAAGCGGGCAGGAGCCAAGGCAATGAATGTAAACCAGATCTTTAACCTGATTATCCGCATGATCATGCGGCGCGGCATTAATGCGGGCATAAACAAGGGCATCGGCATGGCCCGTGGCGGGAACAAACCCCGTAATCAGGCAAAACAGTCCCGCCCGCCCATGTCGCCCGAGGAAGAAGCCGAGTTTCAGGAGTTCCGGCGCCAGAAGAAACTGGCACGCAAACAGGCGGAAAAGCAAAAGCGCAAGAATGATCCGATAGACCGGATGTAAACCGCTACATGCGGAAGTGTTTGGACAGTTTCAGGCCCTGACCCTGATAGTTGGATTTCAGATCCGCACCGTAGAGAACATCCGGCACTTCGGCCATATATTCATACACCAGCCGCCCGACGCTCTGGCCATGTTCCAGCGCGAAGGGCGCTTCGTGGCAGCGGACTTCCAGAACGCCCCGTGATCCGGTGCCCCCCGCTGCGGAATGGCCGAAACCGGGATCGAAAAAGCCTGCGTAATGGACGCGGAATTCCCCGACCATCGCCAGATAGGGCGCCATTTCTGCCGCGCAATTGGGCGGGATATGGACAGCTTCACGGCTGACAAGAATGTAAAACGCGCCCGGATCAAGGATGATACCGCCGTTGCGCGTGGTAACGGGTTCCCAAAATTCGGACGGGTCGTAATGGTTGATCTGGTCCAGATCAATCAGACCCGTGTGTGGTTTGGCCCGATAGCCCACCAGACCGTTCCTGTCGCCGTTCAGATCCACCGAGAACCCCAGTCCGTTATCAATCTGGGCGATACCGTCCACCAGTCCGATTTCTTCGTGTAGCGCCGCCAGAGCATCATCAGACAGTTCCGATTTGCCCCGCCGGAACCGGATCTGGTTCAACCGCATGCCCGGTCGCACCAAAACGGAAAAGCTGCGCGGGCTGATTTCTGCATAAAGCGGTCCGGTATACCCTTTTTCGATCCGGTCGAATTCTATCCCGCGATCGGTGATGCAGCGGGTGAACAGGTCCAGCCGTCCGGTCGAGCTTTTGGCGTTGGCAACCGCGTTGACTTCAGCTGGCAGGTTCAGGGATTCCATCAGCGGAACGACATAGACACAGCCTTTTTCCAGCACTGCACCCTGTCGCAGGTCGATCTCGTGCATCTGGAAGTCCTGCAAGCGCTCTGCCACAGTGCCATTCGCCCCTGCAAGGAAAGAAGCCCGTACCCGCCACGCTTTGGTTCCAAGACGCAGGTCGAGCGAGGCAGGCTGGACCTGCCCTTCAACAGGGGGAACCGTTGTGCGGATTTCCCCGCGCTCCAGCATCTTTGCAATGGACTGGCTGGAAACTACGCCTTTTGTTGTCATAACGATCCCTTACCCTGCTCTTTAAGGGCTTATGCCGTATTTTATGGGGCGCTGCACTCAAAAAGTGTCCAAGTCATCTCTGTGCCGAACCGTCGGGATTTGGATATTTGACCCAAAAAGAGCCAACGCAAGCGCGCAGCAGATCCCATGTCTCTTTTTGGAAAAATATCCGCGGGGTCCGGGGCCGCCGGCCCCGGTCGGGCTGCGGTTCTTGACTGGATTGTCCAGGGGATAGGTGGGGGAAATGGTCGGGCTAGCAGGATTCGAACCTGCGACCTCTCGTCCCCCAGACGAACGCGCTACCAAGCTGCGCTATAGCCCGACACTCTGGCGTTCATGTAAGGGTTTGGGCGCGGTTCTGCAAGTCAGAACTGCACCCAAACCAACAAGTTATGATGGCCGGTTTTCATGCTGCTTTATGGAGCGGCGCATTTTGTTGCGGGCCATGCGCAGGCTGTAGTAAAGCATCTCGATTTCGCCCATGGTTTTGGAGTCGTAATCATCCGGTGTGCCGATGCGGTAGGGGGCGTTCATAACCATATCCGGCACCAGTCCGGCCCAGTCTTCGGCTTCTTCGTCAGCAGCGGCTTTGGCAAGTGCGGCCTGTTGCGCAGCGGCCTGACGTTCAGCCTCTGTGGCTTTTGCCTGCATGGCAGGGTCGACAACCGGTTCATCCGCTTTTTCAGACGCAGCCTCGCTGGCATCTTCAACCGGTGCTGGCGCGGATTCTTGCGGATCGGGCGATTCCGAACCGGCTTGGGCCGCTTTGGTCTTTTCTTCGGGTGTGTCCTTGCTCATCGGCGTTTCCTCTGGGGAAGGGGCTGATTGTGTAACGGGGTCCGCAGTTGGACCGGCAAGCGGCTTTTCTTCCGCTGCCGCCTGCTTGGCTTTTTTCACCACGCGCACTTCTACAGCGGGCTTGGGTTTCACCTCTTCCTGAGAGGTTTCCTTCACCATCCTGGAAATATCCGCCTTGTCGGCGGCATCCGCAGTGGACTGCGGTGTCACGACAGGCGTGTTCAGGTCCGGTGACAGTTCCATAACGTGCCTGACGCCCTTGTCCTTCAAGAGCGCCTTGGCCGCCTTGATTGTCAGTTCGTCAAAATGCAGCAGCTTTTTGATGCCCCCCAGCAGCATCATATCCTCGGGGCGGTAGTACCGCCGGCCGCCGGCACGTTTCACCGGTTTGATCTGGGGAAAACGGCTTTCCCAGAAACGCAGGACATATGTTGGCGTATCGAGCCATTCAGAAACTTCCGAAATGGTGCGAAACGCGTCTGGGGATTTACTCATTTACACTTGGTCCCTTCAGGACTTGTTACCGTTGGCCACGCGGTCCTTCATCAGGTGAGAGGGCCGGAAGGTCAACACTCGGCGGGGCCGGATTGGCACCTCTTCGCCGGTTTTGGGGTTGCGGCCGATCCGTTCGGTTTTGTCGCGGATGCTGAAAGTGCCGAAAGACGAGATCTTTACGTTCTCGCCGCTGACCAAAGCGTCAGAGATATTATCCAGCACACTTTCAACCAGATCGGCTGATTCATTACGTGATAGTCCGACTTCGCGAAACACGGATTCACTTAAATCCATACGTGTTAAGGTCTTACCGCCCATAACTGTCTCCCTGTTCTATGCACAAACACTAGGAGAAATCCGAATTATCTGTCAACTGCAACGCATTGGTACATAAGAAATAATTAGCGCAAGCCGCCCGAAAGCCCTTTGGGGGGAAGGAGTTTTGCAACGGTGCGACAGGCCAAAGGGAGGCAGAAAATCCGCGGCAGGGCGCTGCGAATCACCAGCGCAGGACGACCGATCCCCAAGCCAGACCGCCGCCGATGGCTTCAGCCACCAGAAGCTGGTTCTTTTCGATCATGCCCTTTTCTACAGCTACAGACAGGGCAAGCGGAATAGAGGCAGCGGAGGTGTTGCCATGGTCCTGCACGGTCACAACGACCTTTTCCATCGGTACGCCAAGCTTGCTTGCAGTGCTTTTGATGATCCGCAGGTTGGCTTGATGGGGGACAACCCAATCCACGTCTTCATGGCTGAGACCGGCCTTGTGCAGGGAGGCATTTGCCGTGGCGGCGAGTTTGGACACCGCGTGTTTGAAAACCTCGCGTCCTTCCATCACCAGATGGCCGGTGGTTTGGGTAGAGGAGACGCCGCCGTTCACGTAAAGCAGGTCGTTATACGCACCGTCCGAATTCAGGTCGGTGGCAAGGATGCCGCGGTCGCTGCTTTCGCCGGTGCCCGCCTGTGCTTCAAGGATCAGCGCACCTGCACCATCACCGAAAAGCACGCAGGTGGTGCGATCTTCCCAGTTCATGATCCGGCTGAAGGTTTCCGCACCGATCACCAGAACCCGTTTGGCCTGACCCGATACAATCAGCGCATCCGCATTGGCCAGCGCAAAGGCGAACCCGGCGCAAACGGCCTGAATGTCAAAGGCAAAACCGCCGTTCATGCCCAGACGGTGCTGTACCTTCGTGGCAGTGGAGGGAAAGGTTTGGTCCGGCGTGGAAGTTGCCAGCACGATCGCGTCAATGTCGCTGCCGCTCAGGCCTGCGTAATCAAGGGCCTTTTCGGCCGCTTTCACCGCCAGATCGGAGGTCAGTTCGCCTTCGGCTGCGAAGTGGCGTCGCTGGATGCCGGAGCGGGATTGTATCCACTCATCCGACGTATCCAGTTTCGCTGCAAATTCCTCGTTTGGAACAACACGTTCGGGCAGGTAGTGCCCAATGCCAATTGCAACTGATCGGATCGTCGTCATTATTCAGAATTTCCCGGTGGTTTTTAGGAGTCGTCGGCAGATGTGCCAGCGGAGTCATCCTCATCTTGTCTGTTCTGCATGCCGGATGCAACACGCGCTGCCAGTTTTTCGGTAAAGCGCAACTGGGCCAGTTGCTGGGCCAGACGGATCGCAGCCGCCACGCTTGTGGCGTCCGCTGCGCCGTGGGATTTGATCACAGTGCCGTTGAGACCAAGAAAGACGCCCCCGTTCACACGGCGCGGGTCAATGCGTTCCTGCAGGCGGCGCAGGCTCGGGTAGGCAAAGACCGCCGAGAGGCGGGAGAACAGGCTGTTCTTGAAGGACTCGCGCATCCGCAACGAAATCATACCGGCCGTGCCTTCGCCGGTCTTCAGCGCGATATTGCCGGTGAACCCGTCTGTCACAATGACATCGACCTTGTCGGAATGGATATCACCGCCTTCGACAAAGCCGACATATTCGAAATTGTTCAGCGCGGCATCTTCTTCGATGATGTCATTGGCTTCGTGCAGTTCGGGACGGCCCTTGTGTTCCTCGGTGCCTACATTCAGCAGGCCGATCCGCGGGCGGTCCAGTCCCAGCCCGTTGCGGGCGTAAGAGGCGCCCATCAGTGCAAATACCTTGAGATCCTGTGCATCCGCGCGGATATCCGCTCCCACATCGAGCATGACGTTGAAGTTTTGCGGATTGAGGGAGGGCCAGAGCACGGCAATCGCAGGACGTTTCACGCCCGGAGCCTTGCGCAGGCGAATCATGGACAGGGCCATCAGGGCGCCGGTGTTCCCGCAGGATACGGCAACGCTGGCTTCCTTGGTGCGCACGGATTCGAGCGCGGACCACATGGATGTGCCCTTGCCGTGGCGCATGACGTGGCTCGGGCGGTCGTGCATGTCGACAACGCCATCGGCGTGGCAGATGCTTACGCGGCCCTCAAGCACCTGCTTGCGCTTGATCAGGGGCTCCAGCGTGGGCTGGTCCCCGTGCACGATAAAAGAGATACCGGCGTTTTCGCCAGCAGCCTTGGCCATTCCATCAACAACAACGGCGACCCCGAGGTCGCCGCCCATCGCGTCAATGGAAATGACTGTTTTAGAAGCAGAATCAGAGCCGACAGTTACGCTGGTTTGCATGTCTGGTCAGCTCAATCTCTCTTGCTCAGGCTGCGTCTTCGTCGATTTCGACGTCGTCAACAACGGCAACAACTTCACGGTCGGCGTAGTGGCCGCAAGCACCACAAACGTGGTGAGGGCGTTTCAGTTCGCCGCAGTTCGGGCATTCGTTCGGGTTATCCGCAACGAGTGAATCGTGGGACCGACGGTTTCCGCGACGGGAGCGGGTAATTTTATTCTGTGGGACAGCCATGTCACAACCTCAAGATATGGCGGGTAAACACTACCCGGATGCGCGGTGATGTAACCCTTGTTCGTCGCAAGAACAAGGCGTCATTTCCCGCCTGTAGATAAGAGCCGCGAAAATACAAAGATACTGTGTCTTAGCAACCCCTTTTCCATGTGTTTCTACGATTTGTCCAATTTTTCTTTCAGGGCGGCCAGTCCGGCAAAGGGTTTGGCCTCTTCGTCGGTCATCGGTTTGACGCCCGGTTCCGCAAAAACCGATTCTTCCAGTTCTGCGCTGTCACTGCGGGGATAATCCGGCATGGCCAGCGCAACAGATTCGATGGCGATGTTTTCAAGGTCGATCACCGTGCCAAGCGGATCCTGATCCACGTCCTCCGGCATCTCTACCACAGTGTCGGGATCCGGCTCGTGCCAGTCGGCTATGAAGGTGCGGGTGACGGGTTCATCCAGACGGGTCTTGACCGGCGCGAGAGTGACCACACAGGCCTGCGTGATCGTAGCGCCCAGATCCGCGGCCAGTGTCCAGTCGCTGCGCCCGCGGGGCGACAGGGTGCCGGTGAGCCGGAGTTTCTGCACCTCGAGAATGCCAAGCGTTTCCTGCGCGGCCTGCAACTGTGCCTTGTCAAAGACCAGATCAAAGTGAACGGTCCGTCCCGAAGGCATTTCGGCGACCGGAATTTGTGCACGAGTGTCCACCCGCTTTTGTCCGTTACCGGATTTTGCTGCTGGTTTGCCGTCGGTTTTGGCCATTGGACCCCTCTTATCGTCAGTTTTGCGTTGCTCTGTCCCATAAGATATTTGATTGTCGGACGAGAGCAAGCTATGACACGCCAGTGACATAAGAAACGGGGCGCAGGCAACATGCAATTCAAGCATGCGAGAAAGATCAGAACCACACTCGCGATCATCGGCCTGTCCGTGACGGGTGCCTGCACGGCAACCTATACCAATCACGGCTACGTCCCGACAGACAACGAACTTGAAAATATCATCGTGGGAACAGACACCCGCAGCACGGTAGCAGAGACGATCGGCCAGCCGTCCTCTACCGGCGTATTGTCGGACGGGGCGTGGTACTACATCTCCAGCCGGGTGAAATATTACACCTACCATCGCCCCGAAACGATCGAACGTACAATTCTGGCGGTGTCTTTTGATGCGAATGACAAAGTCAGCAATATCGAACGTTTCGGTCTGGAAGACGGGCGTATGATTACCTTTACCCGCCGCGTGACAGACAGCGGCGTGCAGGGCACCAGCATCTTCCGCCAGCTGATCGGCAACTTCGGCAACATCAGCGCAGACCAGCTGCTCGACGAATAACCCCGATAAAAAAACAGCCCGCCGTGGAATGGGCGGGCTGTTTGCTTTGCCAATGGGCAGGGGCGAACCCGCCCCGTTCTTATTCCTGTTCGAAGGTCAGGGCGGCCCCGTTCATACAGTAGCGCAGGCCGGTAGGTTGCGGGCCATCGTTGAACACATGGCCAAGATGGGCGTCACAGCGCGCGCAGACCACTTCAGTGCGGCGCATGAACCAGCCGTTGTCTTCCCGCTCTTCGACCGCTTCACTGCTTGCCGGAGCATAGAAAGACGGCCAGCCGGTGCCGCTGTCAAACTTGGTGTCCGCATCGAACAGCGCCGCGTTACAGCAGACGCAGTGGAAAATGCCCGGAGCCTTGGGGTAATTGTCATTGGTAAAGGCCCGTTCCGTGCCGCCCTTGCGGGTCACTTTATAGGCCAGATCGGACAGTTGCGCGCGCCATTCCGCATCGCTCTTTTCAATCTTGTCTGCCACAGCATGCTCCTTCATCGAATATCGACATTGTCGTTTAGTGCTTGGTCCCATAGATATAGTGAAACAGGGCGGCTGCAAGCGGTCCGATCAGTGATTGGTGATGGATGACCGCATTTGACAACAGAATCACGTCTGTTCCGGCCGTGTGCAGGGGCAGCTTGCAGGCGCGTATGGCGTCAGGCGCGGGTGATCTGGAAGCGGCGCAGCGTTTGCGTCACAAGATGTTTTCCGGCGGACAGGCCGCAGACAGCGGCGCACTGGATGCAGACGGTTTTGATCCGAAATGCCAGCATGTTCTGGTCGAGGATACCCAAAGCGGCGCGATCCTTGCCTGTTTCCGGTTTTTGCACCTGAACAGCGGCGCGGACATCGGCATCAGCTACTCTGCCCAGTTTTATGATCTGGAGAACCTGCACGGCTATCCCGAACCGATGCTGGAAATCGGACGGTTCTGCACGGCCGAAGGGGTGGGCGACCCTGATGTGATAAGGCTCGGCTGGGCCATGCTGACCCGCTATGTGGATGCCCACAGCATTGGTATGATGTTCGGCTGCTCGTCCTTTCCGGGCAATGACACAGCGCCTTATGGCGCAGCCCTTGCACTCCTGCACAAACGCCACCTTGCGCCCGCCAAATGGGCGCCCAAACCCAAAGCTGCAGAGGTCCGCCCGCTGGTGCCGGAGGCTGGCACGGGGCAGGGGGCCGGCAGAAAACCGGTCCCGAGCCTGCTGCGCACCTATCTGGGAATGGGCGGCTGGGTGTCCGACCACGCAGTGATAGACCGCGCCCTTGGCACGTTCCACGTCTTCACAGGCGTAGAGATCGCAAATATCCCGCAGCGGCGGGCAGAGCTGTTACGGGCGGATGCGCGGTAGGGGGGGGGCTGCTAGGGGCGCTTGACGGCAACGTCCTCATAGTCGCCCATCCGCAAATAGGCGTATTCCCGAATAAGTTTCAGCGTCGGTCGCAAACCGAACAGGATCGAGCCGATCAGGAATAACCAAGTGCCTGCAGAAGCGGTGGCTTCCTTGAAAAACAGGATACTGCCCACAACAAACATTAGCGCAGCCGACACATCAACGATCGTATAGGCCAGTTCGAAATACGCGTAAATTTTCTTGTGCCGCTCGCTCAGATCCCGCGTGTCCGGATGGAATAGTTGCATAGATGTCTCCTGAGTTTCTGACGGTGTCTCTCAGGAGTTAACAAGTTGCCGGGGCTGAAGTTCCGCAGCCTTGCCGGACAACGCCGCAGGTTACTGCCTTATACAGTGTTCCTTAATAACCCAACGGGATACCTTACTGAAACCCAAGGCGCAGAATGAAAATGGAACTGAGTTTACCCGCCGGTGTGGCTCATGTGCCGTGTCATCGTGCCGGCCACTTCCTGCCGTGAATAGTCGAAATCATGGCCTTTGGGCTTTTTCGCGATGGCGGCGTGGATGGCTTTGACCAGCGGGGCGTTGTCTTCGGGGTTGTCCCGCAGCACGCGGCGCAGGTCGGCTTCGTCTTCCTGTCCCAGACACTGGAACAACTGGCCGGTGCAGGTCAGGCGCACGCGGTTGCAGCTTTCACAGAAATTATGGGTCAGGGGGGTGATAAAGCCGATTTTCTGTCCCGTCTCGTTCACCCGCACATAACGGGCAGGGCCGCCGGTGTTTTCCGACAGATCGCTCAGCGACCAGGTTTCTTCCAGTCGGGCGCGCAGGTCTTTCAGGGACCAGTACTGGTCCAGACGGTCCTCATTCCCGAGATCGCCCATGGGCATCACTTCGATAAAGGTCAGATCCATGCCCCGATCCGCGCACCATTTTACGATGGTTTCCAGTTCGTCCTCGTTGCCGCCTTTCAGCGCAACCACATTGATCTTGACCCGCAGGCCTGCCTCTTGCGCGGCGTCGATCCCGTCGAGCACCTGTGCCAGACGACCCCAGCGGGTGATCTTGGCAAATTTCTGCTCGTCCAGCGTATCAAGCGAGATATTCACCCGCCGCACGCCACAATCGGCCAGTTCCTGCGCAAAACGGCGCAGTTGCGATCCGTTGGTGGTCAGCGTCAGTTCGTCCAGCTTGCCGCTGTCGATATGGCGGCTCATGGCGCGGAAATATTCCATAATGCCACGGCGTACCAGCGGTTCGCCCCCCGTAATCCGCAGCTTGCGCACCCCCTGTTCCACAAAAGCCGTGCACAGGCGGTCCAGCTCTTCCAGTGTAAGAAGCTCTTTCTTGGGCAGGAAGGTCATGTTTTCGGACATGCAGTAAACGCAGCGGAAATCACACCTGTCGGTTACGGAAACCCGCAGGTATGTGATGGCGCGCTGGAACGGGTCTACAAGTCTGGGTGCATCTGTCATAGGGCGAACCTAGGGGGTGAGCGGCACCGCATCAAGGGGATTCCCACCCCTTTTTCGGGGAGTTGAATTGCAAGGCTGCTGGACCTATCGTCCGGGCTGACACCGCCGCCTTGTGCAACCGCAGGGCTAATGACATTAACGACACCGCTCCGTAACACCGACAGGACATTCGCCATGAAAACACCCTTTCTCTTCACCACGGCTGTAACTCTGGCGCTGGCGGGGTGCGGGGACCACGGCATCGGACTGTTCAAACGGGGCGGCGCGGAGTCAAAGCCGGTGGCGCAGGCACCTGCCGCGACGGATGCACGGCCAAAGGCGCGGCCTGACACGCCACCGCTGAATGAAGGGGGCGCCCTGACACAGGCCGCAGCAGGCGCTGTCAGCGACGCTGAACTGGCTGCGGCGGTCAAACCGGTGGAGCGCCCCGAACAGGACAAGGGCACCACGGTGGCCTCGCTCGGCCTGTTGGAGCGGGACGGCTTCTGGCTGCGCACCCCGCTGGTCACATCCGAAGCAGACGGGCGCGTGGTGCTGGAACCTTCGGGGGCGTCGGTGAATGTGCGGCTCTTGCCAAGCGGCGGTGAGGCAGGTGCGGGTTCGCAGATTTCCATTGCCGCCATGCAGGTGCTTGGCGTGCCGATCACCGATCTTGTGACAGTGCGGGTGTTTATCCGATGATCCGTTTTGCCGATCCGCTGGTGCCCCGCCGTGACAGCTGGAACGGGATGCGTGCAGCCTTCCAGTGGCCGGATCTGGACCGGTTCAACATGGCCAGCGCCTGTGTCGAACGCTGGGCGCGGCAGGATCCGGAACGTACGGCGCTGATCTGCCTGAAAGACAGCGGCGCGGCCACGCCGGTAACGTTCCGGCAACTGGACCGGCTCGCCAACCGCTTTGCCAATGTGCTGCTGGCGGGCGGGGCCAAGCGGGGGGACCGCTGTGCCATCCTGTTGCAGCAATCCCTCGAAACGGCTGTCTGCCATTTCGGGATCTACAAAACCGCAGGCGTGGCGCTGCCGCTGTTTACCCTGTTCGGGGCCGATGCGCTGGAATTCCGGCTGCGCGACAGCGGGGCGCGGGTGGTGGTGACAGACAGCGCCAACCTGCCCAAACTGCTGGAGATCCGCGACCGCCTGCCAGACCTTGAAACCATCTATTGTATCGACGGGGCAGGGCCGGAGGTGCGGGATTTTCACGCCGATCTGAACGCCGCCTCTGACAGTTTTCGCACGCAAGCCACCGGCCCTGATGATCCCGCGCTGCTGGTCTATACTTCGGGCACGACAGGCCCGCCCAAAGGCGCGCTGCACGGCCACCGCGTTCTGATCGGCCATCTGCCCTGTATCGAAACCGCCCATAACTTCTTCCCGATCAGGGGGGATCTGCACTGGACGCCGGCGGATTGGGCGTGGATGGGCGGGTTGATGAATACCCTGATGCCGAGCCTTTATTACGGGGTGCCGGTGGTGGCTTATCGCATGGGCAAATTCGATCCCGAGCGGGTCTATGACCTGATCGCGGCCCATTCCATCCGCAACGCCTTCCTGCCGCCCACGGCGCTGAAACTGATGCGGCAGGTGCCGGCACCGGGTGCGACAACCCTGCGATCTGTCCTGTCAGGGGGTGAAGCACTGGGCGCCGACATCCTTGACTGGGGGCGCAGGGGGCTGGGGCTGACCATTAACGAGATTTACGGCCAGACCGAATGCAACCTTGTGCTGGGCAATTGCGTGCGCAGCTTTGATCCCAAGCCTAACAGCATGGGGCAGGCGGTGCCCGGTGCCGAGGTGGTGATCCTTGGCCCCGACGGCACCCCGCTGGAAGACGGAGAAACCGGAGAGATCGCCGTCCACCGCAGCCATATGGCCATGTTCCTGAAATACTGGAATGCACCGGAAAAAACCGCCGCCAAATTCAGCGGCGAATGGATGCGCACTGGGGATATCGGCGTGCGTGACGAAGACGGCTTCTTCGCCTTTTCCTCCCGCGATGACGATGTGATTTCCTCTGCCGGTTACCGCGTCGGGCCGAGCGAGATCGAAGCCTGCCTTGGCGGCCACGAAGACGTGGTCTTTGCAGGCGTGATCGGCGTGCCGGACGAGATAAGGGGCGAGGTGGTCAAAGCCTTCATCGTCCTGCGCGAAGGAGTGTCTGCCGAGGGTATGGAACAGGTGCTGATTGATCGGGTGAAACAAAAA
>JAAEZA010000097.1 GCA_018223125.1 Paracoccaceae bacterium | reverse complement strand
GCGAAATACTGGAACCAACAGACGCGCCCCGAGGCGCGTCTACATCGCGCAAGGTTGTGGGCGATTTCACAGCCCGTGCCGAGAGCATCGTCATAACAAGTGGTGGAATCGGCGGCGACCACGACGCCGTGCGCCGGTACTGGCCGCAGGACAGGCTTGGCCCGCCGCCGCAGAAAATGGTGGCCGGTGTGCCCGATTATGTGGACGGGCAGATGCAACGGCTGGCCGAGGAAGCCGGAGCAGGCCTGATCAATGGTGACCGGATGTGGCACTATTGCGAGGGGGTGCAGAATTGGGATCCGATCTGGCCCAATCACGGTATTCGAATCCTTCCGGGACCGTCTTCCATGTGGTTTGACGCGCTTGGGCAGCGCATGGAGGCGCCTTTTTTGCCAGGGTTCGACACGCTTGGCACGCTGAAACGGATCCTGTCCACCGGTCACGAACACAGCTGGTTTATCCTGACCCAGAAAATCATCGAAAAAGAATTCGCGTTATCCGGTTCAGAGCAAAATCCCGATTTTACCTCCGGACGGTGGCGGGAAGTCCTGAAGTCCCGCCTTGGCAAAGGGGCTACAGCGCCGGTTGAAGCCTTCAAGGAACATGGTGCGGATTTTGTCGTGCGGGATACACTGGAAGACCTGATCGACGGTATGAACGCGCTGACTGCTGATGTGCCACTGGACTGGCACAAAATCCGAAGACAGATCGAAGCGCGGGATCGCGAGATGGCGAATAAATTCAGTAAGGACGCGCAGATAACGGCGATCCACGGCGCGCGGGGGTATCTTGGGGATAAACTGATCCGGACGGCCAAGCCGCACCGGATTCTTGACCCCGAAGCCGGTCCGCTGATTGCGGTCCGGTTGAACATTCTGACCCGCAAATCGCTGGGTGGGCTGCACACCAATCTGAAGTCGCAGGTGCTGGACGGGCAGGGGCAGGTGATCGACGGGATTTACGCCGCAGGAGAGGTCTGCGGCTTTGGCGGGGGCGGGTATCACGGGTATAACGCGCTGGAAGGCACCTTTCTGGGGGGCTGTATATTTTCGGGTAAACTAGCCGGTGAAAATGCCTAAATGTTTTCGTGAGAATTTGTAAGTCTTTGAAGTTAAATGGAGAACCGGATTAACATACTGCATATATGAAGCTTCTTAAATGAAGCTTCTTTAAACAAGCTTCTTATATGAAGCTTCATAAATACCGGGTGATCGGGATTGGAGCGAACGCATCAGTTATTGCCTTGACCAAGCCAAAGGCAAGCCTGACGCTCTGCCGCAAGTCGGATATTCAAAGATTTCAGGTAAAAATCCGGCCCGGTTTCGGGTCCACATAGCGGCGCAAACGGTCCGCCGCGTTGCGGGCAAATTTCAGCACCATCTTCTTGCGCCGCGCCGCTGCCAGTTTTGTTTCGGGGGCGGGGCGGATGATCTCGGCGTCATAGGCGTCCGCAATAATCAGGCCGGTCTCCGGTGGCAGCAGCTCTGTCGGAAAATCCGGCGGCACCGCCCAGAAAAACCGGTCGCACCACTCCAGATAACCCTGCCATTTGCTGTCCGCCATGAAATCCGCACGGCTCGACTTACACTCGATCACCCACAGCTCCGATTTCGGTCCCAAAGCCATCAGATCCACCCGCAATCCGGACACGGGCACGAATTCCTCTATGCAGAGGAAATCATGCTGGCGCAGGTGGCGGGCGGTGCCACGGGCGATCATTTGACCTGCCTGAAGAGGGGGGAGCGATTCCATCATGCCAGTATGAACAATACGTGAACATTTCGTCAAGAGGGCGCGGAATTGCCGCCCGCCGGATTATTTTCCGATGGCCCTTGTCCCCACGCTGCTGAAGACCTAGGTTGTGTGAAGGCGGGTTCTGCCCTTCTCGTGCTGAAGATCTATTCCAGTGGCCGATAAGTTTCTTGAGGGAGCTGGCTCTGTGACTGACCCTGGTCTATCGCACCCGGTGCCCACCTGTTTTGTACAGGCTCTCGGGAATACCCATCCTTCCACGGTTGTGCCGCCCTGCGGTCTAGTGGTCCCGCCGCTTTTTCCCTTCCGGTTTTCG
>JAAEZA010000064.1 GCA_018223125.1 Paracoccaceae bacterium | reverse complement strand
ATGGACGGCAAGATCGAGATCGACCCGATGATCACCCACAAGCTGACACTGGACGAAATCAACCACGGTTTCGACCTGATGCACGAAGGCAAATCCATTCGGGCAGTGGTGGAATTTTGATCGACGCAAACAATCCCAGACTCGCCGTCTTTATTGACGGCGACAACGTAAGTGCGGCCTATGCCGAGGTGATACTGGAAGAGATTGCCAGTTTCGGAGAAATCAGCCTGCGCCGCATTTACGGGGATTTTTCCAGTTCCCGCATGAACCGCTGGTCGGAAAATCAGGTGCAGTTCGGCATCGTGGCACAGCATGTGCCAAGCACCACATCCGGCAAGAATGCCAGCGACATTGCGCTGGTGATCGACGCCATCGACCAGTTGCATTCGGGGCTTTATGACGGCTTCTTCATTGTATCGTCAGACGGGGATTACACCCGTCTGGCGCACCGCATCCGCGAAGAAGGCGTGCATGTCTACGGCATTGGGGAACGCAAAACTCCCGAGGCCTTCAGAATGGCCTGCAAGCGTTTCATTTACATCGAAAATCTTCTCCCGAAAGCCGAAGATACCAAGACAGGACCAACGGTTGAAAAGGCAGATCTGAATTTTGCCTACAACCGTATCCGCACAGCCCTGCGCGCCATCAACGAGGACAACGAAGAGGTCCATCTCAGCCAGGTGGTTCAGGAGTTGAACAAACGTTACCCCGATTTTGACCCCCGTTCCTTTGGCAAGAAACGCCTGCTGGACCTGATCAACGAAATCAGCAAGTTCAAGGTCACGAAACGGGGCAATGTGGTCTTTGTACAGGAAAAGGCGAAATCAAAGTGACCCAGCCCCCGAAATACACCCCGATCCCCCTGCCCGACCGCTTTGATTATACCGATGAAGAGACCCGCTTTCATGCGCTGTCTTTCATGAACTTCATGCGCAAACGGCACACGGTGCGGGATTATTCGGATCGGGATGTGGACAGGGGCGTGATCGAGGATTGCATCGCCGCCGCCGGTACTGCCCCCAGCGGTGCCAACCACCAGCCCTGGCATTTTGTGGCAATCCGCAACCCCGACATGAAGGCCCGTGTCAGGGCCGCTGCAGAATCCGAAGAAGACGCCTTTTATGACGGCGGTGCCGGCGCGGAATGGCTGGCCGCGCTGGAACCCATTGGCACCGACAAACACAAACCCCACCTGACCGATGCGCCCTGGCTGATCGTGGTCTTTGCCGAACGTTATGGCCTGCGCGAGGACGGAGAGAAGTTCAAGAATTACTACGTGCCCGAAAGCGTTGGTATTGCTACCGGATTTCTGCTGGCTGCCCTGCACCACGCAGGTCTGGTCAGTCTGACCCACACGCCGAACCCGATGAAATTCCTGAATGACATGTGCGGCAGGCCATCTTCTGAAAAGGCGACGATGATTATCGCTGTTGGCCACCCCAGCGATACGGCGACCGTGCCGGAGATCGCCAAACACAAAAAGCCGCTGTCCCAGATAATGACCGTATTATAAGAAATTGAAATGTTAGAGATATTCCTGCAAACCTTGCCGTTCTTTGCGCTTATTGCGATTGGATATCTCGCCGCTGCAACGCGATTTTTCGGGCCAGAGGCCACGACCTATCTGACCAAATTCGTGTTTTACTTCGCGCTTAGCGCCATGCTGTTGCGGTTTTCCAGTTCGCTTCCCATTACCGAGATTTTCGATCTGCAATTCGGGCTGGCCTATCTGTCGGGCTGTGTTGCCGTGTATCTTTTGTTCACTGTCGTGGCCCTGATACGGGGAACCGGATGGGCCATCGCAGCAATCGAGGCACAATGCGCCGTGATCGGGAACGCCGGTTTTCTGGCCCTGCCCATGCTGGTGGCCCTGCTGGGCGATGCTGCCGCCGCGCCGGTTCTGTTTGTGCTGGCGATTGATCTGATCGTTTTCGGATCATTGGTCGTGATCCTGATCACCGCATCGCGGGAAGGCTCTGTGTCCCTTGGATCCTTGCGCCGGATCGGGGTTGGCCTGCTGAAAAATCCGATGGTTATGTCAATGACGCTCGGTCTGATCTGGTCGGCGCTGGAATTACCGGTGCCCCAACCTGCGGATGATTTTTTGCGGATACTCGGCTCTGCAGCGACCCCATGCGCGCTGTTCGCGATTGGTGCATCGCTGGTCGGGCAAACGGCGGAACGGCCTGCTATTGCCGTCTGGCTCAGCTTTGGCACCTTGGTGATCCAGCCTGCCGCAGTCGCCTTTTTCGCGCTTTGGGTGTTTGATGTAGCCCCGTTTGCAGCCGGTATCATGATTGCAACCGCAGCCATGCCGACTGCAGGCAATATCTATATTCTGGCCCAGCACTACGGTGTCGCCCCTGCGCGGGTGTCTTCAACCATCCTGATGTCCACAGTGGCCAGTGTAGCGACCCTGTCCGTGGTGCTGGGCTGGGTGATCGGCAGCGGGCCTACTTAGAAACCAGCGCCTTGCCTTTGGTGGTCTTGGGAAAGGCGCCGCCGTTTTGCTGCGCAACATGGGTCAGTTCATGTGCGATCAGACCGACGTTCTTGGCATCACCGGCTTTGACGAAATACATATCGTAATCCACTGTAAACACTTTGGCTTTGACGGATTTAGCCACCTCTTTGATGTTGCCCCCCGTGTGCAACATGATCTTTTTAAAGTCCCCCTTAAATTCCTCTCTCATGGACTTTGCAATCGCAGAGGGCAGTTTCCTTGCGGTGGTTTCTTCGGGAAGCTCTTTCAGTTTTTTCGAAATGGCACGCTTGCCCTTTTGATCTTCAATCACGGTCTTCACAGTCTCGGGAATATTGGCCATCGGCTGGTCTCCTTTTACTTATGTGCTTGGGATCAATGCCCGAGCATAGCACGAAACCGCACCCAAGACGATTGATCTGTTGAGGCGGGCCGGATTCTCGGCTAGGCCTGACAAAAACCAACGGAGATCCGCAATGGAAATGCTATCGGAAAACAAATGCTTTGACGGGGTTCAGGGGGTCTATTCGCACCGTTCGGAAAGCTGCAAGGGCGACATGACTTTCGGCCTGTTTTTGCCGCCACAAGCCAAACTGCAAGAGGTTCCGGTGCTGTGGTATCTGTCCGGTCTGACATGCACCCATGAAAACGCCATGACCAAAGCAGGCGCGCAACGTTGGGCGGCGGAAAACGGAATTGCTCTGGTGTTCCCCGATACCTCGCCGCGGGGCGATGATGTGGCTGATGATGATGCCTACGATCTGGGTAAAGGCGCAGGGTTTTACGTGAACGCGACCCAAGACCCCTGGGCGCCCCATTACAAGATGTTCGACTATATCGCAGATGAACTGCCCGCGCTGCTGTTCAAGGAATTTCCCCTGCTGGAAGAGGCACAGGGCATCACCGGCCATTCCATGGGCGGACATGGTGCGCTGACGCTGGCGATGGCACGGCCCGACCAGTATTCTTCCGTGTCGGCCTTTGCCCCGATAGCCAACCCGACTGCATCGGATTGGGGCCGCAAACAACTGTCCGCCTATCTGGGCAACAATGAGGCCGCATGGGCCGCCCATGACGCAACCCTGCTGATGCGGGAAACCGGCCATCCGTCCCATGTTCTGATTGATCAGGGCGGCGCGGACAACTTCCTTGACCTGCTCAAGCCCGAGGCCCTGTCCGAAGCCATGGCCGCGCGCCGCCAGCCCGGCACCTTCCGGATGCAGGCGGGGTATGACCACAGCTATTTCTTTGTCTCGACCTTCATGGAAGACCACGTCGCCTTCCACGCAGACGCCCTTTACGGAGTATAATACATGAGCCGCTACGATCTGGTTGTTATTGGCAGTGGACCTGCCGGAAAATCCGCCGCGATCCAGGCGGCGAAACTGCACCGCAAAGTGCTGGTTGTGGAACGAAACGACCGTGTGGGGGGCGTGTCTGTCCACACCGGCACCATCCCGTCCAAAACCCTGCGGGAAACCGCGCTGAACCTGTCAGGCTGGCGGGAACGGAGCTTTTACGGCCGGTCCTACCGCGCACGGGATGGAATCCAGTCCGAGGATCTTCAGGCACGCCTTCACAAGACACTGGATTACGAAGTGGATGTGCTGGAACACCAGTTCACCCGCAACCGTGTTGAAACGATGGAGGGCGAGGCGCGGTTTGTTTCCGAAAATGTGATCGAGGTCAAAAGCCGCGACGGGGAAACCACCGAAATCTCGTCCGACAGCTTTGTCATCTGCACCGGAACCAAGCCTTTCCGGCCCGACTACATTCCCTTCAACGGCACCACGGTTTTTGACAGCGACGAAATCCTGACGCTGCCCAATATCCCCCGCAGCATGATCGTGATCGGCGCGGGGGTGATCGGGGTGGAATATGCCACCATCCTCTGTTCCCTTGATGTGCAGGTGACACTGGTAGAGCCGCGGGACAGTTTTTTGGACTTCATCGACAAGACCCTGATCGCAGAGTTCACCCAGCAGATCCGCGAGATGGGCATCGACTTGCGCCTGGGCTCCAAGGTGGAACTGGTGGAGCAGAAAGGCGACTTTGTCGAGATTTCGATGGAAAACGGCCGTCACGTCCGCGCGGAAATGCTGTTGTTTGCAGCGGGGCGCATGGGGGCGACAGAGGCGCTGAATCTGGAAGCGGTCGGGCTGGAAACCGATCACCGTGGCCGGATCAGTGTAAACCGCGAAACCTATCAATCTGCTGTCCCCCATATCTATGCGGCGGGCGATGTGATCGGCTTTCCCTCTCTTGCTTCTACATCGTTGCAGCAGGGGCGCGTGGCGGCCTGCCACGCGCTTGATACGCCGACCCTGCCGCAATCTCCGTGGTTCCCTTATGGCATCTATTCCGTGCCTGAAATGTCCACCTGTGGCATGTCCGAAGAAGAAGTACAGGAACGGGGCATTCCTTACGAAATCGGGCTGGCGCGGTTCTCTGAAACCTCACGCGGGCATATCATGGGGATCGAAAACGGCATGTTGAAAATGCTGGTGTCCCTGAAAACCCGCCGCCTGCTGGGCGTGCAAATCATGGGCGAAGGTGCAACCGAACTGATCCACATTGCACAGGCGGTTCTGAACCTGAAGGGCACCGTGGATTACTTTATCGAGAACACATTCAATTACCCGACCCTTGCCGAAGCCTATAAGATTGCCGGACTGGATGCGTTCAACCGGATGCCCATCCCCGAGCAGTACAAGGTTACATCTGAAAAGAAGAAAGCCAAAACAAAAGCCAAGACGAAAGAGTCCAAGTGAGCAGCATATACATCGACGCTGATGCCTGTCCGGTCAAGGAAGAGACCCTGCGTGTTGCGGACCGCCACAAGGTGAAGGTCTTTGTGGTGTCTAACGGCGGCATCCGCCCGAACCCCCATCCGCTGGTGGAAACCGTGGTGGTGGATGCCGGCCCCGATGTGGCGGATATGTGGATAGCCGATCGTTGCAAGGCAGGCGATGTGGTGGTCACTGGGGACATCCCGCTGGCGGCCAAGTGTCTTGAAGCGGGCGCCCGCGTGATACAGCATAACGGCGAAATGTTCACCAAGGCCAATATCGGCAACCGTCTGGCCACGCGGGATCTTATGGCCGATCTGCGGGCAGCCGATCCGTTCCGGCAGGGCGGCGGCAAACCCTTTTCCAAGGCCGACCGCTCCCGCTTTCTGGATGTCTTGGAACGGGAACTGCGCTTTGCCCTGCGCGAAACAGGGGGCGACACAGCCTGACGGACCGGCATCTCTTTTATTAAAAAGGACCAATTGAATGAAAATCCCGTTTATCGAATTTGACGAAATGGACAACCGGCTGAGCTGGGAAGGTTTGACCGATGCGCTTGCCAAGGGGCACAAGCTCCCCACTGCGAGCATTGCCGACGGGTTTGCTTATCGCGGGGAAGATACCCTGCTCAGCCGCGCCGCCTGGATCGACGGGTTGGGTGTTGCGGTAAAATCCGCCACAATCGTTCCGGGCAATGTGGCCAAAGGCAAGCCGATGGTTCAGGGCGGGGTGATGGTGTTTGACGATGAATTCGGCACGCTGGAAGCGGTGATCGACTTTCACCTTGTGACAAAATGGAAAACCGCCGGTGACAGCCTGCTTGGCGCGAAACTGCTGGCGCGGCCTGACAGTGAAACGATCCTGATTGTCGGGGCCGGAACCGTCGGGCGCAATCTGGTTAGCGCTTATTCTACGGTCTTTCCGAAGGCATCTTTCATGGTCTGGAACCGCACATATTCCAAGGCGGTCGAAATGGCAGAAGAGCTGTCAGACACCCATGATATCAAGCCGGTAGAGAGCCTTGAGAATGCGGTCTCACAGGCCGATATCGTGTCTTGTGCCACCATGTCCAGCGATCCGGTCCTGCAGGGCGACTGGCTGCATGCGGGCCAGCATATCGACCTGATCGGTGCCTACCGCCCCGACATGCGAGAGGTGGATGACACCGCCCTGACCCGCAGCAGTATCTTTGTTGACAGCCGCGCCACCACGATGGACCACATCGGAGAGCTGAAAATCCCGCTGGCGGAGGGTGTTGTCAGCAAGGATGATATTCTTGGCGATTTCCATGAACTGGTGGCCGGTACAGCGAAACGCAGTCACGATGACGAGATCACCCTGTTCAAAAACGGTGGCGGGGCCCATCTGGATCTTATGACTGCAAAATACATCCTGAAAGAATGGAACACGGAATGACCGGACCCGCCTTTGACAACAGCTATGCCCGCCTGCCCGATGGTTTCTTCGCCCGCACTGATCCGGATCAGGCCCCTGAACCGGAACTGGTTAAACTGAACGCAGGGCTGGCGGAACAGATCGGCTTGGACGTGGCGTGGCTGTCATCGTCAAAGGGTCTTGAAATGTTGTCCGGTGCGGGTGTAGCCCAAGGATCGGAACCTCTGGCCATGGCCTATGCCGGACACCAGTTCGGCGGCTGGTCGCCGCAACTCGGCGATGGCCGCGCCCATCTGCTGGGAGAGATCATCGCCCCTGATGGCACACGGCTGGATATACAGTTGAAAGGCTCCGGTGCGACCCCGTTTTCACGCAACGGTGACGGCAAAGCCGCGCTTGGCCCTGTGCTGCGGGAATATATCGTCAGCGAATTTATGGCCGCTGCCGGTGTGCCCACCACCCGTGCGCTGGCCGCCGTGACAACCGGTGAAAGGGTGCAACGGGAAACCGGATTGCCGGGCGCCGTCCTGACCCGCATCGCGCAAAGCCACGTGCGGGTTGGAACATTCCAGTATTTCTTTGCACGCGATCAGAAAGAACATATCCGGACACTGGCGGATTACGTGATCGACAGGCACTATCCTGCCGCGAAAGAAGCAGAAAATCCGGTTCTGGCCATGCTGGAGATGGTGGCAGAGCGGCAGGCGCGTCTGATTTCCCAATGGATGTGTCTGGGGTTCATTCACGGGGTGATGAATACCGACAACATGCAGATCGCAGGAGAAACCATAGACTATGGTCCCTGCGCCTTTATGGACCGCTTTCACCCCAATACAGTCTTCAGTTCCATTGACCGCAACGGGCGCTATGCCTGGGTGAACCAGCCCAATATCGGCGTGTGGAACCTGTCCCGTCTGGCCGAGGCGCTGCTGCCTGTGCTGCACCCTGATCAGGATGCCGCAATCAAACTGGCCGAAGAGGCAGTGGGGCGGTTTTCCGACCTGTTTAACGAAACCCTGAATGCCGGCTTTGCCGCCAAACTCGGCATTCCGGTGGATGCCGGTTTCATGCAGGAGGTGTTCAAACTGATGGCGGATCAGGGCTGTGATTTCACCCTGTTCTTCAGCGAATTGACCCGCATTGCAGCCGGCGACAACGAAAAGGCTTTTGCAGCCCTGTTTATCGAACCGCTCGCGGCCCAGCACTGGCTGGAGCAATGGCGCAAGCGGCATGATCCGGCGTTACTGGACGGGATGAAAGCCGCCAATCCGGTATTTATCCCGCGAAACCATCGGGTTGAGGAAGCCATTCAAAGCGCTTTGGCGGGGGATTTCACCCCGTTCCATACTCTTGTATCGGTTGTTACCAAGCCTTATGCGCCGCAACCGGACTACGCAGCGTATGAGGCCGCACCGACGCCGGATCAGATCGTGCAACAAACCTTCTGCGGCACATGAGCTTTTTCTCTCCGGCCTCGTTCCTGATCGCCTTCGGGCTGTTCCTTGCCGTAGCATGGTTTCTGCGCCGCCCCATGTCGGGGCGGGCCAGACGGCATGCATCCGGAGAGTTTGCACAGATCACCGGCGGGCTGATCCACTACCAGTGGCACGGGCCGAAAGACGGTCCGGTTCTCGTCATGGTGCACGGCCTGACCACGCCAAGCTTTGTCTGGCGGGACCAACTGGGCGCCCTTACCGGCGCAGGCTATCGCGTTTTGACATTCGATCATTTCGGACGCGGTTTTTCGGATCGGCCTTACGCCCGCCATACCATGGCGTTCTACGTGCGGGAGATCGACGAACTGCTTGAAAAGCTTGAAGTTCCTGCTGGCTACCATCTTCTGGGTTATTCGATGGGTGGCGCAATCGCCGCCCATTATGCGGCCCTGCGGCGGGACCGGATCAACCGTCTGGTCCTGCTTGCACCCGCCGGATTATTGCGATCAGAGCCGAACTGGGTCGCCCGCTGGCCGGTCATCGGGGATCTTGCCATGTTTCTGTTCGGCGGCTGGACCCTGCGTCGTGGCAGCAGGCAAGCGGGCAAACTGGAAGGTGTCGACAACGATATGATCGAAAAACAGTGCCGCGAGACCCGCTTTGCCGGTTTCGGGGCCGCGGTTCTAAGCAGCTTGCGCCATGTGATTTATACGGACCAGACTGATGTGCATCGCAGGCTGCTGGATCGTGGGATGCCGGTGCTGGCCGTTTTCGGAACAGAGGACACGGTTATCCCGATTGCCTGCGCCATGCGCCTGCGGGAAATCAACCGCAGCGCGCAAATTGTTGAAATCAAAGGTGCAGGTCATTCACTGGTGATAACACACGCCAAACAGGTCAGTCGCGCTGTTCTGGCGTTTTTGTCGGATCGGGAACAGGCTCCACCCCCTCCAGCGCTCCATCCATCATCGGAAGCATAGACGTCGTCGCCCCGAGATCATCGCTTTCCGGCGGCGTTTTCCAATCCATCCCGTCAAAGGTGCCGCAGTTGTCGCATTTCGGGGCCCACTGGGTATGGATCTTGTTGCAGGACGAACAGATCCACTGTGGTCCGCGAGAGGCCGAGAGCGCTTTTGACAGCCAGCCGCGCACGACTTTTTCATCCGCCCCTTCGCCCCGTGCGATCGCCGCCATGATCGACAGGGACCGTGCCGAGGGTTGTTTTTCCGCCAGATCGCCCATGGCACGGCGGGCCGCAGGGAAATCTTCCTCTGCCAGCAGCAGTTCCGCGTGCAGCATCCGTGTTTCGGCATGATCGGAATTGATCCGCAGCAGCGCATTGAACCGTTTCAAACGTGCCGCGGGCGTTTCATCCGGCTCGATCTCTGCAAAGGCGCTGGCAAGATCGGGATGCGGGGTTGCGCCCCAGGCCTTTTTGATCACTTTCGCCGCCGCTTTCCTGTTGCCGTCCAGAACATGCATCTCCGACGCCAGAACCGCCGCAGGCACCAGATCAGGGGACAGGGCGTTCGCCTGCAACGCGGCTTCCTTGCCCGAAGGAATTTCCCCGGCATCCAAAAGGCGGCGTGCATCCGCAAGCGACAGAACCGCATCACGGCGGCGCCCCACATCACGGGGCAACGTATGGGCCTTTACCTTGGCTTCAATCGTCTTGCGCGCACCGGACCATTCCTGCTTTTCCGTTTGCAAGGTGAACAGGGTATCAAGTGTACCGTCATGGTTCGGTCGAAGGGCAAAGGCTTTCTCTGCCAGCTTCAGCGCGGTATCCGTGTCCCCTTCAGCCAGTTTCTGCTTCATGATGCCCTGCACCCCCACAAAACGGGTCCGGTCGTTTTGCAACAGGTTCTTATAATGCTTCAGTGCCTTTTTGGTATCGCCGGACATTTCTGCCGCTTGCGCATTAATAAGCTGGGTCAGTTCAGGACGATCAAGATACCGCTCGGCCTTGGCCGCTTTCTGGCTGGCCGTGCGTCCTTCACCAGCGGCAAGGGCGACCATCCCGTCTGCCAGCGCCTCGAACCCCTTGCGTTCGCGATTGCGGGTGAAATAGCGGGAAATCGCGGTTTCATCTCCGTTAAAGAAATGAAACACCGCCACCATAAGCGCCAGCAATTTGACCACGATCCAGATCGCAAGGATCAAAAGGACCAGACCGATCAGCCCGACCAGCGGTTCAAACGTATATTCTGCCCCGTTAAACGACAGTTGCACCTGACCGCCGGCCTCGATCAGGAAGCTGGCCGCAAAGGCCGCTGCCGTCACCAGCGCGATGAAGATTATAATTCGGATAAGGGACCACAGCATGTGTCGCGCTTTCTATCAGGTTGCGCCCAGAGAGGCATTCAGATCAGTCAACGCAGACTGCGCTGCGTTCAGGGCGGAAAGGTCGGCGATCCACTGTGACATTGCCGCCTTGGCAGCCTCAGGCAGTGAATTAGCCTCGCTCAGGGCGGCGGCAAGCCTGCGGTTGACCAGATCGTCTTCCACACGGGACAGGATCGCATCCGCGCTGTCCCCGTCCCGCCGCTCGATAGAGCGGGTGCCCACCTGGGTTTTAAGAAACGCGCCAAGCTTGCCTGCAACACCATCCCCTGCATTCGCTTTGGTATCGGCCCGCAGTGCAGCGTGGGCGCGATCGGAAAAACGGTTGCGCAGGGTCGTCCAGGACGGGGTGCCCGTGTCTGCAACAGCCTCCAGTACGTCGGGCACTTCGGTGCCGGTCAATTCCACCAAACCGTCAAGGGCGGTGCGGAACGGCGTACCACTGTCAAGCGCCACGGTAATATCGGTCAGCAGTTTCTTCGTCGCAGTGGACGCCACCTGACTGGAGGCTTGTTTTTCCGCTTCTTCCACCCGCCGCGCCGCGGCCTTGGCGGCTTCTTCCACTTTCTGGTTCAGCGCACCGTTCTTTGCTGCCAGATCGGCGACCTGCGCTTTCAATCCCTGCAATGTCGCCTGAAAACCGGAAAGTTTTGATGCCGCTTCTTCGGACAGGGTTGCGCCGTTTTCGGTGATTTGTGCAGACAGCCGTTCGCCAACCGCCGTCAGTTCAGCTTCTACCCCTTCGATACGGGATTCAAGCGAGGCAACGCGGGATTCTATGTCCACACCATCGGTCGCCGCCAGTCTGTCTTTGATCGCGGCCAGTTCTTCCTGCTGGCTTTGCGCGTATTGTGCAATAGCCGCGTCGATTGTCTCCTGATTGACACCATCTTGTGGTGCCTGTTCCAGTTCCGCCAGACGCGACTCCAGATCGGAACGCAAGGCTGCCACTTCGGCTCTTGCTTCGCTTTGTCCGGGCATCAAAAACTCTGCTACTGGCGACAGGCCGGCCGGCAGCATAGGTGCAACCTTGGGTGCGCCCCAAAGCGCGACCACAATCCCGAATACGATCAGCGCCAGCGCCCGCAACACCTTGGCAGCAAAGGATGACCCGATGTCATCCTCTTCGCTCTCTTCTTCCGCGTTGTGCACGGCAGGCTCTGGCTCGGGTTTGATCACAGGATCTGTAGCCGGTTTTTCCTTCGGCTTGGAAACCGGATCGGCAGGTTTGGAGCCGTCGCTCGCCCCTGTAGCCGCTGCAGTGGCTGGGGTTGCCGGATTAATGTCGGTTGTCTTAGCGGCAGTGGCGTTACCTGCGACGGCTTTTTCATCCGCTGGCTTCTTGTCACTGGCAGTGTCAGTTTTTTTGTCCTCAGAAGCGTTTTTCTGAAAAGATTGAGCCTTGGGCCTTTTATCATCTGTATCGGCTGTATCACCGGTTGGACTGTCAGTACCCTTTACTGCCGGTTTAACAGCATCAGCCTTAGCACCAGCGTTATTTTCTGTCGGCTTGCCACCGGTCTTGGCATCCGTGCTATCCACGACGTCCGCGTCTTCGATTTCCGGTTTTTTCTTGGATTTATCTGCCACGTGCCGATAGCCCTGTTCTGCTTCTAGGAGGAATCCCTTCCCCAAAACTAGGGTCTCTGTTCCATTCTCTCAAGTGCAATGCACCAACTGCGCTGAAATTGCCTATAATCTTCAGGCTTTTGCTGTGAAATTGCGCAGCGTCATATTCAAAGCTGTAATCATGGCGTCACGTGTCGGGGCGCTGGCAATTTCGATCGGCGCTGAGAGCCCTTCCAACGGGGCCGCTGCATTTGCGCTGATACACAGGAAACGGCAATCATGCATCGGTTTACCGGCAATCTGATCCACAAAGTATCGCGCGGTTCTGGGGGAGAAAACCGGAACAATCACGGGTTTTCGTTCCAGTACATCCAGCGCTGTTTGTGTCAGGGGCAGTGGTAGCTGATCGTAAAGTACGATCCTGCGGGCATTGTACCCCCTCGCTTGCAAGGCCTGCGCCAGATCAAGCGCCGCGAAATTTCCCGAAAGGTAATAAATCCGGTCAGCCTCTTGGGCGTTGGACAAAATCAAGCTGAGCAGGTCTTCGCCTGTTCCATCCGCGCTCTCAGCAGCAAACCCCTGCGCCCGTGCCGCCTCTGCCGTGTTCTTTCCGACGCAAAATGCCCGCGGTTTCCGGTCAGAAGTCAGTTCTGACCAAAGTGCTACGCTGTTCACCGAAGTGAAGACGAGCAGAGATGCATCCGCAGGCAAAGCAACCCCCTGACGGGACACAATCCCAAGTACGGGACTAAAAATCACATCTGTTTCAAGACCCGTCTGCACAGTAAACGCCTTTAGAAAGGCGCGGGATTGCGGCTCGGGCCGGATCATCAAAACGAAAGGGTCGGGCATGGGGTGATGTGACCATTGCTGAAAAGGGGCGCAAATGTTACCTGCAGGGCGAGAAAAACATGACCGGCGCGGATTGGCAATGTCACAAAATATCACGGTATTAGGGCTCGAAAGCAGTTGCGATGACACTGCCGCTGCTGTTGTGCGCCGCAAGGATGGTACTGATGCCGAGGTGCTATCCTCCATTGTCTGGGGGCAGGAAGGGTTGCACGCGGCCTTTGGCGGTGTGGTGCCGGAAATCGCGGCCCGCGCCCATGCAGAACGGCTGGACCTGTGTGTCGAACAGGCGCTTGAACAGGCCGGATTAACCCTAACAGATGTGGATGCAATCGCCGTGACGGCGGGACCGGGGTTGATCGGCGGCGTTATAAGCGGCGTCATGTGCGCCAAGGGCCTGTCCATCGGCTCGGGCAAGCCGCTGGTGGGAGTTAACCACCTTGCCGGTCACGCGCTCACCCCGCGCATGACGGACGGCGTGGAATACCCCTATCTGATGTTGCTTGTGTCCGGCGGGCATTGCCAGTTTCTGGGCGTGCACGGCCCCGATCAGTTCACCCGTATGGGCGGCACCATTGACGACGCGCCCGGCGAAGCCTTTGACAAGACAGCGAAACTTTTGGGGCTTGGGTATCCCGGCGGGCCATTAATCGAGGAAGAGGCCAAGAAAGGTGATCCCAAACGGTTCCGCTTTCCCCGTCCGCTGCTGGACCGGCCCGATCTGGATATGTCCTTTTCCGGCCTGAAAACCGCCCTGCGCCGTGCGCGGGACACTCTGATTGCGGAAAAGGGCGGGCTGACGGTGCAGGATCGCGCTGATCTGTGTGCCAGTTTCCAGCAGGCGGTAGCAGACACGCTGGCGGAAAAGACCCGCCGCGCCTGTGTCGCCTTTGGCAAACCCGTTGAAACGCCGGTTTTGGCCGTAGCGGGCGGTGTGGCTGCCAACAGCCTGATCCGAAGCGCCTTGCAGGATGTTGCTGCCAATGAAGGTTTTCAATTCCTCGCACCGCCGCTGAAATACTGCACCGACAATGGCGCGATGATCGCATGGGCCGGACTGGAAAGGTTTGCGGGCGGCGAACGGGATGACCTGACACTGTCTGCCCGCCCGCGCTGGCCGCTGGACAAAGCCGCCGCACCAATGCTCGGCTCCGGCAAGAAAGGGGCCAAGGCATGACGCGGATTGGCGTGATCGGCGCAGGCGCCTTCGGCACGGCCCTTGCCAGCGTGGCGCGATCGGGCGGCAATGAAGTGGTGCTTTGGGGGCGTGACCCCGAACAGATCAATTCCATGCGGCAAACCGGCGTAAACAAACGTTATCTTCCCGATGTACCCCTGCCTGACGGATTGGAAATCACCTCTGATCTTGAGGATTTGCAAACCGCCGAAATCCTGTTGATGGTGTTGCCTGCACAACATCTGCGCAGCTTTCTGGCCGATGCGTCCCTGCCCGCCGCTGCGCCGGTTCTGCTCTGCGCCAAGGGTATTGAAACCGGCACGGGTCTGCTACAGCAGGACATATTAAAAGAACAACGACCCGATGGCACCGTTGCCGTGCTCTCGGGCCCGGGCTTTGCGAGCGAGCTGACACAGGGCAAACCGACTGCGCTTTCGCTCGGCTGCGAAGACCAAAAAACCGGCGCTTGGTTGCAAGAGGTTCTCTCCTCTGCTTCCTTGCGATTGTATCTGTGCCAAGACACCACCGGCGTTGCGCTTGGCGGGGCTCTCAAGAATGTCTACGCCATTGCCTGCGGTCTTGTGGTGGGGGCCGGACTGGGCGAAAGCGCCCGCGCTGCCCTGATGACACGCGGCTTTGCCGAACTGGCGCGGCTTGCGGCCTCTATGGGGGCAAAAACCGAAACCCTGATGGGGTTGTCGGGCTTTGGTGATCTGGCGCTTAGCTGCACCTCCCTGCAATCCCGCAACTTTGCCTTTGGGGAAAAACTGGGCCGCGAAGGGGCATTCGGCACCGGAAAAACCGTGGAAGGCATCGCCACCGCACAGGCTGTTCTGTCCCTTGCAAACCGCCAGAACATCGAAATGCCGATTGCACAAGCGGTTGCGGATGTGTTGGATGGGCGGCAGGAACTGGAACAGGTGCTGCGCACACTGATGTCGCGCCCCCTGAAACCGGAAAGCCGATAAACGCGGAGGTGCACCATGAACTACTGGCTGTTCAAATCGGAACCCAACACATGGGGCTGGGACGATCA
>JAAEZA010000063.1:432-15812 GCA_018223125.1 Paracoccaceae bacterium | reverse complement strand
TTACTGGAACAGGCTCAGAACGTTGGACGGTGCCTGGTTCGCGATGGAAAGCGACTGTGTTGCCAGCTGCTGCTGTGTTTGCAGTGCTTGCAGACGGGCCGCTTCTTCTTCCATGTCCGCATCGATCATGGAACCAACGCCGCTGTCGATGTTATCGGTCAGCTTGTTCAGGAATTCCTGCTGGTTCTCGATGGATTTTTCGGACTGACCCAGTTTGGTTGCGATGTCGGAGACTTTTCCGACAACACCTTCAGTAGATGCCAGAACACCGGCAAGGAAAGCTTCGCCGGTTGCTGCTGTCGCATTGGTTTCAAAGTCGGTGCTTATAGCTTTGAAATCGCGCACGAGCTCGGCCATGTCATATGTGCCAACCACGATGTCGGTTGTGGCATAGCCAGTACCCGCACGGCTGATGCCCGTTACGACATTGCGGTCTACGCCGACTGTCGCATCACTGTTTACACTTGATGTCAGAGCACCAGTGCCCCCGTTAACCGCAGCTTCAGTCG
The DNA here is from genome assembly GCA_018223125.1 of Paracoccaceae bacterium. GTDB lineage: Bacteria > Pseudomonadota > Alphaproteobacteria > Rhodobacterales > Rhodobacteraceae > Amylibacter. Next base: position 15,303 of record JAAEZA010000063.1, on the reverse strand, counting down.
TAAAGGTCCCACTATAAGATCCCGCACCCAGCATATCATCCCCGTTAAAGGTGGACTGGCTCAGCGTGGTTTCCATCTGCTTGACCAGTTCCTGAAGATCGTTCTGGATCTCGCCTTGGCCACCGGCTGCGCCTTGCGCAAAAGCAACCTTGTCAAGGAACTGTTGCGCCAGATCCTGAATGGTTTCCGAACCCAGACGGGCCGTTGCAACGGAGTTTTTCGTCAGGGTCAGACCTTCGTTGATAGACGCATAGGCAGAGCTGTCGCCCTTCATGGTCTCGGAGATCTGGAAATAGGCTGCGTTGTCTTTTGCAGAGCCAACCTTCAGACCCGAAGAAATCCGGTCCTGAGTTGTGGCCATGTTGTCATTCACTTCACGCAGGGCCGAAAGGGCGTTCATTGCAGAAGTGTTTGTGATGATCGAAGTCATATTTAGTAGTCCTTGCTTTCTTGCTCTGGACACCGGTCATTCTACCGGTGGTAGGGATTTTTCCCATGTGAAGAAGAAGTGGACCCGAGGTTTCCAAAAAGTTTCCATTTTTCGCAAATCGAAACTTTTTTAAAATTTCCGTTCGAAACCTTTTCCCGGCGCCTTTACGTTGACATCACCACGTAACTGTCCGGTTTTATCGTAAACACCTTTCAGACTCTGCCGGCTGCGCAGATGCTCAATCTCGCTCAGGATGGTGCGGGAGGCATCGGCCATGCCCCGCAACAGGTGCTCGTTCAGTTCCAGTTGTTCAGCCAGATCGCGGACCAGCTTGCGCAATTGGGCCACGGCGGGAACATCTACAGCCAGAAACGGCTCAACCGCAGGCTGCTTTCGCTCCAGCGTTTCCAGCAGCTTTGCCTTTTCTTCGAAAAAGGAGGCAACAGTCGCCACGTCTTTGGCTTCAAGCGCTTCGTTTTCCCGCCGCAAAAGGCCGAGCGTGTCCGAAAGCAGCCCTTCGAAGCGATGGATATTCTCTTCGTCTTCCTGCGTCAGACCCGCATTATCCGGCCCGCTGCGGGCCTTGCGCTCTCCCAGCCGGATACCCAAACGGGAAAGAGCGGATGTGGGGGGCACACCGATCATTTGCTATAGACTTTCAACTGGGCCGCAATCGAACGCGCGATTCCTACACCACCGGAGTTTGCCACTTCCTGCGCCATCGCATTGGCCAGCAACCCGCGGAACATCTCTTCCCCGTGCCCGCCTGCGGGATCGGGAATGGCCTGCGCCAGCATCGCAGAAAAGGTGGTTCCCAGATAAGCCGCTTCAAAATCCTGCGCGGCCTTCTCGATGCTTTCCTGTTTTCCCAGATCTTTCGGTTCTGCCCGCAGGGTCTGAAAAAGGGGAATTTGCAAATCCATTATATGATCTCCAGTTCGGCATGCAGCGCGCCGGAAGCTTTGATCGCCTGCAGGATCGAAATAATTTCCTGCGCCCCGATTCCGATCGCATTCAATCCGTCTACCATTTCTCTCAGGCTAACCTGTCCACCGACCAGTGCGAAGCCCGAATTTTTCTGTTCAACCTGAATTTCAGTGCTGGGAACGATTACGGTTTCCCCGATGGAAATAGGCGCGGGCTGGCTGACAAAGGCGCTTTCCGAAACACTTACCGTTAATCCGCCCTGACTGATCGCCACTTCGTCAATGCGCACGTCAGCGCCAATAACAATCGTGCCCGACTTGGCATCAATCACGACTTTTGCGGGGGTATCCGGTTGCACCGACAGATTTTCGATTGCCGCCAGCATCTCGGATATATCGCCCTTGCCCATCATGGACACTTCGATCGTTCCCGGATCAAGCGTGACCGCCCGTGCACCTTTGGCCTGCTCATTGATAACGTCTTTTATTCGCAAAGCTGTAGTGAAGTCAGGGTTGCGCAGGGCCAGGCGTATGCTGGCCATTTCCTGCAAATTGAAATCAATTTCCTTTTCGACAATCGCTCCGCTTTCGATACGTGCCACGGTTGGAACACCGCTGGTTACTTCCGCCGCGGCCCCCTGAATCGAAAAGCCCCCAACCACAAGCGCACCCTGTCCGACCGCATAAATTGCACCATCTGCCCCTGACAGAGGCGTGACCAGCAGCGTGCCACCCCGCAGCGATTCCGCATCACCCAAAGAGGCAACGTTCACGTCGATTTCACTGCCGCGTCGGGCATAGGCCGGCAATTCTGCCGTGACCATAACAGCGGCAACGTTTTTCGTGTTCAGGCCCTCGTCGCTCAGGTTGCCGACGCCCAAGCGGGATAACATGCCTTCGATTGATTTTCGCGTGAACGGAGAGTTCCGCATACTGTCGCCCGTCCCGTCCAGACCGACGACCAGTCCATAGCCGATCAACTGGTTCGCCCGAACACCCTCAAAGCTGACAATATCCTTCAGCCGCACCTGCGCCTGCGCGCTGGCAGCCGCCAGCGTGAACGCCAAAACGAGAAATAACCTTGCAAGCATCAGGCAGCCATCCATTCCGGTTTCCGCAAACATCAATTCAGGGCTGGCATTCAACCTTCGACCCGACAAACCCGTTAACGGGATAGGGACGGAGATTTCTTTCCGATTGGTCCTGTATTGAAGCCGTTTGCCTTGCTACTGTAGTCTATAGTTATTTTTTCGCAAGTTCCAGAAAGAGACCGGATGCGCGTAATTCTACATGATCCCGACGAAAACCGCAGGTCGTCCTTAATCGCGGCTTTCCGGAAAAACGGGATCACCGCCGAGCATTTACCAGAGGCTGCCATACTTAACGGCAGTTCAGGGCTGGATGAGAATGTTGCGGTCCTTCTTCCGGTAGTTCTGGCCTTTGACGCGAACGACGATGCAAACGCCGCAATTCTGAAATTTCGCAAATCCGGTGCGAAAAACCCGCTGTTAGTTTTGCAAAGCAATGTCAGCGCAGAGGGACGCGCAAGCATACTGGATGCCGGAGCAGACGACGCCCTGAGCAGCCCGTTCAATTCCACTGAGATTACCGCGCGGCTTCGGGCGCTTGCGCGGCGCCAGTTTGGTGTCCGCACACAAGAAGTACAGGCCGGTGATCTGACGGTGTTTCTTGACGGCCGTCACCCTGACCTTGCCGGACAAACCATCAAGATTTCCGCGAGCGAGCAGACGATCCTTCGTATTCTTGCCCTTAATGCAGGTAAAGTCGTCCACCGCGAGGTTCTGTTCGATGCGCTTTATGCCCTGTCAGATTACCAGCCCTACGCCAAGGCACTTGATGTTCATATTTGCAAGCTGCGGCGCAAAATTGAAAAGCTGTCCGGCAAGGGGGCAAGCGGTATTCACACCTATACCGGACAGGGTTACGCACTGGAGGTCCCAGCGCGGCACGGAGAACCCCTAGCACTCTGATCCGGCATTCAGCCAATCACCGAAAGTTCGGTGGGCGTGGAAATACACAAACACGTCCCGTCCCGCAGACGGTTGCGCAGACGGCTCCACCGTACCGAAACCCCGTCGTGAACCGCTGTCATTACGGTATTAATTCGCGTTTCATCGTCGGGATAGTAATACCCGTGAAGAGATACGGGATAGTTTTTCGGACAAGCATGCAACACGAAAGCGTCGAGGGTTTCTTCCGAAGCTTCAAGTCCGTCACCTTCTGCGAAATACCCGCTTACATTCTGTCCGTATACCTCGATACGGGCCAGTTCGGCGGAAACAGGTATTATTCTGATCCGATTGTCTGCACCTGTCGTCAGATCAAAAGCCTGCAGAATTTGGTGAATACGGGCAGCAGCGCTTTTGTGGACCGGCCCGAAACGCAACCTTCCCTCCTCTTGATCAAAGTCAACTTCGAAGAACTGTTCAGTGAAAACGGTTTGATGAAGCATCTGCTGGTATTCCTTCTGAAATACGGTCGCGGTTTTTAATTTTTTCATACGCTTGGTTGGTTGACGAATGGACGCAGCCGATACGTTCAATTGTATCGCGACGAAACCTTCCGACACTCGCCTCAAGGCATAGTAGTACGGGATCACTCCCGCTGCGGTGTTCCTGTCTTATTAACCCGCTGCAAAGTTTCCCTCTAGGGAAATGTTAAATAACCCGACGCAAAAGCCCAAAATGCTAAAGTTTCAGCCACTTTATTTTTAGAGTGTGTACAAATGACATCATTTTATGCGGCCACCGTTTTACCACAGCCGATCCGATGCGGAATCACTGACCTCAAAACCAGAAGTAGTTTCTCCTGAACCGGCGATTCTGGGCAGACCAGTGTCGAAATCCCACGGGGCTGATGCTCTGAAACAGCCCGTTAAAATTCGAGCGTGACACGATCTGCAGGCACATGGAGCGTCTGGAAATAGAAGGGGCGCTGGTCGGACAGAAAGGTAGTGGCTTCGATTTTGAAAAACGGTCCGTCCATTGGCAACTCGAAGAGCGCCGCCTGCCTGAAATCAATGTCCTCCAGCGACACCGAACGCTTGCCCTGCACAGCCACAACCCCAAGACGGGCTTCTAGAATCGTACGCAGGTTGGACTGGCGCAGGGAATGCGCCGCAAGGCTCGCAGCGGGCACAAGGCGCGCGTCCAAAATCATCTCTGCCCCCACCCGCAAGTCATGGGTGCCGATAATGCTGCGGCGGATTACAGTATATTCGGGGCATGCCCCGAGATGGTCACACCATGGCCCTTCTGAATCCGTACTGGCGATCTCGATTTGCTGGTTCATCATGCGAAAGGCATTTCCGGATTCAATATGGTGCATCCGGAAGTGCCAGATATTCGGGGGAAGGACCGAACAATCCAGCACGCGCGTTCCGTCACCGCGACGCCTTTTGATCAACCCGAGATCCTGCACCTGCCCCAAAGCGGTTTGCACCGTGCCAAGGCTTACCCCCAGACGTTCTGCCAGATCCGTTTCCGACGGCAGCCGCAGACCGGGTGCAAGGGTCCCGCTATGAATGGCATTGACCAGCGCAACCCGAAGCGCCTGCCGCTTGGTCATGCCGTTCCGATCAATCTCTTGCAGCATCGCATGCTTTAAAGCCTTGTTGATGTCGGAGTCGGATTCGATCGTGGCCTGACGGTTCATGCGTTTTTCCTGCGCGCCATTATAAATGCGCGCACCATAACACCAATGGTCAGCGCCATAAATAGCAGCGCGACCGGAGACAGGATGGCTTCGACATATTTACCATTATAGAGCAACAAGGTCTGGCGCAGCGAAGTTTCAAACAAATCGCCAAGCAGAAAGCCGATTACCAGACATACGAGCGAAAAACCGGTCCGCGCCATTGCAACACCTATGCCCGCGAAAATCAGCATCACACCCACGTCCCAAAGGGATTGGGACGGCAAATAAACTCCGATGATACAGAAAAGGATCACCGGCGGAAGAATGACACCGCGGGGGATCACTGCAAACTGGACCCAGAGGTTAACCCCCAGCCGCCCGACAACAAGATGGATCACATTGGCAATGATCATTGAGGCAAAAAGCCCGTACACCAGATCCCCGTGCAAGGTCAGCATGAATGGCCCCGGCACAACCCCATGCATCACCAGCGCCCCGATCAACAGGGCAGCGGCTATGTTACCGGGAATACCGAGTGCGATGGTCGGCACCAGATTGGCTCCCACAACTGCGCTGTTGGCAGCCTCGGTTGCAATGATGCCCTCCGGTTCACCGGTGCCGAACCTGTCACGGTTCGGTGATGCCCGCCGTGCGGCGCCATAGGACAGGAACGCCGCAAGTGTCACGCCCAAACCCGGCAGCATACCGACGAAAGAACCGATCATGGAGCTGCGCAATATGGTACGCCAGTAAGAAAAGAACTCGCGGAATGGCAGGGCCGTTGCAGCCCCTGATCGCGGTTGTTCCAAGCTGAAACTCTCTTTGCCGCCGCTTCTGCCCAGCCCTAGCATCTCGATCACCACGGACGACAAGGCAAGTGCCCCGATTGCAAGGGATGTCAGGGACAACCCGTCGTAAAGGTTCACCTGACCGAATGTCATTCGCTGGCTGCTGTGAACAGGATCCAGCCCGACGGTTGCAAGGAAAACCCCCAGAAAAATCGCGATGATGCCTTTCAGGGGTGAATCTCCGGTGATGCCGGCAAGCAGCGCAAAGGCAAACAGCAGAACGCAGGTATATTCCAGCGGACCGAATTGCAGGGCCACAGCGGCAAAAGGGACGACCAGCAGGATCAGCATGCCATCTGAAATCATATCCCCTGTCACCGAAGAGAAAATGGCGAATTTCAGCGCGCGTTTGGCCTCGCCACGTTTGGCCATCGGATGACCGTCCAGCGCGGTGGCTGCCGCCTCGGGCGTGCCTGGCGAATTGAGCAGAATGGCCGGTATCGCCCCGCCGGAGGTACCGCCTTTGTTCACACCGACCAGAAACGCAATCGCAGCAAGCGGTGACATGTAGTAGGTTACAGGGATCAGCACCGCCATCGCTGTAACGCTGCCCAATCCCGGGATAGCCCCGATAACAATACCCAGAACAATACCGCCACAAATCGCGATAAGATTCCAAAGGGTGAATGCCGCTTCGAAGGCACTTGCAATCTGTTCGAGCATGACGGGTTCCTTAGGGGAGTTGGATCGAGAAAATCTGCCACACCAGCAGTTTCAGAAGGAGAGGCAGGCCAAGCGCGATGAGCCCAAGCAACCATTTGTGCTGGCGGTAGCGTGTAACGGCAATGGCGCAGAGGGTCGTGAACACACCGGCAGCAACAAAGCCGAGCCAGTTGAACAAAGCCAGCGTCGCAATGGAAAAGACAACCCAGCCCGCAAGCTCCAGCAGAATGCGGGAACCACCGCTGCTGCGTGTACTGCGATAGGCTTTCCAGTTGGTCGCCACCAGCGCGGTCGCGCAGGCCAGAACCACAAATGCCGTGATGTATGGGAAGGTAGAAGGTGCGATTTCGCCGCGACTTGCTGCGCCCGGAACGTTGCGGGGGATCAGCCAGAAGATCGCAAACAGACTGGCGACCATAAGGACAACGCCGGATTGGAAATCGAGGCGCCCTTTGGCGCCCCGATCTTTGTCAACGGCACGGGTCAATTTTGACCTGCAACTTTCTTGAGCCCCTCATAGGCCTTCGCAAGCTCTGCTGTTGCGCCTTCCGTACCAAGGAAGCTGAGCGGGAACAGAAGTTTCTCGGTCATAAGGCTCTGGAATTCGGCGTCTTCCATTGCTGCTTCTGCCTTTTCGGCCAGAACTGCGATGACATCGGCAGGGGTTCCGGCGGGAACGGCAAGAATTGCCTCACTCGGCATGGAGATTCCGTATTTTTCAGCGATAGAAGGAACATCCGGACTGGCCGCAAGACGGTCGGAGTTCATCGACAACAGCACTTTAATGGTATCGCCATACCGGCCGTGAACACCGCCGGACCAAGCGAAATCAATTTTGCCACCCAACAAGAACGGAACCATTTCGCCGCCCCCTTTTGTCGGGATGCCGTTCCACTCGATTCCTTCCTGCTCGGCTATGTAGTCGGTGAAGGCCCGCGAAAGCGTGCTTTGATCCCCATAGCTGAGCGTGTTGTCCTTGGAGTAGGAGATCAGTTCGTCCAGCGTATTAAAGGGGGCATCCGCCTTGGCAACGAGCGCCTGCTGGTAATTGGTGATTCTGGCGACAGTATCAAAACTGTCAAAGCTGTATTCCACATCCTGAGTCAACGGCGGCCACATCAGGGAAGAGGATGATGTGAAAATTACAGTGTACCCGTCAGGCTCTGCCTTGGAAACTTCGGTTGCGCCAATAGCGCCACCTGCGCCGGGACGCACACGAACAATAACGTTCTGCCCCAGTTCGTTAGAGAGGGATTTGCCAAAAACCCGCGCCATGGTTTCAGTGGAACCGCCCGCTGCAAACGGAATAACAAGCGTCACCGGTTTGGAAGGGTAGTCCTGCGCGAATCCGGCAGTACCAGCCAGTACACCAGCGACGGCAACAGCGATTATTTTTTTGAACATTCTGGAACTCCTTGTTGATGGCCTGACGTTACTATGGAGTTTTAAAAGCGCAAACAATTTTTCACCGACCCATCAAAATTGCAGCAGTTCTACTAAATTTGTCCAGTTATTATGCACCTTTAGTACAGATCCGGCTATTTCCACGGCGATAACGTAGTTCAAAAAATTGCCCTATTGCCAAAACTATATAGGTATGTAACGCCTAAAGGAACAACACTACAGCGGAGAAGATTTCATGGCAGGCGACCTTAGGCCCGTTCGGCAAGACCTTATCGGAGAAGCAGTTTCAGCTACGATCCCGAGCGATGACCGGAGCCTCTACGGTTCAGCAGAGCTGTTTGGCCCGAAGACCGCTGAAGTGCGGACGTGGCAGACATTCCGGCTTGTTTATACAACCGGCAAACTGGGCATCGACGACACTGGCGGCATCCGCATCGCCTTCCGCTTCATTTCCGACGCAGGGTTCTTGCAAACGACCGATCCGGCGGCTCCGAACTATGTCAGCGCCCGCAGTACCGGCGGCGGAAACCTTGAACTTAAATACGACCGCATTGGCGGACAGCGTCCATGGAACGAAACCCTGACGGTCTACCAGCGGGGGGGCTATCTGAATCCGGGAGAGCAGATCGAGATCACTTTCGGCGACACCTCGGGCGGATCATCCGGCCTGCTTATGCCAACGTTCTTTGATTCCGGAAGGGTCTTTCGGGTGATGGCGGATGTTCAGGCCACAGGCGTTTATGTGCCGCTGGAGGCCGATCCGCTCTATGTGTCGGTTGTTGCCGGTCCGCTGGACCGTTACCGCGCAGCCCTTCCGACCCTGCGTCGCCCGGATGAGACCTTCCACCTCGGGCTGAAAGCGGAAGATATTTGGGGAAATCCCACTTCCCAAGGGCCGACCCGTTTTTCTGTAACGCCCAGCATGCCCGTCGAAGGCCTGCCCGCCCGGATCGATTTCAACCCTGATTCAGGCGCAATGACCCTTGAAGGATTGAAATGTGCGCAGGAAGGCACGCTGACAGTGACCTTTCAGGATGAAGCCGGCCATGAAGCAACCGCGGGACCGTTGGTCATCAGCAAGGGTGACGTCGCCCATTTCTGGGGCGACCTGCACGGCCAGACCGGCGAAACGGTCGGAACAAACACGATCGAACACTATTTCGATTTTGCACGCAACAAGTCCTTTCTTGATGTCACCAGCCATCAGGCAAACGACTTCCAGATCAACGCAACCTTCTGGAAACATTTGAACGGACTTACAGCAGAGCTGAACGAACCGGGCCGGTTTACCGTTCTGCCGGGCTACGAATGGTCGGGCAATACTGCGGTGGGAGGCGATCACAACGTGTTCTATCTGGAAGAAGGCGCGCCGATTTACCGGTGTTCCCATGCGCTGGTACAGGACCGCAACGATAGTGAAACAGACGCGCATACCCTGACCGAGCTTTATGCAAAGCTACAGGCCGAACCTACGGAAACCGTCATGTATGCCCATGTCGGCGGGCGCTACGCGAACATCTTCTTTGACCATGACGCTACACTTGAAGCGGCAGTAGAGATGCATTCGGCTTGGGGAAGTTTCGAATGGATTCTTACAGACGGCTTTCCCCTGCGCCGCCGCGTCGGGGTGGTTTGCAACAGTGACGGCCACAAGGGCCGCCCCGGCGCCAGCTATCCGGGCGCATCGGTCTTTGGCGCTTATGGCGGGCTGACCTGTTTTGTGACCTCAGAAAACACCCGCGAGTCGATTTTCGAAACGATCCGCCGCCGCCATACCTATGGCACTACAGGACCGCGCGTTTATCTTGATGTATCCGCATCCCTGCCCGATGGCGGCACGCTGTTCCATCGCAATCCGGATGCGGTGCCAGATACGAAAACAGAACAGGTGGACAGCTGTATTCTGGGCGATATCGTCCGCTGCACCGGCAATAAAGCAATGGTATCCGTAAACGTGAAAGCGCCGGTCGGCATCGTAAGCGTAGAGCTGCGGGACGGAACCGATGTGCTGCACAGCGAACGCACCTTTGGGGCCGATGATCTGGGATCCCGCTTCAGGGTCATGTGGTCAGGCGCGGAATATCGCGGGCGGGGGCGCAATACAGCTTGGCATGGTCGGGCAACCCTGACCGGCGGGCGGATCGACGCGCTTGAGCCTGTCAACAAGCTGAACCCCGAAATGAAAATGGAGAAAACCGGATCGGCTGCGGTGGTCTGGCACGGCGTAACAACCGGTAACATGATGGGTTTTGATTTGCGGTTGGGTAATCTTACCGATGATGCGAGCCTGTCCATCGCAACAAATCACGGCAATCTGGACCTGTCGGTATCCACGCTTGGATCAGACACGCAGCTGCTTGATGCAGGCGGGCTGGAACGCAAACTCGAAGTAATGCGCCTGCCCGATGCACCGCTGGCACAGACTGTTTCCCTGCAACAGGAAGTTCGGATCGCACCCCAAGAAGATACCCCTGTCTGGGTTTGCGTGACCCTTGAGGACGGCAATCAGGTCTGGTCCAGCCCGATGTACCTGTTCCGCGACTGAACCGGCGAGATGAAAATGAACGACACCGCAAGTATATAACGATAGAGGAAACCTTTGGGTTGAAACCGGAAGACATCAAACAGATTCGAGGCTCCCTCCAGACCGGCGATTTCCACTGACGGTGAAACCGTCACCTTCGGAGAGAGACGGATCGAGAATGACAAGTATGTTTCCCCGCTCATGATCGCCCCCACAGACGGGAGCGGACCATCCTCTTCTCTGACAGACGAACCACGCCGATGGTATCGGCTGTTCGGTTACAACGCGCCATCCACGGGGAATGGCCGCACCCCTACGGGCGTTGGACGGCAAACGCATCGCTCATCTGGCACGCACGCCGGATGCAAACGATACAGGCGGCAGTTATCGCCGGATCAAGCGGCTGCGCTACCGCATCGAACAACTCGGGCATGTGAACGACAGACGCGCGCAGTTCTATGTGCTGGATCTGGAAACGCAACGACATGGAATACATCGTCATCCCCCGCGGATCAAACAGCGCAGCCAAGAACGCCCCTCCCCCGGAGCGGGTCGAGCGACTCGAGGTTATAATCGACTGGTTTAACAGAAGAATACCCGATCCGGATACCGGGTTTGAAAGGCAACTAACTTCGGCCCAGCCCGAATACTGATGAAGCAAGGAGGCAACCGGTGGCAAAATATATCTTCTGGCGAATACTGCCAATGATCCCCATCCTACTGGGCATTACGCTGATTGTCTTCCTGCTGGTCCATGTTTCCGGTGATCCAGTGCTACTGATGCTGGGTGAGGAAGCCACTGCTGAACAGATCGAGGCCCTGACAAAAAGCCTTGGCCTCGATCGACCCTTTAACGTCCAGTATCTTCCTATCTGGGCGACGTCCTTCAAGGCGACTTGGGCATGTCCCTGCGTTATGTGAACCAGCCTGGGCTTGAAATTGTCATGGAGCGCCTGCCCGCTACGCTGACACTTGCCAGCACTGCCCTGTTGATCGCTATACTTATCTCGATCCCTGCAGGCATCATCGCTTCCGTCAACAGGCACGGATTACCCGATTATCTGGCCTCGTTCCTGTCCGTTTACGGTCAGGCTATCCCCAACTTCTGGCTGTGCAGGCCATCGGCTCGCGGGACATGGCAGTTGTCCAGACCATCGTCCTGTTCGCGGTAGTCATCGTCATGAGCATCAATCTGATCGTCGATGTGCTTTACAGCTTTACTGATCCGCGAATTCAACATGGCTGATGTCATTCCAACAACGTTTTTGGAAGAGGATCGCCTAAATATGCGTAACCTTGTTACGCGGTTTGCCAAACGCACGGACCTGCTGGGCCGCGTTCAACAGCGGGTCCACGCTGTTGAGGATGTCAGTTTTCCCCTGAAGCCGGGCGAAACGCTTTCGATTGTCGGAGAGTCCGGCAGTGGCAAGCCTACAACCGCCCGGTCCATCCTGCGGCTCAACGAACCCACAAGCGGCAACATCCTGCTTCAGGGCACGGAGATTTCTGCAATGCCAAAGGGGTCTCGCCGATGCTGACACAAGGCACCCATACCCGGAGCGAAGCCAGGGTCAGAACAGACGAGCTTCTTGAACTTGTTGGCTTGTCTGCGGGCATGAAAAACCGCTTTCCACACGAATTCTCCGGTGGTCAGCGTCAGCGCGTCAGTATCGCCCGTGCGCTGGCACTTGAACTCGCAGTGCTGGTTGCAGATGAGGCTGTGTCTGCCCTTGATGTAGCGATTAAGGGCAGATCGTTAATATTCTGCTGGACCTTCAGGCGTGATTGGGAATTGTGATCCTGTTTATCAGCCATGACATGTCTGTCGTCGAACGGGTCAGCCACCGCGTTGCGGTCATGTTGTCAGGCCGCATTGTAGAGATCGGACACCGCACAAGTGCCTTTGAGCACCCGCGCCTTACCGGAAGAAGAAATCCGCAAAACGCCGCTTTATCCGATAGATCATATAGCGCCGCCGTCCAGATACACCCCTGTCGGGCCAGATCACTTCATACTGGATGAAAGCTGACTGACGGATTGCCGGTTGCGCAGGGCACAAGTGGCAAGCCGCCGTAGCCGGATCAAATCCTGACAGGTACAGGACAACCAGTACAAAGGTTGCCCTGCCCCGCCGGCTTCAGGTATTTGGTCGCACGCGGGCGGCGGTTTTGTTTGCAAAGGCTTCCAGACGCTCCCGCGCGGCGGGCTGGGTGTTGACGACCCCGCCCACAAAAGCCTCTGCATAGGCTGCATCCATTCCCGACATATTGTTCATATGGCTCACCGCGGAACAAATTGCGAAGTTTGTGAGAGGCAGGTTCTGCGCGACCTTTTCGGCGAGTTCCATCGCTTTGGTAAGGCTGTCGCCCTCGGTGGTGATGTATTGGGCCAACCCCAGATCAACAGCCTCCTGTCCCTGATAAACACGGCCCGTCAAAACCATATCGATCATCCGGTATTTGCCGATCATGTCAGACACCCGAATGGTCGCACCGCCACCCGTAAAAATGCCGCGCTGGCCTTCTGGCAGGGCAAAATATGTTGTGGAGTCGATCACCCGCACATGTGCCCCGCTGGCAAGCTCCAGCCCGCCCCCAACGACCGCACCTTTCAGGGCAGCAATAATCGGAACCCCGCCATATTCCATCTTGTTGAACGCTTCATGCCAGCGCAGGCACACGTGCATGAACTCATCCGCGCTGCGGTCAGCTTTCCAATGCTCGACCAGATCAAGGCCCGCACAGAAATGCTCCCCTTCTCCGGTCAGGACCACAGCTTTCACACCGGCCCTGCGGGCGCCACCGAAAAAGCGGATAAGTTCCTCGATCGTGGCTTCATCCAGCGCATTGCGTTTGGAGGGCCGGTTCAAAGAGACCACAAAGAGACCATGGTCCCGTTCCGAAATAGCAAGGTTTTCATAGGTGTCAGGGTTAACGACATCGTTCATCGGGCTGGTCCTTTCGGGGATTTTTCCATAATTGCCGCCGGCAACGGCAATTTTGCTTTCGCGACAGTCTAGCGTCCGAAACCATGCAGGACAGCTCATAAACTGCCAAATTATTATCCGATCACGCCAAACTGCAACGGCGACAGTACCAGTTATGCCGTGGGCTTACGACAGAATGAAAAATACCTTTCGCACGTGGCTAAGGTTCTCCCACGTCCCGTTGAACCCAGCGGCCACCACAAAACTGTCGCCCGCACCGAAGGTTCGGGAGTGGCCGTCCGCATCGGTCAGGCGCACTTCGCCCGTCAGGATGTGGCACATTTCGTCGTAATCACAGATGCAACGTTCCTTATGGGGGCCGGCCTCCCAGATACCGGAGATCGCGCCTTTCGCAGGGTTTTCAAAATGCCGCCAACTGCGGCTTTTATACGGGGTATCCACCGCTGCGGGGTCGTCGATCACTGTGTCTTTCGGGGTGGTTTGTGCCGTGTCAAAACCGATGACGTATTGTGGATTTTTCATGTTTTTCCTCTTTTTCAAGACCCTAAGCCGATCCGGAATCTGTCAAGCGTGCGCAACAAGACAGAGCGTTTGCCTGTTTCGTCCTCTCGTGCCAGATCGCCCTGTGCCCGTTTCACAACCCAGTGGCGGAGCGGTTCGGGGGGAAATGGCACCGGCGTGCTGCGCAGCATCTTTAATCGGGTCCGCTCGGTGTCGCGCCCCTCAAGCAGGTCCAGCATGGTAAGGGCAGCGAACCGTGTGGCGGAGACACCCTGCCCCGTGAACCCCATCGCGTAGGCCAAGCGCCCGTTCATCGCCGTACCGGCAAAGGCAGTCAGCCGTGCGGAGGTGTCGATGATCCCCCCCCAACGATGGGTAAAACCGATGCCTTCAAGCGCGGGAAAGGCATCAAAGAAATTCTGCTCCAGCCGGCGGTAGGTTTCGCTGCGCTCTGTCAGTTGCGGGTCTCTGTTGCTGCCATAGTAATAAACCGCATCATAGCCGCCCCACAGAATGCGATTGTCCTGTGTCTTGCGGAAATAGTGGAACTGGTTGCCGCTGTCGGCAATGCCGTAGCGGTCCTGCCAGCCGATTGCCGCTAGCTGGTCATCGCTGAGCGGTTCGCTCATCAATGTGTAATCCCAGATTGGCAGGATCGCAGGGCGCAACCGGCGCAGCAATGGTACAGCCGCATTGGTGGCAAGGATCACCTTTCGCGCTTTGACCACGGCCTGCGCGGTGGTCAGAACGATACTGTCGTTGCGGTTCGCAAGCGCTGTGACCTGTGTGTCTTCGTAAATCTCCACGCCGCGCGCCACACAAGCTTTGGCCAGCCCGTCCACCAGTCGGGCCGGATTGACCAGCGCGTAGTTCGGCTCGTACAGACCTGCCTGATAGCGCGGCGTTCTGAAACGGGCGTCCAGTGCCACGCCTTCCAGAAAGGTCGTTTCGATCCCGAAACGGGCACAGGT
>JAAEZA010000063.1:0-422 GCA_018223125.1 Paracoccaceae bacterium | reverse complement strand
CAACTTGCCACTGCGTTCGAGGCCGCCGTCGATAGCGTAGGTCTGCAAGTCCTGTTCCAGCCCGTCGAGGTTTTCCCGACCGAGCCGCACCAGAATTTCCGCCTCTTGTGGCCAGCGTGCGACCGCGTTTGAAACCCCGTGAGAGATGCTCGGTGCGCAAAACCCGCCGTTGCGTCCGCTGGCGGCATTGCCGACGCGCCCGCCCTCCAGCAGGACGATACGGGCATCTGGAAACTGCTCGCGTGCTTTCAGGGCGGACCACAGGCCGCTGAACCCGCCGCCGACGATGGCAAGGTCGCAGGCGACATCCTGTTTCAACGACATTGCCCTGAAGGGCGTTGAAACAGTCCCGATCCAGAACGGATCGGGTCTGGCGCTCTCGTACCGGAAACGGGTGCTCATGGCTTTGGCTCCGTCAAACG
>JAAEZA010000062.1 GCA_018223125.1 Paracoccaceae bacterium | reverse complement strand
ACCTCGACATCGGGCAGTTTCAACTCTGCCACCAGATCGCGGACTTCCTGACGGGCGGCCACGTTCGAGATATTCAACGAACCGCCGCCCACATCCTTGATGTCCAGCAGGGTCAGCCCGTGGGGGAACAATTCGCGGAACACAACGCGATCCGAAAAGCCCGGCGCCAGCCGGAAACCGATCCGCCGCGACAGGTCTTTCAACGCCGCGCCAACCTTGCGCTTGTTGTGCATGTTCTGCGCGCCCACACGGTTGCGGGTCACAATCCAGTCAATCGGTTTTGCACCGGTTTCAGCACGGGCCTTGCGCGCCTCCCAGACCATTTCGGAATAAACGCTCGGGCCGGTAACGGCATTGGTTTCAGGATCGATTTTTGCCAGCAGGTCAAAATCAATGAAACTGTCATTCATCGGGGTGACGAGCGTATCGGCCATGGCATGGGCCAGTTCCGCCAGTGCCGAATGGGAACCGGCACAATCGACAACGATGAAGTCGTTGTCCTCATCCAGAAGGAGAATCGCCTTCTGAAAGGCCACAAGGTTCGCCTCGTCGCCCGGCTCCAGACCAAGCTCTTCGGCGGTTTTCATCTCTGCAAGCTGGGGGAGCGGAAGGGGAATTTCATTTTTTCGCACATATTCGCGGCGGTTTTCCACGTAATGGCCAAGTGTGCGTTGGCGCAAATCCAGATCAACCACGCCAACCTTGAAACCGCTGCGCAACAGGGCGGTTAGAACATGCATGGCTGTGGTCGATTTGCCAGAGCCGCCTTTTTCGTTTCCGAAGACGATAATATACGCCATTGGTGTCCCCTGCCCTGATTATAGTAGAGAGATATTTTGTGTGGGCTTAGCGCGCACTATGGAGCATGGATTATGCGAATACAATATTGTTTCCAATACGGTAGGGCCGCTCTGTTGCGCAAATGCGGCCCCCAAAACACATAAACCACAGTTGCCGCGCCCCGATACAGGGCAACAGAATCAAAAACGCCGCCCCGAAAGGAGCGGCGTTTCCGAAAATAAAACCGGAGTGGATCAGAATCCCAGACCTTCGTATTTCTTTTTGAACTTGGATACGCGACCGCCGGCATCCATCAGTTTCTGGTTCCCGCCAGTCCATGCAGGGTGTACGGACGGATCAATATCCAGAACCAGTGTGGACCCTTCTTCACCATAGGTGGAACGGGTTTTATATGTTGTACCGTCGGTCAGTTTGACCTCGATCATGTGGTATTCGGGGTGCAGGTCTTTTTTCATGTCTAAGCTCCAGAGTGCAGGACTGATCCGATTGCGGCCACCGTTCAGGCTTGGCAAGAGGCGCCGGTAACCGGTCGCCCTGCGTGAATTACAGAAACCGGCGTATAGACCAGAAAAAGCCATCGGGCAAGCGGTTATCTTCCCCTTGCCCGCATACCGTCTTTGCAGGCCTAACCGCTTGTGGTTCCCTGCATCCGCGACAGGCGTAAAGCCCGCAGATCTTCTGCCGTGTGGGGGCGCTCGAATACGCGGGCGATCTCGAAATCCTTCTCTGCCTGCGACTTGTCCCGATGGTCGATAAAGCACAGGGTTGCCCCTGCGCACCACAGGCTGAGGAACCAGACAAAACCGGCGATCGGGAACAACACCAGCAGGGCAATCATCAGGTAGGAAGACAGCGTGCTTGGCGCGGTCAGCTCTTCGATGCTTGTCACCTGCATCAGGGACAAACCGTCAAACACCGGCATCGTCAGCAGCACAAACCCGTAAACCAGCACCATTCCGGTGACAATCGTACCCGCCACCAGCATCAGCAGGAACATCCGCAACGCCCCTGCCCCGAAGCCCCAGAAAATCTCATAGTTGCGGGCCTTCGGGCTGCACGCCGCCGCATTCGCTGCCATCGGCACCGCAAGGGAGGCATAGGCAATCTGGGACAGGATTTGTGTCACGGTCGTATAGGCATAGACCGACGGGCGCGACAGGGAGAACTGAAGCTCTGCCAGTGCCTGCGGATCGCCGGTGGTCACAGCCTCTACCGCCATGTCAAAGTCGAAAATCCCCATCTGGGACGCAACGTAGAACGCCCCGAGGGACAGCACGCCCACCATGGCGTTAAAGATCGCGAAAAAGCGGAAGAATTTGAACGAACGCAGAAACAGCTTGCCCAGATCGGTCGGCGTGACCGCATCCGCGACGATCAGGCCGGAGCGCACGTTCACAAACAGCATGAACACCATCAGCGTGCCAGCGCCGAACCCCAGCAGGATCAGGAAGAGGATCGGGCTTTCTGCAAAAAAGCTGAACACCGCGTAAAGGATCGCTGCCAGCAGAGCCCAACAGGGCAAGGCCCGCCAGAAAATTGACAGGGACAGTGCAAAGGTGCGCAACAGGAAGGAAAGCATGCCGTTTATCCTTAAATCCAAATCTACACCTTTCCAGTGACACAGGAATATGGCGGGATTTTGGAAACAACGGCGCGGGTTTGGGGAAAGTTGACACTGCGCGGGTATTAACCGGATTTTCCGGTCCCCTGATACGAAAAGAGCGGCCGCAAGGGCCGCTCTGATACTCGGGTAAAAGCGCGATTACGCCTTTGCACCACCCAGCGGGCGGTAGTTTGTTTTTTCCGCGATACGTGCGGATTTACCGCGACGGGCGCGCAGGTAGTAAAGTTTCGCGCGACGCACACGGCCGCGGCGGACAACTGTGATGCTGTCGATGTTGGTGGAGTGCAGCGGGAATACACGTTCCACGCCTTCACCGAAAGAAATCTTGCGCACTGTAAAGGCTGCGGCGATGCCGGAACCGCCTTTACGGGAAATGCAGACACCTTCGTAGTTCTGTACGCGGGAGCGTGTGCCCTCGGTCACTTTGTAACCTACGCGGATGGTGTCACCTGCTTTGAAGTCAGGGATGTCTTTGCCGAGTTCGGCAATCTGTTCAGCTTCGAGCTGTTCGATGATGTTCATCGTCATGATCCTTTATGCCCGCCATTGTCTGGCGAAGTTTGATGCCTGTCCCAGAGCTCTTGGTCTTCTTCCGGGTCCACCGCAGTGCCCGCCAGAGATAGGAGTGACGTTCCTTATGTGTGTGGTCCTTGCCGTTTCCTGCAAGCAGCGCACAGTCCTGTGGGAAGAACCACAGGGGGCAGCGCGACTCAAAACGGGGTAGAGCACGGGGTCGTATAGGGCGCTTGGGGCTGTGATGCAAGGGTTTTGCGGGGCTGCGCGGGACCAGGACATGAGTATTTGGGGAACATTGAAACATGCCGGTCAAAGCAGCCTTGCCGCGGTACTTTATTCCTTGTCTGTAAGGTAGCGTGCCCACATATCGGGACGACGTTCCCTTGTGATACGTTCGGACTGTTCACGGCGCCATTTTTCCACATTGCCGTGATGGCCGGAGGTCAGAACTGGGGGGATACCACGCCCCTTCCATTCCGCCGGACGGGTGTATTGGGGATGTTCGAGCAGACCGTTCGAGTGGCTTTCTTCCTCGGTAGAGGCCGCATTGCCAAGGACATCGGGCAACAGGCGCACCGTGGCGTCAATCAGGGCTTGCGCCGCGATTTCCCCGCCTGTCAGAACGAAATCCCCGAGCGAGACTTCCTGCACGTTATATTCTTCCAGAACCCGTTCATCCACGCCCTCAAAACGGCCGCACAAAAGGGTCATGCCTTCGGCCTTTGAAAACTGTTGCGCCATGGCTTGTGTAAAAGGTTTGCCCCGTGGCGACAGGTAGATAACCGGCCAGCGGCCCTGATCCATAGGCGTGCCCGGACGGGCCGCATCAAAGGCCTGCCCGACAACATCCGCCTTTAACACCATGCCCGCACCGCCACCGGCAGGCGTGTCATCCACATCCTTGTGTTTGCCGGTTCCAAACTGGCGCAGGTCGATCGGCTCCAACGCCCACTTGCCTTCCTGAAGGGCCTTGCCGGTCAGGGATTGCCCGAGCACACCGGGAAACGCGCCGGGAAACAAGGTGATGACCTTTGCCCGCCAGGCCCCTGCAATGTCAGGCGTGTCGGACATCAGTTCGCGCGGTTTGAGAGAGGGGCGCACGGCAAGACGCCCGTGGGAACGGGTCAGGCTGCGGGTTTTCATCCCGTGGGACAGGGGTTTCTTTTCATCGGACATGGGGGCGGATTAATCCGTTCTGCCGCTTTTGTCTATCGGCTGTTCACATAGGTGCGCAGGGCTGCTGCAATGTTTTCCGTCTGGGACTCTGTCCCGTTCCGGCCCATCAGACGCCTGCCCAGCTCCAACCCGTAGAAGAACCGCAGGACAGGGCCGCTGTCAAACTCCGGCAAGGGGCCGAACCCCGCTAATATGGCTTCAAGATCGGGTTGCGGCACCCATCCGCCCCGAGGCCGCCGGTAGCTTTGCGCCTGCGCAAGAAACCGCGCCAGATCCTTGGCAATGGCCAGTTCGTGGCGGTTTTCAATGTCGATACCGGTCATGACCGGCCCATCGCAGATCAGGTTCAAGGCTGTAAAATCCCCGTGGGTACGGGCCACCTGCACCGGCTTGCCCATCAGATCCGGCGCCTGTTCCCGCAAGCGTGCTTTCAGCCGGTTTATCAGCGGTGCATAGGCGCTGCCCTGTGGCGGCGCAATCCGCTTGATCCACTTCCACGGACCAAATCCGGCAGTGCTGCGGCTGTCGCTGGTATAAAGCGCCAGCCATTGCCCCGCCTGACGCAGCTTTTGCGCCCGTGCGGCAGGGATGGCCTGTTCCAGAATAGTGTCGAGCCGCTCTCCGGCCTGATAGGCCCGAAAGGTGAGCGGCTTTTCCGGCAGGAACAGCTTTGGCGCGCAGACCTGTAGCAATCCGCTGCCCATAATCGCATGACGCGATGTCAGTTCCTGATGCACCTGTGCAGCCCGTGCAATGCCGTCCGGTCCGGTAAAATGTTTGATAATCAGGGGCGCCCCGTCCAAATGTGCCAGAAACACGCTGCGATCCCCTGCAATGCGCAGGCAATCCGCGATCACCAGCCCGTCCAGCGCTGGTTCACCCGCCAGCAGGCCGTTCAGAGCTGCAAAAGCAGCGGTCTCTTGCGCGTGTGCACTAGTGCCTGGAAAGACGGCAAGGCTGATGGTGCTGGCGCTAAGTTGTCTAGGCAATCACCCTCAGGCTTGTCACGGTCCCAATTGGATGTTCCCCCCCGCCGTCAGATCCACTGTTGGCACAATGTCGCGGGTAAAGGGCAGCAAGACATCCCCCCCCGTCGCAAGGCGTACCTCTAGGATGTCCCCTGCCCCGTGGTCATGCACTGCCCGCACCTTGCCAAGCATTTCGCCGCCCGTGTCAACCACAACCATTCCAATCAGGTCGGAGTAGTAATATTCGTCATCCGGCAGGTTCGGCAGCGCACTGCGGGGCACGAACAGCCGCACACCGCGCAGCGCGTCGGCTTCGTCCTTGAAGCGGACACCCTTGATCCGCGCCGCAAAACCGCCCTTGACCGGACGGGTCACGGTCAGATCATAGCTCTGGCTGCCGTCCTCCGAAAGCAGCGAGCCGTAACTGTCCACATCTTCGGGTACCGCGCAAAAGGATTTGATCCGCACCTCCCCTTTCACGCCGAAAGCGCCCATGATTGCCGCGACGCAGATGGTATCGTTTTTTGCCAAGGTTCCACCCCAGTTCGTTTATCCGGTTGCATATCTGCCTGATGCGGCAGCGCATACCTCCACCTAACCCGACAGGGCGTTAAAGAAAAGATGTTCCGGCGCAGGGGTTCCGCCGCAGCCCCGCCTGCCCCTGAACCGGCGGCCAAAGAAACAGGTGACAGGCCGCAGATGCGGTGCTACATCTTTTGCATCAACCAAGAGGTGCTGCA
The DNA here is from genome assembly GCA_018223125.1 of Paracoccaceae bacterium. Taxonomy (GTDB): domain Bacteria; phylum Pseudomonadota; class Alphaproteobacteria; order Rhodobacterales; family Rhodobacteraceae; genus Amylibacter. Next base: position 10,017 of record JAAEZA010000062.1, on the reverse strand, counting down.
TGAATTGTTGGAAAATCAAGAAGGCCGGAAAAATCCTATAGCCCCTTGATGCGGGCTTTTTCCGTCCGTCCTCAATCAGCCACGTTGTTGTCTTGGCCCCTTCGGCCATATCCTGACATTCCCTGTCTTTATTTGCCCGTGGCACAATTCTCTTTGTCCGTTGGAATTCTGTTATGTACCGTTTTTTTGAATCTATCGTCGATCCTTTTGCCAGACGGGATCTCGGCACCCCGCCCCGTAGTATCTGGGCCTTCATCCGCAGCGAACTGCGCCCCTTCAACCGGCTTCTGCCCTGGCTGCTGATTGGCGGGCTGGTGGTGGCCCTGCTGGAAACATGGCTGATCAGCTATAGCGGCCAGATCATCGACTATGTTAACCAGACCGACGGTGATGCGCTCTGGGGGCGCTATGGTCTGGAACTGATGGCGGTGGCGGTGCTGTTGCTGTTCGGACGGCCGCTTGTGTTCTTTCTCAACGGTGTCCTGCAACATCAGGCCCTGTCGAGCGCGATGCGCGATCAGGTGCGCTGGCGCGCCCATACCCATATGCTCGGCCAGAGCCGCGAGTTCTTTCACAATGATTTCGCAGGCCGCCTTGCCAATCGCGTGATGCAGATCGGCCCTGCTGTCGAAGACAACGTCTATACCTTCTTTGAGGCTGTCTGGTTTGTCTCGATCTACTTCATCAGTGCGCTCTGGATCATGTCCTCGGTAACGCCGGCCCTTGCCTTGCCGATGCTGCTCTGGCTCTGCGCTTTTGTCGTTTACATCGTCCACATGGGTCGCAAGATTTCCAATGCCTCCGAAGAAATGTCCCAAACCCGTTCCATGATGACGGCGCGGGTGGTGGATGCCTATACCAACATCGAAAGCATCAAACTGTTTTCCGGTGACAGCCGCGAAAGAGACTTCGCCCTGCAGGCTGCTCGACAGGACAGGGAACGCTTCATGATGTTCCTGCGGCTCTGGACCCGTATCCGGCTCGATCTCGGAATACTGACCGGCATCCTGATTGCCGGTGTCGTGGGACTGGCGCTGTATTACTGGAGCACGGGCAGCGTTACGGTCGGTGAGATCAGCGCCGTTACCGCCCTGGTGATGCGCCTGTCTGCCATGACCGCATGGATCATGTGGGTTTCCACCCTCCTGTTTGAAAACGCTGGGAAGATTCACGAAAGCATGGACTCCATTGCCAAAGACCACACGGTCACGGATGCGGATACAGCGCCAGAACTGACGGTCCCGTCCGGAGAGATCAGATTGTGCAATGTGGCCCATCACTATGGCAAGGATCAGGGCGGGTTGAACGGGATCAACCTGACCATTGCCGCGGGTGAGAAGGTCGGCCTCGTCGGGCGTTCCGGCGCGGGGAAAACCACGCTCGTGAACCTGTTGTTGCGCTTCATGGATCCGGAAACGGGACGGATTGAAATCGACGGGCAGGATATTTCCAAGGTGCAGCAGGAAAGCCTGCGCCGCGCCATCGGGATGGTCACGCAGGAACCCGGCCTGATGCACCGCTCCGTGCGGGATAACATCGTGCTGGGCGCACCGGAGGCGACAGAGGCGGACATCGAACGCGCTGTCATCCGCGCCGATGCTGCCCATTTTATTCCGGACCTCGAAGATCCGAAAGGCCGTCGCGGCATGGACGCCTTTGTGGGGGAACGGGGTGTGAAACTGTCGGGCGGTCAACGCCAGCGGATTGCGCTTGCCCGTGTTGTGCTTAAAGACGCGCCGATTCTGGTCTTGGACGAAGCCACAAGCGCACTAGATAGTGAAAGCGAAGCCGTGATCCAGAATGCCCTGTCCGGTGTGATGGAAGGCAAAACCGTCATCGCGATTGCCCATCGCCTGTCCACCATCGCGCGGATGGACCGGATCGTGGTGCTGGACGACGGACAGATTGCCGAGATCGGGACACATACCGAACTGTTGGCCAAAGGCGGGCTATACGCCGGCTTCTGGTCGCGCCAATCGGGTGAAATGTTGGGACTGGACACAGAATGAGACGATTTGCAGGATTGATAGATGCCTTTGCACGGGCCGAAGGGCCACCGCCCCAGACGCTCGGCGCCTTCTTTCGCTGGGCGCTCAGCGGTGCGTTTCGCTGGCTCTCTGTTGCAGCCCTGCTTTCGGCCTTTGTGGGCACGCTGGAGGTTGTCACCGCGATCCTGCTGGGCAAGGTCATCGACGCGGCACTGGCCAGCGGGCCGGAGGTATTCTGGGACCAGAACCTGATGCTTCTGGTGCTGGCTGCCGGTTTCTTCCTGATCCTGCGCCCGCTGGCCTTTGGCGCATCTTCCACTGCCAATTCCGTTCTGGTGGCCCCGAACGTGAACCCGCTGGTGCTGACCCGTCTGCATCGCTGGACTTTGGGGCAAACCGTCAGCTTCTTTGACGATGATTTCGCAGGCCGCATTGCCCAGAAACAGATGCAGGCGGCCCGCGCCATGACAGATGTGGCGGTCGAAGTCATTAACGTGGTGTTCTTCGCGCTGGCCTCGCTGGTCGGCTCGGTGCTGCTGCTGACCTCCATCAACGGTACGGTTGCCGTGGCACTGGCAGTCTGGCTGGGCGTTTATCTGATGCTGATCCGCTGGTTCATGCCCCGCATCCGCGAACGGTCCAAGGCACGGGCCGGCACGCGGGCCATGGTGTCCGGTCAGGTCGTGGATACGATCACCAACATCAAAACCGTCAAACTCTTCGCCCATGCCGATCACGAAGACCGCGCCGCCATTGGCGCCATTTCGGAGTTCCGCGACCGCGCGCTTGATTTCGGCATCCTTTCTGCCGGTTTCCGCCTGACCCTGATGATGGTGGCCGGACTTCTGCCGGTGGCCCTGATCGGCGGCACGCTCTGGCTCTGGTCCCGCGGGCTTGCCTCGCCGGGGGACATCGCTGCCGCAGGCACAATCTCGATCCGCATCGCACAGATGACAGGCTGGGTCAGTTTCACCCTGATGGCGATCTGGGCCAATGTCGGAGAGGTCGAGGACGGCATGCGCACCCTGACCCCGCGCCACCGTCTGAATCAGCCCGACGCTCCCAAGGGGCTGGACGGGCGCAAGGAAATCATCTTCGATCACGTCAGTTTCGGCTACGGTCGGGACGGCAACGGCATCGAGGACATCAACCTGACCATCAAACCGGGCGAAAAAATCGGCATCGTCGGCGCATCGGGCGCAGGCAAATCCACCCTCGTCGCCCTGTTACTGCGTCTGTACGACGTGGAAAAAGGCGCGATCCGCATTGGTGGTCAGGACATCCGCGAGGTAAGCGAAGAAGACCTGCGCCGCCAGATCGGTATGGTCACGCAGGACACAGCCATGTTCAACCGCTCGTCCCGCGACAACATCCTTTACGGCCGCCCCGATGCCACAGAGGCCGAACTGATCGCAGCCTCCAAACGGGCAGAGGCCCATGAGTTCATCCTTGAACTGGAAGACCACAAAGGCCGGCGCGGCTACGATGCCCATCTCGGGGAAAGGGGCGTGAAACTCTCCGGCGGTCAACGCCAGCGCATTGCACTCGCCCGTGCCATCCTGAAGGATGCGCCGGTTCTGGTGCTGGACGAAGCCACCTCCGCACTTGATTCCGAAGTGGAAGCCGCAATTCAGACCGCGCTCGATCAGGTGGTGGAGGGCAAAACCGTGCTCGCCATCGCGCACCGCTTGTCCACCATCGCGCGGATGGACCGGATTGTCGTGTTGGACGCGGGCCGGATCGTAGAAAGCGGCACCCACGAAGAACTGCTTGCGCTGGACGGGCATTACGCCGGATTCTGGTCCCGCCAGACCGACGGTTTCGCCGCCTGATCCCGCAGCCTGGCTCTTTTTGGGGAAAATATTCCGGGGTTTCAGGGGCAGCGCCCCTGATCCTGTCGCTTTAGCGGGAAAAAACCTCAACAGTCTCCGCCCGCTCTTCCCAACCTTTGGCCTCCAGTTCCGGTTGCAGGCTTTCTTCGGTCGGGTAGCCGACACACAGATAGGCCACCAGAGACCAGCTTTCCGGCACGCCTAGATCTGCACGCAACTGGTCTGCATCCAGAATGGACACCCAGCCGACCCCAAGCCCGTAGGCCCGTGCCACCAGCCAGAAGGACATGATGGCCGACACCACGGAATAGCGGCGGGTTTCCGCCATTGTCGCCGCCCCAAGGCCAGAGCCTTTTTCCGTTTCCTCGTCACAAAAGATCGCGAATTGAACAGGGGCTTCCTTCATACCGGCCAGTTTCAGGCTGGCATAGGTTTTTGCCTTGTCACCGGAATAACCGGCAAGGGCTGCATCGTTCTGGATTTTGAAATTCGCATAGGCTTTCGCCCTTGCGGCATCTGTTTCAACACTGACAATCCGCCAGGGTTCGGACAGGCCAACGGAAGGGGACAGGCGAAAGGCGTCCAGACATTCGGCAAGGCTGTCTTCGGGAACAGGGGTGGTTTTGAAGTGGCGCACATCGCGGCGCCACTTCAGCAGATTTACAAACTCGGACCGGAACTCAGCTGAAAATTTATGCATGATGTTCCGTTCCCTGTTGTCTTATTCCGCAGCAGCTTCTTCGCCGGCTTCTTCAGCAGGTGCAGCAGCGGCTTCTTTGGCAGCAGCTTCCTTAGCGGCTTTTTCTTCGGCACGCTCGACAGCTTTCTTGCCGGGCTGGGCTTTCTTCATGTTGGCGCGTTCTTTCTTCTCGACAACGCCGGCAGCTTCCAGAAAACGGGAAACACGGTCTGTCGGCTGTGCGCCCTGTGCCAGCCAGTGCTGTACGCGCTCCATGTCCAGTTGAACACGGTTTTCGTCGTCTTTGGCCAGCAGCGGGTTGTATGTGCCGAGTTTTTCAACGTAGCGGCCGTCACGTGGCATACGTGTGTCTGCTGCAACAACACGGTAGAAAGGGCGTTTCTTGGAACCGCCGCGGGCCAGTCTGATCTTCATTGCCATGGGTGTATCTCCTTTAGATGGCGTGGTCGGAGGGCGCTGGTCCCCCCTACATTCGGGAATTAGGATTGATGTTGTTTGTGGTGCTGGATGACTTCGCTGATGATGAAGTTCAGGAACTTCTTGGCGAACTCGGGATCAAGATCCGCTTCGCGGGCCAGGCGTTCCAGACGGTCAATCTGGCTGGCTTCACGGGTCGGATCAGATGGCGGGAGGTCATGGGCAGCTTTCAGCTTTCCCACGGCCTGAGTGTGTTTGAACCGCTCGCCCAGAGTATAGACAAGGATCGCGTCGAGCCGGTCAATGCTGGCGCGGTGTTCCTTCAGAAGCTCTGCAGCTTTTTCAACGGCGGTAATATCTGCGCTGGTGCTCATCGGGCGGCCTCCGGTGTCGGGTAACGGTAGATATGGTCTTCCCCCATATGCGGGTTTTGATAGGCCCGCTCAAAGGTGCCGCCCATCCGCTGTGCCAGCGCGATCGAACGCGCATTCCCCGGCACGATATGGGACGACAGGGTTTTGAAGCCCAGATCTTCAAACGCCCAACGGCGGGCCCGCTCTGCGCCTTCGCGCGCGATGCCGCGACCTTCAAACGCTTCGAACAGGGCATAGCCCAGTTCCGGTTCCGGCCAGCCTTCGGGGTTCCAGATGCCGGTCAGACCCGCAACCGCGCCGCTGGCTTTTTCCACGATGGAAAAATAACCGTAGCCGTGGATATGCCAGTGGCCCACATTGGTCGCAAACCAGCGCCATGCCTCATCCCGTTTCAGGCGACCGCCAAAACCCACACAATGTTCGGAATCATAAAAGGCAGCCAGCGGTTCGAAATCCGCGACCTGTGGTCCACGCAGGACCAACCGTTCTGTTTCCAGTGTGGGGGCGTTTGTCAGGGTCATTTCTTCTTCCCGAAACCGGACAGACCGGGGGGCAGTTGCAAACCGCCGCCGCCCAGACCGGGCAGGCCGCCGGGCAGCTTGCCGCCCAGTTTCTTCGCCGCCGCTTCAAGCTGTTTGGGGTCCATATCGGCAGGCATACCGCCGGGCAGGCCACCGCCCTTGCCCATCATGCCCTTCATGGCCTGTTTCATCATGCCGCCCTTGCCCATCTTCCCCATCTTCTTCATCATGTCGGCCATCTGCCGGTGCATCTTGAGAAGCTTGTTCAGATCGGACACTTCCATCCCGGCCCCGCGCGCAATCCGCTTTTTACGGCTGGCTTGCAGGATCGCAGGGTTGGCGCGTTCCTTTTTGGTCATGGACTGGATCAGGGCCACCTGACGTTTCAGCACAGAGTCGTCAAAACCGGCGTCTTCCACCTGTTTGGCCATCTTCTTCATGCCCGGCATCATCCCCATGATGCCTTCCATGCCGCCCATCTTTTGCATTTGTTCCAGTTGGCCTTTCAGGTCGTTCATGTTGAACTGACCTTTGACGAACCGTTTCATCATCTTTTCAGCCTGTTCGGCCTCGATGGTTTCCTGCGCTTTTTCAACAAGGCTGACGATGTCGCCCATGCCAAGTATGCGGCCCGCGATACGCTCGGGGTGGAATTCCTCCAGCGCGTCCATTTTTTCGCCCAGACCGACGAATTTGATCGGCTTGCCGGTCACGGCTTTCATGGACAGGGCTGCACCACCGCGTCCGTCACCGTCCATACGGGTCAGCACGACGCCGGAGACACCGATTTTGTCGTCAAATTCGGTCGCGACATTCACAGCGTCCTGACCTGTCAGGCCATCCACCACCAGCAGGGTTTCGCGCGGCTTGGTCACATCGCGCACATCTGCGGCTTGCTGGATCAGTTCCTGATCAATGTGCAGGCGCCCCGCCGTGTCGAGCATATAAACATCGTAACCGCCCAAAGTCGCCTGCTGCTTGGCCCGTTTGGCGATCTGAACAGGGGTTTCCCCCTTGATGATCGGCAGGGTATCCACGCCGATCTGTGTGCCCAGAATCGCCAGTTGCTCCATCGCCGCCGGACGGTTGGTATCAAGCGAGGCCATCAGCACCCGCTTCTTGTCCCGCTCTGCCAGACGTTTGGCGAGCTTCGCAGTCGTTGTGGTTTTACCGGAGCCTTGCAAACCGACCATCAGGATCGGTGCAGGGGCGTTGTCGATCTTCAACTGGCCCGCGTTGGCATCATCACCGGCAAGGAAATGCACCATTTCGTCGTGCACGATCTTGACGACCTGCTGGCCCGGCGTCACCGATTTGGTTACGTTCTGGCCGGTGGCCTTTTCCTGCACCGCCTTGATAAAGTCCCGAGCCACCGGCAGGGAAACATCGGCTTCCAGCAGGGCCACACGCACTTCGCGCAGGGCGGTGGACACATCCGCTTCGGAGAGTGCCCCCTGTTTGGTCAGCTTGTCTAAAACGCCAGAGAGGCGGTCGGAGAGACTTTCGAACATGGCCTTGGCGTCCTTTCAGTTAACGCAGTTGCAGTCTATGTAAGCAGCCTGCCTGATATTCCCAGCCCCAAAACGCCTTTGCCCATACGACAAAATCACCCGTGGGCGAAACTCGCTGACGGGTGGCGATCCTAAGACCGGAAGGCTGGTGCTTCCATTGGATAGGGCAGCGTTTAGGGGGCCGGAGCCCCCTTGTCAAGTTATGCTGCCAATGCGTCGATTGCGGCTTGGGCCTTCGGGACAACAGTATCGGAATTGGCCACCAGCGTTGCCGCGTCGATGAAGGTCACATCCGTGATACCGACAAAGCCGAGCACGGTGGTCACAAACGGTGTCGCATGATCCGCAGCACTTCCCATCGGAACGCCCCCCGTAGCCACGATAACAACCGCGCGCTTGCCCTCCAGCAGACCTTTCGCTCCTTCGTCCGTATAGGCGAACGTCTCGCCGTTGCGGGCAATCATATCCACCCAGGCCTTGAAACTGGCTGGAACACCGAAGTTGTACATCGGCAGACCGATCACAAGCGCATCAGCCTGTTTCAGTTCAGCGATCAGCGTGTCGGACAGTTCCAGCGCGGCAGTTTGCTCTGGCGTGCGCTGCTCTGCCGGTGTCCAGTTGGCATTCAGCCATTGTTCATCGACCGACGGCACAGCCGCAGACAGATCCCGTTCGATCACACGGGTATCTGCGCCGGACAGTTTTGCAACAGCGCGGTCCACCAAAGGGCGCGAGGCGCTGTCAGCGATTCGGGCGGATGCGTTTATTTTCAGGATTGTGTTGGTCATGGTAAGTCTCCAAATTCTGTTACCCGAGACTTAAGACCGCAAGCGGCCGGACATAAGCCCGCGCTTTGGCAAAGCATTGTTCCACGATTTGCAACACAGCAAAGGCTGCGTAGGCAAAGGCGGATTGCCAAGCCGCTGTGATGGGGTAAGAAGAAGTATGACGCTTGCACATTCCACCGCACCGGCAGCCCAGAGGCGCGGCCACATCGCCATGCTGATGTTTTCCGTTCTGGTGGCAGGTTCCTTTCCTCTTGGCGTGCGGATCGCCAATCTGGTAGACCCGCTGTCCCTGACCGCCCTGCGGTTTGTGCTGGCCTCGATCGTTGTGGGGGCGTTTGCCGGACTTGGCCCGGGACTCAAACGTGCGGACCTGAAGGCGCCATGGCGTTACGTTCTGCTCGGCGGGATATTTTCGGTTTACTTCGTGCTGATGTTCGAGGCGCTCAAAACCGCCTCCTCCGTTTCAACAGCCGCAATTTTTACCCTGACTCCGATACTGTCAGCAGTATTCGGCTATATGCTGTTGCGCCAGATCACCACCCGCTGGATGACCCTTGCACTGGTTGTGGGGGGCAGCGGTGCGGTCTGGGTGATTTTCCGCGGCGATCTGGATGCACTCCTGCGTTTTGACGTTGGACGCGGCGAAATTATCTTCTTCACCGGCTGCATCGCCCATGCGTTTTACACTCCGCTCGTGCGCCGCCTCAATCGCGGAGAGCATCCGGCCGTTTTCACACTTGGCACCCTGATCGCGGGCGGCATCATCCTGCTTGCGCTGTCCTTACGCGATCTTGCAGCCGTAGACTGGGCCGCCCTGCCCCCGATTTTCTGGATCGGACTGGCCTATCTTTCGATCAGTTCCACCGCCATCACCTTCTTTCTGGTGCAATACGCCACCCTGTCCCTGCCTTCAGCCAAAGTCATGGCCTATACCTATCTCACTCCAAGTTGGGTGATCGTCTGGGAACTGGCACTTGGCGGCGGCGTACCGCCCCCCGTGATCCTGATCGGGGTCGCCGGAACAGTGCTGGCCCTGTTCATGCTGCTACAGGACAGATAGACGCGATTATTCCGTCGCGATGGTTTCAGAAGCCAGAAACCGTTCGAACTGCTCGAGGTTGACCGCTTCGAACTGTCCGAAGCCTTCCATCCAGACCGAAGCCTCCCGCAAGGCTTCGGGCACCAGTTTGCACCACTTCACCCGTCCCCGCCGTTCCTGTTCGATCAAACCCGCACGGGTCAGAATTTGCAGATGTTTGGAAATGGCCGCCAGAGACATCTCGAAAGGCTCCGCAACGTCTGTCACGGCCATGTCATCCTCCAGCAACAGACTGAGAATCGCCCGACGGGTCGGATCGGACAAGGCAGAGAAGACAAGATCGAGCGAAGTTGAAGCCATACTCCAGCCCTAGCGGCACCGCCCCTGCGTGGTCAAGCTGTCATGAACACGCAACAAAGGGCCGATCCCCTTGTTTTTAAGCCCCTTCGCAGGACCGGACAAAAGAAAGTGCAAAAGAGCGCAAATAACCGTCAATTCCCCGCTTGACGCCTGCCGTTCCTTTGCCTAAACAGCGCCACGGTACGGCGGGGTAGCTCAGGTGGTTAGAGCAGCGGAATCATAATCCGCGTGTCGGGGGTTCAAGTCCCTCTCCCGCTACCAACACTTTCAATGACTTCGCAAGATTCCCGAGACGTTTCGGCAGTTGGGACGTCAGTTGGGAGAATTCCCCGATTTGCGTATGTCTCCAGTTTGTGAACAACAGACCGCCCCAGAGCAGACTCCCTACTCAAATAGTGCGCGTCCAAGATCGCGGTCACCTGACTAAGACGGTGACCGGTTGTGGCAGCAATCTCGGGAACGGAACAATTCGCAATAGCCAGGCGTG
>JAAEZA010000061.1:1833-16203 GCA_018223125.1 Paracoccaceae bacterium | reverse complement strand
TTCCATCGCTGGAAGGATTGGGACTGGATTATGGAAACCCTGCCGATCGGCGTTTTGGGGCGTCCGGGGGAGCAACTGGCCGCAGGATGTTCTCCGGCGGCGCGGCGCTATCGCAACTACCGGCTTCAGGCCCGCCGCGCCGAAGCGTTGCCGTTTCGCGAGGCACCCTGCTGGTCCTTGCTGACCGGACCCATGGTGCGCCAGTCAAGCACGCAGATCCGCGCGCGGGGGGGCTGGCCTGCATCTGTCGCGCCTGCGCCGAACTCTGGCAAAACACCGCCTGAAAGCTGAGCCGCCACCTTGTCGGGGCGGGCCTGACGCCCTAAGCTTTACGGTGAACAATCCCAGATTAATGTGACCCCGAATATGTTGACCCGTCGTTTCTTCCTCGCTGCCATGCTGGCCTCTGCTGCGATGCCTGCGCTGGCATCGGCTCCGCTGACATCGCCGCGCCCGCATCACCGCCCACTGCGCGGTGCACAAAAGGTCAAAGCCGCCAGCCCGCGGGTGACGACCGCTGATATTGTTAAGGGGGCAGGGCTCTCTGGCGAGGTCAGCATCCTTGTGGCGGACAGTCAGGGGCGGGTGCTGGAATCCTACACACCTGATAAGGAACTGCCCCCTGCGAGTGTGACAAAATCGGTCACGGCACTTTACGCCTTGCAGCATCTGGGATCGAACCACCGTTTCGCGACCAGCCTGATTGCGACGGGGCCTGTTGCAGGGGGCATCGTTCAGGGCGATGTCATCCTCGCTGGCGGTGGCGACCCCCATCTTGATACGGATGGGCTGGCCGGTCTGGCGAACAAGCTGCGCGCGGCGGGGATCACCGGTGTGACGGGACGTTTTCTCGTGTATAGCGGTGCCTTGCCCTACCAGCAGAGCATCGACCCCCAGCAGCCCGATCACGTCGGCTATAATCCGGCGATCTCGGGTCTGAACCTGAATTTCAACCGCGTCTATTTTGAATGGAAGCGGCAGGGCAGCGGTTATGCTACCTCTATGGATGCGCGGACCAACAAATACCGGCCGGCAGTGCGCGGCATCCGCATGGGGATCGTGAACCGGCAGGGACCGCTTTTCACCTATAAGAAATCCACCAAGAACGAGGAATGGACGGTTATGCGCGGTGCACTCGGCAACGGTGGTGGACGCTGGTTGCCGGTGCGCGAGATTGACGCCTATGTCGGTGAAGTGTTCCGCGGTTTGGCGGCGCAAAAAGGGGTGCGCCTGCCCGAAGCGACCTCGACCAGCCGGCTGGAAAACGGCACGGTTGTCGCACAGGAAGTCAGTGCGCCCCTGCAGGCGCAGGTGAAGGGGATGCTGAAATATTCCACCAACCTCACCGCCGAGGTCACAGGGCTTGCCACCACGCGCAAACGGGGCAGCGCGGTGCGCAATCTGGCCGGTTCCGCACGGGAAATGACGAACTGGGTGGAAAAGGCATATGGCGTAAAGGGCGTGAAATTTGTGGATCATTCCGGACTGGGGGATGATTCACGGGTGAACGCGGGGCAAATGGTGCAAATCCTAGCGCGTTCCGGCTGGAACGGACCGCTGCGTCCGTTGCTCAAGGAAATCAAACTCGTGAACTCCAAGGGCCGTGCGGCCCCGATTGAAGGTGTGAAAGTGCTGGCCAAAACCGGCACGCTGAACTTTGCCAGTGCGCTGGCGGGGTATATTGATACCCCGAACGGCCAGAAGCTGACTTTCGCCATCTTTACCGCAGACATGGCGCGGCGCGCCAAGATCAGCCGCGCGCAGCGCGAACGGCCCGAGGGCGGGCGGGCATGGCGCAGACGCTCCCAGATCATGCAGCAGAAACTGCTGCGGCACTGGGCGCTGGAATATGGTGTCGGATCCTGAGGCGGGGCGGGCGGCAGACCACCGCCCGCGTTGCAGTTACTTGCGGTAGTTCTTCAGCTTTTTGGCCTGACGAACCACCTTGGCCAATGCCTTGTCCGATGCCCTGCGCCGCTCCAGAGCAGCCGTATTAAGCTGGTCCTCGTCGTAAAGCTTGCGCCAGCGTTCCAGACGGGGCGCCTCTATTTCGCCGGTTTCCAGAGCACCGCGCACCGCACAGCCCGGTTCGGTTTCATGGGCGCAGTCGCGGAACCTGCACTGCTGCGTCAGCGCATGGATGTCCGAAAACAGATCGGCGACCCCTGAAGCCGCCTCTGTCAGTTGCAACTCGCGCATGCCCGGCGTGTCAAGCACGGCACAGCCGTTGGGCACAAAGTGTAACTGGCGTCGGGTGGTGGTGTGCCGTCCTTTCGCATCATCTTCGCGGATCGCCTGTGTTTCAATATTCAGACTGTCCGAAAGGGCGTTCGTCAGGGTGGATTTGCCGACCCCCGAAGATCCGAGAAAGGCAACGGTCTTACCGGCCTTGCACCAGGGTGCGAGTTTTTGCAACGGTTCCGCGCCACGGGCGTCCAGCGTCACCACGGCGACCAGTTCGGAAATGCTGTTCGCGGTTTCTACATAAGTTGCCGGATCGTCGCAGAGATCCGCTTTGGTCAGCACGATGACCGGTGTCACCCCCGCTTCGAGGGTCAGGGCAATGTAGCGTTCCAGCCGCGCGACGTTAAAATCCTGATTGCAGGAGGTCACGATAAAGGCGGTGTCAAGATTGGCCGCGATCAACTGGGCCGACCGGTCATGTCCCGCTGCGCGGCGTTTCACAAGGCTTTTGCGGTCCAGCACCGCGCTGGCGCTGGGCAACTCGCTGTCATAAAGCAACCAGTCGCCCACCGTGGCTTCGGGGCCGGGGGGGATCAGCGCGTCAATGGTTTCGCCGCGCACCCGCAGGCCGTTGCGGTGCACCTCTGTCACCCGAACGGGTGGTGTGCGCTCCATCTCGTCCACATCGGTTTGCTGGGCAAAGAAGTTCTGCCAGCCAAGCTGTGCAAGTGTCATTTCGGGTTGTGTGTCTTGGGAAGGGTCCCGTGTCATTGGATGTCTTTCATGATCTGCACCTGTTCAGGAGTGCGGTGCAGGGAAACAGAATAAGATGGAATAGACCGCATCGGATCGCGCCCCGCGCGTTACGGTCGTTAAGCGGGAGCGGCCGCTGGCTCCCCACCTTAGCAGGACATGAAAACTCCGTTGTTTGGTATCCGGATTTTAGAAGGGCACAGCTTCCTTGGCAAGCCTGTTGCAAGGGGAGGTAACCGGAAACGCGCCGGACAGAAAAGCCAGTTTCGGATTTTCCCAAACTGGGGCAAATTTCTTGATCGGAAGGCGCATTCTGTTCAGACCTGTTGCAGAAGAACTTGTAGGGAGCCGGATCATGGCGCGTGTCTATCTGAAAAAAGCCGAGAAAACTGCCAAGACGGACAGCGCCTCTGTGCAGGATACGGTGCAGAAAATTCTGGACGATATCGAACAGGGCGGCGAAGCAGCGGCGCGGAGCTATGCGGAAAAGTTCGACAGGTACACCGGCCCGTTGTTGCTGGACGCGGATGCGATTGAACAGGCTGCCGCCAAAGTGCCGCAAAAGCTGAAGGACGACATCGCATTTGCCCATGAAAACATCCGCAAGTTTGCAGAGGCGCAAAAGGGCTCCATGAGCGACTTTGAGCTGGAAGTGCGTCCGGGTCTGATCGAGGGGCAAAAGACGATTCCGGTTCGTGCGGCAGGGTGTTATGTGCCGGGGGGGCGCTATTCCCATATTGCCAGCGCGATGATGACCGTTACCACCGCCAAAGTGGCAGGGGTGCAGACGATCACCGCCTGTTCGCCGCCGCAGGGGGATGGCGGTATTGCACCGGCGATCATTTATGCCGCGCATCTGTGCGGCGCGGATCAAATTCTGTCTATGGGCGGCGTGCAGGGTGTGGCTGCGATGACCTTCGGTCTGTTCGGTCTGCCCAAGGCGGATATTATCGTGGGGCCGGGCAACCAGTTTGTCGCCGAAGCAAAGCGCATCCTTTTCGGGCGTGTCGGCATCGACATGATCGCCGGCCCAACCGATAGCCTGATCCTTGCAGACGGCACGGCGGATGCGGAAATTGTGGCGGTGGATCTGGTCAGTCAGGCCGAGCACGGGTACAACTCTCCGGTCTGGCTGGTGACGGATGACGAAACGCTGGCACAAACCGTGATGGCCCGCGTGCCGGAACTGATCGCGGATCTGCCGGACCTCAACCGCGAGAATGCAACTGCGGCCTGGCGGGATTATGCCGAAGTGATTGTTTGCGCCGACCGCGAGGAAATGGCGGCGACATCTGATGACTACGCGCCCGAGCATCTGACCGTACAGGCGGCGGACCTTGACTGGTGGCTGGAGCGGCTGCAATGTTATGGTTCGCTGTTCCTTGGAGAAGAAACCACCGTGTCCTACGGGGATAAGGCATCCGGTACAAACCATGTGCTGCCCACTTCGGGATCGGCACGCTATACCGGCGGGCTGAGTGTTCACAAATACATGAAGGTCGTCACATGGCAGCGGGCCACGCGAGACGGGGCAAAGCATGTGGCCGAAGCCACAGCGCGGATTTCGCGGCTGGAAGGTATGGAGGGCCATGCCCGTGCGGCGGATGTGCGGTTACATAAATATTATCCCGAAGAGACCTTCGATCTGACCGGAACCGTCTGACCATGCGCGCCCTTGTCTATACCGGCCCTGAAACGCTGGAGATGCAGGACAGGGCGGATTTAACAGTTTCAGGGGATGACAACCTGATCCGTGTGGATGCTGTGGGAATTTGCGGGTCGGACCTGCACGCCTATCTCGGCCATGACGACCGCCGCCCCGCGCCCCTGATCCTCGGGCATGAAGCTGCGGGGCTGGTGCTAGAGGGGCCGATGGCGGGGCAGCGGGTGACGGTCAATCCGCTGGTCACATGCACAGAGTGCCGTTTCTGTAACGAGGGGCGGGAGAACCTGTGCGTGGACCGCCAGATCATTTCTATGGAACCGCGACAGGGCGCTTTTGCACAGCAACTGGTGATGCCAAGCCGTAACCTTGTGCCGGTGCCCGATACTGTTTCTGACGATCACGCAGCTTTGGCCGAGCCGCTGGCCGTGTGCTGGCACGGGGTGCGTTTGGGGCGCGAGGCCCTGTTCGGCCCGCTGGATCAGGCCCGCTGTCTGGTACAGGGTGGCGGTGCAATCGGGCTTGGCAGTGCCCTGGCGCTGTACGCGACGGGGGCGCGGGACATCACCATCGCAGAGCCGAACACCAGACGGCACGGCGTGCTGGTCAAGGCGGGGGATTTCGCTGTTCTTGACCCTGCTGATGTCTCTGGCAGTTTCGATCTGGTCGTGGATTGTGTCGGCATCAGCCACACCCGCCGCGCCGCGAGCGCGCTGGCGCGTGCGGGCGGGGTGATTGTGCATATCGGGCTGGGCGATACGGCAGCGGGGCTCGACACGCGCCGCCTGACCTTGCAGGAAATTACATTCATCGGCACCTATACCTACACCGCACAGGATTTCCGTGACACGGCACAGGGCATCTTTGACGGTGTCTTCGGCGCGCTCGACTGGGCTGAACACCGCCCCTTGTCCGAAGGTGCAGCCGCTTTTGCAGATATTCTGGCAGGGCAGGTCGCGGCCCCTAAAGTTATCCTTCACCCCCATTGATATTGCGCATGGTGTACCTGCGAGGTAAGGCTTCGGGCCTGAGCAATTGCAGGGCCCCCATGATGAGCAAGCAAAACTGGATCACGTTTTTTGAAGTCGGCGGCTCGGTGCTGGCGATGGTTTACGCGCTTCTGATCGCCTCTAACACCGGAAACGAGGTTTTGGGCTTCTCGCTGCTGCTGGTTTCGGCGCTGTTGTTTGCGGCATGGGGTTTTATTGACCGGCGCTGGGCGTTTTTTGCCTTGCAGTTCTTTTATGCGGCATCCGCGATAATCGGGTTGATTCGCTGGGCCTGAGCGGGCCGCGTCATTCAAAAAGACTGTCGCGAAGCTTGTCCGCCCCGTCCTGAATGATGGACTTCTGGTCAATCGCCTGCGCCACGGTCAGCCGTTGGGACGGGCCGTGAAATGCAAGTGAGGCGATATAGCGTCCGGCAGGGTCCGTGACCGGAACAGCCAGCGCGACCATGCCTTCCATGAATTCTCCGTTGTCGATGGCAAACCCCTGTTTGCGGATCTGGGCGAGTTCTTCGAGCAGGGCCGAAGGTGTTGTCAGCGTCGCTTCTGTCAGGGGCTTCAAATCCAGTGCGGCAACAAAGGCGCGGCGGGCGGCCGGAGGCATGGAGGCCATATAGACCTTGCCGCTGGCGGTACAGTGAAACGGCACATGAGAGCCGACCGGAAGCTGGATGCGCAGGGGCCAGTCGGTATCCACGCGGTCCAGATAATGCATACCGCTTTCCTGTGGTACGACGTAGTTCACCGCTTCGTTCACCCGCTGGGCAATCTGTTCGAGGATCTGGTGGCGGCTGTGGAAATCCCGAGACGATTGCATCAGCCCCGCACCTAGCTCCATCAACCGCCTCGCCGGTTTCATCCGCTTGCCGTCTGTGCAACGGGTCAGAAAACCTTCCTGTTCCAAAGTGGTGCACAGGCGGTGAACGGTTTGTTTGGGCAAGCCAAGCTGTTCATTGATCTGCGTCGGGGTCAGGGGTTCGTCGGCACGCCCCAGAATTTCAAGGATCATCAAAGTGCGCAGGTTGGTCGGGATGCGGTCCTCGGCTGCCATGTTTTTTCCTTTGCAATGACCAATAAACTCTGTTTAGCTCATTTTTGAGGTTTAACAAGACTATTAGTCTCATTTTTTGTTTATTGGGGTGATTTTGGATTTTGACTACCTTGTCATCGGGGCTGGTTCCGCAGGATGCGCTGCCGCAGCGCGCCTGTCCGAAGATGGTCGCTTCTCGGTCGCTTTGATTGAGGCGGGGGGTAAGGACAGCAATCCGTGGATACATGTTCCGGTGGGGTATTTCAAAACCATGGGCAATCCGGGCACTGACTGGATGTATCGCACAGCCCCGGATCCCGGATTGAACGGGCGGGACATTCCATGGCCACGGGGTAAGGTTCTGGGCGGCTCGTCCTCTATCAACGGGCTTTTGTATGTGCGCGGTCAGGCCGGGGACTTTGACGGCTGGCGCCAGCTTGGCAATGAGGGCTGGGGGTGGGAGGATGTGCTACCCTATTTCAAAAAAGCCGAAAGCTGGAAAGGGGAGCCGAAATCCCCTGATCGCGGAACCAATGGTCCCCTGTGCGTCTCGCCCACACGTCTGACGCGGGATGTGGTGGACTACTGGATGGATGCGGCAGAGGCTGCGGGCTACAAGCGCAATCCCGATTACAACAGCGGCGATCAGGAAGGGGTTGGTTATTTTCAACTGACCCTGGACGGCGGGCGGCGCTGTTCGTCGGCGCGGGCCTATCTGAAACCGGCAAAAGGGCGCAAGAACCTGCATATCCTGACCCACGCCCAGACCGAGCGGGTGGTGATAGAGCAGGGGCGGGCCACCGGGGTGGTCATCAACCGCAACGGCCGGAGTGAAACCCTGACAGCGCGGCGTGAAGTGATCCTGTGCGCAGGGGCCATCGGTTCGCCCCAGATCCTGATGCTGTCTGGTATCGGAAACGGCGAGGATCTGTCCGGACACGGCATTGAAACCCTTTGCCATCTCCCCGGTGTCGGGCGGAACCTGCAAGATCACCTGCAGGCGCGCCCAGTGTTTAAAACATCGCTTGGGACTATCAACACAGAGATTAACAATCTGTTCAAACAGGGGATCATCGGGTTGCAATACCTGCTGACCCAATCCGGCCCGATGACGATGGCGGCCAGTCTGGGGACAGGTTTCCTGAAAACGGACCCGCGTATGGCAACACCGGACATCCAGTTTCACATCCAGCCGTGGAGTGCCGACAAACCGGCGGACGGGCTCCATAAATTTTCCGGCTTTACCGCTTCCGTCTTGCAGTTACGCCCTGAAAGTGCGGGGCATCTGAAGCTGGCCAGCAAGGATTTCCGCGACTATCCTGAAATCCATCCGAACTATCTGGCGACAGAGACAGACCAGCGCACCTTGGTTGAAGGGATTGAAATTGCCCGCAAGATCGCGCGGACCAGCCCCTTGGCGGATCATATCTCGGAAGAACACGCACCGGGTGCAGGGGTTGCCTTGGGCGATTACGAAGCAACGCTTGATTGGGCGCGGGACACGTCGGTGACGATCTACCACCCGACCGGCACCTGCAAGATGGGCCGTGACAGTCAGGCCGTGGTCGATCCGCAGCTTCGGGTGCACGGGGTCGGGAACCTTCGGGTCGCTGATGCCTCTATCATGCCGATTATAACCAGCGGCAATACGAATGCGCCGTGTATTATGATCGGGGAAAAACTGGCTGCAATGGTTCTGGAGGATGCAGGCAGATGATGGAAAACACGTGTGATTTCGGGACTGATAAAAGGATATAATTTGAGCAAGGGGCATTCCCCCCTTTGCCACAGATAATTCAGCGGATTGGGGAGGATCGAGCGATCATATCCGCATGAATAAGCCGGACCAAACGCCTTCGTGGTTTGGCAATATACTAAGAAGGCTACTTTTTGGGAGGACGTAATGTTCAATTTGAAGACGATTACCAAGGGGGCCGCAGCATCCATTGTCGGTGCTTCCTTGTTTGTATCTTCTGCTTTTGCCGAAACGGTGATCCGCGTACAGACGGTGATCTCGGCCAAGGCGGATGAAGTTGTCATGCTCAAGAACTTCGGGGATGATGTAACCGCTTTGACCAACGGCGAAGTGGTGTTCGAAATCCTGCCTGCGGGATCTGTTGTCGGCGTTGCCGAAACACTGGACGCAGTGGATGCGGGGTTGATCGACGGCGGGTTTGCATGGACGCACTACTGGTCCGGCAAACACCCTGCGGCCATGCTGTTCGGGTCTCCGGTGGCGGGGGCGGGTGTTGGCATTGACAACATCGCCTTTGTGTCGTGGTTCCAGTTCGGTGGCGGCAAGGAACTTTATGACCAGCTTTGGGACGAGATGGGCATGAACGTCAAAGGCTTCATGTTGCAACCTGTCGGCCCCGAAGCGCTCGGCTGGTTCAAAGAACCGATCACATCAATGGACGATTTCCGCAAATACCGCTTCCGCACACCTCCGGGGATTCCGGGACAGACCTATAAGGACATTGGCGTTGCCTCTGTTGCGATGGGGGGCGGGGATATTCTGCCCGCACTGGAAAAAGGCACGATTGACGCGGCAGAATGGTGTTGCCCGAAGCCTGACTCTGTCTTCGGCTTTCAGAAAGTGTTGAAGCATTACTACCTGCAAGGGTTGCATCAGGTGGTTGTGAATGCGGATCTTTATCTGAACAAGGATGTCTATGACAGCCTGACACCGCTGCAACAAAAGGCCATCGAAGTTGCCGCAAACGCATCCCTGTCCAAATCCATGTCCTACCGGATTTACGAAAACGGCAAGGCGCTGAAGGATCTGACGGAAAATCACGGCGTGATCCTGCACGACACCCCTGCGGATTACTTTCCGGCCTATATGAACGCGGCCAAAGCCTCGTTGGAAAAGAACGCGGCTGAAAACGAGTTCTTTGCCAAGGTCTGGCAGTCCCAAAAGGATTTTGCCGCTGTGGCCGTGCCCTATTGGGCCGGATCGCAGGCCTCTAACGCGGCGCTCGGCAAGGCATTTGCTGACTCTGTAAAATAAGCCTCTCGGGGTGCGGCCTGTGTCGCGCCCCGAACCGTGTATTTGCAAGCACCCGTTTGAAGGGTGTTTTCATATAACCACGGGGAGAATGTTGCATGGCCGAAGAAGTGGAACCAGACAAGCTGGAGATCACGGACGAGCTGATTGCCGAGCGGAATGATTTCATTCCGGGCCAGACGCCAGAGGATATGACCCCCTGGATGCGCCCTGTTGTGGCAGGGATCGATGTGCTGAACCTTTGGGTCGGGCGTCTGGCCTGTCTTATGGTGATCCCGATCATTGCCGTGATGGTGATCGAAGTTGTCAGCCGCAAGCTGTTCCTTGCGCCGACCGATTATTCCTTTGAATACAGCCGGATGCTGGCAGGGGCGATGTTCATGCTCGGTGCAGGTTACGCCCTGATGCGCGGCGTGCACATCCGCGCCGATTTTATCTATCGCAACTGGACCAAAGAGACCCAGATGACGGTAGACGGTCTGTTGTATCTGGCCTTCTACTTTCCGGCGATGGTGTTTTTCCTTTGGGTGTCGTTTGAATATACCTCCAAGGCTTGGGTTACGTGGGAACGCAGCATGGACACGGCGATGATGGCCCCGCTGGCGCCTGCGCGCACGGCCATGCCGCTGTGTGCCTTTCTGCTGCTTTTGCAGGGCATTTCAGAACTGTTTAAAACCCTCTATGAGATGAGCGCGCCGCGCCGCAGGATGTTCCTGATTGCGCTACCGTTCTATCTGGTCGGGCTGGCGATCATCTTTCTGGCGACGGTTTACCCCAATATGATCCCGCTGGGCGACGCGTGGCGTGGTCTTGTCGGTGGCCTTGGCGGGCTGTCACAGGAAGCCATCGGTCTGGTGATGATCGCAGTCATGCTGTTTTCCATCTTCGTAGGTTTTCCGATTTCCTTCACCCTGATCTTCCTTGCCTTCGTGTTCGGGGCTTGGGGGTTCAAGGCAAAGATGGCTTTCTACCTGCAAACCTTCCAGTTCAATTCCACCATGCTGGACGAACAACTGGTGGCGGTGCCGCTGTTCGTGTTCATGGGCATTCTGATGGAAAAGGCCGGCCTGATGGAGCGGCTTTTCACGGCGATCCAGTTGATGTTCTCACGCACGCGGGGGGCTTTGTTCGTTGCGGTTCTGTTTGTATCCATGATCTTTGCCGCTGCGACGGGCATCGTGGGCGCATCGGTCACGATCCTTGGCATTATGGCTGCGCGCACCATGAATAAATCGGGCTATGACGTGCGGCTTGCTGCAGGGACAATCACGGCGGGGGGGACGCTGGGCATCCTGATACCGCCCTCGATCATGCTGGTGGTGATGGGGCCGGTGCTGGAGGTTCCGGTGACGGAACTGTTTCAGGCAGCGATCATTCCGGGGATCATGCTGGCGGTGCTTTACATGCTTTATGCGTTGATCCGTTGCTGGATCAATCCGGACCTCGGCCCGATCCTGCCGGTAGAGGACCAACCCGAAACCTCGCCCTTTTACGCGCTTGAGTTCACGTCGGTCTTTGCCTCTCTGGTGGTGATGATCTGGCTGGTCACGCTGGGCATTCAGGGCAGTTTTGCGGGGCTGTTCCCGTTCGCCGGTCTGGTTGTTCCGCTGGCTTGGGTTGCGCTGATGTGGGCGGTTTACACTTGGGCGCGCAAGGTCCGGCCGGGCGGGTTTTATTACTCCGATCTCTGGTACGAGTTCTTTATGGGGCTGGTGCCGCCCACCACGCTGATTGCTTTTGCGCTCGGCTCTATCCTTGCGGGCTGGGCCACCCCTGCCGAGGCTGCGGCCTGTGGCGCTTTCGGGGCGCTGCTGCTGTCGCTCGCCTATAACAAACTGTCATGGGCGAGCTTTTACGACGCGCTGATCAAGACGCTGGAAATCACCGTTCTGATCATGTTCCTTGTGGCGGCTTCCAACTTCTTTGGGGCGGTGTTCAGCCGTCTTGGCACACCCACCATGCTGACTGAACTGCTGCTGGCATGGGAACTGGCACCGACGATGATCCTGATCATCATCATGGCGCTGGTCTTCCTTTTGGGCTGGCCGCTGGAATGGGTGCCGATCGTTCTGATCATCGTGCCGATCCTTGTGCCGACACTGGAGGCGCTGGAGATCAACCTGACGTGGTTCGCCATTCTGGTGGCGGTGAACCTGCAAACCGCGTGGCTGTCGCCGCCGGTGGCGCTGTCGGCCTATTTCCTGAAAGGTGTGGTGCCGGAGTGGGATTTGAAGGACATTTACCTTGGGATGATGCAGTTCATGCTGATCCAGTTGCTGGGGCTGGTGCTGATCTTTACCTTCCCGCAGATCGCGCTCTGGCTGCCGGCTTATTTCGCAGGGCAGTAGCAGGGAGAAACCGCTTGCACATGGTCGGCTGATCCGGTTTGAAATGGCCGACCATTATGAAGGAGCGGTGCAATGTTTGCGAAACAAGGTTTGATCGACGAAATCCGTGGACAGTTTGCCCATGTGGACAGTTGCCCGTTTCAGGGACCGCGGGTGTTCTTTGAAAATGCGGGCGGCGCGTTGACGCTGAAGTCGGCGGTAGAGACGAGCGCCTTCTACGCCGCGATCCCTGACAATCAGGGGCGCGATAACGTGGCCAGCGCCGAACTGATGCGTGTCATCGCCAAGGCCAAAGAGGACATGCGCCTGTTTTTCAACGCGCCGACGGGTCAGTTCTTTGTGGGCGAAAGCGGCACCGAACTGCTGTTCCGCATGATCCGCACGGCCGTGATCGAAAGCGGCGCGGGCAAGGTTCTGGGCAGCACGCTGGAACATCCCGCCAGCCGCTCTGCCGCGCTGCGCTGGGCGGGGATTGCGGGGAAGGAGTATGTCTCTGTGCCCCATAACAATGAAACCGGTTCTGTCAGTGCAGAGGATTATGCCCCCCATGTGACGCCCGATACAGTTGTGGCGACAATCCTGCACACCTCTCCGGTGACGGGGATGGCCGTGGATGTAGAAGGCATCGTCAAGGTGATCCGTGCCACCGCGCCCGACTGTCTGATCATTGTGGACGGCATCCAGCACGCGGCCCACGGGCGGCTGGATATAGCGGCATACGACGTCGACGGCTATGCGGTCTCTCCTTACAAGGTGTTCTCCCGTCACGGCTATGGCGTGGCCTGGGTATCGGACCGTCTGGGCGCGATGAACCACGATATGTTGATCAACGGACCGGCGGACAACTGGGAATTCGGCACGCGGGACACGGGTGCCTATGCCACATTTTCCGATGTGGTGGACTACTTTGACTGGCTGGGCGGGCAAATCAGCGACAGCAGCGACCGGCGCGAACGGATCGTAGCCGCAGGCGCTGCGATCCATGCCCATGAAAAGGACCTCACCGATGCGATGCTGCACGGGATTGGCAACCTGAAGGGCGTGGCGGAACTGGACGGTGTGTCCGTGATCGGCGGCGTGGACAACCCCCTGCGCGAAGGGCTGGTGTCCCTGACGGTTGAAGGCATGAGCGGGGCCGATGTGGTGACTGCGCTGAACGCCCAGAACATCCGCACCCATCTGCGCAAGGCGGATCACTATTCGGGCAATGTGCTGGAGCCGCTCGGTCTGGACAGTTGCGTGCGCGTCTCCATGTGCCATTACAACACCGAACAGGAAGTCTCGCAGTTTCTGGCAGCACTGCAAACCGTGGTGGACAGCCGTTCCGCGTGAACGAACAGTGAAATTCGCCGCCCGAAGGTGACACAGCGGGTGCCCCGTTCTACATTCAGGTGACAGAACGGAGGCACCCATGACCCAAGTACCAGTCCAAGTCCAAGGCATTCATCACATCACCCTGAACGGCGCGGACCGTCAGACCTCGGTCGATTTCTGGGAAGGCGTGTTGGGGATGCCGCTGATTTTCGAGCAACCCAATCTGGATGCGCCTGAAATCAACCACCTGTATTTTGACACCGGCGACGGGCGGACCCTGACGGTCTTCACCGAAGAGGGCTGCCAGCCGCCAAGCCAGAAGCTTGCCCAGCAGCCCGGCTCCCTGCATCACATCGCCTTCTGGGTGTCCCAAGCCACCATCCGGCTGGCCGAGGACCGGTTGAAGGCAAAAGGATACGGGTCCAGCGGGATCAAGGATCGCGGCTTTATGGACAGCCTTTATTTCCGTGATCCCTTGGGCCTGCTGGTGGAACTGGCCAGCTATAAATTCAATCCGCCCCAAGGCAAAACCCACGGCGATGTGCTGAACCTTGCCCATAAGATCCGGCTGGAGCGGGACGGTCTGGCGATCGAAACCGCGGATGTGGCCGATGCACTGGCAAGGCTGTCCGAACGCTGAGGCCACGCGCGGTTTCTGCGTGTCAGGGTAAACGGAATTGTTTGCCCGCCGGAATGAACCATTCCCCTTTGCAGGCGTTGTACCTGCAAAGGAGAATGACTATGGCCGATAAAACCACCGACAGTACGCAACCTGAATCCACCGCCGAAACCGAAGGTCTGACAGTTGTGACCCCGGGCGAAGAGCGCAACATCCGCAAGGAAGCCGTAGACCGCGACGACACGCCGGTCGCAGACCTCGCCCGTGAACTGCCCCCCGAAATAAAAGAGGCCGTGCGCAGCGAAGGCACATGGGACGGCGACGCCGGCCGCCACGACGGCGACGACGCGCAGGAAACGTCAGGGGAACTGAGCGGGATAAGGTCTGATCAGGGTCGTGAGGATTGATGGGGGGGGGGCCGCCCCGTGGGGTGGGGAATGCTTATC
>JAAEZA010000061.1:815-1823 GCA_018223125.1 Paracoccaceae bacterium | reverse complement strand
AATCAAGTTAAACTAATCTTGGCGAAGAAAATAAATCAATTCCAATTGTGCTCAAAGTTGATGCGAGCCTAGTGAATCGAAATTTTATCTTCGGATTTGTCATCCTCAGGCAGGGTTTCAGTAAGGGAAACTTTATCAGTGTCTCTCTTAATGGGTTCGCCAAAAACTTCTTCAAAGACAATCTGGATTTCAGCATCATTCCGAGCATCTTTAAAAACAGGCCAATCTCGAAAATCTGAAGGAGTGATTTCTATTATGTCCCCACCCAACTTCAACAGGCGCTTGACCTCTTGGAAGTCGTTTCTGACTGCTGCTACGCAAACCTGAAAACGATAAGAAGTTGCGCTCCAGTCGTGCAAAGATAAAGTCTTGTCACAACGGCCTTTATTGCCACCTAACTTTGCTGCGTTAGCTAGGTTGACTATCATCATTCTTTTTAAAAGATCGGAGCTATGCCGTTTTTGGCCTACTCCAAATCGGAGTAACTTCTCGGCTAAATTGTACTCGCGTGTGGCGATGAGGTTCATTCCTGTGTCATTTAAGACGCTATCGGCCTGCTCTCGCTGATCAGGTAAGAACTTACGCCACATTGTATGGATAAGTTTATAGCCAACTTCGGAAACTATATCGATGGCAGATGTAAGATAGTCGATATCAACTTCAAGCTTATCGCCTATTTGGTATTTGGATTTTCTTCCATGGTGTTCGCAATTTCTAAGATACTGCGCAGAAACGACACCGCCAGTGTGTGTTAGTAAGTTGCGCCGCTCGCACAGTTCAATGAAATCGGGCCAAACATCCAAACCCTCCCGGAGTTTCATACCGAACTTTTTTTCCATCCATGAAAACTGTTCGTGGTGGCTATTTCGTATAACGCTTTCAATTTCATTGCTAATGATGCTGTCTCTCACTGCTTCAAGAGTTTCAAGCTCAAGGAGGTCTGAAAACTTTACTTCCCTATCGGAAGTGAAAATTATCTCTGGCTTCTCCTTAAAAATTACCCGCAAG
>JAAEZA010000061.1:0-805 GCA_018223125.1 Paracoccaceae bacterium | reverse complement strand
CAATTAGAGCATCTGCACGATCAGTGTGTCGTTTTAATTGACCAAAAGCATGGCTGGGGAGGGAGTAAACATGAACCTCCTCCATTGATAGATCTTCTCGTTTGGTTCCCCGTGAGGTCGCAATCGTTTCAGCATTGTGTCCGAGCATTACGCCTGCAAAAAAAGGTGCGATCTTGATGGTTTCTACTACCGATTTGCGGTACATTAGCATTGCCTGCGAGAAGGCGCGCTCGACGTCGAAAAAACTTTGTGGAAATGGTGACCGAGCATCACTTTGGTCCGTTTCGGTATGTTTCTCCCTCGAGCTATCGTCTAACCTGGGATTTTCATTGTCTGCTTCGGCAAAAGTGCCGGCTATTGCATCCTTATCGATTTTGCCGTGTCGGATGGCGTGGCCTATGATTTTACCGTCGGCCTTTTTAATAATAATAAAGAAATCGTCATCCGGCATAATTGCTCTCTCTCAAAATTACCATGTCAATTTCACACTAATAGCTTTTTGACTCTTCGTTTAACTTTGCAGCCTCTCGATGCGAGTAGCAAGAAAAACCAAGGGTATAGGTAGGCTCTGAGCCTTCGAAAGCGCCCAAACAGAAAGTCCGGTTTATGACATCACACATGGAAGAGTGGCCTATTACGAGCGACCTTGCAAAGGCTGATCACTACGCACAGCAAGCTTCGCATCTCTATCAGAGACTCTCCCCCCATTCCCCCGCTTTTCATTCCTGACCTTTCCGCGTAGCGTCCGGTTCGAAAGGAGCCTTTGATGGAACGCATGGAAAGAACACTGGAGATACTGGAGCGG
>JAAEZA010000060.1 GCA_018223125.1 Paracoccaceae bacterium | reverse complement strand
TCGATCAGCATTTCGACCAGATCGGGATCGAAGCCGCGTAAGGGCCGGGCGCCACGATCCACGATGATCGGGTTGGCTCCGGCCCGTGCGGCGATATGCGCAAACTCGAAGGACACGAAGCCGCCGCCGATAAAAAGAACCCGTTTGGGAAGGGCCTCCAGGTTGAGGAAATTCGTGCTGTCGATCACGAGATCGGCCCCTGTGAAGCTCAGCGGCCTGGGCATGGCACCGGCGGCCACGAGGAACCGTTCCGACTGATATGCCGTTCCATCGACCTCCAGCGTGTTGCTTCCCGTGAACCGCGCGGCTCCATGCAGGGTTTCGACGCCGTTGCCCGACAGGCCCTTTTCCATCTTGTCCGGCACGGGATCGGTGAAGCCACGCTTGTGTGCCATCAGATCGGCCCAGTTGATCGACAGATCACCGGGATCGATCCCCTTGCCCTGCATGAGCCGTGCCGCGTCCATGATTTCCGCACCGCGCCGCAGGATTTTCTTTGGATCGCAGCCGCGCAATGCGCAGGTGCCGCCGTAGGGCAGCGCATCGACAATGGCCACACGCCATCCTGCTGCGCCACACTTGTTCGCCGCGGCCACGCCTGCCATGCCAGCCCCGATGACGATCAGGTCGCAGTCTTCGCTCATTATCCGGTCCTTGTCTTGGGTCTATCCGGCGCAGCAGCTCAACTTTGCCACGTCCATATCGAAGGTTTGCGCCGCCAGCTTCAGCCCTTCTACCGTGGTCAGATACGGGAAGACCGTCTCGCCAAGTGCCTTGGTGGTCATGCCAAACTTCAGGGCCATAACGAGGGTCTGGATCGTATCGGACCCCTCGGGCGCGACGATCTGGCCGCCAAGCAGCCGGTCGGACTTTCTGTCCGCCACCAGCTTAATCAATCCGCGCGTGTCGCGTGCGGCCAGTGCGCGCGGCACCTGATCGAGCGGTACGATGGACGTCTTGACGTCGAGGCCCGCGTCCCGCGCCTGGGCTTCACCGAGACCGACGCCCGCGACCTGCGGGTCGGAAAACACCACCCAGGGCATCGCGGCGTTGTCGTAGCGATGGTCTTCGCCGAGAACCGCATTTTTGGCCGCGAGCTTTGCACCATAGGCCGCCATATAGACGAACTGGTCGCGGTCGGTCACATCGCCTGCGGCATAGATGCCACGCACCGATGTCTGCATGTCCTCGCCGACGACGATGGACCCACGCGCGTCGGTTTCCACGCCGATTGCGTCCACGCCCATATCTTCGGTATTGGCCCGCCTGCCAGCGGTCGAAACGAGCTGATCCGCCGTCACTTCGACAGGCTTTCCGTCCTGGATCACGCGCAGTGTCACGCCCGCGTCGTCGCGGCGCACAGTGTCGTAGCTTAACCCGGTCAGAAGGGTGATGCCTTCGGCCTCGAACGCCGCCGCCAATGCCTCCGAGACCTCTGGTTCCGCGCCGGGCAACAGATGCGAACGGGCGACAAGCGTGACCTTCACGCCCATGCGGCTCATCATCTGGGCCAGTTCCGCGCCGATGTAACCCGCGCCGATGAAGATCAGGCTTTTCGGCAGTACTTCGAGTTCCAGAAGACTGGTGCTGTTGAGCGCGCCGATTTCCTCGATGCCGTCGATGGTCGGCAGAACGGGACGCCCGCCCGTGGCGATGATGGTCCTCGGTGCTTTCAGGGTTCGCTCACCGACTGTCACGCCACCTTCGATCAGCCGCGCGGGACCGGCGTCGATGTAATCGACACCCTCATATTCCGGCAGAAGGTCCGCGTATTTCTTCTGGCGCAGGGTCGCGACCAGATCGTCTTTGGACTGAACGAGCGTCTGCCAATCATCCACTTGTGCCCGTCCCGACAGGCCGGGGAACCGCTTGGCAGCCCCCGCACCGTGCACGGCCTCTGCCGCGCGGATCATCGTTTTGGAGGGCACACATCCCACGTTGACGCAAGTTCCGCCGATGGTGCCGTGTCCCACGAGGGCGACGCGCTTTCCGGCATCCGCGCCGGTAATTGCGGCGGAGAACCCCGCCGATCCGGCCCCAAGAACGATCAGGTCATAGCCGCCCTGTTCATCGTCGTTTTTGTTCAGGTCTTTCATCTCAGCGCGCCTCACCATACTCGGGGTCTTTTGGTCTGGCGGCGAACAGATATATGACCGCGCCGATGGCGATCAGCGGTGTGAGCATGCCGAGAAGACCGAAGAACATACCGGTGGCGGTGCAACATCCCATCATCATGAGAGCGTTCCTTTCTTTTGCGCACGGTTCACGAGAACCGCGTAGAGTGCCGTGGCGGCGAAAACGCCGATTGTGATCCGTATCGCGAACCTGAACTCGAGGAGAATGATCAGGATCGACAGAGCTGCCGCGAGGCCGGTGGCCCAGAGTTTCGGGGCCGGTCCCGGTTTGCCAGCGCGCAGCCAAAGGGCCTGTGCCACCACGGCGAGGCTGAAAAACAACAGCGGGAACAGGGCGTAATCGAGCCAGCCCGTGAGGGCCGACAATCCGACGCCAGCGACGATGACGACCAGAAGCGGTGTAAAGCAGCAGAGCGCGGCGAAGAGCGTACCGCCAAGCCCCCATTTCAGCAGACGGTCGGAATTTTCAGGTGTGTCAGTCAAGGAGCCGTCTTTCTCTGTGATGGGTCGGGGCCGGAGGCGCGTTTCATTTGCGAACGACGCAGTGCACGGACGATCAGGTAGGTCAGACCCGCCAAAACCAGCACGGCAATGCCACTCATTCCAGAGAGCCAAGCCCCAACGCCGCCGAACAACGCTGCAAGCACGGCAGTTCCGCCGCCGCAGCAGACGACCACGACCGGAGCTGCTATTCCGACGGCCAGCAGGCCACCCATCAGATTGTCACGCATTGCAGGCGGCTCAGGAGGCTGTGTCGGGCAGCACCTGCGCCGGATAGCCATTGGCCGTCACCGCGCCGATGATGCTTTCGATGGAAGTTTCGGCGTCATCGTAGGTCACGCTGTAAACACCCTGCCCGTATTCGGGGCCGTCCTGGAATGCAACGATCTCGACCGATGGCACACCACGCATCGAACTGGCAACAATGAACGAACAGGACGGGCATGTCAGTTCGCTGACGGCAATCTCGACCTGGCGCTCTTCGGCGAGGGCCGGAGTCGAGAGTGCGGCGATGGTCAGGGCGGGTAGCAGGAGGTGCTTCATGGTCGTTGTCCTCGTTCAGAATTTCAGGATGAAGGGGGTGATGTAGGGAAAGATCATGGCGACAGCGACAATCGCGGAAGCGGCCCAGAGGGTCGCCCGCATGATGCGGCGGTCGATGGGGCGGGCGCAGGTGCCATCGGCACAGGACTCGGCATCTACAGGCTTGTAAGCCTTGTAGAAGCCGTATCCCAAAAACGCGGCGCTCAGCGCGAAGGTGTACCATTTGTAGGCATAGAGCGCCCCGAGCTGCGCGATGAACACGCCTGTCACGCCAAAGCTGACCAGCACCAATGGAAGGATGCAGCAAGAAGTCATCGCCAGCGCACCGAGGACGCCGAGGCCGGTCACGCCCCATCCCTTGGTGGTTTCGTCGCCAATTTTCTGCGACCGAGATTGCGGAAGTTCCGCCAAATTTTGTTCCATCGAATCTTCCTTGAACAGATATTTCCACCGTTCTAGGGTCTGTAGTTGATACAGGCTCAAGGGGTTTTTTTGCGAAATGAGTAACACAAGCGTGAGATCAATTCGGCGGGGTGATTTGGCACGAGCAACGGGCTGCAATCTTGAAACCATCCGCTATTACGAAAAGATCGGCATCATGCCGGACCCGCCGCGCAGCACGAAAGGCTATCGCAGCTACGATAACGCCCATGTCAGACGGCTGAAATTCGTCATGCGGTCCCGAGATCTCGGTTTTTCTCTCGAAGAGGTTCGCGGGCTGCTCGGGCTGGTCGATGAGCAATCCCGGACCTGCGCCGAGGTTCAGATCATCGCGGAAGATCATCTGACTGACGTTCGAGCCAAGATCGCGGACCTGCAGCGCATCGAGCATGTCTTGTCGGACACAGTTGCGCGATGCACCGGCGATGCTGTCCCAGAATGTGCGGTGATCGACGCGTTACTTGATGCGTGAGCAGATCAGCATTTGATTTGCGACCGCTGCGGCCCGAAAATGAAGCCGCCATTGGCCGCAACGCAGAAAATCGGAAAGATGGGCTCTTTCCGGCCGTTAGCTGCGTTTTCCACCAATGTCTGGTTCAGTGGTAAGCTCTGAGTTGTGTTGCGCTATAGGCTCGCCGTCATTGTGCAACGCAGCCTGCGTCTCGCCGTTGTCCCAGCGATACAGAAGGCCGATTTCTTCACCTGTTTTGATGCATGAAATACGGCCGATGGCTTCGGCCGTTGTGCGAACACTCGTAATTTCGGGCAATATCAGCCCCTCTTGTTTAATAACTCTTGTGGGTCGATTTCGAGAGCAAGTGCGATCCGCTCCAGAACATCGATTGATGCTGAATTTTTGGCGAGTTCGATCTCGCTGATATAGCTGCGATCTACATCCGCAGCCAAAGCTAGCTGTTCTTGGCTCAATCCTCTGGAATTTCTTAGATTCCGGACATTTAACCCTACTCGTTCCCGTAATTTCATGGCCTCTATTCGGCCAGATCACAAGAACCGCTCTACGGAATATATTCCACAAAACGCGCGCGAGTATCACAAATGATGTTCTCGTATATGGTGTGAAGAGCGATGTTGGAGCTACATTTTCAATAATACAGTAATGTAATCAAAAGGCAGTTATTGATATGTGGTGCAGATTTATCAGGAATTGGTTCTTTGGGGTCGCAATGTCTCTGCTTTCCAGTGTGGCTCCTCAGGCAGCGAAAGCCTATCAAGTCGATTGCGCCATTCTGCTTTGCCTGGCTGGTGGGTGGCCCGCGTCAGCAGAATGCGCTCATGCCCGTGCCGTGTTCATCCGTCGGATCACGCCTTGGCCGATTGAGCCACCCCTGCAAATCTGGCGTTGTCCGATGGGTGTTGCGGAGCGCGCGCCTATGCAAAGCACGGCCCCGACAACTTGGGAGGCCAGCAACCAAATCGGCCAGACACTTGGTCACGTCATTCTGGCACAGGTGGTGGACAGTGGCGCAGACATCGACATCAGTGGCCTAGAATTCGATTTCGTGCGCTCGATCCGCGTCTGGGATGTTCGGCACTACAGCCATCGCGAACGCGGTCGCGACGATGATTGCTCTGAAAGCTACAACATGCGTCTCGGGACCTACGGCACGCAGGGCGAATTCGGCTGGCAACGCACGACACCAGCCGCTGCCCCGCAATGGGTTCTGCCGTCACGGCGCTGTTCGTCATCAAATTGGCGACGAGGCGTCGGTGTGGAATGGGAAGATCACGAAGGCAACCACGGATATGAGTGGGTGGCCTACTAGGGCTATTCGCCGATATCCTTCATGCGTTCCGCAATGTCGCCCGCAATGCGCTCATACAGGGCCGCTTGCTTGTCCCTTGGCGTCCCAGGCTTTGGGTTTCTTCGACGGATGCGTTTGGCGAGCCAGAAGAGCAATCGCGCGGCGGGGTCATCCAGTTTTTCCGGTACAGGAGCTGGATAGTTTTCTTCGAGGAGAGCAACGACCTCGGCATTCATGCTGCGATGGTTGGCCTCGGCCGCGAGGCGTATACGATCGCGCAGGCCGTCTGGCAGCCGTACGATGAACTTATCCTGATTTTGAGAGCTTTGTTCTGGCATGGTGGCACTGTGCCATAAAAAGCAATTGACGCAATAGTGGCTAAGTGCCACTAACAGGGTATGATTTCAACCTGGAGGCGTTTCATGAACAGTCGTAAACCAATGCAGCTTCGGCTTCCGCAAGAGCTCAAGGAGTGGATCAAGGCGGAGTCAGATCGCAATGGAAATTCCCAAAATTCAGAAGTGATCCGTGCCATTCGGGCAGCGAAAGACAGGCGCTCTACGCTCGGATCAATTGGAAATATCAATATGGATCAGGGTGATAGTGCGCGTTGTTAACGAGCAGGAGAGGTGTCGATCAGATGACCAAAGCAAGTGTTCAGACAAAGGCGAAACAGGCGGCCTCGGCCTTCATCCGTGAGGCGCGGGAGGCAGGTTGGCAGAGGGCAAAATTTGAGATCAAGCCGGATGGCAGTGTCATCGTCGATGCCAACATGGTCGCTCCAGAGGCGGCAGACGACTTTCTCAACAGTGACCTGAGAATGGGCGAATGACTCGCAAGAGCTTGCCCAAATACGTCTACAATGACCGGGGGTATCTCCGGTTCATCCGGCGTTCGCGCGGTATCTCGGTCATGATGCACGAGGAAGCGGGCACGCCGGAATTTTGGGATCATTACAATCGTCTGCTGAAAGGAAAACCCGCGCCAGCGCCGGTGAAACGCAATTTTGAGGCGTTGATTCTTAGCTACTACGAGAGCGACGCCTACAAGAAGCTGAAGCCCCGTACGAGATCCGACTATCGGCGGTATATCAGCCACATTCGTGAGATCTGGGCCGACAAAGACCCTGCTAGGATCGAAACCCACCACATTTATGAACTGCACCGGGCAAATGCGGACCACTGGCGGCAAGCCAACTATCTTGTCCAGGTCATGGTCGTCTTGATGAATCACGCCCG
Organism: Paracoccaceae bacterium; assembly: GCA_018223125.1. Classification (GTDB taxonomy): domain Bacteria; phylum Pseudomonadota; class Alphaproteobacteria; order Rhodobacterales; family Rhodobacteraceae; genus Amylibacter. The sequence goes on along the minus strand of JAAEZA010000060.1, from coordinate 9,668 downwards.
GTTGATCGGCTTCATCAAGAAAGAACACGGCAATCCGGCGAAGGGTATTCCGCTTTTCAAGCAGCAGAGCGACGGCTGGGAGCCGTGGCCAGATGATGTTCGGGAAGAGTTCGAAGCGCTGGCTTCAAAACGGGCGCGGCTGGTCTACGAGCTATGCGTTGGCACAGGCCAGCGCATTGGCGATGTCGTGAAGATGAGGTGGGAGCACTTCTCCGATGAAGGATTCGATTTCACGCAGGGCAAAACCGACAAGCCTCTTTGGATCCCGCTCACCGACCGCCTGAAAACCCAACTCGAAGGCATTGCGCGAACAGACGGCACTGTCGTGACCGACACCAAGGGGCGGCCAGTGAGCTACCGGATCGTTGCGGAGGAAATGCGCACCATCAAAAAGAAGATGAAGCACGAGAGGGCGAGCTACTACAAAACGCACGGGCTGAGGAAAAATGCGACGATCGAGCTGTATCTGGCTGGATGTGATGACGAAATGGTCAAGGCGGTCACCGGCCATTCAGGCGTTGAGATGCTGAAAAAGTACGGTGGGCCGATCCGGCAAAGAGAGCTCGCCAAGCGCGCTCAAGAGGCAAGAAATCAAATGGAACGAAGCAAGACCGAAACGTGAAAGTTTCAACGGTTGTTTCAAAAATGGCAGTGAAGGAGAGTAAGGATGACGCAAGTCATTGATTTTATTGGAGGCGAGTACCGGAATCGAACCGGTGTACACGGATTTGCAATCCGCTGCGTCACCACTCCGCCAACTCGCCTTTTGAACGGGGCAGGTATGTGGTGTGTTCACCCGCCTTCACTTTCGTTCAGGGGCCTTATTGCGGTTTTTTGGGAGGTTGTCCAGTCCGGTTTTGTGATTGAAGGTCAGCTTTGCAATCGGGCTTTGAAACAGGGCGCGTGGCCGGATCACAGCGGTGCGCAGGTGGACGTAAAATGGCGGATTTCCTCCGAAGCGTTGGAGATCTGTTGTAGCAACAGGGCAATTGCGGCAGGAATGAGGGAGTGCGCGTTGAATGTGTCCGAAACACGGTTTCGGGGCGGGTGTTTTTCCTTTTTCTTGACGCCCCTTGGACAAACCTGTGCCAAAACTACAGGCAATACCTTTTACAATCTGTTAATAATCCCACATGAGGGCTGTTTGCGGGACTGCCGTGCTCCGGTTCGGGCGGCAGTGCCTTGTCTGTATTAACAGATCAAGAAACGCTTCGGGTGCGTTGCAGGTGTTCGCCTGTGGCGATGATAATAAGGTGAGCAATGGCGAAGTCCATTATGATCCAGGGGGCTGGATCAAACGTCGGTAAGTCCATGATCGTGGCCGGTTTGTGCCGCGCTTTCGTGCGGCGCGGTTTAAAGGTGTTGCCTTTCAAGCCCCAAAACATGAGCAACAATGCCGCTGTCACGATGGACGGCGGGGAGATCGGCCGTGCGCAGGCGTTGCAGGCGCGGGCGTGCAATGTGCAGCCCCATACAGATATGAATCCCGTCCTCCTGAAGCCTGAAACCGAAACCGGCGCGCAGGTGGTGGTTCAGGGCAAACGTGTCGCGACTTTAAAGGCCAGGGATTACGGAAAGATGAAGGCGCAACTGATGCCACGGGTGCTGGAGAGCTTTCACCGGCTTTGCGCCCATGCGGATCTAGTGCTGGTGGAAGGGGCGGGCAGTCCTGCAGAGGTGAACCTGCGCAAGGGGGACATTGCCAACATGGGGTTTGCGCGGGCCGCAGATGTTCCCGTGATCCTGACCGGAGACATTGATCGGGGTGGGGTGCTGGCCCAATTGGTGGGCACCCATGTGCTGCTGGAGGCCGAGGATAATGCTTTGATCAAGGGCTTTCTGATTAACAAATTCCGCGGCGATCCGACTTTGTTCGATGAAGGGCTGCAAATCGCGGTGGATCATACGGGGTGGCACGGGCTCGGGGTGTTGCCATGGTTCCAGGACGCAGGGAAGCTGCCTGCCGAGGATGCTGCTGATATTGACAGCGGCGGGGAGGGGGCGTTCAAAATCGCCGTCCCGAAACTTTCAAGGATCGCCAATTTCGATGACCTTGATCCGCTGAAGCTGGAACCGGGTGTTTCTGTGGTGATCGTAGAGCCGGGCCAGAGATTGCCTACGGATGCGGATCTGGTTCTGATACCGGGAAGCAAATCCACCATCGGAGATCTGGCTTTCCTGCGTGAACAGGGTTGGGATGCCGATTTGATGAGCCACGTAGAGCGTGGCAAGCAGGTGCTGGGCATTTGTGGCGGCTATCAGATGCTGGGGCGCACGATTATGGATCCCGACGGAATCGAAGGTCCGGCGGGGCAGGTTCAGGGGCTGGGATTGCTGAACGTGTCCACCCTGATGACCCAGCACAAGCGCCTTGCCTCGGTGGTGGGCAGTGATATCGGATCTGGGTCGGGCGTTTCGGGCTATGAAATCCACATCGGAGAGACATCGGGGCCGGATTGCGGCCGCCCGTGGCTGGAAATCGACGGACGGGAAGAGGGGGCAACCTCGGCCGATGGGTTGGTTCGCGGCTGTTACGTGCACGGCTTGTTCATCGCGGATGAGTTCCGGCGCGGTTATCTTGCGACGATGGGGGTGACGCCGGGCAATCTGGTCTATGAGGAGGTCATCGACGAGACACTGGACGCGCTGGCAGACCATATAGAGGCCCATCTGGATGTAGAGATGATCTGGATGCTGGCGGCAGATATCGCAGAGCCGGATTAGCCCGCCGTCGGGACAGGGGGCCAAGGCAAAAGGGCCCCCCTGCCTTGGGAATTATTCGAATTCGCGCGAGGCAAGGGCGCGGTGGATTTCACGCCGGACCAGTTTGCGCACGTTGCGGGTGATACGATCCCCCAATTCGCCCTGCAGTTCGGAGCGGACCATATCCGAAACCATTTCCCGCAGCGCTTCCTCGTCAAGGAAACCGTCTTCCCCTTCGGTATAATCGACAGGTTCGTCAAACAGGGCGCTGTCCGCGTGATGGCGCAGGGGTGCGGACTCTGGTGGTTCCGGCTCTGCATGGACTTCTTCGCCGCGGTCTATGACCGTTTCGGACTTCGATGTCTCCTGCACGGGTTCATCTTCGGCCTGAAACGGGGGCTGCGTCGGGAAATTTGCCTCTTCTTCCGGCTGCCCATCGGGTTGTTCTGCGGAGTCCGCGTCAAACCTGTCCAGATCGTCTTCGCCGGTATCTTCGGCCTCGACAAAATCAAAGCTGACGATCCCTTCCATCGCTTCGCTGACGGGGGTGTCTTCCGGTTCCTGTCGGGCCGGTTCCTCCGCGGACCCGGTGTTCTGTGATGCTGGTGCTTCTTCCTGCGTCTGGCGCGGGGCCCCGGCCAGATTGGCGGAAAGCGGTGGTTCCTGCTGTTCTGTGCTCCGCTTTGGCAGTTCCAGCCGTTGCAGCGCATTTTCAGCCGCAGCGTTCTGTTCCGGCGTGGGGAACGGGCGCGGGCGTTGCGGGGCAGCGCCGACCAGCTCTGCCATTTGTGCTGCCGGATCGTCGTTGCAATCTTCGTTATCGTCCGTGTCCTGCACTTCTACAGCGCGGGCGATCTCTTCTTTCGAGGATTCCACAGCTTCGGCCATCACGAGGGATTCAATATCCGCGATGCGCTGTTCGATTTCTGCTGCAACCGGAGTCGGGGAAAGGGCCTCGCTGACGCGCAGGGACGGTGTCAGGACCAGCTTGTCAGGCCCTTTCGGGGCATTGTCCTGTCGCGTTTCTGCAACGGTTGCTTCTTTGGGTGCCGCAGGTTTTTTCGTGTCCGGAGCGCTGCGCGCCTCTTCTGATACGAGCCTGCGGATAGACGACAGGACGTCTTCGACGTCCATCTTTCTGCCTGTTTCGGACATTTATCCACTCCTTTTGCCTCGGCACGGAGTTTACTGGCGAACGCGGATTCGGGCAACTGCTGACTAACTGTCAGTCGCCCTTTCTTTTTTTCAGCTTTTCAAGAAGTTTGATGCGTTTGTCACCCAGAATACCCAATTGCTGGCGATTGGATGCAGCGGTATTCACATCCGGATTGTAGATCGGAACGCCAAGTCCGAGATGTTCCGCGGTGAGCAGTCCCATCTCGGCCAGAACCTGATACTGGGCCACATACTGGTCGCGGATTGCGGTCACGAGTTGGGAGCGCGCAGAGAGCAGTTCCTGCTCTGCGTCCAGCGCGTCCAGCGTGGTACGGGCGCCGAGTTTCGCTTCTTCGCGCACACCGTCAAAGGCCACTTGGGCGGCGCGAACCTGTTCACGGTTGGACTGGATCGACGCGCTGGCCACCTGCCAGTTGGTGTAAGCATCCCGCAGCCCCTGACGGGTCAGATAGCCGGACTGCTGCACATTCGAAAGCGCCTGCTGCAACAGCGCCACATCACGCCGGCGGTTACTGTCCAGACGGCCACCCTGATACAGGGTCCACTGTCCGACGATGCTTGCGCTCAACTCGTCTGTGCTCAATTCGTTCCCGCCGGCCCTTGCGCCAAAATCATAGTCCAGCACGCCGTTGATCGTGGGGTGGCGGTTTTTGGTCGTGGCTTTTGCGGTCAGTTCGGCGGCTTTGGCGTTGAACTGGGCCTGCATGATGCGGGGATGTTTGCGCAGGGCCACAGCTTCGGCCTTGTCGGCGGAATTCGGCAGGACAGGTGCTGGTGGCGGATTGCGCAGGTCGCGGGGCGGTGTGCCCACTACGGCTGTATAAGCGCTTTCAGAGCGGCGCAAATTGCCAAGGTTGGTTTCAAGCTGGGAGCGGGCGGCCGCAAGGCGGGCCTCGGCCTGTGCCACATCGGTACGGGTGACTTCGCCCACCGCAAATCGGTCTTTGGCGGCGCGGACCTGTTCACCAAGCACGCGCACGTTGTTGCGGGCAAGGCGTACAAACTGCTGGTCGCGGCGCACATTCATGAACGCCTGCACGGTATTGAACAAAATAACCTGTTCCAACTCCCGCAGGGCCTGACGTCCGGCCAGCACTGTCATCCGGGCGGCTTCAACCCCCAAGCGGTCGGCGCCGCCGTCAAAAAGCTGAATGGTCAGCTGGGTGTTGTGGTTCCAGAATGTCGTCGGGTTGCGGGAGGGCAATAAAGGGGACGGTGACGTCTTGGGGGTGTTGTAATCGGTGGTACGGTTGACAGTCAGCGTCTGGGTCAGGGTTGGCAGCAGATTTGCCCTTGCCGAAATCACCCCTTCGTCCGTCGCGCGAAGGGCGGCCTGTTGGGCGAGCAATTGGGGATTGGTCTGATAGGCCTGTGCCAGCGCATCGGCGAGGGTCGTCGCATGGGAGGGAAGGGCCGAGAGACTGATCGCAACTGCGATACCGGTACGTTTTAGGCGTCCAAACATGCTTTGTCCTGTGTTTTTGGCGTCTGTTTTCAGCAGATGCCTCTCCACCTAGCCGAAGGTGAATTCTTGCTCTTGGTTGAACCCCGGCAGGACCGGCGCCGTTGCGTCAAACGCATTGCGCCAGTCGATGCCGTGGTCGTGTTTATGTCCGATCTTGCAGTGACCGGTGTTGCCCGACTGGCGGATCGCGATGATCCGGCCACCCGGTTTGAGTTGGTCGGTAATGGCCGCAGGGATCTGTTCCGCAGCCCCTTGCAGCATGATCACGCAGTAAGGACCATGTTTCGGGGCGCCCGCAGTCAGTTCGCCCTGTTCTACCATAACGTTGTCCACGCCGCTGCCTGACAGCAGTTCGGCTGCTTCGGAGGCCATTTTCTCGTCCGGCTCGACCGCGACGACAGCTTCTGCCATGCGTGCGATCACTGCGCTGGAATAGCCATAGCCGCAACCCAGATCGAGCACCAGTTCGTTGGGCTGGATGTTCGCAACGTCCAGCATTTTAGCAAATGTGCGCGGGTCCAGCAGAACGCGATTCGGCGCGAGTTCGATATGCTCGCCCATATAGGCGATGCCCCGTTTTGCTGTAGGCACGAATTCCTCGCGCTCGACCGTCAGAAGTGCATCAATGATCGGATATTTCGTCACATCGGACGGGCGGACCTGACAGTCCACCATTGTGGTGCGGGCTGCTGAGAAATCGGTCATGGCAAAGCCTTCATGCTGGAATTGCGTACAGTTGAATCGTGTAGTGCCACAATCGTCAAGGGGCTGCAACGCAGACATTGCGAAAATCGGGTCAAGCGCCGGTGGCTGTTGCGGCTTCACTATAGGGCGAGAGGGGGCGTGCCGATCCTGTAGAGATATGCATCGACTCACCGGGTTTCTTGCCGAGTTCGCGGGGGGCGCGGAGCAGGAAGAACCTGCCGATGCCCGCGCGTGCGCCCATTGCCGGCGCGTTGCGATCGGTCGGGAAGCGGGCTCTCCACCCTTCAGGCAGGGTGAGACCGTGGTCTTCGGATTTCTCACACATCCAGACCAACGGGATATTGGCCAGCGGTCGCGCGTAAGGATAGCGGTAGACATGCCCGCCCACATCGCCGTGTGCGCCGCGAAACCAGACCTGTTCCAGATGGCCGGACCAGCCCTCTTCGGTGTCCCACATCACGGGGGCATAGGCGCGGCGGTCCTCATCCAGTGCCAGTGCGTGATACCCCGCCTTGACCGAGCCGCCGATCGTCGTGCTGTGAAACTCTGTCGCCATGGGGGCGAGGTAGGTTAACAGGGGATACTGTATCCCCAGCGCCTTGACCGTATCCCAGACGCCGATCATCTCGATGGGGGTGTCCCCGTGGCAGTGGATGGATTTAAAGGCGGCGCGGGCGTGTGCCGTTGACTGGGATTCATACAGGCGAAAGGCAAAGCGCAGGTTGGCCTTGTTGACATTGGTTTGCCGCACGAGCCCGACGCGTCCGATCATCCCTGCAATAGAACGTACCGCGTAGGCCCCGCGGGAGTAACCGAACAGATAGATCCGGTCGCCGGGTTGGTAGTGCGCAGCCAGTTGCGCGTAACCGTCGAAGATCAATTGGTTGATGCCCCAGCCCGACGCAATCGTAACCCAGTTGCGAAAGCCGTGTCCCTGAATGCCCGGATGATACCACAGTGTTGTGTTCTGCGGGTCATGGGTTTCCTGCAGCAGCTTGTAGAGCAGCCCTGCGTTGGTTTCTTCCCCGTCGTGAAGGCGGCTCTGGGTGCCGTCGATGATGATGATATGGGATTTCGGGGCCCGCAGGGGCGCGGCAGGCATAGCGTCGCGACGCGGGAAGCGCAGCGTGGATTTCAGCCGTGCGACCAGCTTGCCCCAAAGGCTCTCTGTGTCGTTGTCGCCTCTCATCCCTTGTCCGCCTCTGCCTTTTTCAATCCGGCTCTTTCCTTATATTTCGCAGGCTCCGCGAGCCTACGTCGCCTGTTGCAGCATTTCCCACATGCGCAGAGGGGTAACGGGCATATCCACCTGTCTGATGCCGCGAACCCAAAGCGCATCCTGCACGGCATTCATCACGGCGGCCATTGCGCCAACGGTTCCGGCCTCTCCGCAGCCTTTCATACCGATTTCATTGGCGGTGGAGGGCACCAGTTCGGTGTGAAATGCCATCAAGGGAATATCGCTGGCACGGGGCATGCCGTAATCCATGAAACTGCCGGTCAGCAACTGGCCGGTTTCATCATAAATCGCATGTTCCGATATAGCCTGCCCGATGCCTTGCACGACGCCGCCATGAACCTGTCCTTCCGCCAGCATCGGATTGATCAGCAGGCCGAAGTCATCGACAATCGTGTATTTCACCACTTCGGTCAGACCGGTCTGGGGGTCGATCTCCACCTCGCAGAAATGGGCGCCATTGGGATAGCTGCGGGCGGGCAGATCGTATTCTACGGAATGGTCCAGCAGTTCCCGCTGTCCTGTCGCGCGCGCCTTTTCCACCACTTCGGGAAGGGTAATCCGGCGGTCGGTGCCGACAATTGTGAACGCTCCTCCGTCAAACGCCACATCTTGCGGGTGGACTTCCAATTCGTCACTGGCCAGCGGTTTCAGCCGGTCGATCATCAGATCGGAGGTTTTGTAGATGGAATTTCCCTGCATCGTCACAGAGCGTGATCCCCCCGTACCGCCCCCTGTCGGTATCGCATCGCTGTCGCCCTGAATGATGCGCACCTTTGCCGGATCCCATCCGGTTTTTTCGCACAGCAGTTGCGTATAGGCGGTTTCATGGCCCTGACCGTTGCTTTGGGTGCCCACATAAAGGTTCAGCCGCCCGTCTTCGGCAAATTCGATCCGCGTGGTTTCCTGCGGTGCGCCAAGGATGCTTTCGATATAAAAACAAAGTCCCAGCCCGCGCAATTTGCCCTCTGCCGCGCTGGCCTGCTGGCGGGCGGCAAAACCTGCTACATCCGCTTCGGCTTCGGCCCGTGTCAGGACGCGGTCGAAATCACCCACGTCGTATAATTCTCCGGCAGCGGTCTTATAGGGCATCTGGTCCGCGCGGATAAAACTGCGGCGGCGCAGATCGGAGGGGTCCAGCCCGAAGGTTCGTGCAGCATGGTCGAACAACCGTTCGAGCACGTAAATCGCCTCTGGCCGGCCCGCGCCGCGATAGGCATCAACGGGGGTGGTGTTGGTATAGATCCCGCGCACCCCGAAATAGGCGTTTTGCACGTCATACACACCGGGAAAGACCTTAAGTGCCAGTTCCGACTGGATATTTTGCCCGAAACCGGAACTGTACGCGCCGAGATTGGAAACCGCATTCACCCGCAATGCGACCAGTTTGTAGTTTTCGTCAAATGCTGCTTCCGCATCGGAATAAAGATCACGACAGGCATTGTCCGTCAGCATGGATTCGCTGCGATCGGGCCTCCAGCGGACGGGTTGCCCAAGGGTTTTGGCAGCGAAAGCCGCCAGCAGGTATTCGGGATAGGCGTGCACCTTCATTCCGAAACCGCCCCCCACATCAGGGTTGGTAACGCGAATCTCTTCCGGTGCCAATTTGAACGATCCCGCGAGATGCCGCTTTACCCCCCAGACCCCTTGGCCGGAGAAACAGACATGCAGGCGGTCGCCTTCCATTTCCGCATAACAGGCGCGGGGCTCCATCGAATTGGCGATCACACGGTTGGAATGGACCCGCAGTTTCACCCGATGGGTGGCAGATTGAAAGGCAGCTTCGGTGGCCTTCGCATCGCCATGGGCCCAGTCGTATGCAAGGTTTTCGGGCGCTTCGGGATGGATTTCGGGGCCGCCGAATTCCAGTTCTGTGGTGGCGGGCAGATCGGCATAGTCCACAAGGATCGTTTCCGCCGCATCGCGGGCCTGTTGCAGGGTGTCCGCCACAACCACGGCGACGGCTTCCCCGACAAAGCGCACCCGGTCAATGGCAAGGGCAGGGCGGTGTGGCACTGCTGCCGTTGTGCCATCGCGGTTCTTGACCGGAATGGCGTTCATGGCGTTTTCCATCACGCCGTCCAGATCACCTGCCACAAAGACCCCGCGCACGCCGGGGGCGGATTTGGCCTCTGCCGTGTCGATGCCCGACAGGGTGGCGTGGGCCATCTGTGCGCGCAGCACATACATATGCAGCGCCCCTTCGGGTGCAATGTCATCGGTATAGCGTCCGTGACCTGTCAGCAGGCGGATGTCTTCAACGCGGGTGGCGGATTGGGAAATGCCGAACTTGGAAACCGGAGTGTTCATGGAATACTTGCCTTTGCAGGAACAGTGTTACCCCAAGGGTATTGCTTCTGACGGGCAGGTCTAGGGCAAAGG
>JAAEZA010000059.1 GCA_018223125.1 Paracoccaceae bacterium | reverse complement strand
TGCACCATATCCGCGAACAGGGGATGACGACGATCATCGTAGAGCAAAACGCGGTTGCGGCGCTGAACCTCGCGGATCGGGCGGTGATCCTTGATACGGGGCAGGTGGTGTTTGACGGCACCGCGAAAGAAGTGCTCGACAACGAACAGTTGCGCCACGAGTATCTGGCGATTTGACCGGGGCCGGTTGAAATTTCTTGCAGGGCGGTCTTCGTGGCCGCCCTTTGTTTATGAGTATTTCGGGAACATTGAAGCGGATTGGCGGCGCAGGGCCGTAAGGAATCAGGCTGAAAGGCAGATTTTTGGCGCAACCGTGCCGGATACCCGCTTACTGTCCGCAGGTTTCCGGCAGTGCTGTGTCCGATAGACGGTTATTTGACCGTCAGAACCGCGCAAGTGGCGTCATGTGTGATCTTGGAAGAGGTGCTGCCAAGGAAGATGGCTGCGAGGTTTCCAAGGCCGCGTCGGCCGCACACGATTAGGTCGGCATCTTTGGCGGTAGCGACAGACAGGACTTCGTCAGCAGGAATGCCGCTGCCGATATAGGTGCTCTTGGGTTCTATTCCGTAGCTTTCACAGGCGGTTTTCGCTTCGGCCATAACGGCGCGGCCTGCTTCTGCGATTTGCTCGAACGAGGCTTCGAGCACATAGGTTCCCGCCCCGACAGCAACGGCTGTGGTGTCCACTTGCGGGGTGTGGACCAGATGCAGTTCTGCGCCGTAGTGGCCGGCAATGTCACAAGCCGCTTTGATTGCGTGTTTGGATGGCTCGGATCCATCGACAGCAGCGACGATTGTGGTGAACATGGTTTTCTCCCGTTTTTGCGACGTGTTCATGTTGGCATGAACGCGCAAAGGTTTCCTTGATACGGATCAATTTAAGCCGGTTTTGCAGGAATTCCACTGGGGCGTATTGACCGGATATCAAATTTTCCGGTGACAGAAGCTGCCACCGGATGTAACGGCAGTTCCGGTTAACGGGGCCCAAGATAGGCGGTGGCCTCGATTTCCAGCAGGGCCTCGTCTTCGATCAGGCCGGCTACAACCAGCATGGACATGGCCGGAAAATGCCGGCCCAGCACCTTGCGGTACACCGCGCCAACTTCGGACTGGCGGGCGAGATATTCGGTCTTGTCCAGAATGAACCATGTCAGACGGGTGATGTCGGTGGCCTTGCCTCCTGCGGATTCAACCACATCGACAATGTTGCGCAGCGCCTGCTCCATCTGCCCGATGAAATCGTGGGTTTCGAACTTTTGCTCAGCAGTCCAGCCAATCTGGCCGCCGATATAAAGTGTGCCGTCATCCCCGAGAATTCCGTTGGCATAGCCTTTGGCCGGGGCCCAGCCGTCAGGCTGGATATTAGTTTGTGTCATTGTCTCTCTCCCTTTAGAGGGGGCGTGTTCAGACGCCCAGGAATTGCTGTGTTACGTCTTCGTCCAGTTCTGCCATGGCACCTGTCCAGACGGTTCTGCCCCGTTCAAGGATCGTGGCGCGGTCTGCCACCTGAGACAGTTCTTTCAGCGATTTGTCCACCACCAGAATGGACAGGCCCGTGTCCCGTTTCAGCGTGGCGATCGCGTTCCAGATTTCCAGCCTGACCAGCGGGGCAAGCCCTTCGGTGGCTTCATCCAGAATAAGCAGGCGCGGGTTGGTCATCAGGGCACGCCCGATTGCAAGCATCTGTTGTTCACCGCCCGACAGCGATGCCGCAGACTGGTCCCGGCGTTCTTCCAGGCGGGGAAACAGAGCCGCAACGCGGGACAGATCCCAGTGGCCGGTACGGGCCGCGGCGATGAGATTCTCCTCAACGCTGAGGTTGGGAAAGCAGCGGCGCCCTTCGGGTACAAGACCCAAACCAAGGCGCGCGGCCTTGAAAGCGGGCAGGCGGGTTAGGTCTGTACTGTCAAAGCTGATCTGCCCCGCGCTTGCAGGCAACAGGCGGCAGATGGTTTTGACGGTGGTGGATTTGCCCATGCCGTTGCGTCCCATAAGGGCAAGCACCTCGCCCTCGGCAATCTTTAGCGAGACATCGAATAGGGCCTGTGTTGCACCGTAAGACGCGGCAATGTTTTGAATCGAAAGCAGGCTCATGCGTCTTCCCCCAGATAGGCGCTGCGCACTTCGGGATTGGCGCGGATGTCTGCGACACTTCCGGTTGCGATAATCTGGCCGTAGACCAGCACGCTGATCCGGTCGGCCAGCGCAAATACTGCATCCATATCGTGCTCTACCATCAGGATCGGAGCCTGTTCACGCAGGCTGTCAAGAAACCCCGTCAGGGCTTTGGAACCGCTCGCGCCAAGTCCGGCCATCGGTTCGTCCATCACAAAGGCTTTGGGATCAAGGGTCAGGGCCACGGCGACCTCCAGCTGGCGGCGTTGCCCGTGGGACAGTTCCGATGTGCGGGTGCGGGCGTGGTCCTGCAGCCCGACCCGTTCCAGCGCCTGTTCTGCCACCTCGCGCAGGCGGGCATCGGCCAGAGCAGACCGGAACAGGCGGAAAGGGCGCCCCTGTGCACCAAGCGCACCCAGCACGGCGTTTTGCAGAACCGTGTCTTCCATCGCAAGGGCGGAGACCTGAAAGGTTCGCCCCAGCCCCAGTTGGGCCCGTTTCGCCGTGGGCAGGGCGGTGACATCCCGTCCGTTCAGATGGACCGTTCCGCTGTCAGGTTTCAGGCCACCGGCAATCTGGGCGATCAGGGTGGATTTGCCAGCCCCGTTCGGCCCGATCAGCGCGTGGATTTCCCCTGCGCGCAGATCAAGCGAAATGTCCTGACTGGCTTTGAGCGCATCAAAGGATTTGCAGATGTTGCGGGTTTCAAGAACCGGCGTTTGCGGGTCAGTCATGGGCTTTGTCCTGTCCGGCAAGGGTGCCGATGACACCGCCCTTGGCAAAGAGCACCACCAGCAGCAGCAACACGCCGAGGTAGATGTGCCAGAACTCGCTCAGCCCGCCGAGGATATGTTCAAGGATGATGAACAGCGCCGCACCCGCAACAGGGCCGAACAGCCGTGCGGTGCCGCCAAGGATGATGAACACCATGATCTCTCCGCTGGTTTGCCAGCTGAACATGGTCGGACTGACAAACCGGTTGAGATCCGCAAACAGCGCACCGGCCAGACCGGTGATCATGCCGGAAATCACAAAGGCGACAAGGCGCAGCCGGTAGGGCGACAGGCCGATGGTTTCAACCCTTTGCGGGGATTGCCGCGCCGCGTTCAGCGCCAGCCCGAAGGGGGAGTTTGCCAGCCGTGCTGCAAACAGGAGCGCGGCCAGCAGCAGCACAAAGGTGATGGCGAAAAACTGGATCGGGTCGAGCGTGTTAAGCCCCGGAAACCCGTTGCGCACATAGATGGACAGACCGTCCTCACCCCCGTAGGCGGCCCAGCTGATGGCAAAGTAGTAAAGCATCTGCCCGAAGGCGAGTGTGATCATGATGAAATAAACGCCGGAGGTGCGCAGGCTCAGCGCGCCGATCAGCAGTGCCGTGATACCGGATGCAACAACAGCCACCAGCCAGATCACAGGCATGGATTTTGTGCCTTCGATCAGGAGCGGCCAGTCGGTGATTGCGGTATAGCTCTGGGCGTGGCTGGCAAGGATGCCCATCGCATAACCGCCAATCCCGAAGAAGGCGGCATGGCCAAGGCTGACCAGTCCGCCAAGGCCAAGGGCGATGTTCAGCCCCACACCGGCCAGCGCAAGGATCGCAACCTTGGTGGCCAGTGTGATGATAAAGGGTTCGTCAGCGGAGTATGCCCACAACGGCACCAGCAACAGCGCCAGCGCCAGCGCAGAATTTATCAGGGTTTCGCGGGTCATGCTCTGGCTCCGTAGAGTCCGGACGGTTTCATCACCAGAACGATGGCCATCAGGATGTAAATGGACATGGAGGCCAGCGCCGATCCGGTGGATGTGGCAGAGGCGTTATCCATGAAAAGGCCGAAGAACAGGGGCAGCAGCAGCTTGCCCAGCGTATCGGTCAGCCCCACAAGAATCGCGCCGACCAGTGCGCCCTTGATCGAACCGATGCCGCCGATCACGATGACGACGAAAGCAAGGATCAGCACGGGTTCGCCCATTCCCACCTGCACCGACTGGATGGCGCCCACCAGTGCGCCTGCCAGTCCGGCAAGGGCAGCGCCAAGGGCAAAGACGATGGTGTAGAGTTTGGAAATATCGACGCCAAGGGCCGCGATCATCTCGCGGTCGCTTTCCCCTGCGCGGATCCGGATGCCAAGCCGCGTGCGAGAAATCAGCAGGAACAGGCCAAAGGCCACGGCCAGCCCGATGGCGATCAGGGTCAGACGGTACAGCGAATACTGGATGCCACCGGGCAGGGTGACAGGGCCGGAGAGCGTCTCGGGTATGTTCAGGAACAGCGGGAAAGACCCGAACAGCCAGCGCGTGCTTTCCGAAAAGATCAGGATCAGCGCAAAAGTGGCGAGAACCTGATCCAGATGGTCGCGGGCGTAGAGCCTGCGGATCACAAGCACTTCCACCAGGGCACCGGCCGCAGCGGCGGCGGCCAGCGCGGCAATCAGGGCCAGCAGGAAAGATCCGGTGGCACCGGCGACGGCGGCTGCTGCGAAAGCGCCGATCATGAACAAAGAGCCGTGGGCGAGGTTGATCAACCCCATAACCCCGAACACAAGTGTCAGACCGGCAGCCATAAGGAACAGCATGATCCCGAACTGCAATCCGTTCAGAACCTGTTCAGCCAAAAGAATGAGGGACATAAAAAACGCCTTGCGCGAAGGGGCGGGCGCAGCATTGGCCGCGCCCGCCGGATTTGCTTACATCTTACATTCAGCGGCGTAGACATCGCCGTGATCTTCAAGGGCGACGCCAACGATCTTATTGGTAAACACATCGCCTTCCTTGATCACTTCGCGCACATAGATGTCCTGAATCGGGTGGTTGTTGTTCCCGAATTTGAAATCCCCGCGGGTGCTGGAGAAATCCGCCTCTTTCAGCGCAGCGCGGAAAGCCTCTGCATCCGAAATGCTCGCCTTGCCCATCGCGCTCAGCAGCAGGTTGGCCGTGTCAAACCCCTGACTGGCGTAAAGAGACGGCAGGCGGCCGTATTCGGCTTGAAAGCTCTCTACAAACGCTTTGTTTGTGGCGTTGTCGATGTCCTTGCTCCACTGGGAGGTATTGCGCACACCAAGGGCGGCATCCCCCACCGCTTGCAAAATGCCCTGATCAAAGCTGAAGGCCGGACCGACGACCGGCAGGCCGATGCCGCTGTCCGCATATTGCTTGAGGAAGGAAATCCCCATGCCGCCGGGCAGGAAGAAGAACACGCTGTCTGCACCGGAAGCGCGGATCTGTGCGATTTCGGAGGCGTAATCGGTCTGGCCGAGCTTGGTCAGCAGTTCACCCGACAATTCGCCTTTGTACTGGCTTTTGAAACCGGTCAGCGCGTCAACGCCTGCGGGGTAGTTCGGCGCAAGGATAAACGTGTTTTTATACCCTTCGGATGTCGCATGTGCGCCAGCGGCTTCATGCAGGTTGTCGTTCTGCCATGCCACGTTGAAATAGTTTTCGTGGCACCCCTTACCGGCCAGGGCGGATGGTCCTGCGTTCGGGGAAAGGTAGATTTTACCCTGCGCTGTCGCGCTCGGGATCACGGCCATGGCGAGGTTGGACCAGATGATGCCGGTCATAACGTCTACTTTTTCCGACTGGATCATCTTGTCGGCCAGTTGCACGGCGATGTCCGGTTTGCGCTGGTCGTCCTCGATCACCACTTCGATATCGGTATTGCCGGACTGTTTCACGGCCAGCATAAATCCGTCGCGCACATCAATGCCAAGCCCTGCGCCGCCGCCGGACAGGGTGGTGATCATACCCACCTTCAGCGGTTCGGCCAAGCCGGCTGTGCCAAGCGCGGCCAGCGCGGTTGCAAGTGCCAGTGTTTTGATTTTCATTACAGTTCTCCCTTGTTGTTGTCGTTTCTGTTGGTTGTTGATGGGTTATGAATCCACATCCTGCTTCAAAAGGAAACGTTGAATTTTCCCTGTTTGGGTTTTTGGCAAACCTTCTGTGAAAATGATCCGTCTGGGATATTTGTACGGCGCGATCTGTGCCTTGACGAAATCCTGCAACAGTTTGGCAGTGGCAGCGTCCGGCGTGCCGGATTGCAGGACCACATGGGCCTCTACGATTGCACCACGTTCTTCGTCCGGTGCGCCGATCACGGCACATTCCGCGACCAGTTCATGGGCCAGAAGCACTGCTTCGACCTCGGGGCCGGCGATGTTATACCCGGATGAGACAATCATGTCGTCGTTGCGGGCGGCAAAATGCAAAGCGCCGTTTTCATCCATGGAAAAAGCATCGCCGGTGATGTTCCAGCCGTCCTGCACGTATTTCGCCTGCCGGTCGTCCGCAAGGTAACGGCAGCCCGTCGGCCCGCGCACCGCCAGCCGGCCCACGGTGCCACGCGGCACTTCCGCACCGGTTTCGTCGATGACCTTGGCCTCATAGCCGGTGACAGGTTTGCCGGTGCAGGCAGGGGCGTGATCGTCAAAGCGGTTGGTGACAAAGATATGCAGCATCTCTGTTGCGCCGATCCCGTCCAGCATGGGCTTTCCGGTTTTCTCCATCCACGCCTGATAGACCGGCGCGGGCAGGGTTTCCCCCGCAGATACAGCGGCACGCAGGCTCGACAGATCGGCCCCTTCGTCCATCGCGGCCAGCATGGCGCGGTAGGCCGTTGGCGCGGTGAAACAGACTGTAGCGCGGTATTTTTCTATGATCTCGATCATGTTGGGCGGGGAGGCGGTTTCCAGCAGGGTGGCCGCCGCGCCGAAACGCAGCGGAAAGATCGCCAGTCCGCCCAGCCCGAAGGTAAAGGCCAGCGGCGGGGAGCCGACAAACACATCTTCGGGGGTCACGTTAAGGACTTCCTTTGCATAGCCGTCTGCGATGATCAGCAGGTCGCGGTGGAAATGCATCGTCGCTTTGGGCGCGCCTGTTGTGCCCGATGTAAACCCCAGCAGCGCCACATCGTCCCGCCCTGTCTTTACCGCGTCAAACTGCACCGGTTTTTCCAGCGCCAGCCGGTCCAGTTCTGCATCGTGGTTGGATGTTCCATCAAAGCCGATCACATGGGTCAGCGTGGCGTTGCCTTTGGCGCAGGCCACCATTTCATCCATCAGCCGCGTATCACAGAGCGCGTGGGTGATTTCGGCCTTGTCCACAATTTTGGCCAGTTCCGCACTGCGCAGCATTGGCATGGTGTTCACAACAACCGCCCCCGCCTTGGTTGCGGCCAGCCAGCAGGCGACCATTGCGGGATTGTTCGCAGAGCGGATCAGCACGCGGTTGCCCGGTTTGACGCCGAAGTCTTCCACCAGCACATGGGCCAGGCGGTTGGTCCAGTCGGTCAGTTCCTTATAGGTGCGCCGCCGCCCGTTGCCGATCAGCGCGGTGTGATCCCCAAAGCCTTTGGCGACCATTGCATCGGTCAGCTCTACGGCGGCATTGAGGTATTCGGGATAATCAAACCCGTCGAGCAGGAAATCGGGCCAAGTGTTCTTCGGGGGCAGATTGTCCCGTGTGAAACTGTCGGTATGTGCGCTTGGCCCTAGCATGTTTCCTGTCTCTCCTATGCGCCCAAGGTCTGGCGGGCGATGATGACTTTTTGAACGTCGGAGGCGCCCTCATAAATGCGGAGCGCCCTTATTTCGCGGTAAAGTTTTTCGACCGTTTCACCGGAACGGACCCCGTCGCCGCCGTGAAGCTGCACTGCGGCGTCGATGACTTTCTGCGCCTGATCGGTGGAAAACAGTTTGGCCATTGCGGCCTCGCGGGTGATGCGCGGTGCGCCGCTGTCCTTGGTCCATGCCGCGCGATAGATCAGCAGGGCGCTTGCATCCACATTAACGGCCATGTCTGAAATATGCCCCTGCACCAGTTGCAGATCGAACAGGGGCGCGCCTTGAACGTGGCGGCTGGTGACGCGGGCAAGGGATTCATCCAGCGCACGGCGGGCAAAGCCAAGCGCCGCCGCCGCCACGGTAGAGCGGAACACATCGAGCACCGACATGGCGATCTTGAAGCCCTCGCCGCTGTTGCCGATCATCGCAGATTTGGGAATCCGGCAATCGGTAAATCGCAATGTGGCCAGCGGATGGGGCGCGATGGTTTCCAGCCGCTCTGCCACTTCGAAACCGGTGGTGTCGGCAGGCACGATAAAGGCTGAAAGCCCTTTGGCCCCAGGTGCATCGCCGGTGCGAGCAAAGACGGTGTAAACATCCGCGATCCCGCCATTGGAGATCCAAGTCTTTTCGCCATTGAGGATATAATCGTCGCCGTCCAAAGTCGCTGTCATGCTGGAACTGGCTACATCGGAACCGGATTGCGGTTCGGTCAGCGCAAAGGCAGAAATCGCCTCGCCCTTTCGGGTTTTGCTTAGCCATTCGGATTTCTGCGCGTCCGATCCGAACAGGGAAATTGCCCCCGTTCCAAGCCCCTGCATGGCAAAGCCAAAATCCGCCAGCCCGTCGTGGCGGGCCAGTGTTTCGCGGATCAGGCACAATGTGCGCACGTCCAGTGGCGCATTCCTTTGCGGATCAACCGCCGAATGGGTCAACCAGCCGCCCTTGCCCAGAGCCGCCACAATAGAACGACAGGCGTTGTCGGTGTCAGAATGATCAATAGCGGCCAGATGCTCTGTCGCCCAAGAGTCCAGATCATTGGCAAGCTGGCGGTGGCGGTCTTCGAAAAAGGGCCAGTTGAGGAAGGTTCGGTCAGCCATCAGTTGCCCTCGAACACAGGTTTTTCTTTGGCGACAAAGGCGTTGAAGGCGCGTTCAAAATCGGCGGTCTGCATACAGATCGCCTGTGCCTGTGCTTCTGCTTCAATCGCTTGTTCGATGGACATGGACCATTCCTGCGCCAGCATGGTCTTGGTCATCATATTCCCGAAATTCGGCCCCGCGGCGATGCGGCTTGCCATCTTCTGTGCCGCTTCATCCAGTTCTTCCGCAGCCACCACGGAATTGTAAAAGCCCCAGTTCGCGCCTTCTTCGGCATTCATCGAGCGCCCCGTGTACAGAAGTTCCGCCGCGCGGCCCTGTCCGATGATGCGGGGCAGGATCGCGCAGGCGCCCATATCGCAGCCCGCCAGCCCGACACGTGTGAACAGAAAGGCGCATTTGGCTTCCGGTGTGGCGATCCGCAGGTCCGATGCCATGGCGATGATCGCTCCGGCCCCGACACAAACCCCGTCAATTGCCGCAATCACCGGCTTGCCGCAGTTTACTATCGCCTTGACCAGATCGCCGGTCATGCGGGTAAAGGCCAGCAGTTCCTTCATGTTCATCTTCGTCAGCGGGCCAATGATGTCATGCACATCGCCGCCCGAGGAAAAATTGCCGCCGTTTGAGGCAAAAACAACCGCTTTCACGTCATCCGCATAGACCAGATCGCGGAACCAGTCGCGCAGTTCGGCATAGCTGTCAAAGGTCAGCGGGTTCTTGCGTTCGGGCCGGTCCAGCGCGACTGTGGCGATGCCGTCCTCGATTTTGCACAGAAAATGTTTCACGTCGGTGCGCATGGTCATTGTTTCTTCTCCCGCAGGCTTGTTTCCAGTTGTTCCAGCCGGTTCCCGATGGCGGCCGCGTCCTGTGCGCCAAATTCGCCGAGCATCTCGTTGATCCAGCTTTCATGGGCGGCCGCTTGGGCCGCAAATTCCTTCTCGCCCCGTTCTGTCAGGCGCACCTGCCACGCGCGGCGGTCGTTCGGTACGGCCACCCGCACCAGAAACCCGTCTTCTACCAGCCGGTCCACAATGCCGGTGACATTGCCGTTGGACACGCGCAGCACCTCGGAAAGCTGGCTCATCTTCAATCCGTCGGAATAGCGCGACAGGGCGGCCATCACATCAAAACGGGGCAGGGTAGAGGCGAATTCCCGCCGCAGGTTATCCCTGATCTGGGCCTCTATCGCGCGGCTGGCTTTCAGAAACCGCAGCCAGAGCCGCAACCGCGCTTTGGATGCTGAATCTTCCGGCAGAGTAGCAGCCTGCTCGCTCATATCTCGCCCCCAGACAGGCTAAGCGTATGCCCGTTTACCGATCGCGCCCCCTTCGAGCACAGCCAGAGCGCCGTGCTCGCCACCTCATCTGTCTGGATAAAGCGGCGCTGCGGGTTGGATTTCTGCAAGGATTTCACCGCCTGTTCGCGGGGCATTCCGGTTTTATCCATTATGTTTTCAATGGAGCGGTCCAGCAGCGGCGTTTCCACGAATCCCGGGCAGATTGCGTTGACGGTAATCCCTGTGTCCGCCAGCTCCAGCGAAAGTGCACGGGTCAGCCCGACCACGGCATGTTTCGTCGCGCAGTAACCTGCCACATAAGGGTACCCTTTCAACCCCGCGGTGGAGGCAATGGCGATCATCCGCCCTTCGCCTGCGGCTTTCATATCCGGCAGAACCGCCTGCCACAGATGGAACACACCAGCCAGATTGACATCGGTCATGGCGTGTAAATCGGCGCTGGTCATTTTTGCGAAAGGCTTGCTAAGGGCGGCCCCCGCATTGGCAATGGCAACCGTTACGGGGCCGTTTTCTGCGCGGGCAGCGTCAATGGCCTGTTCCACCGAAGCAGGGTCTGTCACATCGCAAATCTGATAGGGCAGGGATTGTGCCTTCAGGGAGGCTTCACTGCGTCCCAAAATCGTGACTTTTGCGCCTTCGCGGGCAAAGACCTGCGAGATTTCCGCGCCAACGCCGGTGCCACCGCCGGATATGACCACATGTTGCGGCGTCATACCTTACCCACCATTTCTGCCTGACGGTCCGCCAGACGCCAGTGCTGGTCCCGCCCCGCGTCATAGGGCTGGGGCCAGTTTTCCTGCCGGTCGCCAATCTCTGTTGCGGCATGAAGCGTCCAGTAGGGATCGGCCAGATGGGGCCGCGCCAGACACACCAGATCGGCACGCCCCGCCATAAGGATGGAATTGACGTGATCCGGCTCGTAGATATTGCCGACAGCCATCGTTTTGATGCCGGCCTCGTTGCGGATGCGGTCGGAAAACGGGGTCTGGAACATACGGCCATAGACGGGCTGTGCCTGTGTCGAGGTTTGGCCCGCAGACACGTCGATAATATCGGCACCCGCATTTTCGAACATCTGCGCGATCAGCACCGCCTCTTCGGGGGTGACGCCGTCATCCCCCGCCCAATCGTTGGCTGAAATCCGAACGGCCATCGGTTTTTCGGCAGGCCAGACCGCCCGCATGGCGTTGAAAACCTCCAGCGGATAGCGCATCCGGTTTTCCAGCGATCCGCCGTATTCATCGCGGCGCGTGTTGGACAGCGGCGAGATAAAGGACGAGACCAGGTAGCCGTGGGCGGCATGAAGTTCGATCATGTCAAACCCTGCCGCCTGCGCCATTTCTGCCGCTGCAACAAACTGGTCCCGCACCATATCCATATCCGCGCGGGTCATGGCCTGCGGCGTGGCATTGCCCTCGGACCACGCAATGGCTGATGCTGACAGGATCGGCCAGTTTCCGGTTTCCAGCGGTTGATCCATGCCTTCCCAGCCCACACGGGTTGATCCCTTGCGCCCCGAATGGCCGATCTGGCAGCAGGTTTTCGCAGCGGTTTCGCTGTGGATGAAATCATTCAGGCGCTGCCACGCGGCCTGATGTTCGGGAGCGTAAAGGCCCGGACAGCCCGGTGTGATCCGGCCTTCGGGCGACACGCAGGTCATTTCGGTATAGACCAGTCCGGCGCCGCCCTTGGCCCGCTCGCCATAATGGATCAGATGCCAGTCTGTCGGGCAGCCGTCCACGGCCTTATACTGCGCCATCGGGGAGACGACGATGCGGTTTTTCAATTGCATATCCCGCAGTTGGAAGGGGGCAAACATCGGGGCGCGGGGCGGGTTGGTCTCTGCGCCGCCGGCCTGTTGTTGGAACCACGCCTCGGCAGAGGCCAGCCACGCCGGATCCCGTTCGCGCAGGTTTTCATGGCTGATCCGCTGGGAACGGGTCAGCAGGGAATAGTTCAACTGCACAGGGTCGAGATGCAGGTAGCGTTCCACATCCTCAAACCATTCGACCGAGTTTCGGGCGGCGGATTGCAGGCGCAGCACTTCCAGCCGCCGTTGGTCCTGATACTTGTCAAATGCTGCGTCAAGATCGGCTTCTCCGGTGATATATTCCGCCAGCTCTATTGCGCTTTCCAGTGCCAGTTTGGTGCCGGATCCGATGGAAAAATGCGCCGTGGCCGAGGCATCGCCGAGCAGCACGACATTTTCATGGCTCCAGTTTTCGCAGAGCACACGGGGGAAGCGTATCCACGCAGACCCGCGTATGTGGTTGGCGTTGGTCATCAGGGCGTGGCCACCCAAATGGTTCTTGAAAATATCCTCGCAGATTTTGATGCTTTCGGCTTGGCTCAGATCGGCAAAACCATAGGCGTCAAACGTGTCTTGGGAGCATTCAACGATAAAAGTCGCGGTGTCGTCGTTGAATTGATAGGCATGGGCCCAGACCCAGCCTTTATCCGTTTCCTCAAAAATAAAGGTAAAAGCGTCGTCGAATTTCTGGTGGGTGCCAAGCCAGACAAACTGGCAGGTGCGCAGGTCTATATCCGGCTTGAACGTGTCGGCAAATTCCATCCGTGTTTTGGAATTCAACCCGTCAGCGGCCACAACCACATCGTATTCGGACTGGTAGTCGGCGGCGGATTTCACCTCTGTTTCAAAGCGCATGTCAACGCCGAGCGCACGGGCCCGTTCCTGAAGGATCAACAGCAGCCGGTGCCGCCCGATGCCGCAAAACCCGTGACCTGTGGACAGCATCTTCTGCCCCTGATGGTGCACGGCAATATCGTCCCAATAGGCAAAATGCTTGCGGATTTCAGCGGCGGAGACCGGATCGTTTGCCTGCAGGTTGTCGAGCGTTTCATCCGACAGAACCACACCCCAGCCGAAGGTGTCGTCCGGTTTGTTGCGCTCCATCAGAACCACCTCTGCGGTTGGTTGGCGCAGCTTCATGGAGATCGCAAAGTAAAGACCGGCGGGTCCGCCACCCAAAACAGCTATACGCATCCGATATGTCGTCCTCTCTGAGGGCCAGCACCAAAGGGCTGGATACAGGGAGGCTAGGGCGAGTCGCGATTTCGTTCAAGCAAAAATATTTTAAGGTTGAAGTAAGTGGAATTGAGGGGGTGTTAACTATTTTGCGGTTTTGTCACTGGATGGTGAATTATCGAAGACCGAAAATCTGTGGTGCGACTGTGTTCTTTACCGTCGTGCTCGCCCGTCGCGGTGATGATCTGCTGCTGCGGTATGTGGGTGTGCTGCGGGGTGCCGTGGCGCGTACACAGGCGGAGCGCCCCTTTGTCATCAATGCTTTTGTCGTGCTGCCGGATCATTTCCACTGTGTGCTGACGCTGCCGGAGGGGGATGCGGAGTATTCACGCCGGATCGGTGCGATCAAGGCGCGGTTTGTCATGGGGGTTCGCAAGGCGGGCTATGTGCCGCCAGTGGATTTGCCGGTTGTGTCGCGGGGGCGGTTTGCCGGGTTGAAGCCCGGTCTACGGCTTGAAAAACGCGAGGTCGGTATCTGGCAGCGGCGGTTTTGGGAACATCACATTCGTGATGAACGGGATTACCGTAACCATTTACAATATTGCTGGAACAATCCGGTAAAGCACGGATTTGTCGCACACCCGGAGGACTGGCCCTATTCGTCGTACCACCGCGATAATGCGTAGGTCGGGCTTCAGCCCGACCCTGCTTTGTTAATTGACACTACTTTGTCAATTGTTGTCGGGCTGAAGCCCGACCTACCGTGTGAACTTCTTGTATTTCACGCGGGTCGGTTCCAGCGCATTTGGTCCAAGACGGCGGATCTTGTCTTCTTCGTAATCCGCAAAGTTGCCTTCGAACCATTCCACATGGGCTTCGCCTTCGAATGCCAGAATATGGGTGCAGATCCGGTCAAGGAAGAAGCGGTCGTGGGAAATCACCACCGCGCAGCCTGCGAAATCCACCAGCGCGTCTTCAAGGGCGCGCAGGGTTTCCACGTCAAGGTCGTTGGTCGGTTCGTCAAGCAGCAGCACGTTGCCGCCTTCGCGCAGCAGTTTGGCCAGATGCACGCGGTTGCGTTCACCACCCGACAGCAGGTTCATCGTCTTTTGCTGGTCGCCACCCTTGAAGTTGAACGCCGAGCAATAGGCCCGTGCGTTCATTTCCGCATCGCCCAGTTTGATGATGTCCTGAGAGTCCGAGATTTCCTCCCAGACGGTTTTCTTGTCATCAAGGTTGTCGCGGGACTGGTCAACATAGGACAGTTTCACCGTATCCCCGTAGGTGACAGTGCCGCTGTCAGGCTGTTCCTGCCCTGTCAGCATCTTGAACAGGGTGGATTTACCCGCGCCGTTCGGCCCGATCACCCCAACAATCCCGCCCGGTGGCAGAGAGAAGGACAGGTCTTCCACGAGCAGTTTGTCGCCGTAAGCTTTGGAGAGGTTCTCAACCTCGATCACCTTGCCGCCCAGACGGGGGCCGTTCGGGATAACGATCTGCGCACGGGTGATTTTCTCGCGCTCGGACTGGTTGGCCAGATCGTTATAGGCGTTGATCCGTGCCTTTTGCTTGGCCTGACGGGCCTTGGCCCCCTGACGAATCCAGTCCAGTTCCCGTTCCAGTGTCTTCTGGCGGGTTTTATCCTCTTTCGCCTCATGGGCCAGACGTTTGGCTTTTTGTTCCAGCCAGCTGGAATAATTGCCCTCATAGGGGATGCCGCGGCCACGGTCGAGTTCGAGAATCCAGCCAGTAATGTCATCAAGGAAATACCGGTCGTGGGTCACGATCAGGATGGTGCCCTTATAGTCGATCAGGTGCTTTTGCAGCCACGCGATGGTTTCCGCATCAAGGTGGTTGGTCGGCTCGTCAAGCAGCAGCATGTCAGGCGCTTCGATCAGCAGTTTGCACAGCGCAACACGGCGCTTTTCACCGCCCGAAAGATTCGCAACATCCGCGTCATCCGGCGGGCAGCGCAGGGCTTCCATCGCGATGTCGATGCTGGCGTCCAGATTCCACAAATCCTGTGCGTCGATAATGTCCTGCAACGCGCCCATACGCTCGGCGGTTTCATCGGAATAGTTCATCGCCAGTTCGTTGTATTCGTCAAGGATCGCCTTTTTCTCGGCCACCGCCAGCATGACGTTCTCGCGGACGTTCAGGCTTTCGTCCAGTTTGGGTTCCTGTGGCAGATAGCCGACTTTGGCACCTTCGGCGGACCAGGCTTCGCCGGTGAAATCCTTGTCCAGACCGGCCATGATTTTCATCAGAGTGGATTTACCCGCACCGTTGACGCCGACGACGCCGATTTTCACGCCGGGAAGAAAGGACAGGCGGATGTTCTCAAAGCATTTCTTGCCGCCCGGATAGGTCTTGGACACGCCGTCCATGTGGTAAACATATTGGTAGGAAGCCATCTGGTTGCCCTTGTTACTGGTATCTGCAGTTTGGCTGTTCTTACCGAAGCAGGGCTGAAGGGGCAATGGGCGGGGGCGGGCTTTGTGCCGCCTGTGTGCTGTTTCGCTGGAATAGCGCCGCGTTATCCCTTAACCACACGGGCTATGGATAAAGCATTGCATCAACTGGCGCGAACAGCAGGGTTTCTGGCGGGGCTGTGGCTGTTCCCTTTTGCGGCGCAGGCAGAAGAAATGCGCCGTGTGGACACCGCGATCTGGGATCGTGTGAACACAAAGGCCATTTCCGGCGACCGGATTTTGTTCAAGGGGCAGGAGCTTTTGCTGGAAAACCTGACCTGTCCGGAGCCGGATGGAACCGAAGGGCGCGACGCCAAGGCGTTGATGAACACGTTTCTGCGCCGCGCGGGGTATTTCGAATGCGAGTTGGTGGAACTGCCCGATAACCGTTTACGCGGCAGTTGCACCGTGGCAGAGCGGCGCGGGCTGAAGGGGAAGAACCTGTCTACCGGCATGGTGCAAAGCGGATTGTGCCATGCAGGGGATCGCACGAAGGGCAGCAAGGCGTGACAAAACAGGCGCATTTTCCGCTGGCGACACAGGGCCAGCGCATCGGGCTGTTGGGGGGATCTTTCGATCCGCCCCATCAGGGCCATTTACATATTTCGCGCTGGGCGCTGAAATCCTTCGGGCTGGATCGGGTGTGGTGGATGGTCAGTCCGGGCAACCCGCTGAAGTCGCGCGGTCCTGCGCCAATGGCGCGGAGGCTGGAGGCCTGCCGCGCGCTGGCGGATGATCAGCGTATGGTCGTCACGGATATAGAGGCGCATTTGGGTACGCGCTATACGGCGGCCACATTGCAAGCGTTGCTGCCCCGCTATCGCGGGGTGCGGTTTGTCTGGCTTATGGGGGCGGACAATCTGGCCGAGTTCCATCGCTGGAAGGATTGGGACTGGATTATGGAAACCCTGCCGATCGGCGTTT
>JAAEZA010000058.1 GCA_018223125.1 Paracoccaceae bacterium | reverse complement strand
CGCACTGTAGGCTCCGGCGTTGTTTCCAAAATCAACGACTAAATACCCTAACCGGCGCGTCCGGTTGGAGTAGTTTACGAAATGAGCGGCCATCCTTCGGGGTGGCCGTTTTCATTTAACCAAGGGGCTTGAAGCAGGCGCCGACCGGCGCGCGGCGCGTGTAAGTCCTGAAGGTTTCCACCTCGGGTTAAACGGGGTGTGGCGCTTGGGCCAATGTGTCGGGAGAACCGGCCTAAACAAGGCAATTCCAGACTTACCCATTGTAAAAAGACCTGCTATCCTCTGTTGAGTATTTCACACGTGAGACGTGTTTTTGGGGACTGGATGTCACGTAAAAAGAAAATCCTAGTGACCGGAGGCTCCGGCTTCATCGCAAAGCACGTCATTCTCCAGTTGTTGAACGAAGGCTTTGACGTCCGCGCTTCCGTGCGCACGCCCTCTCGCAGTTCCGAGATTATGGATGCGATGGTGGCCCATGCCAAAGACACCTCCGATCTTGAAAGCCGTCTGGTGTTCTGTACGCTTGACCTGAATTCGGACGACGGCTGGGATGAAGCCCTGGAAGGCTGTCAGGCGCTGATCCACACTGCCTCGCCTTTTCCGATGTCTCCGCCGGTGCATGAAGACGATCTCGTAAAGCCGGCGGTTGACGGAACCCTGCGCGCGTTGACGGCTGCACAGGCTGCGGGGGTAGAGCGGGTGATCCTGACCTCTTCGGTCGCGGCGATCTATAACAAGCGCCTTGCAGCAGGGCGCAGCCGGTACAATGAAACCGACTGGTCGGAAGCGAACTCTCCGCTGGCCACACCCTATTCCAGATCAAAGACCAAAGCGGAAAAAGCCGCGTGGAATTTTGTGCGCGAATACCCCGAGATGAAACTGACAACGATCAATCCCTCTCTGGTTTTAGGGCCACCGCTGGACACAAAGATCGGCACTTCTCTCAAAGTGGTTGCGCGGTTGTTGTCCGGTAAGGATCCAATGGTTCCAAATCTTGGTATGGCCGTTGTGGATGTGCGGGACATTGCCCTGATGCACGTGCGCGCCTTGCAACGCCCCGAAAGTGCAGGCAGCCGGTTCATCGGGTCGGAGCGGTTCATGTGGATGCAGGACATCGCGCTGTTGCTGAAGGCAGAATATCCCGACCGCAAGATTCCTACCCGTATTGCGCCCGATTGGGTGATGCGCTTGATGGGACTGTTCGACAAGACAATCGAGGGAATTTTACCCTCTTTGGGGCAGGAAATTCCGCTGGATAATTCCGCCGCCGCCGAGGTTCTGGGTATGGAATTTATCGAGGCGCGGCAGGCGATCAAGACATCGGCATCCTATCTGATCCGTGAACATCTTGTTCCCTGAATGCAGGGCCTGCCCGTGAAAAGTCCGCACAGCGACCAAAGCCCCCCTTTAAATGCCTGTCCTACTGACAAGCCGCCGCTGTGGATCATGCGCCTGATCTGGGTTGTGGTTGCACTGGCCCTGCTGCGCAACCTGTTCCCGCCCAATTCCTTTACCGCCACCGTATTGATTTTCGACTATGAGAACGGTCTGGTACGGCGCGGATTCTGGGGAGAGGTTCTGAACCTCTACTGGGGAGAGACCGTTTCGAAATCCGAGGTATTTACCGCCAGTGCCGTTCTTACGCTGGCGGGGCTGGCAGCCTTTCTCGCGGTTTTCGCCAAGTGGAGCGCCGGTAGTTTTGCCGTGGCGCGGTGGATGCTTCTATTCGTTTGCTCCTTCGCTTTTTCAGCGCTTGTTGCCAGTACCGGATACATCGATCTCGCATTGATCGGGGTTGTTTCACTCGTTCTGTTCACTGATCCCCGCAGCTCCATTGGCGTTTTTTTGCGCTGTCTGGCCGTCTTCGCCGGAATGTTCATGCATGAGGTCATGCTGCCGTATTTCGCGGTGTTTCTGGTTTATGACATCTGGTTGTCTCGCCCGACTGCGCGCCGTGCCCTGATCGCCCTGGGACCCTTGGTTGTGGGATTCGCCGCCCTGTTCATCCTGTCAGTCTGGGGGCAACTCCCACAGGAGCAAGTCGCGGATTATGTCGCACATATTGAAGCCAAATCAGAATTCTCGGCGGAGCCCGAGGCGACGGTGGTGATGGAGCGGACCTTATCGGACAATATGGCGATGATGGCCGAAAAACGCGGGATGCTGGATTACCGGAGCTGGATCCTGTTTGACGGGTTGCCCCTGCTTGCGATGTCACTCTGGCTTGTGGTGATGAACCTTCGGCTGTTGCCCGCGACGGCAGGCGCGCTGACACGGCTGCTGCTGGCGGGCGCGATTCTTGCACCGCTTAGTCTGAATATCATCGCCTTTGACGTCGTTCGCTTCGGGGCGCTTTCCGTGCTGGTCGGTTTTCTGTGCGTTATTTCCCTGCTTCGTGCCGATCCTTCTGCCGCCGGTCGTCTGGACCGGATTTTGGGCTGGCCGCTGATGGTGATCGTGCTGGTTCTGAACCTGCATGTGACGGTAAACCAGATGAACACGGGGGACCGTCAGGACTATGGCGCGCCCTGGGCTGTTATCAAACAACTGGACTGGCTGGGTTAGGCTGTTTCGCGACAGGGAGTTTTCCCGCAGTTTCCCGCAGAAAGCGGTGCCAAACCCGTTTTCCCCTCTTGCATCAAAGCCGATTTGCCGTTACGCCACCACTCAATCTGGTTCTAGGGGTTTAGCTCAGTTGGTAGAGCATCGGTCTCCAAAACCGAGGGTCGTGGGTTCGAGTCCCTCAGCCCCTGCCAGATTAGTCTTCTATACATGGTGATAGGCGAATAACTCTCCTGAGTTCTGTTGATTCGGCAACTTTTCCCGCAAAATGACTTTATACCGAACTTGACCTTGGGTCATGTAATTTTAACGCGCGTAAATGAGGCGAGATTTGGGCCAAGTGTCATTTTAGTTGCATCTAAATCACAAATATTGCGTCCCGATCCGGAGGTTGGAAGCCTCAAGCCGCCTTTCTGACACATTCATCTGCCAGTAATGGGGAAAGAAATCCGGACACCGCAGCAGCGCAGATTGCAACCGGCGTCCAAAGACCAAGGCGGACCCATGGCTGATTATACAGTCGGAATTTACAATATTGACCCGTATTTTGTCTTTTCGCGCGATGCGAACGGGACGGCGGTCTATAATGGTCCGGCCAATTCTTCGGGCGTCGCCACGATCACCGACAATGGAACGGGCGTAGAGGGCGCGTCGCTTGAAGATGATACAGCGGGTGAAACCGCAACTGTCGATATTTCCATTGGCGGGAATACTTCGACCGGCGTTGCCGTCAGTGCAGAGGAAGTCTGGACGGTAGAGGACACTTCTACCGGTGAAATTTTCCAGATCGTAACGTTTCACGTCTCCTCCGGGGGGGCTTCGGGTTATTACACCCTGTCAGAGCAGCCGCTTTCGGTTGGCACCACATATCGCACCGTTGCCTTCGACAGTGAGCCTGATGCCACGGCGGGGGACGCGGTCTTTACATTTGCGGATTATACAAGCGATCTCGGAGACGGAACCGTTGAAGGCACCGCTGGTGATGATGTCATTGATGGCACTTACACCGGAGATGCGAACGGTGATCAGGTCGATAACAACGACAGCCTGACAGATCCGCCCGTTGAATCGGTTTTCAGTTGGCAGGCGCAGGGCGCGGACGAACAGGATGTCTTTTCCGGTGTCAACGATACGGTCAACGGAATCGAGGTGGACATATCCTTTGTGGATGATGGAAACTCCGACACGATTTCGTTGGAGCACGGGAACCAGTATGTTGGCGGCGACCCCAATTTCGACTCCACATCGGGTATCGAAATCCGCGGCGTTGGCGGTGTAGGCGATACTTCGACCACCACCGTTAATTTCTCTTCGGTCACAGGCTCGGGGATGCGGGATGAGGTCGAGAACGTAAAGTTCTTCATCAACGATCTCGATACCAGCAGTTGGCAGGATGTGGTCGGCGTCTACGCCTATGATGCGGCTGGAAACGAGGTTCCGGTCACCTTTACCGTCCTTGGCAACGAAACCGTGTCGGGCAATGTCATTACGGGTGGGGCGGGCAACGATAGCGAGGCCGAGGCCGACGGGTCGGTCATGATCGAAGTCGCTGGTCCGGTTGCATCTATCGTTATCGACTATGACAACCTCGGGACCGGCGGGCAGAAGATGCTGCTGACCGACATTCATTTTGATGCCGTTCCACTTGGCGCCAATGATGATGTGATCGAGGCCGGAGCCGGTAATGACAGCATTGATGCCGGTGTTGACAACGATACGGTTTTTGGCGGGACAGGATCGGACACGATCAACGCCAGCGAAGACGACGATACACTTTATGGCGGCGATGACGCCGATGTGTTCCAGCTTGGCGACAATCTGGGCAACGACGGTATTGTCGGTGGCGAAGGTGGTACGGACAGCGACACGATCGACGGGTCTGCCCTGACCAGTGGCATGGATGTTACCTATACCGGTAACGAGGCCGGTACGATCAACGACGCCACCGGCCAGATTGCAACCTTTTCGGAAATCGAAGAACTGGTTCTGACAGGGCAGGATGACACGGTTGATGCCTCTGCCACGACGCAGGCCGTTTCTGTAGATGCCGGCGCCGGTGCGGATTCCCTGATTGGCGGTTCCGGCGCGGATACACTGGTTGGCGGTGACGGTGACGATACGCTGGCAGGCGGCGGCGGTGCGGATACGCTCTTTGGCGGATCCGGTATGGATTACGCGGATTACAGCAGTTCGGCGTCTGGCGTGACCGTCGACCTGACCACGGCAACCGGCAGCGGCGGCGACGCCGAAGGGGATGTCTACGGTGGCATCGACGGTCTGATCGGCTCTTCATTTGACGATGTGCTGACTGGCTACGACGGGCAGGGACCGGGTTACACCAATGTGTTCTACGGTGGCGCGGGCAATGATATCCTGACCGGACTTGGCGGCGACGACACCTTATTTGGTGGTGACGACGAGGATACGTTCATCCTTGGTGACGGGTTTGGAAATGACACCATCTCGGGCGGCGAAGGTGGCGGTGATAACGACACAGTAGATGCTTCGGCACTGACGACCGGCGTTGATGTGAACTACACCGGTAACGAGGCCGGAACCCTGACGGACGGTTCGGACACCGCAACTTTCTCTGACATGGAAGTGCTTGTGCTGACGGATCAGGCCGACACGGTAGACGCCTCGGCGTCCAGCAGCGGCGTTTCGGTCGAAGGCGGCGGCGGCAACGATACAATCGTAGGCAGCGCAGGCGATGATTCTCTGGATGGCGGCGCCGGTGCAGACAGCATTGACGGCGGAGCGGGGGCTGACACCCTTTACGGCGGAGCCGGAGCAGATACGCTAAGCGGCGGCGATGGTGCCGACACAATTTACGGCGGCGATGATGTCGACATGATCGACGGCGGCGCGGCGGCGGACCTGCTTTATGGCGGGGCCGGTGCGGATACGATTACTGGCGGCGACGGGACCGATACGCTCCACGGGGATCAGGGCAGTGATGTGCTGTACCTCGGCAAATCCGATCTGGCCTACGGTGGGGACGGGGACGACACGTTTTCTATCGACGTAACACAGGACCAGACCGGCCCGATCACGATCTTTGGTGGCGAAGGGGATGAAACCGGCGCAGGCGATACAATTGATTTCGCCGGACAGCTGCAAAAAGGCTCCATGGTCATCACAGATCCCGATGATGCCAGTGGCGGCCTGACAGGCTATGCCTTCCTGCTGGATGGCACGCGGGTGGATTTCTCGCAGATCGAGAATATCATCTGTTTTGCCCGTGGAACCAAAATCCTGACCCACAGCGGCGAGACCCTTATCGAGAACCTGTCTGAAGGGGATCAGATCCTGACACTCGACAACGGGTTGCAGCAAATCCGCTGGATCGGTTCGCGTAAAGTCCCTGCAGTGGGCGATTTCGCGCCAATCGTGATTTCCAAAGGCGTGCTCGGCAATCACAATGATCTGGTTGTCAGTCCGCAGCACCGCTTGCTGGTATCCGGCCCGACTGCAGAATTGCTTTTCTGCGAAAAGGAAGTACTGGTGCCGGCCAAATACCTGCTCAGTTGGGACGGTGTCTACCGCGCCGAAATGCCGGAGGTGGAGTATTTCCACATGTTGTTTGACACCCATCAGATTGTGCAAGCCAACGGCGCCGCTGCCGAAAGCTTCCATCCCGGCGAACTGGCGCTGGACGCAGTTTCACGAGAAGCGCGCGCTGAAATCCTGACCCTGTTTCCCGAACTTGCCGAGACGCCGGAAGCCTATGGTCCTGCGGCAAGACTGAGCCTGAAAGCCTATGAGGCAAAGCTTCTCGGGCAGGGGATGGCCTAGGCGAAACACATCACAGGTGCACAGGGCCCCTTGAACTTTGCGGTGTTCCGGCGTATCTGCACCCTTGCATGTAAAAGAGGAGCCGGACATGGCTGTTACAAATCCGATGCAGTTTGCACAGCAGGTTCGGGCCGAAGTGGCGAAAATCGTCTGGCCGACCCGCCGTGAAACGATGATCACAACCGGCATGGTCTTTGTTATGGCCTTTCTGTTTGCGCTGTTTTTCTTTGGTGTGGACCAGATCACCCAGTTGATCCTGACCACTATTCTGTCATTGGCGGCTTGAATTAAAGGCTGTGACGGGGTAGATGGCCCCATCCCAACTGAAACGGCGTGCATAGATTCGGATTGTGCGCCCTTTTTCTGTCGGGTTCGGGATGCACAAGCATCTGTATTTTAATGAATTCTGGCGGGATGTCCCGCCGTGGCAAAGGTGTCAGGCGAAATGGCGTTACGTTGGTATTCGGTTTCTGTGCTCTCAAATTTTGAGAAAAAGATTGCCGAAGCGATCAGAGAAGCGGTGGCTCAGGAAGGGCTGGAGGACGAAATCGTTGAAGTTCTCGTCCCGACCGAAGAAGTGATCGAAGTGCGCCGTGGCAAAAAAGTGCCGACCGAACGCCGCTTTATGCCGGGCTATGTTCTGGTGCGCATGGAAATGTCCGAAAAGGGCTATCACCTGATCAACAACATCAACCGCGTCACCGGCTTTCTGGGCCAACCCGGTAAACCAAGCCCGATGCGCGACCGTGAGGTTGCGGCCATCCTGAATCAGGTTGAGGAAGGCGCGGAACGTCCTCGGACCCTGATCTCTTTCGAGGTGGGCGAGAACGTGAATGTAACAGACGGCCCGTTCGAAGGCTTCGCCGGTATGGTGGAAGATGTGGACGAGGAAAACTCCCGTCTGAAGGTAACAGTTTCGATTTTCGGCCGCGCAACACCGGTCGAACTGGAATACACGCAGGTTTCCAAACAAACCTGAGTGGGCGGCAGGGGAGACCCTGCCTTGCGGGTGAAGGCCCGTTCATTTGTGGGAGGTGATCTGCGCGCGCGCAAGGATCCGAACCACGCTAACCAAAGAGCAGTGACGCGTCACTGCTTGTAGGGTGGACGCAAGTCCGCCGATGACAAAGGAGGCCGTAATGGCTAAAAAAGTCGCTGGCACGATGAAGCTGCAAGTTAAAGCTGGTCAAGCCAACCCATCCCCGCCTGTGGGCCCTGCTCTGGGTCAACGGGGCATCAACATCATGGAATTCTGTAAAGCGTTCAACGCGAAAACAGCCGACATGGAGCCAGGTGCGCCATGCCCGACCGTGATCACCTACTTCGTGGACAAGTCCTTCACCATGGACATCAAGACGCCACCTGCGTCTTACTACCTGAAGAAGGCTGCCAAGTTGAAATCCGGTGCGAAACTGCCTGGTCGCGAGACCGTGGGTTCCGTGTCCGTTGCACAGGTCAAAGAAATCGCTGAAGCGAAAATGAAAGACCTGAACGCGAACGACATCGAAGCTGCGATGAAGATCATTCTGGGCTCTGCCCGTTCCATGGGCATCGAGGTGAAGTAATGGCTAAGTACGGTAAAAGAACGACTGCCGCTCGTGAGGCATTCGCTGGCAAGGAAAACGTTTCTGTAGAAGAAGCTGTTTCCCTCGTAAAAAACAACGCGACAGCCAAATTCGACGAAACTGTTGAAATCGCGCTGAACCTTGGTGTTGACCCGCGTCACGCAGACCAGATGGTTCGCGGCGTTGTGACCCTGCCGAACGGCACAGGTAAAACAGTACGTGTTGCTGTATTTGCCCGTGGTCCGAAAGCAGAAGAAGCCCAAGCGGCCGGTGCCGACATCGTTGGCGCCGAGGATCTGATGGAAACCATCCAGAGCGGCAAGATCGAATTCGACCGCTGCATCGCAACCCCTGACATGATGCCGATTGTTGGCCGTCTGGGTAAGGTGCTTGGCCCGCGCAACCTGATGCCGAACCCGAAAGTCGGCACAGTGACTATGGATGTGAAATCCGCTGTGGAAGCTGCCAAAGGCGGCGAAGTCCAGTTCAAAGTTGAAAAAGCCGGTGTTGTACACGCTGGCGTTGGCAAAGCGTCTTTCGACGAAAAGCAACTGGTTGAGAACGTGAAAGCATTTGTTTCCGCAGTTCAGAAAGCCAAACCGGCCGGTTCCAAAGGCGCTTACATGAAGCGGATCAACCTCAGCTCTACAATGGGCCCGGGTGTTTCTGTTGATGTTGCAGGCGCGCTGGCTGACTAAGCCGGATAGATTTTAGTCAGGGGCGGTAGATCGAAGCCGCCCCTGACACCCCAAAATCACATGACCTCACGTCATCTTCGGTGATTTTACTAAAACCCTCCATTTAAATCTGTGCGATAAAAATATCCTGTTTTTAATGGGTTACGGGTCAGTTCCCGTGCATTCACCTATTGTTAACTTTACGCGCGCTAATTTTTCCGGTTAGGGTGGTTTTCAATTAACTTTCATACTCTACATCGCTTCCTGTGGCGGGCCTGGCACAGGAAGGAATGACGATGGCAGAAGTATTCAATGTCCTTTATTTGGGACAGCTTGCGGATATCGATACGCGGGAAGGCAACTATACGGCAGAGGATGCCGACGAACTCGTCGGGCTGACCTTCGGGTCGGAAGGTGATGCGCTTGCCAATCAGGTGAAGGAATTTTCTCCCGGCTCCACCGGATCGACGGGCGGGGTCGCAACGGCCTACGATCAGACAAACAACCCGTCAGAAACATTCAGTATCGATGGCGGTCCGGATCAGACCTTTGATGCCTCGGCCGTTTACAATGCCACAATCACTTATGTTGACGGTAGCACTGACCAGATCACAGCTGTGATCTTTCAGGATACCGACGGCAATACATATCTGGCCCCGGAATTTACTGCAAATGCGGATCAGGCCGCGCTGGAAGCAGCGCCGATCCGGTCCCTGACGCTCGATAGCCTTGCTGGTAACCGTTATCTTGGTCTGACTGCGAACCGTGAATCTCGGATTTCGTTACGTGTTTCACGACGGGTACGATGATCAGCACACAGAAAGGCCCGAGGGCTATTCAGGAACTGGTTGTCGGCGATCTGGTCAAGACGCAGGACCACGGATTTCAAGCGATCCGCTGGATCGGTGCAACACACTGTGTTGCCAGGGACGGACTGCGCCCCGTGCACATTCGTGCGGGGGCTCTGGGGATCAATTTGCCAGCTCAAGATCTCGTGGTTTCCCAGCAGCACAGAATTCTGGCCCGTTCGCGCATTGCACAGCGTATCACCGGCGACCTTGAGGCATTTGTTGCCGCCAAATTCCTGCTGGATCTTGAAGGTGTTTCCTTGGGGCCGGTGGGGGAAGTCGTGACATATTATCACCTTCTGCTGGATCGCCACGAAGTGATCTATGCGAACGGGATGCCGACAGAGTCCTTGATGACAGGGGAGCAGGCGCTATATTCGATAGGACAAGACAGCGTGAGCGAGATAACGTCCCTGTTTCCGGACTTGATGATGACAGCCGGAATACCCGCCCGTCCTATTCTTGAGGGCGCCAACAGGAAGCAACTGATCGCGCGGCATGTTAAGAATAACAAAGCACTCCATGCGGCCT
Organism: Paracoccaceae bacterium; assembly: GCA_018223125.1. Classification (GTDB taxonomy): domain Bacteria; phylum Pseudomonadota; class Alphaproteobacteria; order Rhodobacterales; family Rhodobacteraceae; genus Amylibacter. The sequence continues at coordinate 6,618 of JAAEZA010000058.1, read as the reverse complement.
GAAGTTTCCGCACGGATTTTAACCATTCGGCGTATTCCCGCTGTTGGGGGCTTGGCAATCCGGTTCTGGGCGGTTAGGTAAGGCAACGCAGTGAAGCGTGCGATTCGTCGTGCGCTTTTTCTGCTTTCGTCCAAGACGGTGAGTGCAGGTTTTCTGCTTAATTTCTTGCCTGAGACGGTGAACGAACAAAAGCACGTGGTGGAAGCCTCGGGCGTTTTGGGAGGGAACCGTAATTAAGGACCCTAAGTGCCAGAGATGCCTCGGCAGATCTGGTGAAAACGAGCCGGAGGGCGCAAGCCTTCCATAATTTGGAGCAATACTGTGGATAGAGCCCAAAAAGAAGCAGTGGTCGGTGAACTCGGCCAAATCTTCACGGACTCTGGTGTAGTGGTCGTATCCCACTATGTCGGTCTTACAGTTGCAGAAATGCAAGACTACCGTGCGCGCATGCGTGAAGTCGGTGGTTCTGTACGTGTTGCCAAAAACAAGCTCGCCAAAATCGCTCTTGAGGGCACCCCATGTGAAGGCGTCAAAGACCTGCTGTCAGGCATGACCGTTTTTGCATACTCCGAAGATCCGGTTGCTGCGGCGAAAGCCACAGAAGCCTTTGCCAAGGAAAACGACAAGCTCGTAATTCTTGGCGGGTCTATGGGGGAAAACCTTCTTGACGTTGCCGGTGTGAAAGCCGTTGCCGCTATGCCATCCCGCGAGGAGCTTATTGCTTCCATCGTTGGTTGTATCGGGGCACCTGCTTCCAATATCGCTGGTGCGATTGGCGCGCCTGCCTCCAACATCGCGAGTATCCTCTCGACGATCGAGGAAAAGGCAGAGGCTGCATAACAATAACTGCAAATGTGAGGCCGGTGGGACAATACGTAAACCACACCGGAAAACACAATCTAACGGAAACGGAAATATCAAATGGCTGATATCAAAGCACTCGCTGAAAGCATTGTAGGTCTGACCCTGCTGGAAGCACAAGAACTGAAAACTCTCCTGAAAGACGAGTACGGCATCGAGCCTGCTGCTGGTGGCGCTGTAATGGTTGCCGGTGCTGCAGACGCTGGTGGCGCTGCTGCTGAGGAAAAAGACGAGTTTGACGTCATCCTGAAATCTGCTGGTGACAAGAAAATCAACGTCATCAAAGAAGTTCGCGCCATCACTGGCCTGGGCCTCAAAGAAGCAAAAGACCTGGTTGAAGCTGGCGGCAAAGCTGTCAAAGAAGGCGCAACCAAAGCTGAAGCTGAAGAAATCAAAACCAAGCTGGAAGCAGCTGGCGCTGAGATCGAACTCAAGTAATTCGGCCCGAACTTCGGTTCGGTGTTTTGAAAATAGGGCTGGATCCGCAAATTTGCGGGTTCAGCCGCTCACGTCTGTGGCGGGTGAATGCCAGAGGCAGAAAATCGACAACGCGTCTTTCAAGGGGCCTGACCCCCAGACCTCTTGAAAGACGCGGGAATAATTCGGGTGCGAAGGTTTGGGAACTCTCGCAAGAATGGAATTATCCCGTGTTGATGGGATCATGATCAATCGGTGCCCAACGATTGTGACTGGTGGACATATGATAAGGTGACGACGCGCATGGCTCAGACCCATTCTGGCTTTAAACGTATCCGTAAATACTATGGTAAAATTCGTGAAGTTTTGGATATGCCAAACCTCATCGAAGTGCAGAAAAGCTCTTACGATCTTTTCCTGCGCTCCGGCGATCAGGAAACCCACACTGATGGTGAGGGGATCCAAGGCGTATTCCAGTCGGTTTTCCCGATCAAGGATTTCAACGAAACCGCCATTCTGGAGTTCGTGAAATACGAACTGGAACGTCCGAAATACGATGTTGAGGAATGTCAGCAGCGGGACATGACCTACAGTGCACCCCTGAAGGTGACACTGCGTCTGATCGTGTTTGATATCGACGAGGATACAGGCGCGAAATCCGTTAAGGATATTAAAGAACAAGACGTGTTCATGGGCGACATGCCCCTGATGACGCAAAACGGCACGTTCGTTGTGAACGGCACAGAGCGGGTGATCGTTTCCCAGATGCACCGCTCCCCCGGTGTGTTCTTCGACCACGACAAGGGTAAAACCCACTCTTCCGGTAAACTGCTGTTTGCGTCGCGGATCATTCCATACCGCGGGTCGTGGCTGGACTTTGAATTCGATGCCAAGGATATCGTTTACGCACGGATCGACCGTCGCCGCAAACTGCCTGTGACAACCCTGCTGTATGCGCTGGGTCTGGATCAGGAAGGCATTTGTGATGCGTATTATGACACGGTGAACTTCCGTCTGGTTAAAGGGCAGAAGGGTTGGGCAACCAAATTCTTCCCTGACCGGATCCGGGGCACCAAACCGTCTTATGACATCGTCGACGCTGACTCCGGTGAAGTCATTGCCGAAGCTGGCAAGAAGGTCACGCCGCGCACGGTGAAGAAGCTGAAAGACGAAGGCAAGGTCACAGAAATCCTTGTTCCGTTCGAGCATCTGGCAGGGCGTTTTTCTGCCAAGGACATCATCAACGAAGAAACCGGCGAGATTTGGGTGGAAGCCGGTGACGAACTGACGCTGGAATACGACAAGGACGGCGACATCAGTGGCGGTACAATCCAGCTTCTGCTGGAAAACGGCGTGACGGATGTCCCGACTCTGGATATCGACAACGTCAACGTTGGTCCTTACATCCGCACAACCATGGCGGCGGACAAAAACCATCACCGCGATACGGCGCTGATGGATATCTACCGCGTCATGCGTCCGGGCGAGCCACCAACCGTTGAAGCAGCCTCTGCGCTGTTTGACACGCTGTTCTTTGATTCCGAGCGTTACGACCTGTCCGCTGTTGGCCGTGTGAAAATGAACATGCGTCTGCAACTGGATGCGGAAGACACCCAGCGCACACTGCGCAAGGAAGATATCATCGCCGTCATCAAGGCGCTGGTTGACCTGCGTGATGGCAAGGGCGACATCGACGATATTGACCACCTTGGCAACCGTCGTGTGCGTTCCGTTGGCGAACTGATGGAAAACCAGTACCGTGTCGGCCTGCTGCGCATGGAACGTGCGATCAAGGAGCGTATGTCCTCTGTCGAAATCGACACGATCATGCCGCAAGACCTGATCAACGCGAAACCGGCGGCTGCGGCTGTGCGCGAATTCTTCGGCTCTTCCCAGCTGTCCCAGTTCATGGACCAGACCAACCCGCTGTCCGAAGTGACACACAAGCGCCGCCTGTCTGCGCTTGGGCCAGGCGGTCTGACCCGCGAACGTGCCGGCTTTGAGGTGCGCGACGTGCATCCAACGCACTACGGCCGGATGTGTCCGATTGAAACGCCGGAAGGTCCGAACATCGGTCTGATCAACTCGCTGGCGTCCTTTGCCCGTGTGAACAAATACGGATTCATCGAAACACCTTACCGTAAAGTCACGGATTCCAAGGTGACGGATGAAGTGCAGTACATGTCCGCGACCGAAGAAATGCGCTACACCGTGGCGCAGGCCAACGCGCAGCTGGACGAGGATGGCCGGTTCACCAACGATCTGGCGTCTTCCCGTCAGGCCGGTGAATACATGCTGACCCAGCCGTCCAACATCGACTATATCGACGTGTCGCCAAAGCAGCTGGTGTCTGTTGCGGCCTCGCTGATCCCGTTCCTTGAAAACGATGACGCCAACCGCGCATTGATGGGTTCGAACATGCAACGTCAGGCTGTTCCACTGGTTAAGGCCGAAGCGCCTTACGTCGGGACCGGCATTGAAGAAGTTGTTGCACGGGATTCCGGTGCTGCGATCACGGCCCGTCGTGGTGGTATCATCGATCAGGTTGACGCGATGCGTATCGTTGTGCGCGCCACAGAAAATCTGGAGCCGGGCGATCCGGGCGTGGACATCTACCGTCTGCGCAAGTTCCAGCGCTCGAACCAGAACACCTGTATCAACCAGCGCCCGCTGGTGAAAGTGGGTGACAAGGTCTCCGGTGGCGAAGTTATTGCCGATGGTCCGTCCACCGATCTGGGGGAACTGGCACTGGGTAAGAACATCCTCGTCGCGTTTATGCCCTGGAACGGCTACAACTACGAGGACTCCATCCTGATCTCCGAACGGATCGTGAAGGATGACGTGTTCACATCCATCCACATCGAGGAATTCGAAGTGGCGGCCCGTGATACGAAGCTTGGCCCAGAGGAAATCACCCGTGATATTCCGAACGTAGGTGAAGAAGCCCTGCGCAATCTGGACGAAGCCGGTATTGTTTACATCGGTGCCGAGGTCGGTCCTGCGGATATTCTGGTTGGCAAGATCACACCAAAAGGCGAAAGCCCGATGACGCCGGAAGAAAAACTCCTGCGTGCCATCTTTGGTGAGAAAGCATCCGACGTGCGGGATACATCCCTGCGTCTGCCGCCCGGCGACTACGGTACTGTTGTAGAGGTACGCGTCTTCAACCGTCACGGTGTTGAAAAAGACGAACGTGCGCTGCAAATCGAGCGTGAAGAAGTCGAGCGCCTGAGCCGCGACCGCGACGATGAGATGGTCATCCTTGACCGTAACATCTATGCGCGTCTGCGTTCCATGGTGGAAGGCAAGGTCGCTGTCAAAGGTCCAAAGGGTGTCAAAGCCGGTTCGACCATTGATGCAGAACTGCTGGAAAGCCTGAGCCGCGGTCAATGGTGGCAACTGGCCCTGTCCGACGACAAGGAAGCTGCCGAGGTTGAAGCCCTTAATGCACAATACGAAGTGCAGAAGAAGGCTCTGGAAGCACGGTTCGAGGACAAGGTGGAAAAAGTCCGCCGCGGCGATGATCTGCCACCGGGTGTGATGAAGATGGTCAAAGTCTTCATTGCGGTGAAGCGCAAGCTGCAACCGGGTGATAAAATGGCTGGTCGTCACGGCAACAAAGGTGTTATCTCCCGCGTTGTGCCGATCGAAGACATGCCGTTCCTTGCCGATGGTACGCCGGTTGATTTCTGTCTGAACCCGCTGGGTGTGCCTTCGCGGATGAACGTTGGTCAGATTCTGGAAACGCACATGGGTTGGGCCGCGCGCGGCTTGGGCCAGAGCATTTCCGAAGCCCTGCGCGACTATCGCCGGACCGGGGATATGACCCCTGTGAAGGACGCGATGAAAACCGCTTATGGCGATGATCTTTATGCTGAAGTCATTGAAGACATGACCGATGCAGAGTTCCTCGAAGCGGCTGGCAACGTGACCAATGGTGTTCCGATTGCAACGCCGGTATTTGATGGTGCCAAAGAGGCTGATGTGAACGACGCGCTGATGCGTGCCGGTTTCGAAACCTCCGGTCAGTCCATTGTGTTTGACGGTCGCACAGGTGAGCAATTCGCCCGCCCTGTAACTGTCGGCGTGAAATACCTGCTGAAGCTGCATCACCTTGTGGATGACAAAATCCACGCCCGTTCCACCGGGCCATACTCGCTCGTCACACAGCAACCGCTGGGTGGTAAGGCGCAGTTCGGTGGTCAGCGCTTCGGTGAGATGGAAGTCTGGGCACTGGAAGCCTACGGCGCCGCTTACACCCTGCAGGAAATGCTTACGGTGAAATCGGATGACGTTGCAGGCCGGACCAAGGTTTATGAAGCCATCGTCAAAGGCGAGGACAATTTCGAGGCCGGTATTCCGGAATCGTTCAACGTTCTCGTGAAAGAGATCCGCTCGCTTGGCTTGAACGTCGAGCTGCTGGACGCGGAGACAGAGTAAGGCGCCCGCGCCTTACTCCCTTTGGAAATCGAGATTAGGATCAAAAAATGAACCAAGAAATCACGAACAACCCGTTTAACCCCGTCCAGGCGCCTCGAACCTTTGACGAAATCAAGATCTCGCTGGCCTCGCCAGAGCGGATCCTGAGTTGGTCCTACGGTGAGATCAAAAAGCCCGAGACGATCAACTACCGGACCTTCAAGCCGGAGCGGGACGGTCTGTTCTGCGCGCGGATTTTTGGCCCGATCAAGGACTACGAATGTCTGTGCGGCAAATACAAGCGGATGAAATACCGCGGTGTGACCTGTGAGAAATGTGGTGTTGAAGTTACGCTTCAAAAAGTACGTCGTGAACGTATGGGCCACATTGAACTGGCAGCACCTGTTGCGCACATCTGGTTCCTGAAATCCCTGCCATCCCGCATCGGTCTGATGCTGGACATGACCCTGCGCGAGCTGGAGCGTGTTCTGTATTTTGAACAATACGTTGTGATCGAGCCGGGCCTGACCGATCTGAACTACGGCCAGATGATGAACGAAGAAGAGTACATGGACGCGCAAGACGTCTATGGCGAAGACGCGTTCAATGCAGGTATCGGTGCGGAAGCCATCCGCGAAATGCTGGCCAATATCGATCTGGAAGCAGAAGCCGAACAACTGCGCGCCGATCTGGCCGAAGCCACTGGTGAGCTGAAGCCCAAGAAGATCATCAAACGTCTGAAAGTTGTGGAATCCTTCCTGGAATCCGGCAACCGTCCGGAGTGGATGATCCTGACCGTGATCCCTGTGATCCCGCCAGAGCTGCGCCCTCTGGTGCCGCTGGATGGTGGCCGCTTTGCGACTTCCGATCTGAACGACCTTTACCGTCGTGTGATCAACCGGAACAACCGTCTGAAACGTC
>JAAEZA010000057.1 GCA_018223125.1 Paracoccaceae bacterium | reverse complement strand
GGGGACCGCTGGTGTTTGTGCGCCGATCGTTGGGTTCAGGCCGACGCTTTTGATGCAGCACCTCATGTTGTTTTGGAATCCACACATATCAATACGTTAGAGACTATCCCGTTTGAAATCCTGCGCCAGCGTGCTTTGGATATGAACTGAACCGCTACCCTGTCAAACCGGATGATCTGGCGCTATCCGGTGAAAACTCTGGCCCTATGAAACGGCAGCATTTTGCCCCTTTCCTATTGTCAGATAATCACGCAGGGTACACTTCAGGTGACCCCCTCTTACAGACCCAGAAAGGTGCCCGTCATGGATGCGATAACCACCAACGACATCGAAGATATTATTGAAACTGACCGTGCCCACGTGTGGCACCACCTGATCCAGCATAAGCCTTTTGAAACCATTGATCCCAAGATCATTGTCGAGGGTAAGGGCAACCGCGTCTGGGATGCCCGCGGCAAGGAGCACCTTGACGCTGTCTCCGGTGGTGTCTGGACCGTCAACGTTGGCTATGGCCGCGAACGGATCGCCAATGCGGTGCGCGACCAGTTGGTCAAAATGAACTATTTCGCCCAAACTGCCGGCTCCATCCCCGGGTCCATCTTCTCCAAGATGCTGATCGACAAAATGCCCGGTATGAAACGGGTGTACTATGCAAACTCCGGCTCCGAAGCGAACGAGAAAGCCTTTAAAATGGTGCGCCAGATCGCCCATTCCAAACACGGTGGCAAAAAGTACAAGATCCTTTACCGCGAACGGGATTACCACGGCACGACAATTGCCTGTCTGTCCGCTGGCGGCCAACCGGAACGTAACGCGCAATACGGCCCCTTCACACCGGGTTTCGTCGAAGTGCCCCACTGTCTGGAATACCGCAACCAGCACGGCGTCACAGCCGAGCAATACGGCGAAGCCTGTGTCAAAGCCACCGAAGAAGTGATCCTGCGCGAAGGCCCCGATACAATCGGTGCCATCTGTCTGGAGCCGATCACTGCCGGTGGCGGTGTTATCGTTCCACCCAAAGGATACTGGGAAGGCATTCAGGCGCTGTGCAAGAAATATGAAATCCTGCTGCACATTGACGAAGTCGTTTGCGGCGTAGGCCGGACCGGTACATGGTTCGGATACCAGCACTACGGCATCCAGCCGGATTTCGTTTCTATGGCCAAAGGCGTGGCATCGGGCTATGCGGCGATTTCCTGTCTGGTGACAACCGAGGAAGTGTTCAACAACTTCAAAGACAATGTGGACGATCCGCTGAACTACTTCCGTGACGTGTCCACATTCGGCGGCTGTGCCTCCGGTCCGGCAGCAGCGATCGAGAATATGAAGATCATCGAAGAGGAAGGTCTGCTGCAAAACACCATCGACATGGGTGAATACTGCCTGGGCAAACTGGGCGAGCTGATGGACAAGCATAAAGTCATCGGCGAAGTGCGCGGTAAGGGCTTGTTCCTAGGTGCCGAACTGGTTGCGGATCGCGACAGCAAGGAACCGATGGACGAAAAGAAAGTCGCGGCCGTTGTCGCTAACTGTATGGCACAAGGGGTGATCATCGGTATGACCAACCGCTCCCTGCCCGGCCTGAACAACACGCTTTGCCTGTCACCGGCGCTGATCTCGACGAAAGACGATATCGACGAAATCACAGGCGCTATGGACAAGGCACTGGGCGAAGTTTTCGCTTAACCCAGCGGCATCAGAAAAGAAGCAAGGGCTGTCCTGCAGGACGGCCCTTTTTTTTAACGCAAGCGCCCTAACAGGATTGGACAATGCCCCCAATCCGGCCAACTGCCAATATGTCATATTTCCCCCCCCCCACACTTCTTGCAACCTGATTTCAAATTCCACAAAGTGAACACATGGACGATAATCTGGACATTCTGCTGAAGTGTGTGGTGGCAGTTGGCGGTCTCTGTTTTCTCGGCGGTGGTATTTTCATGGCCCGCGATTCTATCCTAATTCGATTGCGCCACGGGCTGGCCAGTGGCCGCGTTGCAAGCACCCGTTTCATCCGGAGGCGCGGATCGGATTCCGACCGCGATTCCTATGTTCGTATTCGCTTTGAAACCGCTGGCGGGACGCAGATACAATTCGAACAAGCCGCTCCCGGCGGTTTCTTTACAATCCACACGGCGTCAAGCGTCCGCTCTCTGGAAGGACAGAAAGTGCGGGTCCATTACGACACAGCAAACCCGAACAGGGCGACAATAACTCTGATGCGCGACCTTTGTGCTGGTGTAGCATTTGCGTTAGCAGGACTTTTCGTACTTGGTGCTGCCATATTCTACTAGATCCGGCACAACAGTTCTTAGGCGCGGAAAGCCCTTTTTCCGGTAAAAAAGCCTGCCCCATACAGGGCAGGCTATTCCGTCACATCTTTTTGCAGTCTTTAACCCGCCACCGTACTCAGCAACACAAACACAACACCGGACAGGATTGAGGCTGCCGGTACAGTGATCACCCAGGCCGCGATGATGGTCAGGAAGTGGGACCGGCGCACCAGCTTGCGGTGTTTGCGCTTTTTCTTGTCCGCCTTGCCCGCTTCGGTCTCGACAACTTCCTTTACCACCTCTTTGTTGTGGGTCACACGCCAATGGGCTTCACGAAAGAAGCCTACGCCGAAAACCGCACCTACAGCGATATGGGTAGAGGATACCGGCAAGCCAAGCCAGCTTGCCACAATCACTGTGATCGCAGCGGAAAGCGCCACACAATAGGCGCGCAGCGGGTTCAGCTTGGTAATCTGCTGGCCCACCATGCGGATCAGTTTCGGACCGAACAGCAGCAGGCCGAAGGACAGGCCGAACGCCCCCACAATCATCACCCAGAACGGGATCGACACTTTGGCAACCACTTCGGAAGCCTCTGCCGTGTGCACAATAGCCGCCAGAGGACCAATGGCGTTGGCAACATCATTCGCACCGTGGGCAAAGGACAGCAAAGCCGCCGCACAAATCAGCGGCAAGGTGAACAGGTTGCGTACAGTATCCTTTGAGTTCTCTTTGCCTTCGGACTGCTTGCGGATCATCGGATGGGAGATGAAATAAAACAGAACCGCCGATACAGCGCCAATCAGAAGCGCGTATTGCAAATCAATCGCGACGATTTTTTTCAGCCCCTTCACCGAAAGGTAAGTGGCAAAAGCCCCTGCCATAATCGCGATCAGGATCGGCACCCAACGCCGGGCTGCGGTTATCTTATCCTTTTGATCGGACACTTGGGATTTGATCAACCACAGAAACAGCGCTGCAATGACACCGCCCAGCACAGGTGAAATCACCCAACTCGCGGCGATCTGGCTCATTTTCGGCCAGTTAACTGCGGCAAAGCCAGCCGCAGCAATGCCTGCGCCCATCACCCCACCCACAACCGAGTGGGTGGTCGATACCGGCGCTCCGACCCAGGTGGCAAGGTTCACCCAGACAGCAGATGCGATCAGCGCTGACATCATTGCCCAGATAAAGATACGTGGTTCGGACACGGCGGTGGGGTCGATAATCCCCTTGGAAATCGTGCCGACAACATCACCACCTGCCAGCAACGCACCCGCGCTTTCGAAAATGGCTGCGATAATCAGCGCGCCGCCCATAGACAGCGCATTGGCCCCCACAGCAGGGCCAACGTTGTTGGCCACGTCATTGGCGCCGATGTTCAACGCCATATAAGCCCCGAGACCAGCGGCCATTGCGATAATCAGGCCGTTGCCTGCCCACCCGAAAGCCAGACTTGTCAGCAGGATCGCAACCATAATGAACACCCCGCCCAATGCGGGGGCCACCAGTGGTTTGCGGATGGCGTAGTTGGCGTTTTCCAGCAGGACACGGCTGCCGAGATCCCTGTCGAGTGTCTTGTTAGGGCGCGCTGATTTGACCATGAGAGTCCTCCACAAAAGCGGCGATTCCCGCAAACGCGACCGCTATAGGAATATTTTGTAACAGATATATGACGGGGGGGGAAATTCCAGAGATTTTCCTGATTGGCGCGGCCGGGCGCCGGATCATTGCTTATCCGGATCTTCCTTGCCAACACCTTTAAAGACGAATTTGAACGGCAAAGCCCAGGCCACGCCAAGCACGATGTAGATCAGCAGTTCCACCAGCATGGGAAACCTCGGGATTGCGTTCATCACTGTCACAGCGATAACGCAATAAATCGGCAACCACACAAGCAACAGAACCAAAGACCAGCGCCGGCGCGCCTTATAGGACAATGCCATTCAAACGTTCCTTAGTCAGCAAACGGGTCAGTCACGAGGATCGTGTCTTCCCGCTCGGGTGAGGTAGAGAGCATGGCAACCGGACAGCCGATCAGCTCTTCCACGCGACGCACGTATTTGATCGCCTCAGCGGGTAGATCGGCCCAGGACCGCGCCCCTTCCGTGCTTTGGGACCATCCGGGCATCTCTTCATAGATCGGTGTGCAACGGGCCTGTTGATCCGCAGCCGTTGGCAGATAGTCCAGACGCTTGCCGTCCAGATCGTAAGCCACACAGATTTTCAGCGTATCAAAACCGTCCAGAACGTCGAGTTTGGTCAGGGAGATCCCTGTCACACCCGAAGTTGCACAAGTCTGGCGGACAAGGGCAGCGTCAAACCAGCCGCAGCGGCGTTGACGGCCTGTCACAGTGCCAAATTCATGGCCCCGCTCCCCCAGACGCTGACCGTCTGCATCCTGCAGTTCGGTCGGGAACGGGCCTTCGCCCACGCGGGTGGTATAGGCTTTAACGATGCCAAGCACATAATCAATAGATCCCGGCCCGATGCCCACACCGGTCGCCGCCTGCCCTGCAATCACGTTAGACGAGGTAACAAAGGGGTAGGTTCCGAAATCAATGTCCAGCAACGCGCCTTGCGCGCCTTCGAACAGGATTCGCTTACCGGCCTTGCGCTCTTCGTTCAGCACCTTCCAGACGGGGGCTGCATAGGGCAGGATTTCCTTGGCAATCTCGCGCAATTGCGCAATCAGGCCGTCGCGGTCCACCGGCTCGATGCCGAGCCCCTTGCGCAGCGGATCGTGGTGCTGCAACGCACGATCAACACGGGCGATCAGCGTCGCCTCGTCCGCCAGATCGGCAACGCGCACGGACCGCCGGCCCACTTTATCTTCGTAGGCCGGACCGATGCCCCGCCCTGTGGTGCCGATTTTTGTGCCTTTGGACGCGGCTTCTTCCCGTGCGCGATCCAGTTCGCCGTGAATTGGCAGGATCAGCGGCGTGTTTTCCGCAATCATCAGGGATTCGGGAGAGATTTCCACGCCCTGCTCGCGAATTTTGGCGATTTCCTGAACCAGATGCCAGGGATCAAGCACCACGCCGTTACCGATGACCGACAGTTTTCCACCGCGCACCACACCGGAGGGCAGTGCGTTCAGCTTGTATACCTTGCCGTCGATGACCAGAGTGTGGCCGGCGTTATGGCCGCCCTGAAACCGTGCAATGATGTCTGCACGCTCTGACAACCAGTCAACAATCTTCCCTTTGCCTTCGTCACCCCATTGTGCGCCGACAACTACTACATTGGCCATTTTGGCTGCCTCTTGATGTTAAAAAAACCCTACCCCGTATAACGACCCAACGAAGCGGCTGAAACACCAAAAACGTCACAGCTTGCTGTTAGTTGAAAAAACTGCTTCATATCCGGCATGACAGATCACAGCCCGCTGAACCCCGACTATAAAACCGATGTTGCCCGATCCTTTGCCAAACAGGGCATGATGCAAACTCTGAACGCCGACCTGACAGAGGTTGCTGCCGGATCGGTTACGATAACCGCGCCTATCGGGCCGCAGACCTCCCAGCAGGACGGCTTTGCCCATGCGGGATTGCTCTGGACGATCGGGGACAGCGCTGCGGGTTATGCCACTTTGTCCCTGATGGGTGCGGAAGAACGGGTTTTGACTGTCGAAATGAAGATCAACCTGCTGTCACCTGCAGTAGGCGACAGGATTACAGCTGTCGGACGGGTTATCCGCTTCGGGCGGAACCTGTGCACATCGGCGGCAGAGATTTACACCCACGGGCCGAACGGTAAGAAACATGTGGCAACCATGATCGGCACCACAACCCGATTGCGCCCTGACGGTTGAACCAACGCGCCCTGATGCCCATGTGCAAATCATCACCGGACGGGGCACTTCCCAATAGACACCCCCAGCACAATCCGTTAGACACCCCCCGAAGCCGGCCGATCCGGCCCACAGGCACAAAATCCGAGACCGCACATGCAGAACATCGTCCTTGTTATCCTTCTTATTCTGGCGCTCAGCCTGATTGTGACCGTGCTGATGCAGCGCTCCGAGGGTGGTGGACTTGGCATTGGCGGCGGCGGCGGCAATATGTCAGGGCGTCCCCCTGCATCGCCAGCAGCCAAGTTCACATGGATTCTCGGCGCCGGTTTCATGGCGGCCAGCCTTGCCCTGACAATCATCGCAGCGCGCGAGGACGGCAACAATTCGCTGCTGAACGGCGATCTGACAGCACCGGCTGCGTCCCAGTCCGAAGACAGCACCACGCCGCTTGGCGGAAACCTGCTGCCCCCTTCGGCGGCTGACGGTCCGGCGACCCCGCCAAAAGCGGAAGACTGACCCTATAAATAGTTGATCCCTGTCCGTGCTCTACAAGATCATGGGCAGAACACCCTAAATCCAAACATGAATCAAAGTGGCAGGTCTTGCTTTGCCACCCCGAATCCCGTTATCCTTAAACCCCGTGAGTAGCGGGGCTGAACAGGTTATCGGCCCACTAGTTTTTTTCTGACACGGGAGCTTTCCAGTCTATGGCGCGTTATATTTTCATCACCGGTGGCGTGGTTTCATCCCTTGGCAAAGGTCTGGCCTCTGCGGCATTGGGTGCGTTGCTGCAAGCGCGCGGCTACTCGGTGCGCCTGCGCAAACTGGACCCCTACCTGAACGTCGATCCGGGCACGATGTCCCCGTTCGAACACGGCGAGGTTTTTGTGACAGACGACGGTGCGGAAACCGATCTGGATCTCGGCCATTACGAACGCTTTACCGGTGTGGCTGCGCGCAAGACTGATTCCGTCTCTTCGGGGCGGATCTATTCGACCGTGCTGGAAAAAGAACGGCGCGGTGATTATCTGGGCAAAACCATTCAGGTGGTGCCGCACGTGACGAACCAGATCAAGGAATTCCTTGAAATCGGTGACGATGAAGTGGATTTCATGCTGTGTGAAATCGGCGGCACCGTGGGGGACATCGAAGGCCTGCCCTTCTTTGAGGCCATCCGCCAGTTCGGCCACCAGCGTCCGCGCAACAACTGCATCTACATGCACCTGACCTTGCTGCCCTATCTGGCCGCCAGCGGCGAGTTGAAAACCAAACCGACACAGCACAGTGTCAAGGAACTGCAATCCATCGGGATTGCGCCGGATGTGCTTGTGTGCCGCTCCGAACATCCGATTCCCGACAAGGAACGGGAAAAACTGGCGCTGTTCTGTAACGTGCGTCCTGAATCCGTGATCGCGGCCTATGATCTCGGCTCGATCTATGATGCGCCACTGGCCTATCACAAAGAAGGACTGGATCAGGCTGTTCTGGATGCCTTTGGCATTACCCCTGCCCCCAAACCGAAACTCGCCACATGGAAAGACGTGTCCGACCGCGTGCACAACCCCGACGGTACTGTGCGCGTGGCGATTGTCGGCAAATACACCCAGCTGGAAGACGCCTATAAATCCATTGCCGAGGCTCTGGTCCATGGCGGCATGCACAACCGCGTGAAGGTCAAGATTGAATGGGTCGATGCGGAACTGTTCGACACGCAAGACCCTGCCCCCCATCTTGAAGGCTTTAACGCCATTCTGGTGCCCGGCGGTTTTGGCGAACGGGGCACCGAAGGCAAGATCAAGGCGGCTGAATTCGCCCGCACCCGCAAGGTGCCCTACCTTGGCATTTGTCTTGGAATGCAAATGGCCGTGATCGAGGCGGCGCGCAATCTGGCGGGGCTGAAGGATGCAGGCTCTGAAGAGTTTGATCACGAAGCTGGCAAGAAACGGTTTACGCCTGTGGTCTATCATCTGAAAGAATGGGTGGAAGGAAACCGCACCATCCAGCGCGATGCAGATGACGATAAAGGCGGCACCATGCGTCTGGGCGCCTATAACGCCACTTTGAACGAAGGGTCGCAAGTTGCCGAAATCTATGGCGCAACCGCAATTTCGGAACGCCACCGCCACCGCTATGAAGTCGACATCAAATACCGCGACGACCTTGAAAAATACGGTCTGGAATTCTCCGGCATGAGCCCGGACGGCCGCCTGCCCGAAATCGTCGAATTCAAGGATCATCCGTGGTATATCGGCGTTCAGTTCCACCCCGAACTGAAAAGCAAGCCGTTCGAGCCACACCCCCTGTTCCGCGAGTTTATCAAGGCCGCTGTAGAACAGTCACGGCTGGTATAACTCCGCGGCAAAAGCGACCGGTTATCAAATTCCGCGGCGCAGGGTTTCAAAGCCTTGCGCCGCTTTTTTTTCGCGCGGTTTCCGCCGTTTTTTACCCCCACGGTTGAATTGAGAAAGCTTACCTAACGTCAACACTTTATGTTACCATGGGCCATTAGCCAATTATCGTTGGGAGGACATAATGGCAAAACCACCTAAGCTTGAGAAAATTAAATTATCAAAACTCGACGACCTCATCGAGGCAAACGACCCTAACACAAAATATGATGACAAAGGCGGTGATGATCTGGCCGTTATCGGCGGAAGCATTTCCGACTTTTCATTCGAAACCAGGGGCAAAAAGAAAGTCATCCTGACCGATGACTCCGGTGATGTGTTCGAATTCAAAAAAGTCGAAACGCTGTTGTTCGACGGTGGAACGCCGGGGGATACCACAGATGATGTAATTTACAATCTGGACCTCGGAACCTTTACAACTCTGGACACAACGCTGGATTCGTCCGGCTTGACAGGAACCGGCAACATGCTGGTTGGAAGCGGCATTCCCGGATCGGATTTTGTTGTGACACGACAGGAAGACGCCGGGGTCGAGCTCGGATTGGGTATCCGTTACCGTCAGGGTCCGGCTGTAGACGCAGTTTCGGTCGACAATGACGGTGCCATCCGCTTCGAAGTGAACACGGGCGGCCAGTCTTCTGTAAACGGGTCGTCCGGCAATCATGCCGGACGCGCAGCGTGGAGCTTTCAGTATTCGGCAATCACCGGTCTGAACGGGGAAACCACCGATCTGTCGGGGTTCACCTTTGTTTTGAAAATAGACACGGATGTTACCGACGGCACAGACTTCCGCGTCCTGACAATGGAGCCTGCCAGCTTTCCGAACGCCACCGGATTTGTTTGGGTGGATCAGGACGGCACCCCCACGATCGGAGACGATGGCGGGAACGGAAATGTCGCGCAGAACTCGGAGAACTATGCCTTCGGGTTTATCAATAATTTCATTGATGCGGATCCGAACACGGCAGGAATGCAGGACTATGCAGCGTCAGGCTTCACCGAAGCGGAGTTTGATATCATTCTTGAAGCCTACGATGGCAACAAACTGATCGCCGACACCCATATCGTTGTCGATGTGATTGACATGTAAGTGAACGCGCCGGGCACGATCCCGGCGCGTTTTCCCTTGCCCGTGCGCAAGGCTGACCCTAATTGTAGGGCATGTTTCAAGCTCTGATAGACCTCTTCACCGTTCCCGACGCCCGTGCCGATCTTCAGCCCGAAGACGCCCGTGCAGCTTTGGCCACCCTGCTTGTGCGGATTGCCCGTGCCGACGACAATTACGATCCGGCAGAGCATCAGATGATTCTGGATGTGCTGCAGGACCGGTATCACCTAAGCCTTGAGGCCGCACAGGCACTGAAAGCGGATGCGGAGCGGCTGGAAGCGCAAGCCCCCGATACCGTGCGCTTTACCAAGATCGTCAAGGATGCCGTCCCCTACGAGGACCGTATCGGCGTGGTCGAGGCCCTTTGGCGCGTGGCGATGGCGGACGGGCAGCGGGACCATGAAGAGGACGGTTTCCTGCGTCTGGTGGTCAACCTGCTGGGCGTGAACGACCGCGACAGCGGGTTGGCCCGGCAACGGGTGATTGCCTCGCTCGATAACGGTTAAATCTTCGAAAACTTGCGGCTGAGGGCTTTTTGCCTGTTTCAGCCTAATAAGTCCGGCCCTGCGATCATCTGTTCGTCAGGGCCGGATTTCGTTTCAAGGCTTGTTAAAAGAATGCCTGAAGGCCGGTTTGCGCACGGCCAAGGATCAGCGCGTGAACGTCGTGGGTGCCTTCATAGGTGTTCACGGTTTCAAGGTTCATCATGTGGCGGATCACCTGAAACTCCTGCGAAATCCCGTTGCCGCCATGCATGTCCCGCGCCATCCGCGCGATATCAAGCGCCTTGCCACAGTTGTTGCGCTTGATGATGGAAATCATTTCCGGCGCCGCATTGGCGGCATCCATCAAACGGCCCACTTGCAAGGCAGCTTGCAGGCCAAGGGTAATTTCAGTCTGCATATCCGCCAGTTTCTTCTGGAACAATTGGGTTTGCGCCAGCGGTTTGTTGAACTGTTTGCGGTCCAGCCCGTATTGCCGCGCTGCATGCCAGCAGAACTCCGCCGCCCCCATTGCGCCCCACGCGATCCCGTAACGGGCACGGTTCAGACAGCCGAACGGCCCTTTCAGCCCTTCGACATTCGGCAAAAGCGCATCGTCCGGCACTTCGACACCGTCCATCACGATTTCCCCAGTGATCGACGCACGCAATGACATCTTGCCTTCGATCTTGGGCGCGGACAGACCCTTCATGCCTTTCTCCAGCACAAAGCCGCGAATCTTACCGCCGTGTTCGTCCGATTTGGCCCAAACCACAAAAACATCCGCAATCGGCGCGTTGGAAATCCACATCTTTGTGCCGTTCAGCACATAGCCGCCCTGCACCTTTTCCGCGCGTGTTTTCATGCCGCCCGGATCAGAACCGGCGTCCGGTTCTGTCAGGCCGAAACACCCGATGGATTCGCCACTTGCCAGTTTGGGCAGGTATTTCTTGCGCTGTTCTTCCGAACCATAGGCATAGATCGGGTACATCACCAAAGAGGATTGCACCGACATCATGGAGCGGTAACCGGAATCGATCCGCTCTACTTCGCGCGCAACCAGACCGTAGGTTACATAACCCGCGCCAATCCCGCCATATTCCTCGGGGATGGTCGTGCCAAGAAGCCCCATCTCGCCCATTTCACGAAAGATTTCAGGGTCCGTGGTTTCCTTAGCGAAAGCCTCGATCGCACGCGGGGCGAGCTTTTCTGTCGCATAGGATTTGGCTGCATCGCGGATCATCCGCTCTTCTTCATTCAGTTGGGATTCCAGCAGCAGCGCGTCCTCCCACTGAAACGACCCCAAATCCGGTTTGTCTTTTGCCTTCAGGCTTGGCGCTTGCGCGGTCATGATGTCACTTCCTGCTATTATATATAATTTGCTGACAAAGGG
The DNA here is from genome assembly GCA_018223125.1 of Paracoccaceae bacterium. Lineage (GTDB taxonomy): Bacteria > Pseudomonadota > Alphaproteobacteria > Rhodobacterales > Rhodobacteraceae > Amylibacter. Next base: position 5,821 of record JAAEZA010000057.1, on the reverse strand, counting down.
GTAAGCCACCACCGCCCGATTGGCAAGTGTGGCCGCAGCGCTGTTCTATCCGCTTGCCTGCCCCTGCCAGTCTGTGCAAGCTGTGGCCAAACAACTCTGACAGGTGAATTATGAAAATCGGTATTCTGCAAACTGGCAGATCCCCCGAACAGCTTGTGGCCGAGCATGGCGAATACGGTCAAATGTTTCAAACCATGCTGGCAAATCGCGGCTTTGACTTTCAAACCTATGATGTGATTGAAAGCGAATTCCCCGAAAACATTGATGAATGCGACGGCTGGATCATCACCGGATCGAAATTCGGCGCTTATGAGGACCACCCCTGGATTCCGACGCTCGAATCACTGATCCGCGCCCTGCACAAGGCAAAACGGCCGCTGATCGGCGTCTGTTTCGGTCATCAGATCATTGCCCAGGCTTTGGGCGGCAAGGTTGAAAAATTCAGCGGCGGCTGGTCTGTCGGGCGCGTGGATTACCCGATGAGCGACGGGCGCACCCTGCCGCTTTTCGCCTGGCATCAGGATCAGGTGACAACACCGCCCCCCGAAGCTGTGACAGTGGCAAGCACGGAGTTCTGTAAACATGCAGCTCTTACAATCGGCGATCACATCTACACAATCCAGCCCCACCCCGAATTCAAGGCAGGTTTTGTCGAAGGGCTGGCGATGACGCGGGCAGTCGGGGTTGTCCCCGAACCGCAGCGGCTTGCCGCCATTGAAAGCACCAGCATGCCGGTATCCCAAACCGAAATGGCCGATCTCTTTACCGCAATCCTGAAAGGAGCCATGGCCCATGGATGACAGTTTGAAATGGATCGAAAAAATCCCGCAGGCCGCTCAGGATTATATCGCCAACCGCCGCCTTGAAGAGGTGGAATGTATTATCTCGGACACCACCGGCATCAGCCGCGGCAAATGTATGCCCGCGCGCAAATTCGGTCGGCTTGATCCGATGTATCTGCCCGACAGCATTTTTTATCAAACCGTAACAGGCTCTTACGTTGATATCGAAAACATCGAAAACCAGTACACCGAAGGGGATATGGTACTCTCGCCGGATTTCTCTTCGGCAACTGCGGCCCCCTGGACCGGCGATGTCACGCTCCAGATCATTCATAACGTAACGGATGTCCACGGCGCGCCCATGCCTCTGGTCCCGCGTAATGTACTGCGCCGTGTGCTGTCCTATTATGAAGCCGAAGGCTGGGAACCCGTGGTCGCACCGGAGATGGAGTTTTACCTTGTTGCCCGCAACACGGATCCGAACCAGCCGGTGGTACCAAAGCTCGGCCGTACCGGACGGCCTGCGGCCTCCATGCAAGCCTATTCCATGTCAGCCGTAGACGAATACGGCCCTGTGATCGACGACATTTATGACTTTGCCGAAGAACAGGGCTTTGAAATTGATACGATCATACAGGAAGGCGGTGCCGGTCAGGTTGAAATCAATCTGAAGCACGGCCATCCGATCAAGCTCGCCGATGAAGTTTTTTACTTCAAACGGCTGATCAAAGAGGCCGCCCTGCGCCACGATTGCTACGCAACTTTCATGGCCAAACCGATGGGGGACCAACCCGGTTCGGCCATGCATATCCACCATTCGGTGCTCGACAAGGCAACGGGCAAGAACATCTTTAACGATGCCCAAGATCAGGCAACACCCGCTTTCGGCCACTTCATCGCCGGCCTGCAAACCCACCTGCCCGCCGCCACCCCCTTTATTGCGCCTTATGTGAACAGCTACCGCCGCTACGTGGCGAATTTCTCGGCGCCGATCAATCTGGAATGGGCCGAGAACAACCGCACGACTGGTATACGTGTTCCAATCTCGTCACCGGAATCCCGTCGGGTGGAAAACCGCGTGGCTGGCATGGATTGCAACCCCTACATCGGGCTTGCTGCTTCTCTGGCCTGCGGCTTTCTGGGCTTGAAGAACAAGCTCGAACCAAGGATTGCAGCTTTGGGCGAGGCTTATGACGCGGATCGCGACATCCCGCCAACCATGTATGAAGCCCTGAGCCTGCTGGCCGAAGACGACGCACTGGCAGAAATGATGGGACCGGAATTCACAGCCGTTTATACAGCGGCAAAGAACAAGGAATACGACGAGTTTCAGGAGGTCATCAGCCCGTGGGAACGGGAACATCTGTTGATGAACGTCTGATGCCGTTGAACCTGCTTCACGCCAATGACACGGCTGGCGCCTATCCGCAAAGCTGGTACGCAGCAACCGCGAATACCCTGCCCCCCTTCCCGATACTGGAAGGGGACCACAATGCGGATGTCTGCGTCATCGGCGGCGGGTTCACCGGATTGTCAACCGCGCTGCATCTGGCTGAACGGGGCTTTCGTGTTTCCCTGCTGGAGGCGCAACGGGTCGGTTGGGGGGCTTCGGGGCGCAACGGCGGTCAGGTCGGGTCCGGCCAGCGCCGCGACCAGATGGAGCTTGAAAAGATGGTCGGGCCGGATGATGCCCGCCATCTGTGGTCCCTTTCCCAAGAGGCCAAAGCACTGGTCAAATCCCTGACCGAAACCCATGCCATAGACTGCGCCCATAAACCCGGCGTGGCCCATGTGGACTGGAAAGCCGCCGATGTTCCCCATGAACACGCCTATGCCGAACACCTTGCGAAAACTTACGGTTACACGGACATCACCCCGCTGGACCGCGCAGCGACCTGCGATCTGCTTGGTACCGAAGTTTATCATGGTGGCACGCTTGATATGGGCGCGGCCCATGTCCACCCGCTGAATTTTGCGCTGGGACTGGCCGGTGCAGCACAAAAGGCAGGTGTCGCCCTTTACGAGCGGTCCGAAGTCACAGGAATCGAACAGGGCGATCCGGTCACAGTCACAACAGCAGAAGGCAAAATCACCGCAAAACATCTGGTGGTGGCCTGCAACGGCTATCTTGGCGGGTTGCACGAAAAAACCGCTGCGCGTGTGATGCCGATCAACAATTTTATCGTTGCAACTGAACCGCTCGGGCAGGATGGCGCAGAGGCGCTGATCTCGCAGGATGTGGCGATTGCCGACAGCAAGTTCGTGGTGAATTACTATCGCCGCTCCGCTGACCACCGTTTGTTGTTCGGCGGGGGGGAGACTTACAGCTACCGCTTCCCCAAAGACATCCGCGCGCTGGTGCGCAAGCCCTTGCTGGAAATCTACCCGCAACTGAAAGACGTGAAACTCGATTACGCTTGGGGCGGCACCCTCGGGATCACTGTCAACCGGATGCCCTATTTCGGACGGCTCGCACCGAATATCCTGACCGCATCGGGGTATTCCGGCCACGGCGTCGCGCTGGCCACGCTGGCGGGACGGATCACGGCGGCGGCGATTGCCGGACAGGCCGAAGATTTTGACGTCATGGCCCGCGTCCCCACCCTGCCCTTTCCCGGCGGACGGGCCCTGCGCTACCCGAGCCTTGTGCTCGCCATGTCATGGTACGCACTGCGGGACCGTCTGGGGTTATAACCCCAACCGAACGGCTCTTTTTGGGTCAAATATCCAAATCCGACCCTATGCGCGCAAACGAAGGCCCGCAGGATCAAACAGCGGCTTGTCCAGAATAACCGCGCGGTGGGGGCGGCCAAGCACGGAAACATCCAGCACGGTCCCTGCTGCTGCATGGGGCGTCTTGATAAAGGCAAGCGCACAAGACGCCTCAACAGTATAACCGTAAGCCCCCGAGGTGATCCGCCCGACAGGAGTGCCGTCGCTCAGAAAGATCGGTTCTCCGCCGGAACTGTCCGCGTCCTGCGTTTCAATCTGCAAACACACCAGTTTTTCCCGCGGTGGCAGGTCTTTAATCGCCGCATAAGCCTCCCGCCCCAGAAACGCCGGTTTGTCCATCTTGACTAACCGCTCGAAGCCTACTTCCTGCGGCCTGTATTCCGGCGAATATTCGCGGCTCCACGATCCGTAGCCTTTTTCAATCCGCAAAGAGCCAAGGGACCGGCTGCCAACCGGCACCACGCCAAGATCCTGCCCTGAAGCAAACAGCGCCCCCCAAAGCTTGATCTGATCCGCCTCTGCCACGTAGATTTCCCAGCCCAGATCGCCTGTAAAGGACACCCTGATCCCGATTGCCTCGATCCCGGCAATGGTAAAGCGGCGGGAGCGCATGAAGGGCCAGCCGGTGTTCGACAGATCTTCCTGCGTCAGACGCGCCAGCAGTTCGCGGGATTTTGGCCCCGCCACGTTCACACCGCAGTAGCTTTCCGTCACCGACCTGAAGGAAACGCTATCCGGCAGAGGCACCATCTGGAAGTAACGCTGGTGATAGCGTTCGGCCATACCTGTGCCGACCATGAAAAAATGATCTTCGGCCAGCTTTGTGATGGTGAAATCCCCCGCGATCCCGCCCCGCAGGCCCAGCATCGGTGTCAGGCAGGAGCGGCCAACCTTCGTTGGGACATGGTTCGCCACCACACGGTTCAGCCAGTCGGCAGCGCCGTCGCCGCGAATCTCGTATTTTCCGAAATTGGATATATCAATCACACCGACATGTTCCCGCAAGGCACGGCATTCCCGCCCCACTGGCCCGAACCAGTCCTGACGGGTAAAGCCGTAACTTTCGCGCCCCGTTTCCCCCTCTCCGGCATACCAGAGCGGATGCTCCCAGCCGTAGTTCAAACCGTGGACCGCCCCCATTTCCTTTTGACGGTGATAGAGCGGGCGCAGCCGCGTTTCACGCCCTGCCTGCCGTTCCTCATAAGGGAAGTGGATGGCAAAGCGGTTGGCGTATTGGTCTGCCACTTTCTCCATTGTGAACTTGCGATCGGCCCATCCGCCAAAACGGCTGAGATCCCAGGGGAACATGTCAAATTCCGGCTCCCCCTCGATGATCCACTGGGCTGTCATAAGGCCAAGCCCGCCCGACTGGCTGAAGCCCGGAATAATGCCGCAACAGCAGAAATAGTTTTTCAGTTCCGGCACAGGACCGTAAAGCGCTGCACTGTCGGGGGACCAGATCATCGGACCGTTTATTACCCGTTTGATCCCTGCGGTGGCTGCAACCGGAACCCGCTCCATCGCCCGTTCCAGATTTTCCATGATCCGGTCGAGGTCTCCGTCGAACAGCTCATGCCCGAAATCCTGCGGTGTGCCGTCTTCGGCCCAGAATTTCAGATGTTTCTCGTAGGCGCCGATCAGAAGGCCGTTGCCTTCCTGACGCATGTAATATTCCCCGTCCCGATCCGCCACCGAAGGCAGGCGGTCTTTCATGGCAGCAATTTCGGGGATGGTTTCCGTCACAAGATACTGGTGCTCGGTGGGTTGCAGCGGCAGTTTTACCCCCGCCATCGCCGCCACTTCCCGTGCCCAGAGCCCGCCGACATTTACCACCCATTGCGTATGGATATTGCCGTTCGGCGTTTCCACGATCCAGCTGCCATCGGGCTGCGGGGTAGTCGCGGTTGCAGGACAGAACCGGTAAATCTCTGCCCCCATCTTGCGCGCGCCTGCGGCATAGGCTTGTGTTACGCCGGACGGGTCCACATTGCCGCCGTCCTCTTCAAACATGATGCAACGCACCCCGTTAAGGTTCAGCAGCGGGTTCTTTTCCAGCGCCTGATCAGGGGTGAGTTCGTAGAACTTCTCGCCGAAATACCGTGCTTTGGATTCCTGCAAACGCAACTGGTGTTCACGGGCTTCGGTTTGGGCCAGATAGATCGAACCGGGCTGGAACACACCGCACCCCTGCCCCGTTTCCCGTTCCAGTTCCTTATAGAGGTTCATGGTATAGTACTGGATTTTCGAAATGTTGTTGTTGTCATGCAGCCCGTGCAGGTTCGCCGCTGCGTGCCATGTGGAACCGG
>JAAEZA010000056.1 GCA_018223125.1 Paracoccaceae bacterium | reverse complement strand
TCGAAAGGAGCCTTTGATGGAACGCATGGAAAGAACACTGGAGATACTGGAGCGGCTGATTGCTTTTCCGAGTATTTCAAGCGAGAGCAACCGTGATCTGATTGACTGGATTGCCGCCTATCTGGAACCTTATGGCGCGCGGTGTCAGATCACCTCGGATACGGACGGCAAGGCGAACATCTTTGCGACTATCGGGCCGGATGTGGATGGCGGCTTGATCCTGTCGGGGCATACGGATGTGGTTCCGGTGGAAGGGCAGGACTGGTCCGCCGATCCGTTTACCTTGCGCGAACAGGACGGGTTGCTTTACGGGCGGGGCACCTGTGACATGAAGGGATTTATTGCGGCGGCTCTGGCGCTGGCACCGGAATTTGCCGCCGCCGATCTGGCGCGGCCGGTGCATTACGCCTTCACCTATGACGAGGAAATCGGCTGTCTCGGCGCGCGGGTGCTGGTGGATGAAATGGTCAAGGCGGGGCTGAAACCTTCGGCTGCGATCATCGGGGAACCGACGTCGATGCGGATCATCGAAGGGCATAAGGGCTGTTGCGAATACACCGCCGAATTCACCGGCGTCGAGGGCCATTCAAGCCTGCCGGATCTGGGGGTGAACGCGCTCGAATACGCCACGCGCTATGTGACCAAGTTGATGGAAATCCGGCAGGAATTACCGGCGCGCGCGCCCGAAGGTTCCCGTTTTGATCCGCCCCATACCACCTTGCAGATTTGCGAGTTGCATTCAGGTGTGGCCCATAACGTGATCCCCAACAAGGCGGCGGTGGGCTGGGAAATGCGCCCCGTCCAGCAAAGCGACCGCGATTATGTGCGCGACCGGATAGAGCAATACACCCGCGACGTGCTGCTGCCCGAGATGAAGGCGAAAAATCCTGTGGCCAACATCGAAGAAATCTTTGCGAGCGAGGTGGCAGGGCTGGAACCGGACCCGGACAGCGAAGCGGTGGCCATCGTGCGCGCCCTTACGGGGGGAAACGAAACCGAAGTGGTGTCATTCGGCACCGAGGCCGGATTGTTCCAGCAGGGCGGCGTCAGTGCGGTGATCTGCGGGCCGGGGTCGATCGAACAGGCCCATAAACCGGATGAATATGTCAGCCGCGACCAGCTTGCCGCCTGTCTGGAGATGCTGGGGCGGGTTGCAGGGCAGCTGCGTTAGGGGCGGCTATTCCCCGATCACGATACCTTCGCGGCGGGGATCAGCCCCGCCGGTCAGCGTTTCAGCAATGCTGATCCCGTGCAGGCCCGAGGTGATCGCGCCACGTTTTACCTCAAACCCCATATCTTGCAGCGGTTGGGTCAGTGGCTCGGTTTCGGGGCGGTCCTCAATTTCAAAGGTGCCGAAACGGTTTACAAGGCGCGGCATGGAAATCGCGCTTTGAATGTCCATGCCCCAGTCCAGCACTGCAATGATGGTTTGTGCGGTGAAGCCGATGATCCGGCTGCCTCCGGGGGAGCCGATGACCAGCACAGGCGCGCCGTCTTTCAGCACGATGGTAGGCGACATCGAAGAACGCGGCCGCTTGCCCGGTGCCACACGGTTTGCGATTGCAACGCCGTCCTTGTGGCTGGCAAAAGAGAAATCCGTCAACTCGTTGTTCAGGATAAAACCGCCTGCCATCAACCGCGATCCGAAACGGTTTTCCACGGTCGTCGTCATTGACAGCGCGTTGCCATAGCTGTCCACGATAGAAAAATGGCTGGTGGAAGGAAGTTCGACAGATTCGTCCTCTGCGCGGTTCCAGCCGTGATCGAATGCGGGCGTGCCAGCGGTAATTTCATCAAGCGCAGTGTCGCGGTCCAGCCGTTTCGCGCGGGCACGGGTGTAAGCGGGGTCAAGCAGACCCTTGACTGGAACAGGGACAAAATCACTGTCGGCCATGTACCGGCCACGGTCGGCAAAGGCGAGACGGGAGGCATCCCCGATCAGCCTCCAGCTTTCGGGCGCGTCAGGCCCAAGCGCGGGCAGGTCATAGGGTTCCAGCAGTTTCAGGATTTGCCCCACCGTCAGGCCGCCGGATGAAGGCGGTCCCATGCCGCAGACCTCATACCCGCGATAGGCGGCGCAAACCGGCGCACGTTCCTTCACACGGTAGATCGCCAGATCCACCAGAGACAACACCCCCGGATTGCCAGTCGCGCCTTGCACGGTAGTTACGATTTCCTGTGCCAGTGGTCCGGTATAGAAGACATCTGCCCCGTTCTTGGCCATTGAGTCCAGTGTGGCAGCATAGGCGGGGTTTTTGAGAGTATCCCCCGCGCGGAGCGGTTGGCCGTTCGGCAGGAAGTAACCGCGGGTTGTCTGCCACCTGCCCAGGCGTTCGGGATCGGCAGCGACAGAGTCTGCCAGTCTGGGCGAGACGGTGAAACCTTCTGAGGCAAGTCTGGCCGCAGGAGCCAGAAGTTCGGCCCACGGACGGTTGCCCCAACGTTTGTGGGCGGCTTCCATCAGGGCAGGGGTAGCAGGCACCCCGACAGACCGTCCGCCAACGACGGCATCAAAGAATTTCAGCGGGGTTCCGGTTTCATCCTGAAACAGGGTCGGGGTGGCGGCAAGGGGCGCGGTTTCCCGTCCGTCGAGCGTGGTGACTTTGCCGCTGGTCGCATCATACCAGACCAGAAACGCACCGCCCCCAAGACCCGAGGATTGCGGCTCTACCAGCCCCAGCACGGCCTGCACCGCAACCATCGCATCAGCTGCTGTGCCGCCCGCACGCAGCACGGCGGCGCCAGCTTCCGCGGCGTGGGGATTGGCTGCGCTGATCATCCAGTTTTCTGCTGTTACGGATTGCCCCGCATCCCGCTGTTGCAGGGCCGCGCGGGAGGCTTCGGACCAGTCTTGCGCAAGTACGGGCGCGGCGCAGAGGAAGAAAGCAGCGGTCAGTTTTGCAAAAAGGGTCATCGCATGTCTCCGTGGGGTATTCCCCACGATACAAAGCGTCCAAATCCGCGCAACCCCATAAAAAAGCAGCGCCGAAGTGTCCGGCGCTGCCTGTTATTGTGGTGGTTGATCCGGCGTTATTCTGCCGGATTGATCCGGTTCTTGATCGCCTTACGCTCTGACCGCAGGCCCATGAAGATACAGACGCACAGCACCAGAAGCACCGCAGCAAAGGGCAGGCCGGTGGAGATCACCATGGATTGCAGCGAGGACAGGCCGCCGACAGACAGCAGCAGGACAATCGCGACCGCGCCTTCAAAGGTACACCAGAACACACGCTGTGGCAGCGGTGCATCTACCTTGCCGCCAGCGGTGATCGTGTCGATCACCAGCGAGCCGGAGTCCGAGGAGGTCACAAAGAACACGATGACCAGCAGGATGCCAACGAAAGAAGTGATCGACGACAGGGGCAGTGCATCCAGCATCCCGAACAGTTTCAGTTCCAGTGGTGCGTTCACTACAGCCTCATAACCGTCTTGAACGAATTGCTGGATCGCCGTGCCGCCAAAGACGCTCATCCACAGGACGCAGACCAGTGACGGAATCAGCAGAACGCAGGTAATGAACTCGCGCACGGTGCGGCCACGGGATACGCGGGCAATGAACATGCCGACGAATGGCGACCAGCTGACCCACCATGCCCAATAAAAGGCAGTCCAGCCCTGTACGAAGTTGGTGTCTTCACGGCCAAAGGGCATGGCCAGTGCTGGCAGGTATTCGAAATAGGCACCAAGGGCACTGACGAAACCTTTCAGAATGTCGAGCGTCGGACCGGCAAAAAGCACAAACAGCACCAGCAGCACGGCCAGAAGCATGTTGATTTCGGACAGGACTTTGACACCGCCGTCCAGACCACGGATCACCGAAACAAGGGCCACTGCCGTAATGGCAACGATCAGCAGGATCAGCAGGCCGCCGGAGTTTTCCACGCCGCTGTCAGCAGTGTTGCCAAAGGGCATACCCAGCAGGCTGCGTGTGCCTTCTTCTGCAACGCCGCTGCCAAACAGCAGGGTCAGACCGTTTGCGGCCTGTGTCGCGCCAAGCCCCAGCGAAGTTGCAAGACCGAACAATGTGGCAAATACCGCAAGGATGTCGATAACATGGCCGGTCCAGCCCCAGACCCGTTCCCCGAAGATCGGGTAAAAGGCGGAACGGATCGAAAGCGGCAGGCCCTTGTTGTAGGAAAACAGCGCCAGCGCCAGTGCGACAACCGCGTACATGGCCCAAGGGTGCAGACCCCAGTGATAAATTGTTGCCGCCATACCAAGGCGGATCGCTTCGGCCTGATCGCCTTCAGCACCGTTGAGTGGTGCCCAGTCGGTGCGAAGCCCGTTCTCCATCGACGTTCCGCCAAAGGAACTGGAAAAATGGCTCATCGGTTCGGACACGCCGTAAAACATCAGGCCGATGCCCATACCGGCGGCAAACAGCATGGCAAACCAGCCGAGGTAGCCGTAATCCGGTGTCGCATCCGCGCCGCCCAGCCGGACCGACCCGACAGGCAAAACGATAAGCGCAAGGCAGAACAGTACAAAGATGTTACCCGCTGAGAGGAAGAACCAGTCAAAGTTCTTGGTCACAACGTTGAACATGGTCTTGAACATGACGCCAGCCTGTTCGGGAAGGGCCAGGGTGAAGATCACAAAAGCAATTACAGCGATGCCGGAGATCGCAAAAACGGGGTTGTGGATGTCAAAACCGAACCGTCCGATACTTCCGTCTACGTTATTTTCACCGATCTCGTGGTCGGTTTCGATGGGAAGGTGGTATCCGTCCGGATCCGGTATTCCCTGATCGTTATTTACATCCGTCATCGGATTCTCCTTGGTTAATATTGTCGTAGCAAAAGCGAAAAACCGCCGGGGTTCTGGCCGGGAACCGCAGCGCAAACGCTTAAAAACGACTAAATATGAGCCACTCGTGACTATCAAAGCGGCATAAAAGGTACAACCGCTTGTCCGGTGCCGGTGCAAAGGCGGAACGGCGCGGTGTGGCCGATTTGTACTATTGTATTTCCCATAGCCTGCATATGTAGGGTTGTTCGGCGGCGCGACGAGGCTATGTTGGGAAACAGGTCTTTGCCGCCTTGGCCGGATCGCACTAACAAAGGCCAGGAATGAGCGTTTTTCTTCATGGATTGTCCACCGCCTTGCCAGAGTATTGTCTGGACCAGACAGAAGTAGAGCAGCGGGCAGGGCTGATTTTCGGGGATAAATATCCCCAGTTTCACCGGCTCTCGGGCAGTTTTCGCAGTGCTGGAATCAACACCCGCCACAGTGTTGTGCCGCTCGACTGGTTTTCTGAAAGCCACGGCTGGGCCGACCGCAACGACGCATTCATAAAAGGCGCAACCGCGCTGTTTTGCGATGCGGCCCGATCGGCGTTGCAGGCATCAGGCTGGAGCGCGCAAAGCGTGGATTGCGTGGTGACGGTTTGCTCCACGGGCATCGCGACACCGTCACTGGAGGCGCAGGTCCACAAGGAAATGGGTTTCCGCGATGACATCATGCGCGTGCCGGTGTTCGGGCTTGGTTGTGCGGGCGGGGTCAGCGGATTGTCCCTTGCGCAGTCCATTGCTGCGGGCCGTGCTGGCTTCAGGGTTTTGCTGGTGGTGGTTGAAACCTGCTCTGTGTCGTTTCGCGCCGACCGATTGCAAAAAGCCGATGTCATCGCCGCGGTGCTGTTCGGGGATGGGGCCGCCGCCGCATGTCTGAGCGATGAACGGCCCGATACAAGGCAGCTGGTGCGGCTTGGGCAGGGGGTCCAGAAGCTCTGGCCGGATACGTTGCAAATCATGGGGTGGGATATTGATGAAACCGGCTTTGGCGTGGTGTTCGACCGCTCAATCCCCGATTTTGTTACTGCCGGATTTGCAGAGGCCACCCATGCGGCCCTTGAGTCTTCCGGTTTAATACACGGGCAGATCGACCGCTACATCTGCCATCCGGGCGGCGCAAAGGTTGTCGCTGCCATTGAAACAGCCTTGGGGCTTGAGGCGGGCAGTCTGGACAAGGAACGGGACATTTTGCGGGACGCCGGAAACATGTCTGCGCCGACAGTCATGTTCGTACTGAAAGCTGTACTGGATGCGGGGCGTGCGGGGCAGTTCATGGCTTGCGCGCTCGGGCCGGGGTTCACCGCATCCTACCTGCCAATCCGTGTGGAAACGGAGCAAGGGACATGACGCTTGGCGCGGGGCTGTTTCTGGGATTTATTATCCTGCAAAGGTTAAGCGAACTGGTCATTGCCAAACGCAATACCGCGCGGCTGCTGGAGCGGGGGGCCTATGAGGTTGGCGCTTCGCATTATCCGGTAATGGTTGCCATGCACAGCGCCTGGATCGCCTGTCTGGTCTTTGCCGGATATAGCGAGACGGTTTCGCTTGGCTGGCTGGTGCTGTTTGCACTGCTGCAAGTTTTCAGGGTCTGGATACTCGCCACACTCGGCCCACGCTGGACGACACGGGTGATCGTGCTTGAGGAGCCTCTGGTGGTGCGCGGGCCTTTCCGATACCTGTCCCATCCCAATTACATGCTGGTGGTGGCCGAGATCATCGTCGCGCCGATGGTATTGGGGCTGGTTTGGGTGGCGGTCTTGTTCACCGTGCTGAACGCCGCGATGTTGTGGGTGCGGATCGGGGTTGAGAACAAGGCGCTGGCGGGGTTGCGAAACGTGGCGCGGGACGGGCGCTGAAATCAGACGAGATAGCCGCGCAGGGCTTCACCCGTGACATCTGCGGCGATTTCGACCGGGGATTGCCCGCCGCCTTCGCGGTACCAGATGCCGACCCAGTTCGCAGCGCCCAGAATAACCAGACTGGCCAGTTTCGGGTCGAGCTCCGCGCGCAGCGATCCGTCGGATATTCCCGCGTTCAGCACGTTGCGGAACATAGCATCCAGTTTGTCACGGCTGTCCAGCACGCTGCGCTTGTCGCCGGAAGTGACCATCGGGCGGGTATAGCTCCACAGGTATTGCATGTCCGGACGCAACATGGTGACGATATAAGCCTTCAGTCCGGCGGCCAGCCGTTCTGCCGCACTGCCTGTGCCTGCCATAGCGGTTTCAACCGCGTCCACAAGCAGGTCCATCCCGAGTTCATAGCACTGCATCAGCAGGTCGTTCTTGCTGCTGCAATAATTGTAAAGCGCCGCTTTGGTGACACCGAGTTCCGTAGCGATCGCTTCGAGAGTGACATTCTCATAGCCTTCGGTGCCGAACTTTACGGTGGCACAACGCACGATTTCGCGGCGCTTTAAATCTCGGAGCTGTTTGCGGGTCGGAAAACCGGTCAATTCTGTCATCCACCGATTATCCAGCAGCGCTACCTTCCGGTCAATAGAGCGAATAGCCGATAGTTGACTTTCCTGAAGCAGTATTACTAAACTTTGGGAAGCTTAATGACCCTCGGTTACCAAAGTGCCAGGAAGTCAGTGCAGATTGGTGAATAAGGGGATTTTTACATGATCAGAAAGTTGTTGATTGCGAATCGCGGAGAGATTGCCATCCGTGTTGCCCGCACCGCTGCCGCCTTGGGGCTGCAAACTGTGGCAGTTCACTCGCCGGATGACGCTACGTCTTTACACACAAAGCACATGGACGAGGTTCGTGTACTGCCAAAGGCGGGCGTGGCGGGGTATCTCGACATAGACGCGCTGATTGAAATTGCCAGGGAAACCGGTTGCGATGCGGTGCATCCGGGCTACGGGTTGCTGAGTGAACGGGCCGACTTCGCCGATGCCTGTGCCAAGGCAGGTATCATCTTTGTCGGGCCGGACGCAGACACGCTGCGCCGTCAGGGGGATAAGGTTTCCGCCCGTGCATTGGCTGAAAGCGCAAATGTTCCCGTTTTGCGCGGGTCCGGTCCGCTGGACAATGTGGACGCGGTGAAAGCCTTTTTTGAAGAACAGGGTGCAGCGCCGCTGATGATCAAGGCGGTGAACGGTGGCGGCGGGCGCGGAATGCGCATCGTGCAATCCGCCGCAGAGATCGAGACCGCCTTCAATCAGGCCGGCACCGAAGCCGCTGCCGCCTTTGGCGATGGCACGCTTTATGCCGAACGCTTCCTGCCTTCTGTACGCCACATTGAGGTGCAAATCATTGGCGACGGACGCAACGTGACCCACTTGTGGGAACGGGATTGTTCGGTGCAGCGACGGCACCAGAAGATCATCGAACTCGCCCCTGCGCCGAACCTGACGAAGGACACCCGCAGCGCCCTTCTGGACGCGGCCGTAGCGATCGGGCGGGCCTGTCACTATCGCGGTTTGGGCACGGTAGAGTTTCTGGTCGAGGAAAGCGGCGCCTTTTACTTCATCGAAACCAATCCGCGCATTCAGGTGGAACACACGATCACCGAAGAAATCACCGGACGGGATCTGGTGGAAATCCAGCTTGCGCTGGCCTCGGGGGCGACACTTGCGGAAACAGGACTGGATCACCCCCCAGCCGCGCCTGTGGGGTTCAGTGTTCAGACCCGCATCAACACCGAAACACTGGGCCAAAGCGGCGTGTTCACCCCGACCGGCGGGCGGTTGCATGCCTATGCGCCGCCAAGCGGTCCGGGGGTGCGGGTCGATGGATACGCCTATGCGGGGTACAGCACCAATCCGAACTTTGATTCGCTGCTTGCAAAACTGGTCGTGCATGAAAAATCCGGTGATCTGGGGCGGCTGTTTGCCAGAACAGAACGCGCCCTGTCAGAGTTCCAGATCAGCGGGATTGAGACCAACAAAACGTTCCTGCGGTCCCTGTTGCGCCTGCCGCTGATGGCAGACTGGGCGGTGGATGTGCGCACGCTGGATGCGCAGATGCCTGCACTGCTGGCCGATCGCGGCGGAGCGGACCGGTTCTTTGAAGCCGGGACCGAACGCAGGGAGGATGAGGTGCAGCTTCCGCAAGGTACCGAGGCTTTGCGCGCACCGATGCAGGCGATGATCCAGCAGGTTCATGTGGCGGTCGGGGACCAGATCGTCAAAGGTCAGGAAATCGCCGTGATCGAGGCAATGAAAATGCAGCATGTGGTCGTGGCCGAAGCAGGCGGGACCGTAGCCGAGATTTTCACCTGTGAAGGGCAGACCGTTTCTGCCGGTACGCCAATGCTGGCCTTTACGCGGGACGATACGCTTGCGGAAATCAGCGCAGAGGACAGTGCCCCTGATCCCGATCACATCCGCGACGATCTTGCCGCGTTGCAAGGGCGCCTTGCGCGGACGCTGGATGAAAACCGCCCGCGCGCGGTTGCGCGGCGGCGGGATCGTGGCCAGCGCACCACGCGCGAGATCATCAGCGGCCTGTGCGAGGGCGGCGATTTTCACGAATACGGACAGCTCGTTCTCGCAGGTCAGCGCCGCAAGCTGGGGTTGGAAACCCTGATTGACGTTTCTCCGGCAGACGGGATTGTCACCGGCGTCGGGGCGATGAATGCGGACCGTTTCAACAGCGCCCGTTCGCAAGTGGCTTTGCTGGCTTACGATTCAACGGTTATGGCGGGGACACAGGGCTATTTCGGCCATCTGAAAACCGACCGGATGATCGAAGTGGCCCATAAACAGGGGCTTGCGTCGGTCTTTTTCACCGAAGGCGGCGGCGGGCGGCCCAATGACGATGATTTCGCCCAAACGGTGCAGTCCGGCCTGAAAGTCACCACATTTGCGGAATTTGCGCGATTGAAGGGCTGGGGACCGCGGATCACTGTGAACTCGGGGTTCTGTTTTGCCGGTAACGCGGCGATTTTCGGGGCCGGGGACATCCGGATCGCCACCCGCAACAGCTGGATCGGGCTGGCTGGTCCCGCGATGATCGAGGCGGGCGGCATCGGCAGTTTCCACCCGAAGGAAATCGGTCCGGCACCCATGCACGCTGAAAACGGACTGCTGGATATTCTGACCGAAGATGACGACGCTGCGATTGCTGTAACCCGTCAGGTGCTGTCCTATTTTCAGGGTGATGTGACAGATTGGGAGGCGTCGGACCAGCGGATGCTGCGCCACGCCATCCCTGAAAACCGCAAGAAATCCTATCTGATCCGCCCCCTGATCGAAGGGCTGGTGGACAAGGACAGCTTCCTTGAGCTTGGCGCACAACATGCCGCCGGTATGGTGACGGGGTTCGTGCGGATTGAGGGGCGTCCGATGGGGTTGATCGCCAACAACCCGCAGCATCTGGGCGGGGCGCTCGACGCGGCGGCTTCGGCCAAAGGTGCGCGTTTCCTCAATCTCTGTGCCAAGTTCGACCTGCCGGTTCTGTCGCTTTGTGACACGCCCGGTTTCATGGTTGGACCCGACAGCGAAGAGGAGGGTGCGGTTGCGGCGGCCTGCGATCTGATCTCTGCGGGGGCCAATCTGGGCGCGCCGATGTTCTTTGTCTGCCTGCGCAAGGCCTATGGCATCGGGGCGCAGGCAATGGCGGCGGGGAGCCTCGGGGAGCCGGCCTTTTCGATCTCATGGCCCACGGGGGAATTCGGGCCGATGGGTTTAGAGGGCGCGATCCAGCTTGGCTACCGCAAGGAACTGGAGGCCGAAACAGATCCGGCCGCGCGCGAAGCTTTGTATACCCGACTGGTGGATGAACTCTACGAGCGGGGCGGGGCGATGAATGTGGCCTCGACCCATGAAATCGACGCGGTGATTGATCCTGCGGAAACGCGCGGGTGGATCGCAAAAGGGATGCGCATGGCCGAGAGCCGCTAGGCCCGAGAGGGCAGTAAATTCAGGGGAGGACGGATGAGTGACAGATACAAAAGAGATTGAACAACAGGTTGCAGAGATACGGGCGTTGCAGGCGCAAAGCTGGCCGTCAGGGCTCCCGCGGGAGATCACTTACCGGCTGGGGAAAAAGCCGCTCAGCCAGTACGTGCGCGACGAGGCCAAAGCGCGGCCGGACGATCCGATGGTGCATTTCTACGGTCGCAGCCTCAGCTGGGGCGCGGTGGACAGCCTGTCGGATAAATTTGCCGGTCTGCTGCAATCAAAAGGTGTCAGGGCCGGTGATCGTGTCGCTCTGATGATGGGGAACTGCCCGCAGTTTCTGATCTGCTTCTGGGGGATCATGAAACTTGGCGCTGTACTGGTGCCGGTGAACCCGATGTTCAAAGCAGTCGAACTGTCCTATCAATTGAATGACAGCGGCGCACAAACGCTGGTGTTTCAGGACGATCTGGCGCCGCTTGTTGCGCAGGTGCAGGCGGAAACACCTGTAAAGACCCTGTTTGCAACAGGGGCCGCAGACATGGCCGGAGAGGTAAGCCCCGTGCCACTTCCCGAAGGAATGGGCGCGGCCCCTGCCGCCGAAGGGGTTGCGCGGCTGCTGGAAGAAATTGAACTGGCAGTCCCTTTTTCGGGGCCGGATTGCACCGATCTCGACGCGGTTGCGGCGCTGAACTATACCGGCGGCACCACCGGCATGCCCAAAGGCTGCGTACACACCCACGGGGACATGCTGTTTACCGTTGCTGCCTATTGCGGCCCTGCCATGCCGGAAGCAGGTGCGGAAGATGTGGTGGTGAACTTCTTCCCGATGTTCTGGATCGCCGGAGAGGATCTGGGCGTGCTGGCGCCGGTCTATACCGGGGCGGCCGTGTGTATCCTGCACCGCTGGGATGCGGTGGGCTGGATGGCGGCAGTATCCCATTACGGCGCGTCTATTGTGACGCTTCTGGTGGATAATGCGGTCGAGGTGATGCGCCACAAGGAGGCAGGGAATTACGATCTCGGCTCGCTTGGAATTACGTCGGTCTGTTCTTTCGTGAAAAAGCTCAACCCGTCGTTTCGGGACGAATGGCGCGCGCTGACCGGCAGCACGATGGTAGAGGCCGCCTATGGCATGACCGAAACCAATACCTGCGATACTTTCACAGTCGGCTTTCAGGGCGATGATTACGATCTGTCACAACAACCCGTTTTTGTCGGGCTTCCGGTGGCTGAAACAGACATCATCATCTGCGATTTTGACACAGGCGCGCTGAAACCGCTCGGGGAAACCGGCGAAATCTGTGTGCGCTCTCCTTCGGTGCTGAAGTCCTACTGGAACAAACCCGAAGAAACCGCCCATGCGATCCGCGACGGCTGGCTGCATACCGGCGACATCGGAATGCTGAACAGCAAGGGATTTGTGCATTATCTCGGGCGGCGCAAGGAGATGCTGAAAGTCAGCGGCATGCCGGTCTTTCCTGCGGAACTGGAAATGCTGCTGGGGCGGCATCCGGCGGTGCTCGGCTCCGGTGTGATCGGGCGCAAGGATGATAAAAAGGGCGAGGTTCCGGTGGCATTCATCCACCTTGATCCGGCGCAGGCGGGTGAACTTGACGCGGACAGCCTGCAAGCGTGGTGCCGGGAGCAAATGGCGACCTACAAAGTGCCGGAAATCCGGCTGGTGGACAGCCTGCCCATGACCGCGACAGGCAAGGTGAAAAAAGAAGAATTGGCAGCCCTGCTTCAGGGGTGATCAACGCGGCTGATGCGGGCCGCGAGGGGCCGTATCAACCCGCAGAAACGGGTTTTTGGCCCATTTATTTTAGTTAATCGGGAGGATTACATGAAACATTTCAATCTGGCTGCACTGGCGGCATCGCTGGGTCTTGCGCTTGCGCCCCATGCTCAGGCGGACACATTGCGTCACGTGATCGGGGCGGCTGCGCTAAGCGGTCTGACCGATGGTACACAGGCCTGGGCCGATTACATCAAGGAACAGACCGGCGGTGAAACCGAGATCAAGATCTACGCCGGTTCCCTGTTGAACTTTGCCGAAACCTTCACCGGCCTGCGCGACGGGATTGCGGATAGCGGCTTTGTGGTTCCCGCCTATCACCGCGCCGAACTGCCTTATGCCAACCTTCTGTCCGATATGGGCACAGCCGGAGTTGATCCGGTTGCCATGGCCGGCGCTGCGAACGAATTCATGTTCAACTGCAAGGCCTGTCTGGCAGAGTTCAACGATGCGGGACAGATCTTCCTCGGCAATACCGTCACCGGCCCGTACTACATGTACAACCAGAAGCCGGTGAAGGCGCTGGAAGATTTTCAGGGTAAGAAAATCCGCGGCTTCGGTCCCTTTGCACGCTGGCTGGACGCGATGGGCGGGTCCGCGATCAGCATGGGCGCGACCGATATTTACGAAAGCATGAGCCAGGGTCACATCGACGGCAATATCCACACATTGGAAACCCTTGATACCCTGTCCACAGGCGAGGTGGCGAATTACGCGCTGAACCAGCCGATTGCGGTTTTTATTGGCAACACCATGTTCAACGTCAGCGGCATCACGTGGAGCGGGCTGGATGACACAACCAAACGTGCCATGATTGACGGGGCTGCGCGGGGCCATGCCATCGCCACGATCGACAGTGTGCAGCAGGCAAAATCCATTCTGGCCGACCCGCAGGCCCATGGCGTGGAACTGCTGGAACCCGAAGCCGATGTGAAGGAGAAATCCGAAGCCTTCCGCAAATCCGACATGGAGGCCGTGGCTGCACTGAACCGCGATACCTACAATATCAGCGACGCGCCGGAACAGGTGGCAAAGTTTCAGGAACTGGTGAAGAAGTGGGAAGCTCTGGTGCAGGACATCGACACAAGCGATATCGACGCTGTGTCCGATCTCTACCTGCGGGAAGTGTTTTCCAAGGTTGATCCGGCTTCGCTGGGTTGAATGACAGCCGGTCCGCCCTGTGCATCGGGGCGGGCCGCAATTTCCGAATGTCAGGGGAGAGACGCAAATGAATAAACTGGTCCGGCTGGATCTGCTGCTAACCCGTTTCATGGCGTTTTTTGCGGCCGTGGCGGTCATCGGGATGATGCTGCTTGTGGCATCCGATGCAATTGCACGACAGGTTTTCAACACGCGCATTCCCTTTGTATCGGTGATTGTGGCCAATTATTTCATGGTCGCGATTGCGTTTCTGCCGCTGGCCCTTGCCGAAGCGCAGGACCGGCATATTTCCGTCGATCTGGTATACGGGCAGTTGCGGGCAGGGGCGCAGAGGTTTGTAACCCTGCTGATCCATGTATTGGCCGCGCTGACCTCTGCCGGATTGTGCTGGACCATGTGGGACGAGGCTGTGCGCCGGTTTTCCAGCGGTTCTGTCGCGGTGGAAGACGGTGTTTCCATGGCCATCTGGCAGGGATATTTCATGCTGCCGGCCGGATTTGCCATGCTGGCGTTTACTTATGTCCTGCGTATTTTTCTTGGTCTGACCGGAGCTGACGAAGCCCGTGCCCCGCTGATCGCGGATAGTGAAGACCTTCCCTCGGAGACGAATTGATGACACCGGAACTTATCGGGCTGGTCGGATTGGCCGTGCTTGCCCTGTTACTGCTTATGCGCATGCCTGTCGGGCTGTCGCTGATCCTTGTCAGCTTCAGCGGCATTTACATCCTGCTCGGGCCGCGTCCGGCATGGGGGATCCTGACCAGCGTGCCCTACCAGTTTGCCGCGAAATGGACGCTCTCTTCCGTGCCGATGTTCCTGCTGATGGGCTATGTCTGTTATCATGGCGGTATGACGAAATCCCTGTTTGCTGCGGCTCGTTCATGGCTGGGTGCCCTTCCCGGAGGGCTGGCCATTGCATCTGTTTTCGGGGCTGGCGGCTTTGCAGCCGTGACGGGATCGTCTGTTGCCTGTTCCGCCGCCATGGGCCGGATCGCGGTGCCCGAGATGACCCGCGCGGGATATGATCCCGGACTGGCCACAGGATCCATCGCGGCGGCAGGTACGCTTGGCGCGCTGATCCCGCCGTCGATCCTGCTGATCCTTTTCGGTATTTTTGCGCAGGTGCCCATCGGGCAGTTGTTCCTTGCCGGAATCGGGGCAGGTGTGCTGACCGCAATCACCTACGCGCTGATGATCTACATCCGTGTGAAGATCAATCCTGCGCTTGCCCCGTCACGGGAGGAGCCGGTCGGCTGGGCAGAGCGTTTCGCACATCTGCGCGGTATCTGGCCGGTAGTCACATTGTTTGTCGTCGTTATCGGGGGGATGTTTGCAGGCCTGTTCACTGCAACAGAGGCCGGTGCTGTCGGGGCTTTGTCCTCCTGCATCATCGCGTGGCTGAACGGCGGGCTGACATTTGCGACATTACGTCAGTCTGTGAATGAAACAATCGTGACAACCGCTGCGCTGTTCCTGATTGCGATCGGGGCGAACCTGCTGACGCGGTTTCTGGCTTTGTCGGGATCGGGAGAGCTGATTACCCAGACCATTCTGACGTTCGGAGCATCCGAACTGGCGCTCGTGATGGGGATCGCGCTGGTGTATATCATACTCGGGATGTTTCTTGACCCGATAGGCGCCATGCTGCTGACCCTGCCGGTTCTGCTACCGGTGGTGGATGAAGCCGGTCTGTCACTGATCTGGTTTGGTGTCTTTGTCGCGAAATTTCTTGAAATCGGCATGATCACCCCGCCTGTGGGGCTGAATGTGTTTGTGATTAAAGGGGTGGTGGACCGTTCCATTTCCCTTGGCACAATCTTTAAAGGCGTAATCTGGTTCCTTGTGGCGGATGCTGTGGTTGTCGCGATTATGATTGCCTTCCCGCAGACGATACTCTGGCTTCCCGGACTGGGATAGCAGGCTTTATCCACCTGATCTGAAATCTATCATGACAACTCCGGCCAAATCCCGATGAGGCCGGAGTCCTTGCGTTGCAGCGCCAGAGCAGAGTCCGCGTTATCGCTCCACACAGCCTGTCCCGCAGGAAATGCGTTCTTCACTCCGGACTGCACTTCGTGGGCGTCCTAAAGCGCATCCAGCACGTCACGGGCGCTGTCACGATAGGCTTTTTTCTTGTCATCCCCCATTCGCTCCCACGTGCTGTACATGGTTGCAAGTCGCGGATTTCCCCGCAGCTTTGCAGCGTTCCGAGCCAGAAAATCCCAGTACAGCGGGTTGAACGGGCAGGCATCCGGGCCGGTCTTTTTCTTCACGTTATAATGGCAGCTCTCGCAATAGTCCGACATCTTGTTGATGTAATTCCCGCTCGCGGCATAGGGTTTTGATCCCAACAACCCGCCATCAGCAAATTGGCTCATGCCGATCACATTGGGGGCCTCGACCCACTCGTAAGCATCCCCGTATACGGCGAGATACCATTCATGCACCTGATGGGGATCAATTCCCGCCAGCATGGCAAAATTTCCGGTGACCATCAGGCGCTGGATGTGATGGGCGTAGGCTTCGTCGCGGGTCTGCCCGATTGCAGCCGCCATACAGGCCATCTGCGTTTGCCCTGTCCAGTAAAATTCCGGAAGATCCCGTTTGGCATCGAAATAGTTTTCATCCGTATATCCGGGCATCTTCAACCAGTAGATCCCGCGCATATATTCCCGCCACCCGATGATCTGCCGGATGAAACCTTCCACCGAGTTCAGGGGCGCATCCCCGTCGTAATAGGCGCGTTCCACACGGCGGCACACTTCCATCGGGCCAAGAAGACCGATGTTGATATATTGCGCCAGAAAAGAGTGGTATAAGAAGGGTTCTCCGGTCAGCATGGCGTCCTGATAGCTGCCAAAACACGGCAACGCCTGCGTGACAAACTGTTCCAAAGCCTCAAGCGCGTCCTTTCGGGTTACAGCATAACGGAACGGGTGAAGCGCGCCGAAGTTGTCGGAGAACCTCGCTTCCACCAGGTCCATTACCTCCCTAGTGATATCGTCAGCAGAGTTGTCCTGCGGCGCAGGCATAAACAGATCTCCCGTAGCCGGCTTCCTGTTTTCGCTGTCAAAATTCCATTGTCCTCCTTCCGGATTGTCGCCTGACATGAGAAACCCGTGCTTGCGTCGCATTTCGCGGTAGAAATACTCCATCCGCAACTGCTTGCGCCCCGACGCCCAATCCTGAAACTCCTGATGGCTGGCAAGGAAACGGTCGTCCTCTGGCATTTGCAAGTCCTGCCCCGAGGAGTCTGCCCAAGCCTTCAGCGCTTGTTTCAGCCGGTATTCGGCGGGCTCTGTGACGACGACTTCGGCTTTCGGATGGTCTGCGATCGCGCGGGACAGCTCACCGCTCAGGGTGTCGCTGTTTTCCGGATCATCCAGACGGACATAGCGCAGGGTCCAGCCATCCGCTTCCAGTTCCGCTGCAAAATGGCGCATGGCGGAGAAGACAAAGGCGATCTTCTTTTTGTGATGGGGCACATAGGAAGCTTCCTCGGCCACTTCGGCCATCAGTATAGTATCCCTTTGCCTGTCCGCGGCCCGCAGAGATGCAATCTCAAAGCTGAGTTGATCCCCCAGCACAAGGATCAGTTTGGGGCGGGAAAGGTCCGGTTCCGTCATCTTTTGAAAGATAGCGCAGCGGCGCGAGGCGACAATAACCCTGTGCGAAAGGTTTGGCTGATCATATGGGGGAAGTGGCGGACCGAGGAGGATTCGAACCCCCGACCCCCTGATTCGTAGTCAGGTACTCTATCCAGCTGAGCTATCGGTCC
>JAAEZA010000055.1:13989-17698 GCA_018223125.1 Paracoccaceae bacterium | reverse complement strand
CAGGGCGCCGGAACAAGTGTTAAGCAGTCTCTTTTTTGTCTGCTTTCTTATCCGCCTTGGCTTCGATAGCCTTGCCGGGACCGGCGATTTCAATGCGCCGCGGCTTCAGGGCTTCGGGCACTTCGCGCACCAGATCCACGTGCAGGATGCCGTTTTCCGTCTTGGCGCCGGTGGCACGGACGTGATCCGCAAGATGGAAGCGTTTTTCGAAAGCGCGGGACGCAATGCCACGGTGCAGGTAGGTCACAGCCTCTGCGTCACCGTCTGTTTCCGCCTTTTTCGCGGAAATGACCAGCTGGCCGTCTCGCATTTCGATGGAAAGTTCATCATCGGTGAAACCGGCAACAGCCACAGAAATCCTGTAGGCATTCTCGTCGGTCTTTTCGATGTTGTAAGGGGGGTAGCCGTTCGTGTTTACATCAACGGTCATGGCACGATCCAGCATGGAAGCCAGACGGTCAAAACCGACTGTTGAACGGTAAAGGGGTGCAAAATCATAAGTTCGCATAGGGAAACATCCTCCTTAAGAAGCGATACTTCAGGTATGGCCTTCCGTCATGGACAGGCCGTTTACTGACACCGGACCCCGTCCTGGGCATCCGGTAACACACAATCTAGGAGGCGGGTTTTACCCTTTCAAGATCAGTATTTCAAAAAACTTGTCTGATCGGTCCGGCCCAGTTGTTCGCTCAGGGATTTGGAAGACGGGCGTTTGGATTTGAATACGCCGTTGTTCGATTTCAACTGGCCCATCAGTTCCTCCAGCGGGCGGCCGAGCGATGTGCCCAGCGCCACTTCACGGTTATTCCACGTCGCTTTGGCGGAAATAACGGAGGCAATTTTCGGATACCCGTTTTCCATGACAAAAATCGGGGAACCGGACGCACCGAATGTCGCAAGACAGGACAGGACCAGCACCGACATGCTCTTGCCAAGAATTTCACAGGGTTCCTCGATCGAGGGGAAATCGTCGCGATCCCGTGCGTAAGAAACCACTTTGACAGAAGTCCCGATGGTCGGACGCGGGGCACGATCAAAGGGCATAATGGTGGTGTTCCGGATGGGATGCTGCAATTCGATAATGGAAATATCATGGCCGACATTGTTGAATTCAGCCGAGCCCTGATGAACATAGGCCGGATGTACGACAACGCGGCGTCCGACGCCGTGGGCTGCTGCACGCCCCTGCCGCCACCCTGCGGCAAAGGAGATCTGGCCCGCGTCTAGCAAACCGCCAGTGCGCGGATCAAACACGCAGTGGGCCGCCGTCAGCACCAGATCGGGTGCGATAAGGGCGCCGGTGCAAAAACCGCCACCAGCCGTGTTTACTCGCCCGACAGATTGCCATGCACGGGCTTCATCCGCAGTCATCAGTTTGCGCAGGGGATCGCCGCTTTGAGCGGAGGCAAACGAAGCAAGGAAAAGTGAGATTATAGTTAATAGACGCGCGATCATGACAGCTACCCGTTGTTCCACCCTGTCACTCTGGCGGAACACTTGGTCCAAAACATGTCCGTAACCGCCAAAGATTGTGTCAAGGTTGGGGCAGATGCTCAGGAGCGCAGCGCCGCAGGTTTCGGGCCGCCGGTCGCCCAGTCCAGCAATTCCACAGTATGAACAACCGGCACCCCCGTTGCACTGCCGATTTGCATCATACAACCGATGTTGCCCGCCGCGATCACATCCGGCGTTTTGGCTTCCAGTGTTGCCACCTTGCGCTTTTTCAACTGGCCGGAAATCTCGGGCTGCATCAGGTTGTACGTGCCTGCGGAACCACAACACAAATGGCTGTCCGCAGGTTCCACCACCTCGAATCCTGCCCGTTTCAGCAGGGTTTTCGGGTGGGTTTTGATCTGCTGCCCGTGTTGCAGGCTACAGGCCGCGTGATACGCTACTCGCAGATCTTTCTGCCCGCCTTCCGGCACATCAAGCTTCATCAGCACTTCAGACACATCCATCGCCACAGCAGAGACCCGCGCCGCATCTGCGGCCAAAGGATCATTGCGGAACATATGGCCGTAATCCTTAACTGTTGTGCCACAGCCCGAGGTATTGATCACCACGGCATCCAGCCCGTCGCGGTCCATTTCCCCTGCCCAAACCTTAATGTTTTTTGCCGCCGCCGAATGGCTTTCGTCAACCTTGCCCATATGATGCACCAGCGCCCCGCAGCAGCCCTGCCCCTTGGCAATTACCACGTCACAGCCCAGCCGTCGCAGCAGGCGGATGGTGGCATCGTTGATATCCGTGTTCAACGCCTTTTGCGCACATCCCGTCATCAAGGCCACGCGCATCTTGCGCGGGCCAATGGCAGGGAAAACCTGCGCATCATCATTGCGGCTGACAGGCGGAATATGTTTGGGCGCCATGTCCAGCATCGCCCGCAACCGCGGGTCAGGCAGGAACCGTGCAAAGGGCCGCCCGATTTTCGCCCCGAGAAGTGCCACACGAAACCGCCCCGGATAGGGCAGGATCCGCGCCAGTGTCCAGCGCAGCAGACGGTCCATCAACGGGCGTTTGTATGTCTCCTCTATATGGGCCCGCGCGTGATCCACCAAATGCATGTAATGCACCCCGCTTGGGCAGGTTGTCATGCAAGCCAGACAGGACAGGCATCTGTCGATATGTTTGACCGTCTTTTCATCCGCAGGGCGTCCTGCCTCCAGCATGTCCTTGATCAGGTAGATCCGCCCGCGCGGGCTGTCGAGCTCATCCCCGAGCACCTGATACGTCGGACAGGTTGCCGTGCAAAACCCACAATGCACGCAAGCTCTTAAAATTTCGTTACTTCGTGCGGTGGACGGATCGGCCAGTTGCTCCGGTGTGAAGGTGGTTTGCATCAGTCCATTACCCCCGTATTCAGTATTCCGCGCGGATCAAACTGCGCCCGCACCCCTTTGGACAAGGCCGCAACCGGCGCGGGTTCGGGATGGAACACCGGACCACAGCCCTGCCCCCGCACAAGTGTTGCATGGCCGGAAACAGTTCCGATCGCGCCGCGCAGATCAAACCCCGAAGGCACTTCGGCCCAGATCAGGCCACCGCCCCAATCATACAAAATCTTACACCCACCAAGAGCAGCGCCCACGGACGGCCCGTCTGACGGCTTTACGGAAATCCGCCACAGATCACCACTGCCCCCTGCAAACATGCCGGCATCGCGAACAGCTGTCCAATCGGCCGTTTCATCTACCGAGACATCGCCAAACCGTAACAGAGTCTCCTGTAATTTTTTGCAACGATAGGCAACCGACTCGGCAAACCCCTCCAGCCGGAGCATCGTCGCCTTTCGCGCCGGATCATGCGCCGCGCCGGACACTTCGTAAGGAGAGCCGAGAGCCACAGACATGGCCACAACTGCCGTTCGATCATCAAGCCCGTGTACTACCACTGTCGCTGTCGCTTCTACGCCGGGCAACACTTTGAACGCCACCTCGCTGATTACGCCAAGGCTGCCGTGGGATCCGGCCAGCAATTTGACCAGATCATAGCCGGTGACATTCTTCATCACCCGGCCGCCGTTCTTGATAATGTCACCACGCCCGTCCACAAAGCGCACACCGATAAGGCTGTCACGACAGGCGCCAGCCTGAATCCGGCGCGGCCCCGAGGCATTGGCGGCAACCACCCCGCCGATGGTGGACGCACCTGTTTTCCCGGTCAGCGCCCCCATTTGCGGAGGCTCAAAAGGCAAGCGCTGGTTCTGCTC
>JAAEZA010000055.1:0-13979 GCA_018223125.1 Paracoccaceae bacterium | reverse complement strand
ACGCTGGTTTTCAGCTGTCAATGCGGCCTCAACCTCGGCAAGCGGCGTTCCGGCGCCAGCAACGATGGTCAGGGCACCCGGCTCGTACAAGGAAATCCCCGACAACCCCGCCGTGGACAGCAAATCACCCTGCACACGCCCGATACTGCGGGTGCCACCGCCGATGATGCGCAGCGGACCCCGCGCCCCTGCAATTGCCGCGCTTAACTCTGCTTCGGTATCTGGCCGGATCATGTATCGTCTTTCTGTTGTGCCTTGTCGCACCACCCCTTCAGGCAGCATCTTCCCGACGGCTTTGTGTGACGGAGAGCGGAAACACCTTGGACGGATTCAACAGCCACTCCGGATCGAACACGTCTTTCACCCGAAGTTGCGCCTCAAGGTCCACCGCGTCAAACTGGGTCTGCATCAGATCGCGCTTTTCCACACCCACACCGTGTTCACCCGTCAGACAGCCGCCCACTTCCACGCAAAGCTTCAGGATGTCCGCACCCATCTGTTCGCACAGTTCCAGATCCCCGGGCTTGTTGGCGTCAAACAGGATCAGCGGGTGCATATTCCCATCGCCGGCGTGAAACACATTGCCCACACCCAACCCGTATTCCTTGGACAGTTCGGAAATCCGGCGCAGTACATAAGGCAGGCTCGACACAGGGATCGTGCCATCCAGACACATGTAATCGTTGATCTGCCCCATCGCGCCAAAGGCGGATTTGCGGCCCAACCAGATCGCGGCACTTTCCTCGGCCGAGGTGCTCTCGCGCAGTTCCACCGGATTATGCCGCCGCGCGATGCCGCTGATCACGCCAAGCTGCATGTCGATTTCCGCATCCGAACCTTCCACCTCAACGATCAGCAACGCCTCGCACATGGGGTATCCGGCCTTGGCAAAAGCCTCGGTCGCCTCGATACAGGGGCGGTCCATGAATTCGATCGCTACAGGCAGAACACCAGCCTTGATGATGTCCGAAACACAAGCCCCTGCTACCTCGTTGCTGTCAAAACCGATCAAAACGGGCCGCGCCCCTTCCGGTTTGCGCAAAATCCGCAAGGTCGCTTCCGTCACCACGCCAAGCTGGCCTTCCGATCCGCAGACAACGCCAAGCAGATCCAGCCCGCCCGCATCCAGATGCGCACCTCCCAGCTCGATCACCGTTCCATCCATCAAAACCATCGTCACCCCGAGCAGGTTGTTTGTGGTCACGCCGTATTTCAGACAATGGGCGCCGCCGGAATTCATTCCGACATTCCCCGCAATGGCACAGGCAAGCTGGCTTGACGGATCAGGCGCATAGAAGAAATCCCCTTCCTCCACCGCACCGGTTACGCTCAGATTGGTGCGCCCTGTCTGAACACGAATGTAGCGGTCGGCGTAGTTGGTTTCGAGCACGTCATTCATCCTGGCCACGCCAAGGATCACACAATCCGCTGTGGGCAAAGCGCCCCCCGCAAGGGAAGTTCCCGCACCCCGCGGCACAACCGGCACGCCCATCTCATGACAGATTTTCAGCACCTCGGACACCTCTTGCGTGGTAGAGGGCAGCACGGCAGCAAGGGGCGCACATTTATAGGCGGTCAGGGCGTCACATTCGTAAACCCGCGTTTCACGGGGCTCGTGGATCACGGATTCGCCGGGCAGGACCGCTTGCAACCGCGCAACAAGTTCGTGCTTCCGGTCGAGCACCGATCCGTCAGGCACAGGCATTTCCATGATCAGTACTCCTTGCGGTTTTGGTAACTTAATATGACCAATTTGTAAGATTGCAAGCATTACCCGCTGCAAATCCCCTTCCTCTGTAACACATCCTGCGCTACAGACGGCCTATGCGCGAGAGATTACCCGACCTTTTATTCCATTTCACCCTGCTGGACGGGATTGCCCTGCTTGGCCTGTTGCTGTGCTGGTTTTACTGCGCTTATACGATCGAGCGGCGCAATGCTGCCAAACCTTCCACCCATATGCTGATGGAAACCTACCGCATCCGCTGGATGGAACAGATGGTCACCCGCCAGCCGCGTATTTTTGACAGCGCCATCCTTGGCATCATGCGCAACGGCGCAACCTTTTTCGCCAGTTCCTGTATGATCGCCATCGGCGGCTGTGTTGCCCTTTTAGGCGGGGCAGAACAACTGACCGTCATTGCCTCCGACCTGTCGGACGCACTGGTGGTGCCGAAAATCGTCTGGGAGGTCAAAATCTTCGTGCTTATGGGGTTTCTGGGCAACGGATTTCTCAAATTCGTCTGGGCCGTGCGCCTGTTCGGCTATTGCGCTATCGTCATGGCCTCGGTCCCGAACGATCCCGAAGATCCCGAAGCTACCCCGACCGCCCGCAAGGCCGCCGATATTTCAAACCACGCGGCCCGAAGCTTTAATCGCGGCCTGCGCAGCGTCTATTTTACCATCGCAACCCTGACGTGGCTTATCGGTCCGGTTCCTCTGATCATCGCCGCCGTAACAACGACCGTTGTACTATACCGCCGAGAGTTCAACTCCCGTTCCCGCGCAGCGCTCGCGTCCTAAAACGCCCGCCACTTCAATGTTCCAAAAATACTCCAAGAACGCCGTTATCGGCCTTCCCAGCGCCATGCGGCGACCATAACACCGGACACCAGAAGCAACAGCAACCAAGCAGGCAGCGCCGGTGTCTGCCGGATATCGGTGGCGATATAGGCATTACGCGGCGTCACGCCGAGCCATCCGCGCCCTGCCGCAGTCCGCCCTTCACGGACCAGACGCAACTGCGGTTCGGCGTAGTCTTCCAGCCGCAACGATCCCCCACCTGTGGCGGCCATAACCGGTTGCAGTCGGGACAAATCAGCCATGGTCTGCTCGAACTCCCGCGGGGCGGTCGGGCCGATGGCTACAACCGCCTCCAAATCGCCGTCGCTCAGCCGGTACAGCCCGTTTTCCTCCCCTTTGAAGCGGCCGACCCAACGGCCCGGCGAAACCTCGACGGTTTCCAGCGCGCGCGCGTTACCATCCGGTCCGGTGACAGTGATGTCGCCCGGTTCTTCGGTCAGAGAGCGCCGTGTCACTGTGATGGAATCCCCTTCCACACTGCCGGACAACCGTTCTTCTTCCAGTTCAGGTTCTTTCATCGTCCAGTGGGCCAGACGCCGCAGCAGTTCCAGTTGCGGACCACCCCCTTCAAACCCGCGGGACCACAGCCACGCATGATCGGACATCAGCATGGCGATACGGCCCTCATCCACGCGGTCAAGAACCAGCAGCGGTTTGTCGTCAGCACCGGTCATTACGGTCTGCCCTTGCGGGGCAACCGTTTCGATAAGACGCAACCAGCGCCCCCAACCGGGCGTGCCATCCTCGCCCACAGGGCGGGGCGCAAAATCCTCAAGCGATTCCGTCACAGGGTGGCGTTCCCCCAGTTCCGAAATTCGCGGCACAAAGCCTTTTTCGATCACCCGCGCCGTGGGTGCTGCGGGCAGTATGCTGTTCAACGGGGTGCGCGCAATGCTTTCCGTCCCGCCAAAGGCCGGACCTGATGCCACCAGAACCGCGCCGCCGCGCCGCACGTAATCAGCCACATTCTGCATGTAACGGTTGGGCAGGATGCCACGGCGGCGGTAGCGGTCAAAGATGATCAGGTCGAATTCGTCGATCTTTTCCAGAAACAACTCGCGGGTCGGAAAGGCAATCAGGGACAGTTCGCGCACCGGAACGCCGTCCTGCTTGTCAGGGCTGCGCAGGATAGTGAAATGCACCAGATCCACTGCGCTGTCGGATTTCAGCAGATTGCGCCATGTCCGCTCCCCCGCGTGAGGCTCGCCCGAGACCAGCAGCACCCGCAACCGGTCCCGCACGCCGTTAATCGACAGGACAGCGGCATTATTGCGGTCGGTCAGTTCTCCGGCTTCGCTTCGCACGGTGAACTGCAAAACATTAGCCCCGCCATGGGGCAAGGTCAGTGGCAGCTCGAACTGGCGGCCTGTTTCAACGTTGAACTCCTGCGGGGGTCCACCATCTACCGAAATCGAAAGATGCGCCATGCCCTGCACTTCCGCAGGCACAGCGCCCTGATCTTCCACGCGCAATTGCAGCGTCACAGGTTCACCGACAATCGCAAAGGCAGGCGCGTTGGTGATCACCAGCCGCCGGTCCCAATCGGTTTTCTGCCCCGTCAGCAGCACATGGACAGGGGCCGGAAAACTGTCGAGCACTTGCGCGTCGTGGATTTGCCCGTCTGTCACCAACAAGGCACCGGCGATCCGGTTTGTGGCCACTTCCGATGCGGCCTTGGCCAGCGCTCCCAGCACCATGGAGCCGTCATCAGCCTTGCCCGGATCGTTTTCAACCTCGACCATACGGGTTTCAAATCCGTCAAGCGTGCCGATCTCCGCCCGCAAAGCCTCTACGCCTCGGGCAATCTGTTCAGGCCGGATGTCAACGGACTGGCTCTCGGTTTTGTCGACAACCACAAAGACGATGTTGCTCAGATATTCGCGGTCCTCCTGCCGGATCACCGGCTGCGCCAGCGCGCCGAGCACAAGGCACAGCGCCAGCCCCCGCAGCGCCCAGCCCGGCAACCGCCGCCACAGGGCGAGCACGGTGCAGGCCAGCGCCACCAGCGCAAGTACCAGCAGCAGGTTTTGCGGGATCAGCGGCGTGAAGGCGATTTCATAATCCAGTATCTGCATGTTCACTGCCCCAGCCGGTCCAGAAGTGCAGGTACATGCACCTGATCCGATTTATAATTGCCTGTCAGCACGTGCATGATCAGGTTCACACCGAAACGGATCGCAATCTCGCGCTGGCGTTCGCCGGCCACGCCACGCCCGACCGGATAGGCAAAGCGCCCCGTGTCGGTCACGGCCCAGGCACTGGCCCAGTCATTGCCGCCGATCACCACCGGTGTCACCCCGTCATTGAGGTTGCGGAACGGCATGCCTTCCACCTGTTCTGCGTCAGGCGGCGCGGCCTCGACCCAGACATTGGCATCGCCATACCGACCCGGAAAATCCTGAAGCAGATAAAATGCCCGTGTCAGAACATGGTCCTCGGGAACCGGTTCAAGGGCGGGTATATCCAGATTGCGCGCCAGATTTTGCAGCATCTTGCCGTTTGGCGTGCCGCCGCTGATGCCGCGCCCGATGTTGGAATCCCGCGTATCAAACAGGATCAATCCGCCGCCCCGCAAAAAGGCGTTTACCTTTTCAAAGGCCGCTTCCGAGGGCACCCGCACCGTATCCGTCACCGGCCAGTACAAAAACGGATAGAGCGCCAGTTCGTCTGTTTCCAAATTGACCCCGACAGGTTCCACCGGTTCTACACTGGTGCGGCGGAAGAGTTCGGTCGAAAGGCCAAGAAGCCCCGCCCGCGCGATGTCATCAAGCCGCGTATCGCCTGTTTCCACATAAGCCAGCACAGTATTATTCGCTGCCATCAACAGGGCGGCATCGTCCTGCGCCGTATTCGGGGCCGCGTTCTGCGCCAGCGCATCCCCCTGCGGCCAAACCGCAAGCAGCACCGCCGCAGCCGTGGCCCCGCGCAAGCGCAGACGCCCGCCGACAAGAAGGGTTGCCAGTATATCAACGCAAAGCAGCACCAGTGCAGCCATCAGCAACAAGGCTTGCAGCGGGCGTTCTTCTGTGCGGGTCATGGACAAAAACGGCGTTCCCGCAGGCCAGCGCGCAGGCTCAAGCTGTCGGTCCGGTGCCAGCACGTTCAGGGCCACCCGCTGGTCGGCACTTCTGTAAACGCCCGGAGGCATTTCAGCGCGGAATTCCCGCGTAGCGAGCTGTGCGCCTTCCACTCCGGCCAGGGCCGGAGCATCCCGCAATACCCCGAACCCGTCGAGCACTTGCTCGGGCACCCAAACCGTTCCTTCAAGCGCCGTGCTGTTAAGGTCCGTCGTACGCGCCGAAATTGCCAGCCGTTCCAGCAGTTGAACAAACAGGCCGGAAAGTGGCAGGCTCGACCATTCTGCATTTGCTGTGACGTGGAACAGAACTACGCGGCCCTCCCCCTGATCCTTGGCGGTCACCAGCGGTGTACCGTCTTGCAGGCTGGCCAGAACCCGTTCCGCCAGATTCGGGTCCGGCTGCGCCATGACCTGACTTTCCACCAAAACATCGTCCGGTATCTCAAGCCCGAAAAACGGGCTGCCTTCTGCGAATTCTTCCAGCGCTTTGGGCGCGCCCCAGCTCATTGCACCACCCACCGTGCGCCCGCCTGCCCGCAGCCGGACCGGCAACAGCGGGTGTTCCTCGCTCTGGCCGATTCCGCTGGCTGCCAGACGGGGACCGGCAAAACGTACCAGCAGACCGCCCTCTTCCACCCAATCGAGCACATCTTGCGTTTCAGCCGCACCCAGTTCGGCAACATCAGCTAGGATCAAAACATCTGGCGTCGCCTGCAAACTGTCCGCAAGCCCTGCCTCTATCACATCGGCTGTGGGCACCAGCGCCTTGCGCAAAAAGTGCAACGGGGACACCAGAACCGCGCCTTCCTGTTCTGTTCCGCCACCGATCAGCGCCACCTTGCGCCGCTGGATGCTATCATCTGTCAGAACCACTGCTCCTGCCGAGCGGACGCCTTCCAGCGCGACCCGCCGCACGCGGTTGCGCAGTTCCGATGGCAGGTCCACTGACGCAGTTGTTTCGGTCTCGCCCGCCGCAAAAACCCCTTCGCCCTGCGCCAGACTGCGGGTAATTCCCGCCGGATCAGGCCCTTCTGCCAGCAGTTTAACGTCACGCGGCTCTGCGCTTCCAGCCCCGAGCCGCAGCGCTGTCGTGCCAAGCGCACTACCCTCGATATCTATCCCGCGCAGGGCCAGAACATCCCGGTCCGATTGCACGACCGAAACAGTTCCCTTGTCCGAAAGCGCATCAAACAGGTCTGCACGACCCTCCCGCGCCAGCCCGTCAGACAACCAGAGCGTTTCAAACGGGTCAGCCGCTGCAATCGCCTCCATCCAGACCGAATAGTCAGGCTCCCAAGCCCGGGGCTGTTCGCCCTTGATCCGGCCCCGCCAACTGTCCGCACTGTCAAACGACAGGGGATTTTCGCCGCGCGGGCGGTCGCTCGCGTTGATGACAGCCACAGAACGGCCATCCTGTGTGGCAAATTGCAAAATCTCGTCCAGCTTGTCCTGCCGTGCAGTCCAGCTCTGGGCGCTGGCCCAACTGCCGTCCAGCATGATCAACAACGGCGCGCGTCCAGCGATCCGGTCCGAGGGGTTCAATACAGGTTGGGCGAAAGCCAGAATGGCGGCAGCGACCGCCCCCATCCGAAGCAACAGCAACCACCAGGGTGTGCGATCCGGTGTGGTTTCCCGATCCTCCAGCCCCAGCAGGAGCGTCACAGCCGGAAACTGCCGTCGCAGCGGTGCGGGCGGCACAGCCCGCAACAACCACCACAGAACCGGCAGGGCCAGAAGCCCCAGCAAAAGCCACGGTGCGAGAAATCCCAAAGACCCAATTCCGATCATCGTGACGGCCCCGCAATCGCGTTATATATCCACATTAAAGCTGTTTGCGCCGGCTGGTCGGTGTGATGGCACAAATACATCCATCCGGTGCGGCGGGCTAAGGAATCCAGCTGGTCCTTCCGCTCCGCCAGCCGCGCCAGATAGTCGTCTCTCAGGGCGCGGGCGCGACGGGTTTCAAAGCTGATGGACTCGCCCATGCTTTGGAAAATCGTGCGTCCATCGAAAGGGAAACTCTCTTCACTGGGGTCGAGCACTTGCACAAGGCAACCCTGCACCCGCTGGTCCGCCGCGCGGGACAAGGCCGCGAGCACATGATCCCAATCGCCAAGGAAATCACTGATCAGCAAGGCGCGGTTGCCCCGCCCCATATCCTTGCCCGGCGGCACGCCATATTCGGTCTGCCCGCCAGCCACGGCAAGGCGCATGGCCATTTTGGTGATCTGACCGCGTCCGTGTTTCGGCGGATTCGGATCCTCCATAAGGCCGACACTCTCGCCGCCTTTTGCCAGCAGGATCGCCGTGGCAAGACCCAGTATCCGCGCCCGCTCTCCCTTGGAGGGCAGGCTGTCCTTCCCCCGATACCCCATCGCTGCAGAGCGATCGACCCACAGATGCACCGCTTGCAGGTTCTGCCATTCCATCTGGCGCACAAAATCCGCATCCGCGCGGGCGGAGCGACGCCAGTCGATATCGCGTAGGGAATCTCCGGCCCCCGCTATCCGGTATTGCCAGAATTCATCCCCCGGACCGGAACGCCTGCGCCCGTGCGCCCCAAGGCTGATAGTCGCTGCGAGCTGGTCAGCCGCAGCCATCAGCGCCGGAAAACCGGTGGCGGCTTCCTCTGCGTCATGGCGCAACTGTTCCGGTGTGGTGTGTTCGGCTGTGGTCACGTCAGGCGGCCGCCTCGGTGGTTATTGCGCGTCCGGTCAGGCGTGATATCAGTTCTGACAGTTTTTCGCCCCGCGCCCGCGCTGCAAACCCGAGTGCCATGCGGTGGATCAGAACCGGATAGGCCAGCGCCACAACGTCGTCCACCGACGGGGCCAACCGCCCTTGCACCAGTGCGCGTGCCCGTGTTGCCAGCATAAGCGCCTGGGCCGCCCTTGGCCCCGGCCCCCAGCTGACGGATTCGCGGACAAAATCCGGCGCGGTTTCATCTTCGGGACGGGCCGCGCGGACCAGATCAAGGATCGCCTCTACCACCGCGTCACCCACCGGCATACGCCGCACCGCGGCCTGTGCCGCCATCAGGGTTTCGGGCGTAAAGACCTGTGCAGCCTCTTCTTCGGCGGCACCTGTGGTTGCCAGCAGGATATCCCGCTCTGTTTCACGACTGGGGAAACTCACATCAATTTGCAACAAAAAGCGGTCCAGCTGCGCTTCTGGCAGCGGATAGGTGCCTTCCTGCTCAATCGGGTTCTGCGTGGCCAGCACGTGGAAAGGGGCCGGCAGATCGTATTCCTGCCCCGCAATCGTCACCTGACGTTCCTGCATGGCCTGCAACAGCGCGGACTGGGTTCTGGGGCTGGCACGGTTGATCTCGTCCGCCATCAAAAGCTGGCTGAACACCGGCCCTTTGAGAAACCGGAAGGACCGCGCCCCGTCTTCACTGCTTTCCAGCACTTCAGAACCCAGAATATCCGCAGGCATCAGGTCCGGCGTAAACTGCACGCGATTGGTGTGCAGGCCGAAAACCGTGCCAAGCGTATCAACAAGCCGCGTTTTCGCCAGACCGGGCGCGCCAACCAGCAGTGCATGCCCGCCACACAACAACGCCACGAGCGTCTGCTCTACCACCGTATCCTGCCCGATAATTCTTTTGGCAATCCCCGCTTTGGATTGCGCCAGAAGCGCCGTCGCGGTTTCCACCTCTTGCGCCAAACTCTCTAATTCACTTGCATTCGCGGACATGTCACATACCTTTCTAGGCAACAGAAACCTTCAAACCCATTAAAGACCAATTAACGTGGCAAGGACAAATGACAAATCCGAAAGAGCCCGAAAAAACCGCCAAGCCCAGCGCGGACAGCATCGCGCAATCTGCTTCCAAGGCTGCCAAAAAGGGCCCGCCTCCGGTTCATCTGTGGAATCCGCCCTTTTGCGGTGATCTCGACATGCGGATCGCACGGGATGGCACCTGGTTCTACCTTGGCACGCCCATCGGCCGGAAACCGCTGGTAAAACTGTTTTCCTCTATCATACGCAAGGACGGCGACGATTATTTCCTCGTCACGCCGGTTGAAAAGGTCGGAATCACCGTGGAGGATGCACCTTTTGTTGCGATTGACTTTGACATCCTCAACAGCGGGCCGGATCAGACGCTGACCTTCACAACACAAGTCGATGATGTGGTGACAGCCGGTCCCGAACATCCGATCCGCGTGGAGCGCGACCCTGAAACCGGAGAACCAAGCCCGTACATCCTAGTCCGTGCCAATCTCGAAGCATTGATCGACCGCAAGTCGTTTTACCGGCTTGTAGACCTTGGCACCCGTGAAGAGGTTGCGGGCAAAAGCTGGTTTGGCGTGCGTTCGGGCGGGCAGTTCTTCCCTATCATCCCTTCCGAGGAACTGGACTGATCCGATGGCACACCTCCATTTTATGTGCGGTCTTGTGTGCGCAGGCAAATCCACAGTCGCATCAGAGCTAGTGTCCAAGGATCGCGGGATTCTTCTGGCAGAAGACGAATGGCTCTCGCCGCTTTTTGGTGCGGAAATGAAGACCCTTCAGGATTACATCACCTACTCCGAACGGCTGAAAACCGTTCTGGAACCGCATTTGCTGTCATTACTGGCAGCTGATATGACACTGGTGCTGGATTTTCCCGCCAACACGCCGGAGCAGCGGCGCTGGCTTCATGGCCTGTGTGAAAAGGCCGGTTGCAGCCATACGCTCCACTTCCTCGATACGCCACCTGATATATGCAAAGCGCGGCTACAGATCCGCAACGCTTCGGGCGAACACCCGTTTGCTGTAACAGAAGCACAATTCGACCGGATTACCGCCCGTTTCCAGCCTCCCACGCAAGACGAAGGCTTTAACATCAAAACGCACAGCCCGTGATGCAATAGCCCGCGTCACGGCTCCATTTTCCAAAAATATCCGCGCCGCAGGCATGCTGGGATCGCCTCGGGCACCGCGCTTAGCGGTCATGCCACGGCCCGTTCACCAATTCCCCGTGCGCATCGACCCGTTCAAACCGGTGTGCCCCGAACCTGTCGCGCAACCCCTGAATCATATTCGCAGTGGAATGCTGCGTGCGGCTGGCGTTGTGATAGGACAGCGCCGCATAGAGCGCAGGGGTGTCCAGCCCGCCCGTGACGGATTGGGCCACCACCAGCTTCAGGCCTTCAGCGTTGTCATTCAGAAGTTCTGTAAATTTGGGCGCATGGCTCAGCTTGCGCGTCACGTCTTCCTCGAACGCGGCAGATATATCATCAAGCAGCACAGACCTGATGATACACCCCGCCCGCCAGACCCGGGCAATCGCGGCAAGGTCAAGGGACCAGTCAAACGCTTCCGAGGCACGGCGCAGCACTTCGAATCCTTGCGTATACGCGCAGACCTTCGCGGCGATCATCGCGCTTTCAAGATGTTTCATACCGGATTTCTGCGCGTCGTCCTGATCTTTCTGCACCCTGTCAAACCGTCCTTCCGGAGCAGCACCAAACAACAAGGCACTCTCACGCCGGCCGTCCAGATCGGCAGAAATATTCCGCGCCTCAACAGCGGCCTGCATCATGCTGGCAGGTGCGCCGATGTGCAGCGCCTCTATCACGGACCAGCGCCCGGTGCCTTTCTGTCCTGCCCGATCGAGAATCACATCCAGCATCGGTTTGCGGGTTTCAGGGTCCGTAGCACGGGCCACTTCGGCGGCGATTTCCACCAGATAGGAATTGAGCGGCCCATCCATCCAACCCGCAAACACATCACCTATGGCAGCGGCTTCCATACCCCAACCATCCCGCATAATCCCGTAAGCCTCGGCGATCATTTGCATATCAGCGTATTCGATGCCGTTGTGGAGCATTTTAATAAAATGCCCTGCTCCGCCCGGACCAAACCAGTCACAACAGGGTTCACCTTCGAATTTGGCCGCAGCATCGCGAAGTGGTCCCTTGATCCGGTCCCAGCTTTCCTGCGATCCCCCCGCCATGATCGACGGCCCGTTGCGCGCCCCTTCCGCGCCGCCCGAAATGCCCATACCCAGAAATTGCAGCCCCGCTGCTTCGCAGGCAATCACCCGACGTTCGGTTTCGTTGTAATAGGAATTGCCCAGATCAGCGATAAGATCCCCTTGATCCAGCAGCGGTCTGAGGCTTTCGATAACAGAGTCAAGCGGCCCGCCCGAGGGCACCAGAACCAGCACTGAGCGGGGTGCCACCATACCCTCGACAAAGGTTTTTTCATCCGCGCAGGCGATCAATTCGCCCTCCAGCGCACTGCCCGCACTGACGACCTCGCGGGATTTTTCAATATCGCGGTCCAGCAGGCTTACCGTGTGACCGTTTTCTGCCAGATTGAGCGCGAATTCCCGCCCCATGACTCCGATGCCAACCAGTCCAACATGCGCCATAATCTGCTTCCTTTCATTCTGCCGCCAGTGCAATGCAAAGCCGCCGCCTTGTCCAGCCCAAAAGCCTCTTTGTCTCCGCTGTGCCGCTACGCCGTGATTGACCGCTTCTTAGGCAATGCTTACACAAAATTATGCCGGATAAACTGAAACTCAAACGCGGTGATCTTCACGATGCGTTAATAGATTACGCGCTGGAGGCCGCCCGCCAGGGACATATCGAAGTGATGTCCCTACGACAAGCAGCCCGTGATCTCGGGGTGAGTTCCGGCGCGGTCTACCGTCACTTCGCAGACAAGGACACGCTGCTTGGGGCAATTGCAAAAATCGGCTTTTTCGACCTGCGCAACCGTTTCTTGGCCGTGCGGCCCGAAGGTGCAGTAGCGCAAACTCCGCAGGAAGCGATCGACCGCTGCTTTGCCGTGACCCGCGCCTATATCACCTTTGCCCATGGTAATAACGCCCTGTGGCACATGATGTTCGGGCGGATCGGAATGATTTGCCGTGACGAGATGATGAAAGACCCTGAACTGACCCGCTACACCCTGTTTGATGTGGGCATGGCGCTGTGCAGCGACCTTTACCATCACGGCCTGCTGCCGCGCCGTCCGGACGTGGCCGACATCCGGTATACATGGTCGGCCACTCACGGCGCCGCCGATCTGGCGCAATCGGGCGCACGGATGGACCATGAGCGGCTGGATGAGGTTATCTATGAAACGACGCAGCGCAATCTAAGAGCCCTTGGGTTGGATCTGGAACAAATCTAAAGCTGCGGCCTTCGGCAGTTCAGGATCAAAGTCCGGTCGCTCCGAGCAGAAATACCGCTTACCACGTTGATTTGTATGCGGAAAACAGATGACCCAGCAAATATGAAGCGTCTTAAATGAAGCTTCATATAAGAAGCTTCATGGTTAAGGTTTTATTCATAAATAAGCCCGCGCCTTTACAGACACGGGCTTTTCATCCCCGCCCGGCACCCGCACCGCCCCGCAACGCTTCAACGCGTGAGGCGGATACCGGTCCGCCTCGGCTAGTGCGCCTCTGCCCAATTCGCTCCTTGCCCCGCATCAACGATCAGCGGCACATCAATCTGCACTGCCGGCATCGCTGCGTTCTCCATCACGCCGCGCACTACCGCGATGGTCTCCGCTGCGGCGTCTTCCGGCACCTCGAACAACAGTTCATCGTGAACCTGCAACAGCATCCGCGCGGGCAATTCCTTAATCGCGTCAGGCATGCGGATCATCGCGCGCCGGATCACATCGGCCGCCGTGCCCTGTATCGGCGCGTTGATTGCCGCACGTTTGGAAAATCCGGCCCGTGGGCCTTTGGCGTTGATCTCCGGCGTATGGATCCTGCGTCCGAATAGAGTCTGCACAAAACCGTGTTCTTTGGCGAATTCCACTGTTTCGTCCATATAGGTCCGAATGCCGGGGAACCGTTCGAAATAACGGTCGATGAATCCCTGCGCGTCCTTGCGCGGAATGCGCAGGTTCCGCGCAAGTCCGAATCCTGAAATACCGTAGATCACACCAAAGTTGATCGCTTTGGCCTGACGGCGCACATCCGGTGTCATTTCTTCCAGTGGCACGCCGAACATTTCCGATGCAGTCAGCGCGTGAATGTCGATGCCTTGTGCAAAGGCGTCCTGCAATTGCGGAATTTTTGCGATATGGGCCAGAATACGCAGTTCGATCTGGGAATAGTCGAGCGCCACCAGAACATTGCCTTCCTCCGCCACGAAGGCTTCGCGGATCTTGCGCCCCTCTTCGCTGCGGATCGGGATGTTTTGCAGGTTCGGATCCGTGCTTGCCAACCGCCCCGTGCTTGCCCCCGCGATAGAATAACTGGTGTGAACCCGCCCTGTTTCCCCGTTGATATGGTTCTGCAACGCATCTGTGTAAGTGGACTTCAGCTTGGACATCTGCCGCCAGTCCAGCACCCGCGCAGGCA
>JAAEZA010000054.1 GCA_018223125.1 Paracoccaceae bacterium | reverse complement strand
CGGCGCCAGACATCTTCCACTTCGGTATAGCCGTTGCCCCGCGCCGAACAGATCCACATGGCCTCTTCCTCGCGCATTTTGCGGATCTGGCGAAACCCGAGCCGCAAGGCCAGCCCGCCGCGCCCGTCCGGTTCCATCACATTGTCCCAGTAACTGGCGTTGATACAGACGGGACGCACTGTCACCCCGTGTTCGCGGGCATCCCGCACGATCTGGGCCGGTGCGTAAAACCCCATCGGCTGGCTGTTCAGAAGCGCACAGGCGAAGATTCCGGGGTGGTGGCATTTCAACCACGCGCTGGCATAAACCAACAGGGCAAAACTGGCGGCATGGCTTTCGGGAAAGCCGTAAGACCCGAAGCCTTCGATCTGGCCGAAACACCGCGCGGCGAAGTCTTCATCATAGCCGTTTTTCGCCATGCCCGAGAGAAAAAGATCACGGAATTCAGACACATTGCCGTGTTTCTTGAAAGTGGCGAGTGATCGGCGCAAACGGTCCGCCTGTTCCGGCGTAAACCCCGCGCCAATGATCGCAATCTGCATCGCCTGTTCCTGAAACAGCGGCACACCAAGTGTCTTGCCCAGCACCTCCCCCAAGGCATCGGAAGGAAAAGACACTTCTTCCAGCCCCTGACGGCGGCGGATAAAGGGATGCACCATGTCCCCCTGAATGGGACCGGGCCGGATGATCGCCACCTCGATCACCAGATCATAAAAGGTGCGGGGCCGCATCCGTGGCAGAAAGTTCATCTGCGCGCGGCTTTCCACCTGAAACACCCCCAGACTGTCGGCATCGCACAGCATGTCGTAAACTTTGGGGTCTTCGGGCGGCAGACTGGCGAGTGTGTATTCCGTGCCGTGGTGGTTTTCGATCAGATCGAACGCCTTGCGGATACAGGTCAGCATGCCGAGCGACAGCACATCCACCTTCAGAATACCCAGCGCGTCGATGTCATCCTTGTCCCAACAAATGACAGTGCGCCCCTCCATCGCGGCGTTTTCAATCGGCACCAGCGCATCCAGCGCGCCTTCGGTAATGACGAAACCGCCCACATGCTGGGACAGATGGCGGGGAAAGCCGACGATCTGGTCTACCAGGTCAAGAGTCTGCTTCAAACGCGGCTCGTTCGGGTCCAGCCCCAGTTCACGCAACTGCTGTTCGGGCATTCCGCCGCTGCCCCAGCCCCAAAGCTGCGAGGACAGGGCCGAAATCGTATCCCCCGACAGCCCCATCGCGCGGCCCACTTCGCGGATCGCCCGTTTGCCGCGGTAATGCACCACCGTTGCGCAAAGCCCCGCGCGGTGGCGGCCATAGCGTTCATAGATATACTGGATCACCTCTTCGCGGCGTTCATGTTCGAAATCCACGTCAATATCGGGTGGCTCGTCCCGCGCCTCTGAAACGAACCGCTCAAACACCATCGTCCCGACTTCCGGCGAAACAGAGGTCACGCCAAGGGCAAAACAGGCCACGGAATTGGCCGCCGAGCCGCGCCCCTGACACAGGATATTGCGGGAGCGGGCAAAATCCACCAGATCATGTACGGTCAGGAAATAGGGCGCATAGCCCAGCTTTCCGATCAGGGCCAGTTCATGGGTCAGCATTTGCGCCACCCGCTCCGGCACGCCCTCGGGGTAGCGCCACTTCAGCCCCTGCCGCGACAGCCGCTCCAGCCGTTCCTGCGGCGCTTCCCCGACCGAAATTTCCGACGGATATTCATATTTCAGTTCATCAAGGGAAAACCGGCATCGCTGTGCAATTTTTCCGCTGCGGTGGACCGCGTCTTCATGCCCTTCAAACAATCGCAGCATCGCCGCTTCGTCGCGCATGTGCCGTTCCGCATTGGACAGCGCCTTGTGCCCGATGTCGTCAATACACAGGCTTTCGCGGATGCAGGTCAGAACATCGCTCAGCCTGCGGCGCGACCCGCGATGCATGACCGGTGTGGCAGAGGCAACCGTCTGCACCCCCAACCGTCGGGCCTGTCTTACCACAGCGTCAAACCGCGCGCTGTCCTGCCCGTCATAACAGGGTGCCATCAGCACTGACACGGCCGCACCAAAGCGCCGGATCAAGCTTTGCGCGCGGTCCCACCAGACATCTGCCCCGCGCGAATAGATCGGGCTGGGCGGCAGAAGCAGAAGTTCCAGTCCCTCTCCCTGTTCCAAAATATCGCCAAACCGCAGCAGGCATTCCCCCTTGCCCGCCCGCTGTTTTGCCTGCGTCAGCATCTGGCACATCCGCCCCCAAGCTGTCCGGTCCCGTGGTAGCGCAACCATCGATAATCCTTCGACCGTTTCCAGTCGTGTCGCAGGCAGCAGGCGTGGAACGATGGCCTCCTCCCCTGTTTCCCGCAGCTTGCGCGCGATCTCGCGCAGTTCCACATGGGCGCGCACGATCCCCGCCACGGAATTTACATCCGCAATGGCAAGGGCCGGCATGGCAAATTCAAACGCCTGACGTGCGTATTCCTCGGCATGGGAGCCGCCACCCAGAAAGGTGAAATTAGAGGTGCTGCACAGTTCGACGAAGGCCATTCCTTAATTATATTCACGTTTTGTTCTTTTTGCGAGTCCCCGTAAAAACCTCACAGACAGTTTTCGCGGCAGCGCCGGATTTGGATATTTTCCCCAAAAAGAGGCTCTTTACGGTTTCTTTACCGGTAGGGTGCAAACTGGTGCTGCGGTACAGCCTGGGAAGGCGATGACCGTCCAAAAAGAGGGCGCCCTGCCAGGTTCTATCAGGGCGCCTGATTGCTCTTTTTGGGTTAAATATCCAAAGTCTGCGCTGTCAGCCGCGCTCCATCCCCTG
This sequence comes from Paracoccaceae bacterium, assembly GCA_018223125.1. Taxonomy (GTDB): domain Bacteria; phylum Pseudomonadota; class Alphaproteobacteria; order Rhodobacterales; family Rhodobacteraceae; genus Amylibacter. The sequence continues at coordinate 16,646 of JAAEZA010000054.1, read as the reverse complement.
CAGGTCTGACTCTGTGCATCTGCCCCGCTTCAGGCAGGATTGCAGCAGGTCGATACGATCTTCGTCGGGCAGGGTCAGGCTGCCATCGGGGCAGGCCTGCATATCAAGCGTCAGCCCGTCAGCCGTGCGGCGCAGGAACATAAGATGTTCCTGATCCGGAGAGGCTGGCAGGCCGCCGCACCAATGGGCCAGACAATGTGTCTCTATGGTCAGCTTGCGGGTCGTCTCTGCGCCAAATCCGTCCAGCCCCATGAAACGACCGGACAGTTCCGCTGACATTTTGCGAGGCTGGCCTTCCTGATAAGGGGGCTGCTTGCCAATGGGCCGGATTTTTCCCAAGGCGATCACATAGGTGTCGTCAGAGGCTTGGAACCGGTTGAAGGCTTCAGCCAGATTCGGGCGCAAACAGCTCAGCGCCTGCACCTCTCCGCCAAAGAGCAGGCCCGCGATCACGAGGGAAAACAGGCCCGTCCGTTTCATCCGGCAAGATCCCTGAATTCGCGGATGACCCTTTCATAGGTATCCCGTTTGAACGGGACGATCTTTTCCAGCAGGTCTTCGGGTTTCAGCCAGCACCATTCACGGAACTCCGGTTCCTTGGTGGCGATATTCACCACGGAGTCCTCTCCGGTGAAGCGCAGCAGGAACCACTTCTGTTTCTGGCCGCGAAACCGCCCTTTCCAGAGTTTGGGCACCAGTGCATGGGGCAGGTCGTAGGGAATCCAGTCTTTGGTCTCGGCCACCACTTCTACCGCGCTGGCGGGGATGCCGGTTTCCTCTTCCAGTTCCCGCAGCGCAGCGGTGCGGGGGGATTCGTCCTGCTCCACACCGCCCTGTGGCATCTGCCAGGCGTCCTTGAAATTGTCGAGCCGCTGGCCGGCAAAGACATGGCCGTCCCTGTTGACGACCATCAGGCCGACACAGGGGCGATAGGGCAGTTCTGCGATGGCTTCAGGCGTCATTCGGCGTCATTCTCCAGCACGGACAGACCTTTCAGTACATCCAGTGCATAGGCCAGTTGCGCGTCTTCATTGCGCAGGTCGGCGGCTTTTTCGGCGGCAAGCCGTTCCTCTTCCAACTGTTTCTGCTGGTCTTCAGTCAGGCTGTCATTGTTCAGAGCGCCACGCAGGTCGGCCTCAAAACGTTGCTGGCGGGCGTCCTCTTCGGCGGCCACTTCGATTTGCGGGCGCTGTTCGACAATGATGTCGGGAGACACGCCAAGCGCCTGAATGGAACGGCCCGACGGCGTATAATATCGCGCTGTTGTCAGGCGCATGGCGCCATCGCCTTGCAGGGGCATGATGGTTTGTACAGACCCTTTCCCGAAGGACCGTGTCCCGATAACTACGGCGCGGTGATGGTCTTGCAGTGCACCTGCAACAATTTCCGAGGCTGAAGCAGAGCCGCCGTTGATCAGCACCACAAGGGGCTTGCCTTGTGCCAGATCGCCGGGCTGGGCATTGATCCGGTCGCTGTCTTGCGGGTTGCGTCCGCGGGTGGATACGATTTCGCCTTTTTCAAGGAAGGCATCGCTGACCAGAATGGCCTGATTGAGCAGGCCGCCCGGATTGTTACGCAGGTCGATGACAAAGCCGCTGACCTTGTCGATCCCGCCGAGTTCCGCGACTTTTTCGTTCAGACCGGCTTCTAGGTTGGCATAGGTCTGGTCCGAGAAGGTTGTGATCCGCAGGACCACGCTGTCCCCTTCGATCCGCGCGCGGGAGGCTTTGACCTTGATGGTGTCGCGTACGATGGTGACGTCAAAGGGTTCTTCGCTGCCTTCGCGCACGATGGTAATGACGATCTCGCTGCCGATCGGGCCGCGCATCAGGTCTACCGCATCGTCAAGGGTCATGCCGAGCGTGCTTTCGCCGTCCACTTGCGTAATGAAGTCTCCGGCCTGAACACCGGCGGCATCTGCGGGGGTGTCGTCAATCGGGCTGACCACTTTCACAAAGCCGTTTTCCTGTGTGACCTCGATGCCAAGGCCGCCGAATTCGCCACGGGTCTGAACCTGCATGGAATCGAAATCTTCGGGTGGCAGATAGGACGAATGGGGATCAAGCGAGGTCAGCATACCGTTGATGGCAGAGCGGATCAGTTCCTGTTCGTCCACCTCTTCCACATAGGCCGAACGAATGCGTTCGAAAATGTCTCCGAACAGGTCAAGCTGTTCGTAGGTGGATTTCGTGCGCGCGGCCTCCTGAGCGATCAGCGGCCCAGTCAGTTGTGCCGTCAGGACAATCCCTGCCAGAGTTCCGCCCACTGCGGCCAGTGCAAGTTTCTTCATAAAATCCATCCTACCTGTCATTGATGGCAAACCAGACGCCGGGGTCTACAGGCTTGCCGTTATGTCTCAGCTCCATATAGAGCGTTTCTTGCGCGGTTGCGCCAGTGCCATCCGAGGCTTCGACCAGAAACTCTTGCGTGGCTGCCTGACTTCCGCCCAGCAATCCCACCGGAGCGCCCTGATCGACGATTTGTCCGGTTTCACCGTATACCTGTTCCATACCCGCGATCACCAGAAGATAGCCGGACTGGGGTTCCAGAATGATCACGTTTCCGTAATCCAGAAAAGCCCCTGAATAGCGGATTGTCGCGGCAACCGGTGCTGTCACCAGTGCAAGCGGGCGCGCCGCAATCACAAGCCCGGGGCGTTTCAATCCGGCCGCGTCCACTTCGTTGAAACCGCGCAGTTGCGTGCCTTCCACGGGCAGGCGCAGGGTGCCGCGCATCCGGTCGAACGGGATCGTTGCTGCTGCATCTGTTTCCGGCGGCAGAACACCGATGCTTTGGGCAAAAACCTCGAGCGATGTGGCGCTGTCTGCCAGAATTTGCGTCTTTACCGGGTCGTCCGACAGGCGGGTGGGCAGATCGGTGCGATCCGATATCGCCTGACTGAGCGCGACACGCGCTTCCTGAACGCCTGCCAGCCCCAAGCGCAGTTTTTCTTCCGCGTTGGTCTGCAGGGTGCGCAATTCCTGTAGCTCTTCCAGTTGGGAGCGCAATTCTTCGGCTTGTCTTTGCAGGGCCGGCGTGACCTCGGACATCATCATGCCGGATCGGGCTGTGCCGACGGGGCCGGTGGGATGGATCAACAGCATGGGTGTGCTCGCCCGTTCGAGGGTTTGCAAAATCCCCAGCAACCGGCTGAGCTGGTCGCGCCGGTTTTCAAACTCCAGCCGGATGACCCGTTCACGGATCGTGGCACCGCGCAGCCCGTCGCGCATGGCGCTCAGGCCTGCTTCATAGGCCCGTACCGTTTCACTCAGAGCTTTGACACGGTCCTTTGCGCTATCGGCTTTGGCAAGATCGCGGGTGGCAGCACTGAGCGCTTCGGAGGCAAGCTGGGCTTTCATCACAGGATCACCCTGTGCGAGTGCCGGACCACAGCCGAGCATGGCAGCCAAGACTGCCGCTAGAATTCTGCGCCCTGCTCTCATGCGTCCAGCAAACTCTTACCTGTCATTTCAGGTGGCTGGTCCAGCCCCATCAGCGCCAGCAGCGTCGGGGCAAGATCGGCCAGCCGACCGTTTGCGCGCAGCTTTGCGCTTTTCGGGCCGCCAATCAAGGCTACAGGCACCGGATTGGTCGTGTGAGCGGTATGTGGCCCGCCGGTTTCAGGATCAATCATGGTTTCACAATTGCCGTGATCGGCACACAGCAGCATTGCTCCGCCCGCCTTTTCAAGTGCTTCCAGAACCTGCCCCAGCCCTTCATCCACCGCAGCACAGGCGGCGGTCGCGGCCTCTACACTGCCGGTATGGCCAACCATATCGGGGTTGGCGTAATTGACCACGATCAAATGGTACTTGCCCGAGTCAATCGCCCCCACCAGATGCTCTGTCACCTCGGCAGAGGACATTTCCGGTTGCAGGTCATAGGTGGCCACCTTGGGGCTGTCGGCAAGGTAACGGTCTTCACCGTCCTCGGGGACCTCGACACCGCCATTCAGGAAGAAAGTCACATGGGGATATTTCTCGGTTTCCGCAATGCGGAACTGGGACAGGCCCTTTTGCGCGACCCATGCGCCGAGTGTGTTTACGATGTCTTCTTCGGGGAAGATGCAATCCACATAGGTGCTGTGGGATTTGGAATATTCGGTAAAGCCGCTGACCAGCGCAAGTTCGGGGCGGGGGCCGGTGTCAAACCCGTCAAATCCGGGTTGGGCAATGGCCGCAAGGATTTCACGGGCGCGGTCGGCGCGGAAGTTCAGGCACACCAGAATATCGCCGTCCTTCATACCAGAATAGGATCCGATGACGGCGGGTTTGAAAAATTCGTCCGTGATGTCGCCGGCGTAGTTTTTCGCGATGACATCTTCGGCGCTGGCAAAGGGGGCGCCGGTGCCGTTCACCATCGCCTGATAGGCCAGTTCGACGCGATCCCAGCGGTTGTCGCGATCAAGGGCGTAATACCGGCCGGACACCGTGGCAATCTGTGCACTTTCGGGGAGGGCTGCTTGCAAGGCGGCCAGATACCTGTCGGCAGATTGCGGGGCTACGTCACGCCCGTCGGTGAACAGGTGCAGCGCGGTCTTGCGGCCAGCTTTGTCCATAATGTCTGCCATCGCGATCATATGATCCAGATGGCTGTGCACGCCACCGTCCGACAGAACCCCGCAGAGATGCACAATGCCGTTGCCCATGGTCATGATGCGCTCTACGGCGGGTTGTTGCGCCAGTTCGCCCCGTTTGATGATACCGTTGATCTTCGCCAGATCCATTTCCACCACGCGCCCTGCGCCGATGTTCATATGCCCCACTTCGGAGTTGCCCATCTGGCCTTCCGGCAGGCCGACATCCGGCCCGAAAGTTGTCAGCGTGTTATTGGGGCAGTCCCGCAGGATGCGATCGAAGTTCGGCGTATCCGCCAGCGCGACCGCGTTGCCTTCGGTTTCGGGGCGCAGTCCCCAGCCGTCCAGAATACACAATACAACGGGTTTGATCGGGGACATCTGCTTACCTCTGGTCGGTTATTGCCTTGGGATGAGCAGATAGCGGTGATCGGGTCGGATGGCAAGTTTTCCCAACGTGGTAAGGGGGGAATCAGCGGTTCAGGCCCGATGATAGGGCGCGTTCCCCATGATAGAAGCCGCGCGGTAGAGCTGTTCGCTCAACATCACACGCACCAGCATATGGGGCCAGACCATTTTGCCGAAGGACAGGGAAAAATCCGCTTGCGCCCGCAAATCCGGTGCCAGCCCGTCAGCCCCCCCGATCAGGATCGCCAGATCCTGCGTGCCGGTGTCCCGCCACTGGCCGAGCCTGCCGGAAAAATCAACCGAGCTGATCAGCTTGCCCCGCTCGTCCATGATCATCGTCAATGCACCTTTGGGGATTGCCTTGCGCAGCAGTTCTGCTTCGGCGTCCATACCGGCGTTTTTCTTGTCTTCGACTTCAATCACGCAAACAGGGCCGAGCCCCAGGGCACGACCCGATTTGTTGAAACGATCCAGATAATCGGAAATCAAATCCAGTTCGGGCCCTTTGCGCAAGCGCCCGACAGCAATGATGTGCAGCCGCATCAAGGGCTTATTCCGCGTCTTCCGCCACGGGCTGCCACATTTTCTCCAGCTGGTAGAACTCGCGTACTTCGGGACGGAACAGATGAACGATCACGTCCCCCGCGTCGATCAGAACCCAGTCTCCGGCACTTTTGCCTTCGGTGCGCGCGCTGATGCCCTTGTTCTGCTTCAGGCGGTCTGTCAGCTTTTCAGCCATGGCAACCACCTGACGGGTCGACCGGCCGGACGCCACAACCATGTGATCGGCAACAGACGATTTTCCGGCCAGATCCAGTGTCACGATGTCTTCGGCCTTATCGCCTTGAAGCGAGTTCAGAACCAGGTCCAGCATCGACATTGCCGGAATGTTTTCTTCTTTTTCGGCCGCTTGGGGCCCAACACGTTCAACCAGAACGATGTCCTCCGAATATACGCCACTCTTCCTCGGGCGCCGAGATACCTTCAGGGTATCAGAGCGACCGAGCAGTCTCAAGCGGGAAGAGGTAGCGTTATTTTAACTGCGGACCAGTTTTTCGTATTCTTCCGCGATGCTGCGGGTCAGGTCGCCCACTTCAAAGGTGTGTTCGCCGATCTGGCCGACCGGTGTGACCTCTGCTGCGGTGCCTGTCAGCCAGCACTGCTCGAACCCGTCGAGTTCTTCTGGCATGATGTGGCGCTCTACCACTTCGACACCACGATCTTTCAGCATTCCGATGACGGTCTGACGGGTCAGACCATTCAGGAAACAATCGGGTTTTGGGGTATGAACTACGCCGTCTTTCACAAAGAAGATGTTCGCGCCGGTGGCTTCGGCCACGTAACCGCGGTGGTCGTACATCATCGCGTCCGAGCAGCCTTTGGCCTCGGCTTCGTGTTTTGCCATGGTGCAGATCATGTAAAGTCCGGCGGCTTTGGCAAAGCAGGGGATGGTTTCGGGCGACGGACGTTTCCAGCGGGAGATGTCCAGTTTGGCACCGACCATTTTGGCATCGCCGTAATAGGCACCCCATTCCCAGACCGCGATGGCCATGCGGACAGGGTTCTTGGCGGAGGCAACGCCCATATCGTCCCCCGAACCGCGCCAGCAGACAGCACGCACATAGGCATCTTTTAGCCCGCTGGCTTCCAGTGTTTCGTATTTTGCTGCTTCGATTTCATCGACGGTGTAAGGGATCGGGATATCCAGTTCCTTACCGGAAAACAGCAGCCGTTCGGAGTGTTCGCGGCTTTTGAAGATCTTGCCGTTATAGGCCCGTTCGCCTTCAAAGACAGAGGAGGCGTAATGCAGGGCGTGGGTCAGAATGTGGACATTTGCCTCCCGCCAGGGGACGAGTTTTCCGTCCAGCCAAATAGAACCATCACGATCATCATAAGCACCGGCCATTGCATTTCCTCCACCAGAAGCTGTGTAATTTGCGAAAATTTCGTTTTCGCGGGAAAATAAGACATAAAATTACGCCAAAGTCGAAATTTGCTATCATTTGATTCTTGGAAAGTCAATAAGACTGACATAAATTGGCGGGTAACGTAAAAATATGTGATCGGATGAAATATCAACCATGCAGGATCGTTTGCAACCCGGCGGGGAAAACCTGCTTTTCTTGACTGATGACCAGTTGTTGCAGGGCATCGAACTGCTGTTCTTTGCTTATCGCGGATTCACGTCCGATCCTGATCGCATCCTTGAAAACTATACCTATGGCCGTGCCCATCATCGCGCGATACATTTCATCCACCGCCGCCCCGGCACAACTGTAAACGCGCTGCTCGATATTCTCGGGGTGACGAAACAGTCGCTTAACCGCGTCCTGCGCCAGTTGATTGACGACGGTCTTGTCGAAAGCAAGGTTGGCGTGCGGGACCGGCGCGAACGGCATCTGTATCTGACCCCTGCCGGTCAGGCGCTGGAATCAGATTTGTCCTCGACCCAGCGCAAACGTCTTCGTGCGGCTTATAAAGAGGCCGGACCGGATGCAGTGCACGGTTTTCGCAAAGTTCTCGAAAATATTATGGACCCGTCCATGCGTCAGCATGTTAAGAAGCTGGTAAAGGACTGATCTTGCATGAATGAACCCCTCTCTGACGCCCACATTCTGATCGTTGACGATGACGAACGCATTCGCACGCTGTTGCAGAAGTTTCTGTCGCGCAACGGCTATTGGGTGACGGCAGCGCGGGATGCAGCCCATGCGCGGCGTTTGCTTGCCGGACTGGATTTCGATCTGATCGTGCTGGATGTGATGATGCCGGGGGAGGACGGGCTGACCCTGACCCGAAGCCTGCGGGAAACCCTGACAACGCCGATCCTTCTGCTGACGGCCAAAGGGGAATCAAACGAACGGATCATGGGGCTTGAGGCAGGCGCGGACGATTATCTGACCAAACCGTTTGAACCCAAAGAACTGGTGCTGCGGATCAATGCCATCCTGCGCCGTGTGCCGGTTGAAAAGGCTGTTGTCGAAGCACCGAAAACCCTGCAACTGGGACCGGTGCGTTATGACGTGACCCGAGGGGAGTTGTGGGAAGGCGAAACCCTGATCCGTCTGACCGCCACCGAAAGCACGCTAATGCGGATTTTCTCTGCCAGCCCCCATTCGCCCATCAGCCGCAGCAAACTGGTAGAGGATTTGGGCCGGGACAGCGATCAGGCGCAGGAACGGGCCGTAGATGTGCAGATTACCCGCCTGCGCCGCAAGATCGAAGCAGACCCGAAATCGCCACGCTATCTGCAGACCGTGCGCGGTGCGGGATACATGCTGGCACCTGACTAGAACATCTGTCCCGAAGGACCGGAGGAGGGTTCTATGACCACCGCTTTTCTGTCCCACCGTGATTGCCTGTCCCATCACAACCCCGACGGGCACCCTGAATCCGTGGCGCGGCTGGAAGCGATCCGGCAGCGTATGTCCGCACCGGAATTTGACGGGCTTGTGCGGGTAGAAGCGCCGCTTTGTACAGAACAGGACATTCTTCTGGCCCATCCTGCTTCCCATCTGGCGGCGATGAAAGCGGCCTCTCCTGAAAGCGGTTTTCAGTTTATTGACGGCGATACCTCGCTGTCGCCTGGAACGCTGCAAGCGGCGTTTCGTGCTGTCGGGGCAAATGTGGCCGCTGTGGATATGGTTCTGTCAAGGCAGGTGCAAAACGCCTTTTGCGCTACCCGTCCGCCCGGACACCATGCCGAGCGGCAGACCGCGATGGGGTTCTGTTTCTTCGGAAATGTGGTGATTGGCGCAAAACATGCGCTGGAACGGCACGGGCTGTCCCGCGTGGCGATTGTGGATTTCGATGTGCATCACGGCAATGGCACGCAGGATCTGGTCTGGGATGATCCGCGCATCTTGTTTGCCTCCACCCATCAGATGCCGCTTTACCCCGGCACCGGCGCAGCATCCGAAACCGGCGCTTCGGGTAATGTGGTGAATGTGCCTCTGGCCCCTTTCGATGACGGATCGGATCTGCGCGCAGCTTTCGAACAGGAAATCCTGCCAGCCCTTCATCAGCATAAGCCGGAGATGGTTTTTATTTCAGCCGGAGTTGATGCCCACGCCCGTGATCCGCTGGCCAATCTGAATTTCACGGAAGCGGATTTCGCTTGGGCGACACAGGCCTTGTGTGATTTCGCCAAAGACACCTGTCAGGGCCGTGTGGTCTCGACTTTGGAGGGTGGATATGATTTGCAGGCGCTGGCTGCATCTGTTGCAGCCCATGTTGGCGTTTTGATGGAGCAGACCTAATGGCGGATACACCGATTTCCGAAATGAGTTTTGAAACCGCAATGGCGGATCTGGAAAAGGTCGTTGGACAGTTGGAAAGCAGTCAGGTTGCGCTGGAAGAAAGCATCAAACTTTATGATCGCGGCGCAGAGCTGAAAAAGCATTGCGCGGTGAAGCTGAAGGAAGCGGAAGAGAAAATTGCCCAGATCACCCTTGGTGCAGATGGCAACCCCGCCGGTCTGAAGCCTTTCGAAGGTTAATTTTCCGTGGAACATTTCGAACAGAGACTGGCCCGCATTGCGGCGACCACGGAACAGGCGCTGCGCGATCTGCTTCCGCCCGTCGCCACCAACCCGATTGCCGCCCCGATGCACCACGCCGTTCTGAACGGGGGCAAGCGGTTGCGGGCCTATCTTGCCATCGAGTCTGCTGCGCTTTTCGGGTTGGATGTGGTGAATACGGCGGCGGCGATTGAGGCGATGCACGCTTATTCGCTGGTGCATGACGATCTGCCCTGCATGGATGATGATGACCTGCGCCGTGGAAAGCCGACGGTCCACGTTCAATGGGACGAAGCCACCGCAGTTCTGGCGGGCGATGCCCTGCAAACGCTGGCTTTTGAAATTCTGGCCGATCCGCTGACCTCGGCCAATGCTTCCGTGCGCATCAAACTGGTTGCCGATCTGGCGCAGGCTTCCGGCGCGAGCGGCATGGTGCTGGGGCAGGTGCAGGATATTGCCGCCGAGACAGCGGACACGCCGTTGACGCTGGACCAGATCACCGAGTTGCAGGCCAATAAAACCGGCGCGCTGATCGAATGGTCTGCCTGTTCCGGCGCGACACTGGCGCAGGAAGATGCAGGTCCGCTGGCCGCATATTCCGCGGCGCTGGGCCGTGCCTTCCAGATTCAGGATGATGTACTGGATGTGGTCGGGGATGCGGAACTGGCCGGAAAACGCCTGCAAAAGGATGCGGATGCGGGGAAAGCCACCTTTGTTTCCATTCTCGGGCTTGAAGCGGCACAGCAACAGGCCAGATCATTGGTAGATCAGGCTTGTGATGCCCTTTCCGTCTATGAATCCCGTGCCGAACCGTTGCGACAAGTGGCGCAATTCGTCATAAACCGCAATTTGTGATAAAACCGCCCCAGAAGGATACCCTTGTGAGCGATAGACCAAACACACCCCTGCTGGATCAGGTAAATGCCCCCGAAGACCTGAAGCGTTTTTCCGATGCGCAATTGCGTCAGGTGGCGGACGAACTGCGGGCAGAGACCATCTCTGCCGTGTCCGAAACCGGCGGCCATCTTGGCGCGGGGCTGGGCGTGGTGGAACTGACCACGGCGATTCACGCGGTGTTTGATACGCCGAAGGACCGTCTGATCTGGGATGTCAGCCACCAGTGTTACCCCCATAAAATCCTGACAGGACGGCGGGATCGTATCCGCACGTTGCGGCAGGAAAACGGATTGTCCGGTTTCACAAAGCGCAGCGAGAGCGCCTTTGATCCTTTCGGTGCGGCCCATAGTTCTACCTCTATTTCTGCCGCGCTGGGTTTTGCCGTAGCGCGTGATCTGGGCGGCGCACCGGAACACGGTCTGGGCGATGCGATTGCGGTGATCGGGGACGGGGCCATGTCCGCCGGTATGGCATACGAGGCGATGAACAACGCGGGCCATTTGAAAAAACGCCTGATCGTCATTCTGAACGACAATGAAATGTCCATCGCCCCGCCTGTGGGCGCGATGTCGTCCTATCTGTCAAAACTCTATGCCGGTGAACCGTTTCAGGAGTTCAAATCCGCTGCCAAAAGCGCCATTTCCCTGCTACCCGAACCGTTTCAGGACGGGGCGAAGCGCGCCAAGGATATGGTCAAACACATGACCGTTGGCGGCACCCTGTTCGAACAGCTTGGCTTTTCCTATGTGGGGCCGATTGACGGGCATGATATGGACCAGCTTCTGGCAGTGTTGCGCACCGTCAAACAGCGGGCCACAGGGCCGATGCTGATCCATGTGCTGACGCAAAAGGGTAAGGGATATGCGCCCGCGGAAGAGTCTTCGGATAAATACCACGGTGTGGCCAAGTTCGATGTTATTTCAGGCAAGCAAAAGAAAACCCCTTCAAATGCACCCAGTTACACCTCGGTCTTTGCCCAAAGCCTGATTGCAGAGGCAGAGAAAGACAGCAAGGTTGTCGCCGTTACGGCGGCCATGCCGGACGGGACAGGGCTGGACAAATTCGCCGCCCGTTTCGGATCCCGTTGCTTTGATGTGGGCATTGCCGAACAACACGCCGTTACCTTTTGCGCGGGTATGGCTGCGGGCGGGCTGAAACCGTTCTGCGCGCTTTATTCCACCTTCCTGCAACGGGGCTATGATCAGGTGGTGCATGACGTGGCAATCCAGCGTCTGCCGGTCCGGTTCGCCATTGACCGCGCCGGTCTGGTCGGCGCGGACGGGGCGACCCATGCGGGCAGCTTTGACATCGGGTTTCTGACAAACCTGCCGGATTTCGTTGTGATGGCGGCTGCGGATGAGGCAGAGCTTGTCCATATGGTCGCCACCGCCGCCAGTATCGATGACCGCCCCAGCGCCTTCCGCTTTCCGCGGGGCGAAGGGGTTGGCGTGGAATTGCCAGAGGTTGGCGTGCCGTTGGAAATCGGCAAGGGCCGGATGATACAGGAAGGCAGCCGCGTGGCGCTGCTGTCTTTCGGAACCCGTTTGCAGGAATGCGAACAGGCGGCGATCTCGCTGGCGCGCAAAGGGATTACCCCGACGATCGCAGACGCCCGTTTCGCCAAGCCGCTGGACGAAGACCTGATCCGTGATCTTGCGGCCAACCACGAAGCCCTGATTACCATTGAAGAAGGCGCGATAGGGGGGTTCGGCTCTCATGTGGCGCAGTTTCTGGCAGAGGAAGGCGTCTTTGACAGGGGGCTGAAGTTCCGTTCCATGGTGCTGCCTGACACGTTTATTGATCAAAGCAGCCCGGCCCGCATGTATGAAACAGCGGGGATGAACGCGCCCCAGATAGAATCTAAAGTTCTGGAAGTGCTTGGAATTTCACAGATCGGCAAAGCCCGCGCCTGACGCGGGCGGCCTGTTTCGCTATTTTTCCAGCCGTGCCAGCCTTGCGCTGATTTCATCCAGTCGGGTCACCACATCATCCCGATAGGCGCCTGTTGCCTCGGCGTCCTCGGCCAGATGGGCGTCCTGCATGGAGTTCACAATCAGACCCACCAGCAGGTTCACCACGGCGAAGGTGGTGACCATGATGAACGGCACAAAGAAGGCCCAAGCGTAAGGGTAAACCTGCATCACAGGGCGCACGATCCCCATTGACCAGCTTTCCAGTGTCATGATCTGGAACAGCGAATAGGCAGAGCGCCCCAATGTGCCGAACCAGTCGGGAAAGGTGTCACCAAACAGTTTGGTGGCCATCACCGAGCCGATGTAAAAAATAATCGTCATCAGCAGGAAAACCGACGCCATTCCCGGCAGGGCAGAGACAAATCCCTCCACCACGCGGCGCAGGCTCGGGGCGAAGGAAATAACGCGCAAGACCCGCAGAATACGCAAGGCCCGCAACACGGACAGTCCGCCGCTGCCTGGTGCAAGAGACACGCCAACCACCAGAAAATCGAAGATATTCCATGGCCTGAGAAAGAATTTCCAGCCATAGGCGACCAGCTTTACGGCAAGTTCGATCACAAAGATCGCAAGGCAAATACCATCGATCACGCCCAACAGACCACCGAACATGCTCTTTGCAGTGTCAGAGGTGTCGAGCCCCAAAACAATCGCATTCAGCACAATCACGGCCAGCACGAAGTTTCGCACGAGCGGGGATTCCACCCATTGGGTCAGTCTGGCGCGAAAATCGCCTTTGGATTCAAGCTGCGAAGAAGTATTCATGGCGGTTTTATAGGGGCTCCGAAAGGTAGAAACCAGCGTTAACGACGGGTGAAATTTGCGACCAGTTCACAATGACCTGACCAGAGAAACTGATCCACAACCTGAACCCACTCCAGCGTAAACCCGCCGTCTAGCAAGATGCGGGCATCGCGGGCGAATGTGGCCGGATTACAGGACACAAAGGCCAGTTTGGAAACATCACTGTCTGCGATCTGTCTGGTTTGGTCCCTGGCACCTGCGCGGGGCGGGTCAATCACAACTGCATCATAGGGTTTGAACTCGTCCGACAGCAGGGGATTGCGGAACAGATCCCGCTGGACCGCTCGCAATTTTTTCAGGCCCGTTGCATGACGCCAGCCCCGATCCATCGCGTCCAGCATCGGTTGGCTCGATTCAACCGCAACAACTTCGGCTTTGCGGGCCAGCGGCAGGGAAAACGTGCCACAGCCTGCAAACAGGTCGAGCACGGATTTGCTCTTGCCGGTGATTTCATCCACCGCATCCCAAAGCGCGGCCTCTCCGTGGGCGGTCGCCTGAAGGAAGGCGCCATTTGGCGGGGTGACAAGCGCACCGCCGAAATCCTGTTGCGCCGGCTGGCGCTCCAGAACAATGTCGCCATTCCAGAAGACACGGGCAAAACCGTTGTCATGGACGATCTTGACCACATCCTGCATGATGTTGGTGTCCATCGGTTTCGCCTCTGTCAGGTCGATATCCAGCCCGCCAAGGCTGGTGGAAACAGACAGGCGCACCGCGCCCTTGCGGGTGGCGGCCAGTTGCACCAGAGCCTTCAAGCCATTGAAGCCGTTCATTATTTCCGGATCGAGCAACGTGCAGGTTTCAATCGCTACCAGTTGATCGGAGCTTTTCGCATGAAAGCCGAGCATCGCGCCGTTTTTCGTCCGTTTGCCGGTAAAAACCGCACGCCGCCGCGAATTTGGCGGGCTGGTAACAGTCTGCCGGAAGCTGGCCTCGATCCCCTGCCGTTTCAAAGCTGTGTCAACGATGGCACGTTTCCAATCCGCCAGAAAATCGCCGCGAATGTGCTGGGTTGCGCAGCCGCCGCAGGTTTTGAAATGGCGGCACGGGGCTTTGACGCGGATCGGCGCCGGTTCCAGAATGCGCACGTTCTCCAGACGGTCTCCGTTCAGATCGCCGCTGACCTTTTCACCGGGGGCGGTATAGGCTGCGAAAACCTCGGTTCCGTCAAGCGTTCCGACACCATCGCCCTGGCTGCCCAATGTCTCGATTGTAAGTTCTGTCATGCCGTTGCCTTATAGAAAAATACTGCGCACCGGAAGCGGTCCGTGATCCGGGCGTCAGGATAGCCCGCTCAATAAGTCAGCTTTGGTGCTTGTGAAACCGGATTCGATCCATGCGCTCTCCAATTCGCGCAGTTTATCGCCGAGCGCCTTGCCTTCAAACCTTTGCAGATCCTTCGCAGCCACGGGAAAGCGGGCCGTCGCCCCCTGTTCGATTTGCACAAGGATCGCCGGATCGACAGGCACGCCAAGTCCGGCCGACTGTACCAGCGCAAGGTCCAGCCCCGTGTCCTGTCCGAACCGGTAAGCGGCGACCTTGGGGGACAGCAGTTGTTCGTTCGCTTGATGGTACTGCCGGACGCGCATGGTTTCCGCATTGCTCAGGCGAAGCGCGGCTTTCAAGCCCTCTCCCCCCAAGACCAGCAGGCGGCGCAGCCAGTCTGCGGGCAGGCCAAGTTGGTGTTCCAGATGCACAAGGGGCGCAATACTGCGGGTCGTTGCACCCGACAGGATACGCTGCAGAACGCCGGTATGCTCCATCGCGGCGAGTGCCATTTCCGGCGTTTCGGCCTTCAGCAGCTTGCGCATTTCCGCGCCGATCCGTTCTTTAGACAGCTTGTCCAAACCGTCCAGATTATCGCTGATCGCCGCCAGCGCCTCTGGGTCCAGACCGGCGGATTGGTCCCCGTACCATGCAAAAAAGCGGAAGTACCGCAGAATGCGCAGGTAGTCCTCTTTGATGCGGCGGTCCGCATCCTCGATAAACCGCAAGCGGCGGGCAACCAGATCGGGCAGCCCGTCCAGCGGGTCCACAATCTGGCCATCCGCCCCTGCATAAAGCGCATTCATTGTGAAATCCCGCCGCCGCGCATCATCGGCAATATCGCTGGAAAACGCGACAACGGCGCGGCGACCGAATGTTTCCACATCCTTGCGAAAACTGGTGACTTCAAAGCTGCGGTTTCGGATCAGGACCGTAATTGTCCCGTGTTCAATTCCTGTCGGTACGGTGCGAAACCCTTTGTTCTCCATAATCTTTTGAACATCTTCGGGAAGCGCGGATGTGGCTACGTCCAGATCCGAAACAGCGGCGTCCAGCAGGGCATTGCGCACGCATCCCCCGACGAAATAGGCGTCAAAGCCTTGTTCTGTCAGTGCGCCCAACACGGCTTGGGATGTGCTGTCATGCAGCCAGTCAGCGGTGATCTGCATGTCCCGCCTGCCCGACAGTTTCCGCCAGTAATCGCAGCATCCGCGCGGTCGCCCCCCAGATGTAATAAGGGCCATAGGGCACCACATAATAGCGCCGCTGCTTGCCCATCCAGATGCGGCCCTCAATAAAATAATTCGCAGGGTTCAGCACATGTTCAAGCGGCACCTGAAACACTTCTTCAACTTCTCCGGGGTCGCTGAGCGATGCAAAACTTGTGGAAATTTCTGCCACCACCGGATGCACTTCAAAGCCGGTGACCGTCTTGTGGCAGGGCAGGCGCCCGATCAGCCGCGCATGTTTGCGGTTCAGACCGATTTCTTCAAAAGCTTCGCGCAGGGCGGCATCTTCGATGGAATCGTCGCTGTTTTCCACCTTGCCGCCGGGAAAGGAAACCTGTCCGGGATGGTGTTTCAGATGGGCGGCCCGTTTGGTCAGCACCAGTTTCGGGCCTTCGGGCGCTGGTATAATCGGCACCAGAACCGCAGCTGGGCGAAACTTCCATGACGCGTCAGCGCCGTCCTGATTCAGATCGAAATCCGACGATCCACCTTCAGCAGAAGCGGAGGCGAGCGCGGTTTCAATCCGCGCCAGCCAATTTTCGTGTTCCGGCCTGTCCCCTTCAAGTGGCATCCGGTGCGTCTTTCCCCAGTGTTTCGGGCGGCAATTCGTAATGGGCGCCGCAGAACTGGCAATCCGCCGTGACCATGCCGTTGTCGGCGGTCATCTTCTGGATGTCTTTCGCAGAATAGATCGACATTGTCTGGCGCACCTTGTCCTCTCCGCAGGTGCAGCCGAACTCCACCGGCTGGGCTGGGAAAACGCGCGGGGTTTCTTCATGGAACAGCCGCCGCAAAAGCTGTTGCTGGCCCACGTGAGGGCCGATCAGTTCCATTTCTTCCACAGAATCCAGAAGGATTGACGCGCGGTTCCAGTTATCGTCCTCGTCGTAGGCGGGGGTGTCGGCCGGCTGTGCCGTTTCCGTCGCGGCCTGCTCTGCTTCTGCGTCTTCGGCCGGTTTCGCAAAGGGCGAGGC
>JAAEZA010000096.1 GCA_018223125.1 Paracoccaceae bacterium | reverse complement strand
TATCTGATGCGCACCACAGCGGTTTACGGCTCTGGTAAATTCGGCGCGTCGGACCGGATTTACATTGCCGACCGTCCCGAACTTGCGGCTCCCTTTCAGGTGGAAATGCTGACCGTCTGGCTGATCCGCGCCTTTACAGTTGATATCGTCGAACATATCGCTGCGGCGCGTGGTGGAACGCAGGCGGTAACACTTGACCGCGCCACCCGCCGCAGTCTTGGGGTGGGCAATTCCACCGGACTGGGCATGGCGCCGTTTATCGTGCGCCACCCGGTTCTGCTGAACAACTGGATGATGGCCCGCGAAAAAGCACTGGCGCGTGTGCGGGCACAACGGATTGCTGATCCGCAGGCTGTGGAAGGGCTGGAAACGGCCCTGTCCGAAGCGGTAGCGAATGCCGCGATCTGGCACTCCGGGCATCCGGTGCAGCGGGACAAGTTGTACGGGTTGCGCCGGGACCTTGACCAACTGGCAGAGGCACTGGTCGGCTGGAACTGGGATGCGGACCTTCCTTGGAATGCGCTCTGGCTTTGGGGAGAGGCAAATCTCGGGCTCGAAGGACAGGAGGTTCTGTTGTCGCTGATGCTGGAGCCCCATGGCGAGTTGGTAGATGATCTGGCCGATCACATGGGTGCGGACGAAGCAGCCAGCTTCAGGATCAATGGCGCGATGCCTGTAGAGGCACTGCGCCACATTCTGGAAACAACCTATGACTGGGCGCTTGCGATAGACTTTAGCGCCCCCGAAAACAATGCCCGCTTCTGGTATGTCTCTGAAGAAAAGCTGGAACCCCGATTGGGAGAGCGGGCCACCGAAGACGGCGCTGCGCTGGAGCAACCCCTGTGCATCGCACGCCTGATCTCAGAGCTTTACGACACCATTAAAGATTACGATGCCAGTCAGCCGGTTGCAGCATTTCTGCTTTCGCATCCCGAACACCGCTATGCTGTCCGGCGGGCCCAGATCGCAGAAGCCCACCCATACGCCGAAGTGCGCGACAACCTGATCGCGGCGGATATGCTGCCGATTGATCTGTTGCGCTGCAAGCTGGCGTTTTTCGGAGCGAGCCAGTTCGATCCCCGCTCTGACAGATGGGTGCGGATCAACCTGTTTGCCGGCGCCCCTTATCCTGACGAAATCAAAGAGGAGGCCCGCGCATGAACACCGATCCCCACGACCAGACACGGGGCGAGACTGTCCCTGTGTTTGCCGGAAACGAGCCTGCGCCCCTGTCCTGTAACGAAGCAGCGGCGTTGTGCACCAAAGCGGCCCGCGGTGCGGGCATGAGCTGGGGCATGGCGGAAGAAGCGGGTTTTGCCGCTGCATGGCTGGTGTCCTACGGAATAGACGGCCCCTCCCATTTGCGCAGCCATCTGGAACAGGCCGACGGGCTGGACTGGGACGATCTCTGCCCTGCCGTGACACCCGGTGCATGGCAGAATGCAAAAGGGCAGGCGGTCTGTCCGATCATCCTCGGCGCGACACTGTGCGACTATGCCGAACTCCCCGAGGGACCGGCGCCAGACTCCGAAATCTCTTTAGGACCGGTCAATTCCCCGATCCTGCTTGTGCCGTTCCTGTGCGAACTCGGGCGCAGGAACGATCTGGGTTTTGCACTGCACTGGGACGGCGGTGAGTTACGCATTGACGGGACGCAGGAGTGGCTCCTCAGGGCCACAGAGGCCTTGAATGTTGCACAGCTTTCGCTGGTTCTGGGCGTTGAAAATACCCCCTGCCACCAACCTTGCGCACGCAAGAGTCCCAACGCCCGAACCACCGCTGCAACCGTCGCAGCCCTTAACAGTTTCGCCATGCGCACCACCGTGCCCGCCACGGAAGCCTCCCGCGCTGGCGCCGGATCAACCCTTAGTGACAATGATTAATAAAGGACCTGTCATGACACTCTCCCGCCTCAACCCCGGCCCCCGTATGAGCCAGGCCGTCACCATCGGAAACATCGCGTTTCTGGCAGGGCAGGTGCCCGACGACCTGACTGCGGACATCACAACCCAAACCCGTCAGGTGCTGGCCAAACTGGATAAAGTTGTTGCCGATCTGGGCGCACAGAAGGCCGATATAGCCTCGGTCCAGGTCTGGCTGGCCAATATGGAAGATTTTCAGGGCATGAACGCGTTATGGGATGAATGGGTCAGCGCCGAGGCCCCGCCGGCGCGGGCCACAGGCGGCACGTCTCTCGCCCGTCCGGGCATGCGCGTCGAAATGATCGCAGTGGTTGCCCTGCCAGAGGTTCTGGCCGCCTGATCTGAAAAGTTAACCGGAGATGCAGGAAACTGCATCTCCGGATCATGGCGACCCCGGCAGGATTCGAACCTGCAACCTGCCCCTTAGGAGGGATGCGT
>JAAEZA010000053.1 GCA_018223125.1 Paracoccaceae bacterium | reverse complement strand
CCTGCTTCAACAGACCCGCATCCTCACATTCGCCCATCACCCGCACCAAAGGCTCTGTGCCGGATTTACGGATCAGCAACCGCCCCGAGGCCGCCAGCGCAGCCTCTCCTTCGGCAATGGCCTGTTTGACCGAGGCGTCCAGCAGTGGATCGCCCCCATCCCCGTAACGCACATTCTCCAGCAGTTGCGGATAAGGTTCAAACACACGGGACAGCATGCTGGCGGTTTTGCCGCTCTGCACCAATGCCCCAAGAAATTGCAGCGCAGCAATCAACCCATCGCCAGTAGTTACATAATCCCGCATGACGATATGGCCCGATTGCTCCCCGCCAAGGTTGAATCCGCCCTTGCGCATGGCCTCTACCACATAACGGTCGCCCACATTGGTGCGCAGCATCGTCATACCGCGCCCCTCAAGGTGCTTTTCCAGCCCCATATTCGACATCACAGTCGCAACCAGTGTGTCATGGGCCAGACGGCCTGACGCGGACCACTGCTGTGCGATCAGCCCCATGATCTGATCACCGTCCGCCACACGGCCTTTTTCGTCTATGAGCATGACACGATCTGCATCCCCGTCCAGACAGATCCCCACGTCAGCTCCATTGGCCACCACCGCCTGCGCCGCCGTGTCGGGATGGGTTGATCCGCATCCCTTGTTGATATTGAACCCGTTGGGAGAAACACCAACAGGAATAACCTCGGCGCCCAGTTCCCACAGCACCATAGGGGCCGCCTTATAGGCCGCACCGTTGGCGCAATCCACCACCACTTTCAAACCTTCCAGCAACCGCTGGCGGGGGAACGCAGTCTTGGCAAACTCCATATAGCGGCCCAAAGCATCGTCGATCCGCTTGGCATTGCCGATATTTTCAGGGCGGGCCAGATCGACATCCCCCATGACCATCTCTTCAATTTCCGCCTCTGCCGCATCCGACAGTTTGTAACCGTCCGGCCCGAAAAACTTGATCCCGTTGTCATGATGGGGATTGTGGGACGCTGAAATCATCACGCCAACATCTGCCCGCATGGAGCGCGTCAACATACCCACAGCAGGTGTCGGGACCGGACCAAGCAGGAACACATTCATGCCAGTGGAGGTAAAACCACCCGTCATCGCATATTCGAACATGTAGCTGGAACGGCGTGTATCCTTACCGATCACCACGCGGTGCTCTTTCTGATCGCGGCGGAAATAGCGTCCTGCAGCAGCAGCGAGTTTCAACGCCATATCCGCCGTCATCGGGTAGCTGTTGGCGCGTCCGCGCACGCCGTCTGTGCCGAATAGTTTCCGAGTCATTTGCCCTCCCTCACGCCTTTACAGCGTTGCCTGCCACAAAGAGATCGCCTGCTTTGTTGCCTTAATGTCATGTACCCGCAATATCTGCACACCTTGTCGCAAGGCCTCAAGCCCCAGCGCAACCGATCCGGGGCCCCGATCGGCGGCTTCCGGCGCATTTCCGATCACGCCAATGAAACGTTTGCGCGAAACACCCAGCAAAAGGGCGCATCCCAACCCGTGAAACAGGGACATACCACGGATCAGCGCCAGATTATGCTCGATCGTTTTGCCAAAGCCGATACCGACATCCACCACAATTTGGCCCCGCGGAATACCATGGCGCTCGGCATAGGCCACCCGCTCTGCCAGATGGTCGTACACGTCCAGCAGAACGTCACTATATTGCGGGTCATCCTGCATGGTCTTGGGATCGCCCTGCGCATGCATCAGACAGACCGAAACGCCATGACGCGCCGCCACAGCCGCGCTGTCAGGATCATGGCAAAATGCCGTAACATCATTGAACATGGATGCACCAGCCGCCAACGCCGCATCCGCGACTTCGGATTTTCGGGTATCAATGGATACTGGCAGATCAAAGCCGCCTGCCCTAAGCGCCCTGATAACCGGAACGGTCCGCGCGATTTCTTCCTCGACCGGCACGAAAGCCGCGCCAGGGCGGGTACTTTCGCCGCCGATGTCAAAAATATCCGCCCCGCTTTCGGCCATCTCGAACCCGCGAGACACCGCATCTTCGAACCGGTTGTGCACACCGCCATCGGAAAAACTATCCGGCGTTGTGTTGAGAATACCCATGATCCGGGGTTCATCCATTGACAGACCGCATATCAGCCTGCGGGCGGAGACAAAATTGCGCAATTCTGGTTCGGGAACCGCCGCAGCCGGAACCACTTCTGGGTCAGCTTCACGGGACAGGCGTTCAACATGGGTGAACCAACTCCAGCCCCCCGCAAGCGTCAGCGCACCGCTCGGGCGGTGCCGGTCTGTCTGCACGATAGGCCGGTAATAGACTGAATTGTTCACGGTTCCAGAACCTTCCGGTAATAAATCACTTTCTCTGTCTGCTCGAACCCCAACCGTTCATGCATCAACTGAGAGGAATAATTCGACAATTCCACGTCCGAGCCGAATTCGACAAATCCCGCCCGTTTGGCACGCGTCAACAAAAACTCGATCAAAGCCCGCGCGATCCCCTGACCGCGATAGGCATCCTCAACCCAAACACCCTCAAGAAACGGCACCGGCTGGGAGTTGCAGCCATTTGCGTAGTCCCGCAACCCGTACTCTGCAAAGCCGACAGCCTGCCCGTCCGCCTCTGCCAGAAAGGCAGAGCGCTTCGAGGATTTGTTGATCCGGCCGATTTCTGCCAACAGGGCCTCATCCGAAAACTTGGGCCAGAGTTTTCTATACATGCCAAGCCAGACGTTCTGATCCAGACCGCGCATTTCCCTGATCGTTACATCCAAATCCACTCGCACTACCTGCTTTTGTCCCAACGCACGGCCATCTGTGCGCTTATCCCTGCAAAAGCAGCAAATACAAAGAAAATCAAGCCGTAGCGCAATTCAGCCGCACCGTGGAATATACCCACGACAGCCACGCCGATCATACCAACCCCGAAACGGGACGACATGGCAAAGGCCGAAGCAATCCCTTTTCGCGCATCAAACTGGTCCATCACACCCGTCAGCGCGTTGGACCCGATCACATGAAGCAACGGCATAATAATCAGTCCCGCAGCATAAACCGCCCAGCGATCAAACACCCCGAAAGCCCCGCAAAACATCAGCACGCCGCAGGCCATTGCAATCAGCCCCTGCCAAAGCAGCGCCTCGCGATAACCGATCCGCCCGACAAGGTAGATATTCACGAAATTTGCAGCGCCAGCCAAGGCAGCCCCCGCCGCAAAAAGCCACGCGTAACCGGAAACCGACAGTCCGTAGGTTTCAACGTAAAGAAACGGTGTTGCTGAAACGTAAACGAAAAACAGCCCCGAAATAGAGGACAATGCTGCCACATACATCATCGCCACAGGGTTCTTCATAATTCCCACGTAGCCCATCACCACTTTACCCGGATGCAGGGACTGGCGGTCCGGGACAGCCAGCGTTTCGGGAAGTTTGATAAAACTTGCGATGAATGCGACGACCGATCCGGCGGCCAGCCCCCAGAAAATCCAGCGCCAGCCCCACCATTCAGCAACCCATCCGCCAAGCACCGGCGCCAGCATCGGCGCGATTACCATGACCATCATGATAGCAGACTGGCGCTGTGAAAGGCGGTCCCCCGAATACAGATCCGCCAGCAAAGCCCGCCCCGCCAAAAGCGACGCACTGCCCGTTATGGCTTGTAAAAACCGGAAGACGACCAGCATTTTCGCGCTGTTCACGACGGCGCAGCCTACCGAAAACACGCCAAACCCTGCCAGCCCCCAAACCAGCACCGGACGCCGCCCGATCGTATCGGATACGGGCCCGGAAAACACCGGGCCAAGGGCTGTGCCAAGAAGATAAGAGCCGATGGAGTATTGCACCATCGCTTCCGAGGTCGCCAGATCCCGCGCGATCAATCCAAAAGCGGGCAGATAGGCATCCACCGCGAACGGCCCCAACATGACCACCGCAATCAAAAGTGCCAGCAAACTGCGCTCATGCGCTATTGGATCGAACCGCATCGCGCGTTTCCCTTTTCGTAAGATCTACAATGCGTCCGGTGTCGTCAGCGCTCCGCTGCCCGCAACACTCAGCCCGTCGGCCCCGAGCTCACGGGCAATCCAACGGGCCAGATCTTCGGCATCACTGTCTGCGGTCAATCCGCTATCAACGGCATCCAAAACCATTTTTGACGGAGCCCAGACCGAAAGCTGGCCGTTTTTAATCGCCCAATCCAGCTCTGTCCGGCTCGACACGACCACACATCGCGGATCACGCCCGGCCAGCATCCACGCATTCTGTTCTATTGCCAAAAGTCGCAACCTCTGATCGACCGACTTTCGCCCCGTGGCCGCAAAGCCAGTCTGCACAGGTTCAAGACAGAGGATCGCCGGACGCGCATGATCTGCAACCGCATCAATCCAATCAGCCCCCCGCGCCAGCGCCAGAATTTCATTTGGCAACAAAACAACCAACGGCTTCAGATTTTCAAGATCAGGTCCCGGACCGGAAGGATGTCCGGATTTTCGCCGCACGATCTCAACCCCCAGTGATCCCGGTATCCGGTCAAGCTTTTCGATACGCACAAATACCCGCTCCGCTTTGGCATTGCACAGGATACGTTCCGCGATGCGCTCCGCCAGTGTCTCTAGCAGGTTCAAACGCTCTGCCGCCAGTTCCGCGGTAATGGCTTCGGTGATCGTGTCATAGGACAGTACCTGATCCACATCATCCGTATCGGCCGCACCGTGGCGTGCAACCTCAAGCACCACGTTGAAACGGATGCGCTGTTCCACGTCCCGTTCCGACTGAAACGCGCCGATTTCGACCGAAGTTGTGAAATCGCGCACCGATATCCGGTCCAGCGGTGCGTCCTGCGCCGTCGCACGCGAACGCGCCTCAACCGTGTCAAACGCCAGTGATGTTTCGTTTGTCATGCAGTGCCCTCTCCCAAGATACCCTAGGCATCTACCGCTGGGGGGGCAGCAAGACAACCAGTAGTGCTTTTAAACAGGTTAATTAATTGGAACCGGAACACAGCCTGGGACGTTATACACCTAGGAAGGCAGAGGCACATAAAACGCAAAATGCCCCTCTCGGGGCATTTTCAATGTCGCATAAACCGCGACCGGCTGACCGGCAGATCAGCTCGGGTGATAGAAGAAATGCGCACCGACAGATGCCGTGCGACGGAATTTGCGGGACCAGCGCGGCTTCACTGCTTTGGTGTGATAGAACAATGCACCGCCCGTCACTTTCGCAAGGCGCCCTTCCAGCATCAGCTTGGCAATTTTTGCCACGCGCGCATAGGCACCCTTTTCACGGTAGACTTCCGCGTGGCCATCGCATTTGTAGGAAAACTGGCATCCCGGTTTTCCGCCCACACCCTGGTTGATCACACCGCAAACTGTATTTGGAAACCGCTTGGAGTTCTTGCGGTTCACGATCACCTCTGCAACCGCCGCAATCCCCTTGAAACTTTCACCGCGCGCTTCGAAATACAGTGCTTCCGTCAGGCAAGCCCACTCCGAACCGCCGGTCGCTTTGGGCATCTGCTGGAGCTGTTTGAAATTTGTGACAACAGAAGTGTCGGCCGCTTCAGTTTTCTCTTTCGGGCGGGATAAACTCGCGATACGGATAAGGGAATTACCGCCGACACCGGCAATTTTCTTCGCCCGATTCGTTCCCAGTGCTTCCAACTGGCGCCGTTCCTGGGCCAGGATATCATTCACCGGTTTAATTCCGACATCAGCAGAGGCAATCTGCCCCGAAGTCCCTATAGCCAATGCAAAAATCGCGATGGCCGGACAAAGTCCGTTCTTGAATTTTGACAGCATTTTCATAGCGCACACATACGCCGCACCCGTCCGGAGGCAGATCCCAAACCGTGCGGTTCCTTATTTTCCACATAAAACTTAAGGCGTCGTATAGTCGAAAATTCCACATTTGCACAGACTTTTAGAAACCCGGCCGATTCCAGCCGGTCCCATACTCTGTACCAAGGGCTAATCCCGCTCCAGAATAGCCGTCTGCGCTGCGGACAGACGCGCCACAGGTGCACGGTAGGGAGAACAGGAAACATATTCGAGCCCGAGCCTGTGACAGAATGCAACCGAAGCCGGATCACCGCCATGTTCGCCGCACAGCCCCAGCCCGATATCCCCTCTGGCCTCCTTCGAACGGGTCACAGCGATCTTCAGCAATTCGCCCACACCATCTTCATCAATGGAATGGAACGGATCTTCCGCGAACACACCGCGATTGACATAAGCCCGCATGAAACGTCCGGCGTCATCGCGGCTCAACCCGTAGGCCATTTGTGTGAGGTCGTTGGTGCCGAAACTCAGGAACTCGGCATATTGGGCGATCTGGCCTGCTTTCAGCGCCGCGCGGGGCGTTTCCACCATCACACCCACCGAATATTCCAGTCTCTGACCAGTGGCCATCTGCACTTCCGAAGCAACGATATCCACGCGGCCCTTTACGATCTCAACCTCTTTATTGGCAGAAACCAGCGGTATCATGATCTCAGGCTTGATCTGTGTGCCGAATTTCTGCTGCACCTGTGCCGCCGCCTCAAAGATCGCGCGGGACTGCATGTCATAGATACCCGGCACTGTAAGGCCCAGTCGCACACCGCGCAGGCCCAGCATCGGGTTATACTGCTTCAGATCTTCCGCCCGCCCGAGAACCTTGGCCAGTGGCAAGTCCATCGCCTCGGCAAGACTCCGGATTTCCTGCGGGCTTTGGGGCAAAAATTCGTGCAGTGGCGGATCAAGCAGGCGAATACACACCGGCAGCCCCACCATTGTTTCGAACAGTTCCACAAAATCGGCCCGCTGCATGGGAAGCAACCGGTCGAGCGCCGCCTGACGGTCCTGATCCTGATCGGCAAAAATCATTTCCCGCATGGCTGTTAACCGGCCCGGTTCAAAGAACATATGCTCTGTGCGACACAATCCTATTCCGTCCACCCGGAAAGTCTGCGCCAGCCGTGCATCCGAAGGCGTGTCCGCATTCGCCCGAACCCCGAGCCTGCGGAACTCGTCCGTCCAATCCAGCAAGGTGTTGAACGCACCACTCAGGTCCGGTTCGATCAGATCCGGCGCACCGGCAATAACCTCGCCTGTTGCGCCGTCCAGTGTGATCATATCGCCTTCCGCAAACTTCCGACCGTCCGGCAAAGCAAACCGTTTGCGACGCAAATCAATGTCAATATCGCTCGCCCCGACAATACAGGGCAGCCCCAAGCCCCGCGCAATTACTGCTGCATGGCTGGTAATCCCGCCCCGTGCTGTCAGGATTCCCTGCGCCGAATGCATCCCGCGAATATCTTCCGGCAGGGTTTCAGTGCGTACCAGAATACAGTTTTCATCCCGTGCCGCACTGGCCTGTGCAGCCTCTGCACTAAAGACAACCTTTCCGCAATTCGCACCGGGACTGGCCGCGATCCCCTGTGTCAGCACCTCGTAGCGCGCCTTGGGATCAATATGCCGGTGCAGCATTTCGGTCAGCGACCCCGGCGTGACCGACAAAAGCGCAGCTTCCTTGCTCTGCAGACCGTCATTGGCCAGTTGCACGGCGATTTCCACCTCTGCCCGCCCCGAACGTTCCGCCGGACGTGCATCAAGCACCCAGACCTTGCCATCCTGAACCGAAAACTGGATCAGCACTTCGTCCCGCAGAATTTCCCGCGCCTGCGCCGTCAGGTCTTTCAATTGCGCAAAAACCTCCGGCACAACATCTTCCATCGAAGGGCCACGGGCATCCCGCCCTAAAAACAGTTCGCCGCCGCGCCCCGTGACAGAGTCATGTCCCTGACTTTCGCTCAGATAGCGGCCATGGGTGCCTTGCGTGCCGGTCGCCAGTGCTGTGAACTGGGCACTGCCCACGCCGCATTCGCCCGTTCCGGTACCGGCCACCATATCCTGCACGATCAGGCCCAGCCCAGCATCCATCGGCGCGCCCCGCGCCTGCCGCAAAATCCGTGCCGTCGTACCTTCCCACATCCGCGCGACAGCCCGCAGCACCTGTTGCATCTGCACCACCGGATCCTGAGGGAATGCCTCGTCCAGCTCGTCCTCGTAAAATTCCAGAAGCGCATCAATCAGCCTGCCAAAATCCCTTCCCCGATTGGTGAATTCCGCTTCCACCAGTTCTTCAAGATCGTCCTCGTCCAGCCGCGCCACTTTCTGGGAATAGCTCCGGATGAACCGGCTATACAGATCATTTGCCCGCTCCATCCCCATGTCGCGCGCCAGAATATCGCGGGTCCGGTCGCACATGCCGATGTTCAGCATTGCACGCGGTCCGCCCCAGTTGCGCTGCTCCGGACTGCGCCGTACGGAATAAAGCGCGCCCTGGCTTAACACCTCTTTCAATGGGCCGAGATCCGGCACAGTGCCAAGCGCAAGACGATGCACCGCAGCCTTGGATACCGCAAACCCGCGGGGCACAGGCAGGCCCTTCGCCATCAGCTTGCCAAGGATTTCCGCGCGAATCCCGTAATGTTCCGCCGGTAGCGTGGCCGTGCCGGTGATTTCGGCAATATCAGCGTAATCCGCCATGTATCAAAGGCTCCCGAAGTGGTTTCCCGAACACTAGGCCCACACCGGAAGCGAGGCAAGTACCCCCTTTCAGGAAATACCTTTACCTTCAAAGATTTAACAAATGGTATACAGTCGAAATCAGGCAGACTTACTCGCCTGCGAAACGGACCCCACACCGGATGCGGGGCCCTGCCGGCCTTAGCCTTCAATCTTTCCGAAATCCGCAACCTGCCCCATGACAGTGCGAATACGGCTCAACAAATTCAAACGGTTACGCCGCACAACTTCGCTGTCGGCATTGACCTGAACCGCCTCGAAGAAACCGTCAATCGGGCCGCGCAGACCGGCCATCGCCGTCATTGCTGCACCGAAATCCTCGGCCTCCATCGCAGGGGTGATCGCAGCCTCTGCCGTATCAAGCGCCGCAAACAGGGCCCGTTCCTCATCGCTGTCAGCGTATTTCACATCCACACCAAAGGAATATTCCACCCCGTCTTTGGCCTCGGCCTGCGACAGAATATTATTCGCCCGCTTGTAGCCTTGCAGCAGGTTGGTGCCATCGTCCGATTTCACAAACCCCTGCAACGCCTCTGCCCGCTTCACCAACAGGCTAAAGTCGTCATTGTTCGGCATCGCCAGACAGGCATCAATCACATCGTGGGAAATGCCCTGATCGCGCAGATAGACCTTCAGACGGTCATGGAAGAAGGAAAGGAGATCTGCTGCGTCCACACCCTCATACCCTTTAGAGAACCAATCCGAGGTATTCACCCGAACCCCGTTCTCCAGAACCAACCGGATCACCCCCAACGCAGCGCGGCGCAGTGCGAACGGGTCTTTGCTGCCTGTCGGCTTCTCGTCAATCGCCCAGAACCCTGTCAGCGTGTCGATCTTGTCCGCCAGCGCCACGGCCACGGACACAGGGGCACTTGGCACATCGTCGCTTGGCCCCAGCGGAGAGTAATGCTCCTGTGCTGCCGCAGCCACCGCGTCAGATTTCCCTGCCGCTGCTGCATAATAGCGCCCCATCAGGCCCTGCAATTCGGGGAATTCATAGACCATCTCGGACGACAGATCCGCTTTGGCAAACCGCGCGGCTTCTTCGGCTTCATCCGCATCTGCCCCCACCACAGGCGCAATTTCCCGCGCCAGTGCGGCGATCCGGTCAATCCGCTCCGCCTGTGATCCCAGCTTGTTGTGGAAGGTCACATTTTGCAGTTTCTCAACCCATTGCGCGCCGCCGGACTCTGCAATGCGCAGGTCGTTTTCCCAGAAGAACTTTGCATCCGAAAGACGCGCGAACAGCACCTTCTGGTTCCCCGCAAGGATCGTCGCGCCCTGATCGGCGGTTTCCCGATTCGCCACGGTGACGAATTTTTCGATCCGGTCGGTTTTCGGATTGCGCACACTGAAAAACTTCTGGTGCTCTTTCATGGAAGTCTGCAACACCTCGGGCGGCAGGCCAAGGAAATCCTCGGCAATGTCGCCCATCAGAACAACCGGCCATTCCACCAGCCCTGAAACCTCGGCCAGCAGCCCCTTGTCCTCAACCACGTCCAACCCTTGGGCAAAGGCCCCGTTGGTGGCGTCGTTCCAGATCGTATCGGCACGGGCCGCACTGTCCAGCACCACATGGGCCGCCGCCAGTTTACCGGCGTAATCGTCAAAGCTGTTGACCTTGATCACATCCGGCGCGTGGAACCGATGCCCCCGCGTGGTGTTGCCAGCCGCAATCCCATCCACGTCAAAAGGCATCACTTCGGCCCCTTCCGCATCATGCAGGATACACAGGATCGAATGCAGCGGGCGCACCCAGCGCAAAGGGCCGCTGCCCCAGCGCATGGATTTTGGCCATGGGAAGTTGCGCACCACATTTGGCACAACTTCTGCAATAATCTCGCCAGCCCCCCGACCGGGTTTTTCGATCAGCGCGTAATAGACCTGACCCTTCTTTTCGTCCCGCACCTCCAACTGGTCGCGCGAAACCCCTGCCCCGCGGCAAAAGCCTTCAACAGCTTTTTCCGGCGCATCGACCCGCGGGCCTTTGCGTTCCTCGCGCAGATCGGGCGAACGCTCGGTCAACCCAACAACGGACAGCGCCAGACGGCGCGGCGTCACAAAAGCACCTGCGCTTTCATAGGTCAGGCCAGCCTCGACCAGACCATCCGTCACCAGCTTTTTCAAATCCTCAGAGGCGCGTTTTTGCATCCGCGCCGGAATTTCTTCGGAAAACAGTTCTAACAGCAGGTCAGCCATATCAATTCGTCCGTTTCTGGTTCCACGCCAAAGCGCGGCCATCTTCATATACTGCAACAACCCGATCCACACCGGGCACGACATCTTTTTCACCAAGGAAGGCCACGGCATTGCCGCGATTTACATCCGAAGTGACAGCCTCGGCATCAAAACACGGCAAGGCTGCGTCCGGCTGCTCCGGAGCTATGGCGTCCAGAACCTCATAGGTTTCAGTCAGCAGCGCCGTTGACATGGGCGTGCGGAAACAGGCCCAAAGGCCCTGCGCACCGCCCCCCAAAGCCGTTACCGCCTCGTAAAGAATATCTTCGGGCGCACCGCCGCCAACGGGCGTTAGCGCAATCGCCAGATCCACCGGCTCTACAGCTGT
The DNA here is from genome assembly GCA_018223125.1 of Paracoccaceae bacterium. Lineage (GTDB taxonomy): Bacteria > Pseudomonadota > Alphaproteobacteria > Rhodobacterales > Rhodobacteraceae > Amylibacter. The sequence continues at coordinate 9,137 of JAAEZA010000053.1, read as the reverse complement.
TTCAGGCGCCGGCGCAGCGGGCAGTGCAGCAGCCAGACTGCGGCTTTCACCGACAGGCGCTGTAACGGCCGCCTCTTCCTCGGTGCAGCTTTGGGGCAGATCCTCGCCCTCGAACTGGGCCAGCCCGCATTCGTTCATCTGCCGCCACATAAAAGCGCGGCCATCAGGATATTGCGCGATAAAACGGGAAAAACCGAAGGGCTGGTTCCGCTCCGCCTGCAACACAACAGCCGTACCGGATGCAATGTCTTCGCTCAGCGCTTGCGCATCAAAGCAGTCAAACCAGCCGGGCGCCTGTAACGGTGTTGCCACATCCTTATAAGTATCAGAGGGCACATAGTCCCAATCCACGGTAAAGCAGGCCCGCATCTTCAACGGCGAGGTATCCGCCGTAATTCCGCGATAGTCCGATACCGGAAAGGCATCCCCGAAAGCGGTGATTTCGTCCAGCCCGTCAACCCGTTCGTAATAGGCATAGGTCTGGCTGTACCACAGCCCTGCCCCCATCGCCAAAGCGACGCCTACAATTCCTGCGACCATCAGCTTGCCGTTCACGCCGCAGCGCCCCCTGCTTCGGTTTGCACGAAAGCATCTGCGCAGGCTTTGGCAAGTGCCCGCACCCGTCCGATATAGGCCTGCCGCTCTGTCACGGAAATCACGCCCCGCGCGTCCAGCAGGTTGAACAGATGGCTTGCCTTGATGCACTGGTCATAGGCCGGATGCGCCATAATGATCGTCTTGCCGGTTTTGGGATCTTCCGCCGGAGCCTCCAGAATACGCTGGCATTCGGCTTCGGCATCCTCAAAATGTTTCAGCAACACTTCGGTATCGGCAATATCGAAATTCCAGCGGCTGTATTCCTGTTCGGTCTGTTTGAACACATCACCGTATGTCAGCGGGATCAGCGCTTCGGGATCGTTATAAGGCATGTCCATTACGTGATCGACACCCAGAATATACATCGCCAGCCGCTCCAGCCCGTAGGTCAGTTCACCCGACACCGGCTTGCAGTCATGGCCGCCAACCTGCTGGAAGTACGTGAACTGGGACACTTCCATCCCGTCACACCAGACTTCCCAGCCCAGGCCCCACGCCCCCAGCGTCGGGGATTCCCAGTCATCTTCCACAAAGCGGATATCGTGCAGATCCATATCCACACCAATCGCCTGCAATGACCCGAGATACAGCTCCTGCAAATCCGGCGGGCTGGGTTTGATCAACACCTGATACTGGTAGTAATGCTGCAAACGGTTGGGGTTTTCCCCGTAACGCCCGTCTGTCGGGCGGCGCGAAGGCTGCACATAGGCCGCAGCCCAGGGGTTGCTGCCAAGGGAACGCAAAGTGGTGGCAGGATGGAACGTCCCGGCCCCCACTTCCATGTCATAGGGCTGGACAACGGCACAGCCCTTTCCGGCCCAATAGGCTTGCAACCGCAAAATAATCTCTTGAAAAGACCTTGGCTTGCTTTTCTCGACTACTGACATATTCCTATCCCACAGGGCTGTTCATTCCTGCGCCTTCCTTATGGAAACGTGCCATTGGGGTCAATTGCATCAAGGGGAATCGCGCGAACAAACCTTTGCCACACTCCTGCAGCCCTTCGCCACACTCGCGCTTTTTCAGACCTTACTCCGGCCCACATCTGGCCGGAATCCCCCATTTTAATCTCTGTCACTACAGCATCCGAACGATTCTAATAAAATTGTTGGGGTTAAATCGAACAGGTCCTGAACGGGCATCCGCTCAGGGCACAGCAATTTGAAGAGACGAGACATGACTTTTACATTTGATTATGGCGAGGATCCTTCTTTCGGGTTTCCCGATACACTGAACCTGCTTGCCTCCGGCATCTATGACGACCCCTTCGCGCTGAAGGACACAACCCTTTACCAGTTCACCAAGAACGGGCTGACCTATTCTTTTTCCGGCACCGGCTTTACTTACGGTGAATCCGGCGGCCAGACCGTTCTGACCGGCGGCACCCTGTCGAATATTTCCATCGCGCAGGATGGCGGCGCACAGCTTGCCAGCATTTCGGGGCTTGATATGGCGGCTGCGGATTATTGCACGGCCTTCCTGAATGATTTTTCCGGCAGCAACACCACGGCGATGGAAACCCTGCTTCTGACAGACGACTGGGTGTTTTACGGCTCTGATGCGTCTAACACCTTGTTGCAAAGCCATAAATCCGCAGACAAATACAGCTATGCGCCAACGGGTAATGACACGGCTTACCTGATGGGCGGGAACGACATCTTTGACCTCGGGGATGGCGACGACACGATCTTCGGTGGCGAAGGCGAAGACATATTGTACGGCAATGACGGCAAGGACAAACTTTACGGCGGCCTTGACGACGATGAACTCTTCGGCGGCAATCGCGGCGGCACCGACAGCCTGTTTGGCGGCGAGGGCGAGGACATCCTTCACGGCATGAACAGCAGCGACAAGCTCTGGGGCGATGAAGGTCAGGACATCCTCTATGGCGGCACCGGACAGGATGTCATGTACGGCGGCACGGGGGATGACGTGGCCTACGGTGAAAACGGCCGTGACAAAATCTATGGCGATGACGGAAACGACACGCTCGACGGCGGCAAGCTGTCCGACCGTCTGTACGGCGGAACCGGCGAAGACGAACTCAGCGGCGGTAGCGATGAAGACGCACTGTACGGCGGGCTCGACAATGACGCGCTTTACGGAGGTCTCGACGATGACACATTGCACGGCGAGGACGGTGACGACCTGCTGAAAGGCGACGAAGGCAAAGACATCCTCTATGGCGGCGCAGGCAACGATGCCCTTTATGGCGGCAATGAAGGCGGCACCGACAGCCTTTATGGAGGCGCAGGCAACGATTACCTTGATGGTGGCAACAGTGCAGACAAGCTCTGGGGTGACGCGGGCGACGATGCGTTGGACGGGGGCACCGGCAACGACTTCATCTATGGCGGCGACGGGGCGGATGTAATCACCGGCGGAGATGAAAACGACAATCTCTACGGTGGCGCCGGCGCAGATACATTCGTGTTTTCAAGCAGTTCAGGGGATGACGTCATCCACGACTTCGACGCATCCGAAGACAGCCTGTCCCTCTCCTCAACACCGGCTGACGTGGCCGAAGTGGGCGCCGACACAATTCTTACCATGTCGGACGGCGCCACGATTACCCTTGTAGATACGCTTCTTGAAACCGAAGGTGCAATCGCATCTGTATTGCCGGACTACGGCACGCCGGAACCCGTTACCTACACCCCCGTCCCGATCCCGATTCATATCTTCGAACCCGTGATTATCGAAGAGGTGTTTTTCCTGTGATCAACAACTAAAAAACCCCCGCAGCTTATGGCTGCGGGGGTTTCGTCATCCGGCTCGCGGTGTCGGGCGCCAGACGGTTATTTGGCTTTAATCACCAGCATGGTTACATAACCGTCAATCAGATACGGGCCATCTTTGGTCGCGTCGCTCATAAATTCGAACTCGCCCGGTTTGTCGCCTGTTGCATCTGTATGCAGCATCAGAACCATGCGATCACCCGACGGGATCGAAGGAGACGGTGTAACCAGAACGTTTTCGTTCACACCTGCGCTGATAGGCGTGTAACCTACTGGCTGATCCACTGTTGCAAAACCGTTGCCGTCGTTTTTAACAGTGTAAAGCACCAGATACCCGTCTTCTTCAGCGACAACACGCTCTGCAACAACGGTGTCGTCAATAATGGTCTGGTCTTGTGCTGTGATCGATACAGTATCAGCACTCGCTGCGGACGCGCCGCCCAACAGTGCTGCTGCAGTCAAACCGGTCAGAAAATTTTTAGCCGTAAACATTATACGTCTCCATAGTTATTCGTTTCTCGCCATTTCGGAGCGCATCTTATCGTTTCAGAACAATATCTTGTGTATCGTTCCTCAACCGCGACGCCGTAACAGCCTGTCGATACAGTCACAACACCGCGAGATTGGAATTGGTTCCCGACAATCGTGATTTTTTACACGTCAAACCGAGTTCAGACGGGAAATCCTTTGAAAAATATAAGAATATTTTTACAAAAAAAGGCCCTGCCACCGGCAGAGCCTTTACTATTTTCTTACCTCGCAGGGCTGGAAACACACCCCGAACTTTGCGTTTCAGGACGCGACCGCCTTCATGAACCTGTCACGGATAACGACGGGATCCATGGTAATTACAGGATTCTTTGCATTGCCGCTTTCGCATTTGGATACGATGATCGTCATCTGATCCCCGTCCAGCGCCTTGCGCACTTCTGCGGCTGTGTCTTCGGCGGCGCATTCAACTACATTCTCGCACCCGCAGGCCGTCGCCACCGCGGCAAGCGAAGTCTTTTTACCCGCATAGGTCGGCTGGTCTCCGGTGGACCCGTAGCTGCCATTATCAATGATCAGCAGGATAAAGTTATCCGCCACATTGTTTGCAATCGTCGGCAGGGTACCAAAATTGGTAAGAACCGACCCGTCCCCGTCAATCGCAATCACCTTTTTGGGCTGCGCAAGTGCCAATCCCAGCCCGATTGAAGACGCCAGCCCCATCGTGCCCAGCATGTAAAAATTGCTCGGTTGATCATCAAGTGCGTGCAGTTCCTGACTGGGAATACCGATATTGCAAACGACAAGCTCGTCGGAAATCATCGGCACCAGAGTTTTCAATACTTCAGAACGGATCATTGGTCCCCGTAGCCTCCCCAGAAAGACGCATCGGTCAGGATCGCGACCGGCTTGTTGCACATGAATGTGTATTGCAGGATGTTATCCAGTTCCTCCACATCCGATTGTTTGTGAAAATGGTAGGTCGGAATATTCAACTGCGCCAGCAGCGCCTTGGTGTGGACTGCCATTTCCACCTGACAGGCCACAGGCTCGCGCAGTTCCCCGCGATAGGAAATCAGCATCGGCAAGGGCATCCGGTAATACTGGATCAAGGTTGCCAGCGTGTTGATCGTCACCCCGATCGCGGTGTTTTGCATAATGATCGCAGGGCGTTTGCCCCCCATGAATGCACCGGCACACAGGCCCATGCCTTCGTCTTCCTTATTGGACGGGATATGGAAAATATCCGGGCTTTCCTCTACCGCGTCGATCACTCCGGCCAGCTGTTTGCAGGGCACGGTTGTCACGAACTCGATCCTGTTTTTCACCATATCGGCGACAATCTTGTCGTTCACATCCATTGTGGCATGTCCTCTCTTCACTCGCCCTGCTTGTTCCGCAATTCCCGACTTAGCACAATCCCGTTTCCCCAACTGGAGCGGAAATGGAAACAGGCCTTCGGGAATTGCGAAAAGGGTTACAGAATGTCAGGCGTCACATAGATCAGCGTAGGCCCGTCGGCCTTGAACGCCGCCTGAATTGCCGCACGCAACGCATCCAGACTGTCAGGCGCCGCAGAATATGCCCCCCAAGCCTCGGCCAGCTTGCAGAAATCAGGGTTAAGCGCCTGAACCGCATTGGGCGCGATCTGGCTGTTCACCATGCAATCCTCGATCTCTTTCAGCTTGCCATTGTCCCACAGGATAACCGGCAGGCTCAGCTCCAGTTCCACAGCAACACCCAGTTCCTGCACCGTGTATTGAAAGCCGTAATCGCCGGCCATGGCGATCACCGGTGCGTCGCCCACACCAATCTTCCCCCCGATTGCAGCGGGCAAGGCATACCCGAGCGTGCCAAAACCATAAGGATGATGCCAACGACCGGGCGCATCCATATTGGTGGTCTCTTTGGACACATAGGCAAATTGCGTCATATCCGAAAAAATCTGCGTGCCTGCGGGCAGCGCATCCAACACCACATCCGCGATTTCGACAATGCCGGGGCGATCCGCACTGATTTCTGCCTTCCAGCGCTTGCGCGTTTCGGCCACCTCTGCCGCGTTCCAATCCGTTTCGCCTTCCTGAACCAGCCCCGCCAGCCCCGCCAGAAAGGCTTTGGCATCAGACAAAACGGTCATATCCGGCGCCGCCATCAGATCCGCCAGCATCGGCGGATCAATATCAACCCGCACAAAGGTTCCCTTGTGGCCCAGTTCATCGCGCCACAAATCCACCTCTGCCAGTTCCGTACCCACGGCCACAACGTAATCCGCAGTCCCTAGAATCCGCGCACTTTCAGCCTGGATCAACCCTGCCCCGAAACACAAGGGATCATCAATCGCAACAATACCCCGTCCCGCAAAGCTGGTGAAAGACGCCGCTTTCGTCCGGGCCAGCAGCTCGCGGGCCTCTGCCGCCGCATGGGCCGCACCGCCACCAAAGATGAACACAGGCCGCTTTGCAGCAGCAATCCCCTGCGCAACAGCCTCTATCTGCGCAGCACCAGCCGTGGGCAGCGCAGGCGTTACAGTTTTTGGAGCTTGATATTCTGCCTCCGCCCCCAGCACCGCAATCGGAACCTGAATATGCTTGGGCCGCGGCCGCGCTGTGACAAACTCGCCAAAAGCGCGATCCACAAGCTGATAGGCCGCATCAGCCGTCTTGGCCTCTTCGGACCAGTCGCACACGGTCTCTGCCGCTGCCCGCTGGTCTTTCATCTGGTGCAACTGCCCCTTCCTGGCGGCAACCTCATCCAGACAGGAGGACATCACCAGCATCGGCACACTATCGCTATAGGCCTGCCCCATGGGTGTCATGATATTGCACAGGCCCGGCCCCGTAATCACATAAGCCACACCGGGCTTGCCCGTAGCCCGCGCATAACCATCCGCCATAAACCCTGCGCCCTGCTCGTGACGTGCCAGCACATGGGTAATACCGGCCTCTTCGATACCACGGTACATTTCAACGTTATGCACGCCCGGAATGCCGAAAATCGTGTCCACCCCGCGATCCTTCAACATATGCGAGATTTGTGCGCCCAAAGGTCGTTTCATTCAGTTTCTCCAGAAATTAGCCGTAAACAGTACAAAAACCGCCATCAATTCCAAGCGCCCGACCAGCATACCAATGGCAAGCAGCCATTTTGCAATGTCGTTAAGTTCGCTGAAGTTGCCCGACGGACCGATATAATCCCCCAGTCCGGGCCCGACATTTGCCAACGCAGTCGCCGCGCCGGAAATGGCCGTAACCTTGTCCAGCCCCGTCATCCCCAACGCCACCGATAGAACCGCCAGAGAAGTCAGGAACAGCATAAAAAACGCCATAACCGATGAAATAACCTCATCCGGCACAGAGCGACGGTTGTATTTCAATACAAACACACCATGCGGATTATGCAGCCGCTTGATCTGCACGATGATGGCTTTCACCAGCAGTTCGTAACGGAACACCTTGATTGAACAACAGGTGGACCCCGCACAGCCCCCCACCAGACCCATCATGAAAAACAGCATCATCGGGAAATGCCCCCAAGCCTGATAATTTACACTGGCATATCCTGTGCCCGAAATGATCGACGCCACATTGAACAATGACTCACGGACAGAGCGTTCGAGGTCATCATGGTTGTGAACCAGCTGGTAAATCGTCAGCACCACAACCAAAAGCGCAAACAGGATCAAAAACGCCCGTATCTGGGAATCGCGATAAAGCGGCACAGCGGTTCCTGCCACCAGTTGCACGTAGCGCACAAAAGGCAGGCTCGCCAGCATCATAAACACCGTTGCCACATATTCCGCCGGCCCCTGAAACGCCCCGAAAGAGGCATCTTCAGTGGAAAATCCCCCTGTAGACAGGGTCGTAAACGCATGCACCAGCGCATCAAAGCCCGACATACCCACCGCAAGGTAGCAGGCAAAGCAAACCACCGTCAAAACCACGTAGATCACACCGATCTGACGGGCAATCTCGGCCGCTTTGGGCAGGATTTTCCCCATCGTTTCAAACCCTTCGGATCGGAAAATCTGCATCCCCCCGACCCGAAGCATCGGCAAGAACACCATCGCCACAACAATGATCCCAATGCCACCAAACCACTGCATCATCCCGCGCCACAGCAAAATCCCGCGCGGCAGATCGCCAAGCCCTTCAAACACAGTCGAACCGGTGGTCGTCAGCGCGGACATCGCCTCAAAGAAACCGTCAACCAGACGGGCATCGGTGGCACCGAACCAGAAAGGCAGCGCCCCGAAAACGGGCAGCACAACCCAAACACCTGTGGTCAGGATAAAGGTCTGCTGGATGGACAGCCCCCCGGTGGAACTGTTCGCACAGGCCAATGCCAGCGATCCCCCCGCAAGCGCGGTCAGCACGCCCGACAACCCGAACACCCACCATTCCGGACTGCCGTCGAAAATGTCGATCAGCATCGGAAACACCATGGTGCATCCAAGGGCCAGAGATAAAAGGCCGATCACATAAGCGGCAGGGCGAAAATCAAACATAAACGCAGGCTTGGCGCTCTGCAGGGAAACTGTCAAGCGATCTGTCGCATTTCAAAAACGCCACCTGTTTCGCGGTCACAGAACGTCTATCCATTTTCGTTAAATATCCGCAGGGGGAGAGGTGCAGCCTCGGGGGCAGCATGCCCCTGTCCCCCGCCTGGAGCTTCCCTGTCACCCGCGATGGATCAGGGTTTCAAACATGCGCGGATCAAGGGTGGAGGATTCAAACATTTCCCCCCGACACAATACCGAAATCGCATCATGACTGTGCAGGCTCTCCTGATGGCTTGCCACCACGCGGAAATCCCCGATACGGGCGTCTTCTGCCAAAGCACGGTAAAACAGGCGCACGGCATCTTCCACAAAGATCGGATTTGCAGCGTTCATCTCTGCAAAAGCCTGCTCGTCCTCGCGCTTGACCATCACTTGTGTCTCGGTTGGAACCGCACTGTTGCACAAGGCGACAACATCCTCGAACCACAGCACATCACCGGGCAGAACCTCTGCCGAGATCCGCGCGACGGAACGTTGGGAATGGGGCGTGGCCAGTTGCCCGCGGGTGCGACGCGCACGTTCGGACAATTCCAGCGAACAGGGACAAGTAGAGGAATACACGTAATCCAGATGCAAAATCCGCGTCTTGGTGCCATTGCGATAGGTCGACTCCAGCGCGATATCGTAATATTGATACCCTTCCAGACCGGAGCGCAGCGATTGCTTCTTCATCGGAAAAGACAGGCGCATCTGGATGCGTGCATCCAGACTGTCCAGATCGCTCACGTAGTCCCCAAGGGCCGCATCAATCACAT
>JAAEZA010000052.1 GCA_018223125.1 Paracoccaceae bacterium | reverse complement strand
ACCGCGTTTTGCTCTACGATGATCGTCGTCATCCCCTGTTCGCGGATATGGTGCAGGGTCTTTTCGATCTCCTGTACGATCACCGGCGCCAGCCCTTCATAGGGTTCGTCCAGCAGCAGCAGCTTGATATCCCGTGCCAGTGCACGCCCGATGGCCAGCATCTGCTGTTCGCCCCCTGACAGGGTCGTGCCTTCCTGCTTGCGCCGTTCCCCGAGACGGGGAAACAGGTCGTAAATGCGGTCTATCGACCAGCCTATCGGCTTCTCGATCTGGGCCAGCTGGATGTTTTCCTCCACGGTCAGCCCCTGAATGATGCGGCGATCCTCGGGCACCAGACCGATCCCCGCCTGCGCCGCCTGCCATGCCTTCATCTGGTGCAGCGGCTGGCGGTCCAGCCAGACCTCTCCGTGGGTCAGCATGGGATCATCCAGACGCGCCAGCGCCCGCAAGGTCGAGGTTTTCCCCGCCCCGTTGCGTCCCAGCAGCGCCAGGATCTCGCCTTCGTGGATGTTCAGAGACACGCCTTGCACGATATAGCTCTCGCCGTAATAGGCGTGAATATCATAGGCCGAGAAATAGGCCGGCGCGGTGGCTGCGTGATTTGCGTTCTTTTCCATAATGTCATGCACCTCTTAATGCGCCGTACCAAGATAGGCTTCCTGAACTTTCGGATGGCCTTTGATGTTTTCTGGCAGGTCTTCAACGATCACCGTCCCCTGTGCGAGCACCGAAATCTTCTGCGCCAGCGAAAAGACCACATGCATGTCGTGCTCGATCACAGCCATGGTGATATGCCGCTTGTCCTGAATTTGGGCCAGCAGCTCGATTGTGTTGTTGGTACCAGCCGCTCGATTGTGTTGTTGGTATCCGCCCGCGCCATGCCGGCTGTGGGTTCGTCCAGCAACAACAGTTTGGGATCCTGCGCCAGACACATGGCCATTTCCAGCCGCCGCTTGTCTCCCCGCGACATGGATGATGCGATCATGTCCCGTTTGTCGATCATGTTCACATCGATCAACATCTGTTCGGCCTTGTCCCGAATGTCACCCTGCCCCTGCACGCGGGACAAAGCGTTCAGTTCAAACGCGCCGTCCCGTTTGGCGAAACAGGGGATCATCACGTTTTCAAACACGCTGAGGTCGGAAAAGATTTCAGGTGTCTGGAAGACGCGGCTGACTCCGATCTGGTTGATCTCATGCGGCTTCTTTCCCAACAAAGAGTGACCATCAAAGGTCACCGTGCCCGTGTCCGGAACCAGCTTGCCGACAAAACAGTTCAACAATGTCGATTTGCCAGCTCCGTTGGGTCCGATGATCGCGTGGATCGTGCCTTCCTCGATGTTAAGATTGACATTCTGCAACGCTTTCAAACCGCCAAAGGATTTGTTCACGTTCTGGATTTCAAGAATTCCCATAAATCCAGCCCTCCCTATTCGCCAGCCGGGGCGTATTTGCCCTCGGTGTCTTTTTTAGTCTTGTCGCCACTGAACCGGTCCCGAATGCGGGTTGCACCTTCCATAAGACCACCGGGCAGGAAGATCACAATCAGCATGAACAACAGACCAAGTGTCAGGTGCCAGCCGGAGCCGACGAAGTGCTCGATCACCCAGATCAGCCCGTTTTCTATCCCGTCGGGCAGGAAGCCGAACCAGCCGTGCAACACGCTTTCATTGATCTTGGAGAAGATATTCTCGAAGTATTTGATGAAACCCGCGCCCAGCAGCGGACCCAGCAGTGTGCCTGCACCGCCAAGGATGGTCATCAGAACCACCTCACCCGAAGCGGTCCATTGCATCCGTTCCGCGCCTGCCAGCGGGTCCATAGAGGCCATCAGCCCGCCCGCCAGTCCGGCATACATGCCCGAAATCACAAAAGCAGCGAGCGTATAGGGGCGCGAATTCAGACCTGTGTAGTTCAGACGTGTCTGGTTGGTCTTGATCGCCCGCAGCATCAACCCGAACGGAGAGCGGAAAATCCGCATGGACAGGTAGAACGCCACCAGCATCAGCACCGCGCAGAAATAGTAGCCGACGTTGAACGAAAACGACCAGGCGCCGAGGTCCAGATCAAAGGTGGAGCGCATCTCAAGCCCGAAGAAATGGGTTGCATCCGGCCCGTTGCCTTTCAGCCATTGCGGATCGTCGTTATAGACCTGCAAGCCGGTTTCCCCGTTTGTCAGCGGTGTCAGCACCGAATAGGCCATGGCAAAGGACATCTGCGCAAAGGCCAGTGTCAGGATCGAAAAGTAGATGCCAGACCGGCGCAGGGAGATAAACCCGATGATCACGGAAAACAGCCCCGCAACAATCACCGACAGGATGATCGCCGGCACGATGTTATAGCTGAGAAGTTTGAACATCCAAACCGCCGCATATGATCCCGCCCCCAAGAAGGCCGCATGGCCGAAGGACAGGTATCCGGTCAGGCCGAACAGGATGTTAAAGCCGATGGCAAAGATGCCGAAGATCACAAACCGCTGCATCAGGTCGGGATAGCCCGCGTTGAACTGCGCCATCGCACTGTCTGCGGGAAACGGGTTCATGATGAACGGGGCGAGTGCCGTAACACAGATCACGAAGATGAAAAGGCCGGTGTCTTTTTTGTTCAGTCCAAGCATGGGATTATTCCTCCATCACGCCTCTGCGTCCCATCAGACCGCGCGGGCGGGTCAACAGAACGATAATTGCAACTAGGTAGATGATGATCTGGTCAATGGACGGCAGGTAGATCGCCTCGAAGAAGCTTTTAACCTCGTTCATGGCGGCAAAGCTTTCGAGGATACCCAGAAGGAAGCCTGCCAGCACCGCTCCGGGAAGGCTGCCCATGCCGCCGACCACGACAACCACAAAGCTCAACACCAGAAAATCCATACCCATGTGATAGTTCGGGCTGTTAATCGGCGTGTACATCACACCTGCCAGACCGGCCACAGCCGCCGCGATCCCGAATGTCAGGGTAAAGCGGCGGTCGATGTTGATGCCCAGCAGACCTACGGTTTCGCGGTCTGCCATACCCGCGCGCACTACCATGCCGAATGTGGTGAACTGCAGGAAGGCGAAGACCGCGCCGATAACAAGCGCCGAGAAGGCGAAATAAACCAGACGCCACAGCGGATAAATCACTGCATTCGGGTCAAAGCCAAGCAACACGCCGAAATCGAAGGAACCGCGCAGCGCATCCGGTGCGGGTGTCGGGATCGGGTTTGCGCCATAGTAGTGTTTCACAATTTCCTGAATCACAATCGCCAGCCCAAAGGTCACAAGGATCTGATCCGCATGGGGACGCTTGTAGAAATGTTTGATCAACCCGCGTTCCATGATGTAGCCAACCGCCAGCATCACCGGAATCGCGAACAGTATGGCCAGCGGGACGGACCAGTTGATGATCAACTGGCCGGTGGCCTCTCCGAATATGGATTCCACATAAGGTGTTTTCACCTCCATCGGGTTGCCCAGAAAATCCTTCTTTTCCGGATCAATGCTGACAGAGCTGATGGTGAGGATTTTTTGCAAGGTAACGGCACAGAATGCACCGATCATGAACAGGGCACCGTGGGCGAAGTTCACCACGCCCAGAGTGCCGAAGATCAACGTCAGGCCAAGGGCGATCAACGCATAGGCGGAGCCTTTGTCCAGTCCGTTCAGAATTTGCAGGAGGATTGCGTCCATAGTCCCGCCCTTCTTCTATATCGAGGGATGTATTATAAAAGACCACGGCAATCGGCTTGCCGTGGTCCTGTTCAGCATCAGGCTACACTTACGCACCCGGATTGCATTGACCCAGATCACCACCGGCAAACATCGGATGGTCAGGGGCGTATTCAACCTGCTCGCGCGGGGTAACTTCCACAACTTCCAGAAGGTCGAACTCGGATGTGGGGTTGTCTTTCCCCTTCACAACCAGAACATCCTTGAAGCACTGGTGGTCATCGGCGCGGTATTCGGTAGCGCCATTGCCCATACCATCGAACTGCAAGCCTTCCAGCGCCTCGGCAATGCCACACGGGTTGAACGTGCCGGCGGTTTCCGCTGCGTTGGCATAAAGCAAGGTCTGCACGTAACATGTGTGCGCAGCCTGGCTTGGCGGGAAGCCGTATTTGGTACCGAAGGATTTAACAAAGGCTTTGGACGCTTCGTCCTGCAAGGACCAGTGCCAGTTGGTGGACCCGAAGATTCCCTTCACGTTTTCACCCGCACCACGGGCCATCAGACGGGAATACAGCGGAACAACGATTTCGAAGTTCTTGCCGTTCACCTGCTTGTCCCGCAGGCCGAACTGCACCGCAGAAGTCAGCGAGTTCACCATGTTGCCGCCGTAGTGGTTCAGAACCAGTACATCCGCGCCGGAGTTCAGAACCGGTGCCACATAAGACGAGAAGTCCGTTGTCGCCAGCGGTGTCAGAACATTCTTAACGGTTTCCCAGCCCTTGGCCTCTGTTGCCGCAGCAATAGATTCCTGTTGTGTCCAGCCCCAAGTGTAGTCGGCTGTCAGGTGATAGGCCTTGCGGTCCTTGCCGTACATCTTCTCAAGCACAGGGGCCAGAGCGGCAGCAGACATGTAGCCGTTGAAGAAGTGACGGAACCCGTTGGCTTTCTTGTCCTTGCCAGTTGTATCGTTGGAATGGGTCAGACCGGCCATGAAGATAACGCCAGCTTCCTGACACAGCCCCTGAACCGCAATCGCCACACCGGAGGACGAGCCTCCCGTGATCATGACCGCACCGTCTTTTTCGATCATGGACTTCGCAGACGCCCGCGCCGCATCGGATTTGGTCTGTGTATCGCCGGTGACGAATTCCACCTTCTTACCCAGAATACCATTCCCCTTCAGCGCGTTTTTGCTGCCGTTGGCCGTGAAGGTATTCATCATGCCGCCGTCGCCGCCACCGTTCAGGTGTTCGACCGCCAGCTCGTAGGCGCGCAGCTCATCCGCGCCCTCATCCGCATACGGACCGGATTGCGGCACGTTGAAGCCCAGCGTCACGGTACTGCCCTGAGGTGCATTGCGATAGCCCGCATGGCTTTCCGCAGTCAGGATCGTCGGCATGGCAATACCGGCCCCTGCCAAAGCGCCGGCCTGAATGACACCACGCCGTGTTGGTTTAATCAGAGTCATAGATTTCCTCCCAATGAACTCAATTTTTTGACCGACCCGTGCATCCTCCCATGGACACGCGCCCGGACACGAAGTCAAATAATTGACATTGGCATCTTCCTGCCGATCCGTTAAAAACACAATAAACAGTTGCTTTGGTTGAATTTTTTTGTAAAATTTTTCTCGACGCAACGCAGCATTTTGTAAATTTAGTGACCGATCTTCCCGCAACGTAAAGCAATCAAAGGAAAAAAATCCTGCCCAGAACCCTTATCGGAACCCGCATCAGAGAACGCCGTCAGACCCGCAAACTGACCCAGACAGCGCTGGCCCGTGCTGTGGGGATTTCGGCGAGCTATCTCAATCTGATCGAACACAACCGGCGGGGAATCGCGGGGCGGACCCTGCTGTCCATCGCGCGGGAACTGGACCTGCACCCTTCCGAACTGACCGAAGGCGCCGATGCCTCGCTGATCAACGCGCTGACCGAAACGGCCAAAAGCCACAGCTCTATTCACGCCGAGGTGGAGCGGATCGAAGAATTCGTCGGACGCTATCCCGGCTGGGCAAAACTGCTTAGCGAACTGGCGCGGATCAGCCGCGAACAGCGCGAGACACTGACCGCGATGACAGACCAGATGGCCCATGACCCGTTTGTGTCAGAGACGATGCACCAGATCCTGTCCAACATCACCGCGATCCGGTCTACCGCCAGCATTCTTGCCACGGAAGGGGATATTCCGGCGGACATGCAGGCCCGCTTTCTCGCCAACCTGCACAGCGACAGTCAACGCCTGTCCGAGACCGCCCAGAAGATGGTGGATTTCTTCGACCACGATGCCGAGACCGACCCGAGCGGACCCGCCACCGCTGCGGCCCACGAATTCTGGGCCAGCCACGACCATGTACCACCCCCCGATGCGCGCCCCGAACTGAAAAGCGGCCCCCATGACGCACCTGTCCTGCACAGCACGCTGGAACGTTACCAATCCATCGAGCGCACCCTTCCCGCCGAAGCCTTTGCAGACATTGCAGGCAAACACGGGTTCGATCCACTCAGCCTTGCGCGGCATTACAATTCCAGCGTTATGGCGATCCTGTTCCGTATGGCACAGATGCCTGCCGACATGGGTTTTCCGGTGTTCGGCCTGCTTGAAGTGGATATGTCCGGCGCAGTTCTGATGCGCAAACCCATTCCCGAACTGGCGCTGCCGCTTTATTCCTCGGCCTGTCCGCTCTGGCCGATCTACCGCGCCTTCGCCCGGCCCGGTCAGGTGATGCGGGCCACGCTGGAGATGCCATCGGGCGACCGTGTCCTGACCTATGCGCTGGCCGAACCGCTTGATCACGGCGATTACGATATGCCCGCCCTGCTGCGCTCTACCATGATTTTCAGCGCCGACAGCCGCGTCATGACACAAGCGCCGGCAGCGCCGGTTCTGGCCGGTCTTCATTGCAGTGTCTGCCCGCGCAAACACTGTGATGCACGGCGGGTGGATTACATCCTTGCCTAAAACCACAGGCTTGCCGTAGTTTCACCAAGCTGGCAGTTGGGAGGCTGTCTGCAAAACAGTTGGGAGGCTGTAATGCACGAACGGGTGTTATTGATCGAGGACGAACCCCATATAGTAGAGGCGCTCAGCTTTCTTCTGACGCGGGAGGGGCTGTCTGTCAGCACCCATTCCGATGGCAGCAATGCCGCCGAAACCGCTGCGCGGCTGACACCGGATCTTGTGATCCTTGACGTCATGCTGCCTGGCAAGAGCGGTTTTGACATCTTAAGCGAAATTCGCGGCACCGAAGGTATGGCCGAAACGCCGGTGCTGATGCTGACGGCCAAGGGACAATCCCGCGACCGCGCCGCGGCACAGGCCGCGGGCGCGTCCATGTTCATGACCAAACCCTTTTCGAACCGCGAAATTGTCGCCAATATCAAAGCCCTGCTGGAATGACCCCTGCTGATGGCTGACCGGATCAAACGCCCCACCCTGCCCAGCCGTCCGGGCCGCAGGTTCCGCGATGTGGCCACCTTGTTGCCGGTGGTGGGCGTGACGTTGCTGATGACACCTGTGATGACGGTATTCACCCGTGCGGACAGCCTGTTCGGCCTGCCCACCCCCTTTGTCTATGTGTTCAGTGTCTGGGCCGGACTGATCCTGCTGGCCCTGTTCCTCGCCCGTCGTGCACTGCGGATCAACGTCTCCAAATGATCAGTTTCAATGTTCTTGTCTCGATCTGCCTGCTTTATGTGCTCGGGCTGTTTGCCGTCGCCTATGCAGCGGAACGCTGGGCGGAAACGGGGCGTTTCGCGATCCTGCGTTCGCCGTTGGTCTATACATTGTCCATCTCTGTCTATTGCACCGCATGGACGTTCTATGGCGCGGTTGGATCGGCGGCGCGCAACGGGCTGGAGTTCGTCGCGATTTACCTTGGTCCCACCCTTGTTTTTGTCGGCTGGTGGTGGCTGCTGCACAAACTTGTGCGGATCGGGCGGGTGCAACGGATCACCTCTATCGCGGACCTTCTGTCGTCGCGATACGGTAAAAGCGGCGGGCTGGCGGTTCTTGTTACAGTGCTGGCCGTGGTGGGCACGACCCCCTATATCGCGCTGCAACTACAATCCATGACGCTCAGCTTTGCAGTCTTTACCACCGCCACCGGCGCGCCTGCGCCCTCCCCCACAGTGACCGCATTTTATGTGGCTGCGGGGCTGGCGGTGTTTACCATCATCTTTGGCACCCGCAATCTGGATGCGAACGAGCGCCATCACGGCGTTGTCACAGCCATCGCGGTTGAAGCCGTCGTAAAGCTGGCAGCCCTGTTGTCTGTCGGCATTTTTGTCGTTTGGGGCGTGGCAAGCGGCCCTGCGGATATTTTCGCGCGAATGGATCCCGAACTGTTGCAAAGCAGTCAGGTGTTTAACACGCGCTGGCTGACGCTGAATTTCCTGTCTGCCTGCGCCATTATCTGCCTGCCGCGCATGTTTCAGGTCATCGTTGTCGAAAATGCAAACGAACGGCATCTGGCCACTGCAAGCTGGGCCTTCCCGCTGTACCTTTTTTTGATGAGCCTGTTTGTCCTGCCCATTGCCATTGCCGGACAGTCCATACTGGCACCGGATTCGAACCCCGATCTGTTCGTGCTGACCGTGCCGCTGGACCAGGGCCAGCAAACGCTGGCAACACTGGCCTTTCTGGGCGGGTTTTCATCGGCCACGTCGATGGTGATCGTCGCCTCTATTGCGCTCTCTACCATGGTTTCCAACCACATCGTCCTGCCGCTCTGGCTGCGGATGAACGCCAGCCGCAACCCCGCGAGCGACGATGTACGCGATCTGCTGCTGCGCTCCCGCAGGCTGAGCATCGCGGTCGTTGTCGCACTCGGCTATGTGTATTTCCAGTTCAACGGAGGCACCGGCGCGCTGGCCTCCATCGGATTGATTGCCTTTCTCGGGGTGGCACAGGTACTGCCTGCCCTGCTGGGCGGATTGTTCTGGCACAGCGCCACCCGCCCCGCCGCAATTGCCAGCATTTGCACCGGCTTTGTCGTCTGGGCCTATACGTTATTCGTCCCGAGCTTTGGTGGCGCGGCCCTAACGGGGCCGGAAACGCTTGAACGCGGCCCTTTCGGCATCCTTTGGCTGGCGCCGCAAAACCTGCTGGGCGTTGGCATCACCGATCCGCTGGTCCACGCGGTGTTCTGGTCTTTGGGGCTGAACACACTGGTGTTTATCACCGTTTCCCTGCTGACCACACCCAGCGCAATAGAACGCCTTCAATCTGTCCAGTTCATCAATGTGTTCGGTCAGGTTTCTCCCCGTCGCGGCATTACCCGAAGCACCGCAATCGAAGACCTGCTGGTGCTGGCCCAACGCATTCTGGGACGGGAGGAAGCCATGGCCCTGTTCCGCGCGCAGGCACGGCATCAGGGAAAGGACTCACCCTTGCCCGATGCCACCAACGAATTGATCGCCACACTGGAACGGGAAATCGCGGGTTCGGTCGGGGCGGCTGCCGCCCATGCGATGATGGCACAGGTCACCGGCGGGGCCGAGATTTCCTTTGAAGACATGATCGCCGTTGCGGATGAGACCGCCCAGATCATGGAATATTCCGCCCGCCTTGAAACCCAATCCAAAGAACTGGAACAGGCGGCCGCGCAACTGCGCCATGCCAATGCGAAACTGACAGAACTCGGCGCGCAGAAGGATACGTTTCTCAGTCAGGTCAGTCACGAGTTGCGCACGCCAATGACGTCGATCCGTACGTTTTCCGAAATTCTTCAGGACGGCGATACGCTGGAGCCGGACCAGTTGAACCATTTTGCAACCATCATCCACAGCGAAAGCATCCGGCTGACACGGTTGCTGGATGATATTCTCGACCTCAGCTTTATGGAAAACGGGCGCGTGCAGTTGAACCTTGAAACCGTTCCCTTGCAAAACATCATCGACCGCGCCCTTGCTACCACGCAAGCACAGGCCAACGAACTTGGCGCGATCATCCGGCGGGACACGACGGCGGAACAGGTCATGCTTTATACCGACGCGGACAGGCTGTCCCAGGTGCTGATCAATCTGGTGACAAACGCGCTGAAACATTGCGGCACCACCCCGCCCGAAGTCAGCGTTCTCAGCGGGCTGCACGATGGCAAGCTGGTGATTACAGTTGCGGATAATGGCAAGGGTATCAGCGAGGATGACATCGACCTGATCTTCGAAAAGTTCTCCAAACTGTCAAAGAAGTTCACTTCCGGCAGCGCCGGACTTGGCCTGCCGATCAGCCGCGAAATCGTCAAGAACCTTGGTGGCACGCTGGTTTATGCGGGCAACAGTATGGGGGCGGTCTTTCGAATCACACTGCCGCTCGCAGCAAGTGAGACACCGATAACCGCCTGAAACTGCCGCCTCAGTTCATCGTCTCTGCAAAGGCTTTGCGCGCGGCTTCAAACACCGGAACAATCGGTCGGGTCACACCGTTACGATCCGCCAGTATCCGCCCGTTGTCACACAGGTGTATTGCAAGGCGCGGGTTGATCCCCACATCATCATAGTGAAGCGCACGATGTTCGCTGATCCAGCCCTTGCGCTTCACCCCGCGGAAGACCTGCAAAATCCGGTTTATGGCCTGAAGAGTCGCGAAGATCTCAAGGTAGCTGCGATAAGAGTCCCAGCTGCGGGTTTCGCCCCGCCCGTATTCCTGTCCGATGATCAACAGCATTGTATCCGCCGGAAGCGGCCAGTTTTCATCCGCAACAAGCCACGCGAAATCTTCGGCACCGTGGCGCAATCCGGCATATTCAAAATCGAACCAGCGGATTTTTCCCGCTTCATCGGTTGCCGCATTGCCCGCCCTGCAATCCCATTTGATAAAGCGTCGTTCCGGCGTCTTTACAATCTCGGCCAATGCATCCTTGTCATATTCCGGCACCGGTTGCCCCAGCTTTTTGGCCACACGGGCCGGATCGTTCACAAACATCTTGATCCAGCCGGACCGCATGAAACAGGCTTTCAGGTCCTGCGGCAGGCTGGACGCATTCCCAGCCACATGCACGTCAAACAGGGAGCGCACGGTTTTCACGGCGACATCTTCCCAATCGGAGGGATCTTGAACGCGGACATATTGCCCCAAGCGATGCTGCCCCACATCGGTCTGGAACATTACATCCCCGTCCATGGCCAGAAATCCCGCGCAGGATGATGTATGCTTCGTCAGTTGCTCAAGGATATGTGCCTCGGCTTTGGTCTCTTCGACGCTGTCACGCCGTGTAGCGATGATTGTCTGATCGGCAAAAACGATCCGGATGCTCCCGCGCTTTCGCCCACCTGGCGCAATGACCTTCAGGACACGCTTGTCAAACAGGCGTTCCGCGCGCTGTGCGATGTCCACGCCGTTCCAGATTTGCTCTACCATAATGACTCTGTCGAATAAGTTCGGTCCGCGCTGTATGGGCAGGGTTTAAGTCGAAATTGTGGCAAATGCTGCCACATTTGCTCGCTCAACCCGCCAAAAAATGCGAATCACACTGTCCTTTTGCATTTTGCAATAGCCTTATAGCCCTGAGGTTTAATGCTATTGTCCACGATTGAGAGACAAAGAAGCCCCCTCAACCTCAATGTTCCCAAAAAAGGCAAAAAAGTTCTAAATGTGGCGAAATTTGTTCAAAATCTGGCAAAATTGGACGGTTTTTCTTGAGTTTTGATCCAAGTGCTGTGTAACTGAACAAGAGAATTCGCGGCACATCTGGGGTCCATCTGTTCGGAACCTACGCTGCTTATAGGATATTTTCATTTTTCGCCGGAGCGATACCGGTCGAACCAGCATGATGAGTGGAGTTTGTAATGAGTGATGGAACGGGCGTAACCAAAGACGACAAAACTTATTGGGGAGCCGGTGGCACGGGGACTGGCGGAACCGGAACCTGCGGAACTGGTACTGGCGGAACCGGCACAGGTGGCACGAAAACGGCTGGCCCGGTAGACGGCACAAGCGGCGACGACATCATGCTGCCCGGTTATGTTGACGATCAATGCGACACCATCGACGGCGCAGATGGCGACAATGATGTGATCTACGCCTATGCGGGCAACGACATTGTTGACGCCGGCAAGGGCGATGACACCGTTTACGGTGGCAATGGCAATGACACCATTGCCGGCGGCCCCGGCAGCAATATGCTCTATGGTGGCAACGGCGACGACGTGTTTGTCGGCGGTTCCGGTGCGGACACCTTTGAAGGTGGCGCAGGTCAGGATAACCTCGACTATTCCAACAGCGACTCTGCTGTAACTGTCGACCTTTCCACAGGCTCCCTCTCGGGTGGAGATGCGGATAACGACAGCATCACCAGCGGCATCGACGGTGTAATCGGTTCTGATTTCGACGATACACTCATCGGCTTTGATCAAGAGGGCAACTCTTCCTCTGATACGTTCACCAACGAGTTCTTCGGCGGCAAGGGCGACGACTACATCGAAGGCAAAGGCGGCGACGACCGTCTGTTTGGTGGCGAAGACGACGACGAAATCTATGGCGGCGGCGGCGCAGACATCATCGAAGGTGGTGAAGGTGTCGACAATCTCTTCGGCGGTGCCGACAGGGATACGTTCAACTACAGCTCTGCAGAAGAAGCCATCGGTGACCATGTAGACGGCGGCAGCGCAGGCGACGATTGCGATACGCTCGACCTGTCCAATGTCGGTCACTACAAAATTATCAACCAGACTGTCGATGCGGATGGCAACTCCACATCTGGCACGGTCCAGTTCATCGACCATCCGGGTGGGTCTGTCACCGGCGAGATGACCTTTACCGAGATCGAGAATATTCTCGACACGACACCTCCGCCCTGTTTCACACCGGGCACGCTGATTGCAACCATGCAAGGCGAGAAGCCTGTGGAAATGCTCAAGGTCGGGGATCGGGTGATCACGCGGGACAATGGCGCACAGGAAATCCGCTGGATCGGAGCCAAGCCGATGACAGGGATGGAACTGCAAGCCAACCCCCATCTGCAACCAGTCCTGATCCGCAAGGGCGCGCTCGGGAACGGTCTGCCGGAACGGGATATGCTGGTCAGCCAGAACCACCGCCTGCTGGTGAACAACGCCGAAGTCGGCCTGCTGTTCAACGAGCCGGAAGTGCTGGTTGCTGCCAAGCATATGGTGAATGACGACAAAGGCATCTCTTTGGTCAGCGCGTCGCAGGCCACATATGTGCACTTCATGTTCGACCACCACGAGGTCGTCCTGTCCGATGGCGCATGGACCGAAAGCTTCCAGCCGGGCGACCAGGCCATGGCCAGCGTAACAGCAGAGCAGCGTGACGAGATCACGGAACTCTTCCCTGAACTCGCCTGCGCACAGGGCCGCGAAGCCTATACATCCTCGCGCCTGTCGCTGAAGGCTTTCGAAGCCAAGATGTTCAAATAATCAGAGATAGCCCGCCCTGCATGAACATGCGGTGCGGGTTTTAAGTGACAAGCCGTTCCGGCCTGCCGGAGCGGCATATTTGACTCACTTACGCGTAGGCCCGCCCAGTTTTTCTGTGCGGGCCGTCGGCGTTTTAGGGAAACAGGTCCGGATCAGGAATAGTTCGGGGTCCGCTTCTGCATGATTGCGGCCACCGTTTCGGCAAATTCCGGCGAGCGGAGCTGTTCCACAAAAACCTTGCCCTCTGCCGCCATCTGCGCCGCCACCTGCTCGCGCTGGTTGCGGATCAGCGCTTTGGAGCGTTTCAACGCCACTGGTGCGCTTGCCGCGATATGGAGCGCGATCTTGCGGGTTTCCGACATAAGATCGCCATCCGCAAATACACGGGATACCAAACCGTAGTCATGGGCTTCCTGCGCCGTCAGCTTGCGTCCGGCCAGCAGGATGTCATTGGCCACCGCCATTCCGACAGAGGCCGACAACAACATCGAAGACGCAGCCTCCGGCACCAGCCCCAGCTTGACAAAAGGCGCATCAAAGGTGGCGGAGTCTGCGGCGTAAACCAGATCACAGTGCAACAGCATCGTCAGCCCGACCCCGATGGCCGGCCCGTTCACCGCAGCAATCACCGGCTTGGGACAGGTGGAAATCCCGTTCAGGAACCGCCCCACCGGCGGAATGTCATCGCTACGATCGGACATGGAGAAATCCTTGAGGTCATTACCGGCCGTAAAATAATCCTCTGCGCCGGTCAGAACCAGCGCCCGCGCCTCATCCTGCGTGGCGTAAGCCTCCAGCGCATCGGCCATCTTGCCGTACATGGCCTGCGTGATCGCATTGCGCTTGTCCGGCCGCGTGATGGTCACAGTGGTTACGCGGTCCGCTGTGTGAACGGTGATATGGTCTGTCATGGAACGATCCTGTCTTTACGCGCCCGACGGGGCGGGAATGGCAACCGGCGCATGCAGCGGAAAGATCCCGCCACTATGGGCGCTGAAATCCTATTCCGGTTCATTTTCGCTCACAACCCGCCTGACTGCACGTCACCCCGCACTGCTTTGCAGTTTTTTCCCGAATTACTGGTCCTTTTCAGGCAAAGCACCATGATCTTGGGGGATTTGACCTTGCCAAGACCGGCAATCTCGCAATGATCGCGCGAAACAGCGAAGGGCCTGCCATGACACGTATCATCGAAAATCTGTCCGAAATTTCCTCCAGCTATGACGCGGTGTTCTGCGATCTCTGGGGCTGCCTGCACAACGGTCAGCGCCCCTTTGCAGAGGCCGTGCGCGCCCTTGAAACCTTCCGAGATGGCGGCGGTCTGGTCCTGCTGCTGACCAACTCCCCCCGCCCGAAACATTCGGTAGAGACCCAACTTGACGGAATCGGCGTGGCCCGCGATCTCTATCACGAAGTGGCCACCAGCGGCGACAGCGCCCGCGCGGCTCTGGCCTCGGGACATTACGGCACCAATGTTTTCCACATCGGTCCGGAACGGGATCTGCCGTTCTTTGCCCCCGATCCCGACATTCCGGGTCTTGAAAACATCAACCTTGTACCGCTCGATCAGGCGGAATCGATCGTCTGCACCGGACTTTATGACGACCAGACCGAAACACCGGACGATTACACCGCGATCTTCCTTGAGGCAAAGAACAACGGTCTGGACCTGCTCTGCGCCAATCCTGACATTGTGGTGGATCACGGCGACAAGCGGATCTACTGCGCCGGTGCGCTGGCAGCAGAATACACGGCACGGGGCGGCACCTCCCACTATTTCGGCAAACCCCACCCGCCGATCTACGACCTCGCCCGCCGCCGCCTGTCGGCTGTCGCAGGGCGCGAAATTGAAAACCGCCGCATCCTGTGCATCGGTGACGGTATCCACACGGATATTCTGGGCGCCATAAACGAGGATATGGACAGCCTGTTCATTTCCGGCGGTCTCGCAGCCGAGGAAACCGCCACAGCGCCCCAGCCCGATCCGGAAAAACTGGACGCCTTCCTGACCACCCACAGCCTCAGCCCGACAGCCACCATCGGTCACCTTAGGTAATTAAGTTACAAAATACAAAATAAAACCGCACAAAAGTTGCGCAAGCATCTTGCCTGACACCGGATTTCGATCTAGTCAGGCAGGATCACAGCGACAGGATGTTACCCATGCCAGACAGTTTGCCCATCGAACCCCAAGTCGGAACCATCTTTGTAGAAGATATGGAAGTGGGCATGTCCCGCGCTATTTCCAAAATTATCGGCGACCGTGAAATCGCGATGTTTGCGGAACTCAGCACCGACCACAATCCGGTGCATCTGAACGACGCTTACGCGAAAGACACTATGTTCGGTGGCCGGATCGCCCACGGCATGCTCTCGGCCTCGCTTATTTCTGCGGTGATCGGGGAACAACTGCCCGGCCACGGTACGATCTACATGAAACAGGACCTGAAATTCACCGCCCCCGTGCGTCCCGACGCCAATGTGACGGCCACGGTCACGGTTGCTGCAATTGACGCGGCAAAACGCCGTGTGACCCTTGAATGTGTCTGCACAGTCGGCGATACGGTTGTTCTGAAAGGTGAAGCGCTGGTTCTCGCGCCGAGCCGCACCCAGACGTAACGGGCACAGGCCCGTCCAAGGCCATATGCAAAGACACCAGACGTACCGCAACCTGCCCGAAACTGCCAAAGACGCCTCTGTTGCCATGGGCAACTTTGACGGGGTCCACCTTGGCCACCAGTCGGTTCTGGCACTGGCCCGCGCAGCGGCTGGCGAACTTGGAGCGCCGCTGGGTGTGGTCACGTTCGAACCCCACCCCCGCCGCCTGTTCCAGCCCGATGCACCGGCCTTTCGCCTGATGTCTGCAGAAACCCGCGCCAACAGGTTTGAAAAACTGGGCCTCGATCACCTGTATGAAATTCCCTTCAACAAGGAACTGGCCGCCCTGCCCGCCGAAACCTTTGTAACGGATGTGCTGGTGCAAGGGCTTGGCATAAAACATCTGGTGGTCGGCGCTGATTTCCGCTTTGGCAAGGGGCGCAGCGGCGATGTGGAACTGTTGGCTGAAATGGGCAAGACCCACGGCTTTGGCACCACAATCGCACCACTGGTGAATGATGCGCAGGGCGATTATTCCTCCACCGCGATCCGCGCCGCCCTCTCCGAAGGCCGCCCGCAGGATGCCACACGGATGCTGGGTCACTGGCACCGCATCGAGGGCGTGGTGGAAAAAGGCTTTCAACGGGGCCGCGACCTCGGCTTTCCAACCGCCAACATCCCGCTGACAGACCTGCATCTGCCCAAATACGGCGTCTATGCGGTGCTGGTGGATGTGCTCGACGGGCCGCACAAGGGCCACTATCACGGGGCGGCCTCGCTGGGCGACCGGCCCACATTTGCCGACAATGACATCCCCAACCTCGAAGTCTACCTGTTCGACTTCAAAGGCGATCTTTATGGTGCGACCCTGTCCACAGCACTGGTAGAATTCCTGCGCCCCGAGTTGAAGTTCGACAGCCTCGAAGGCCTGATTACTGCCATGGAAGCCGACTGCGTTAAAGCCCGCGAGATCCTCGCCGACCACAGCTGAACGGCTTCAATGTTCCTGAAATACTCGACTCCTCATGCTTTCAGTAAAGCAACCACATCCGCGTAAGTCTCCAGCGCCTCCGCCCCGCCCGGCCGCAACGCATAGACCCCACGCTCGACCCGCTCGAACCAGCCGTAATGGTCCGATTGCAGAATCGCCGCAGCCTTGACCACGCCCAATTCCTTACGCGCCACCGCCGGTTTGACCGTTCCCGCCACAGACAGATGTAACGCCAGACGCAGGGCATCCTGCCGGTAAGCCGTGATAATCTTGCGTTTCGTCTGCCCGCCAGTATTTGGATCGCCCACACGGTTCTGGAATTCCTTTAACAACAATTCCCGCCGCCGCTTCATCTTGCGCGGCGCATAGGGCCCCGGGTCTACATGCACCAGAACCGCCCCGTTACGGATGCTCATCAACCCCAGCCCGAGCCGCCGGCACAGCCGCACCGCATCTTTCACCTGCCCCCGCCAGCGGGCTGTTTTCCCCGCAGGCACCGCCACATAAACCGCATCCGTGATCGCCTGCCGGTCCACCCCCTGCATCAGCAGCGCCAGCGACAGTTGCAGCTTCAGTTCCACCACCACAGGATCTTCCCCGCCGCGCACCGCCACCACATCGCAATCGCGCACTTCGGCTTTCACCTCGTAGCCCTGCCCTTCCAGAAAGGCTTTGACGGGTTCATAGAGATCGGTTTCCCGCATCAACTGCTCCGTTTTTTCTGTTTACCCTAGACAATCCGGCGCAACGGCTCAAGAACAGCACTATGAGCGATCACATCAAACGGGGCCAACTGCCCAAGAATTTCTGGCGCACCACCGATCTTGCCGACATGAGCAAGGCCGAATGGGAAGCGCTCTGCGACGGCTGCGGCAAATGCTGCCTGTTGAAACTGGAAGACGAGGACAGCGGCGAACTGGCTTATACCAATATTGCCTGCCGCCTGTTTAACGACAAAACCTGTTCCTGCGGCAACTATCCCTTGCGCAAACAGATGGTGGCGGGCTGCGTTGTACTGACCCCCGAAAACATTGAACGCAACGCCCACTGGATGCCAGGCACCTGCGCCTACCGCCTGCTGCACGAGGGCAAACGCCTGCCCCCGTGGCACCCGCTGCTGACAGGCGATCCGGCCAGCACGGCACAAAGCGGCAATTCGGTTGCAGGCCAAACAGTGCCCGAATATGACGTAGAGGAAGAGGATTACGAAGACTATATCGTGGAAGGGTTCCAATAATGTATTTCGCATCAGACAACGCCGCCCCCGCCGCCCCCGAGGTGATGGAGGCTCTGGGCAAGGCCAACGAGGGCTATGCCAGTTCATACGGCAATGACGAAATCATGGACCGCGTCACCGCCCGCATCCGCGACATCTTCGAGGCACCGGAGGCCGCAGTCTATCTGGTCTCCACCGGCACCACCGCCAACGCCCTGTCCCTGTCGGTTCTGGCCCAGCCGTGGCAGACCGTATTCTGCCACCGCCATTCCCATATCGAAGAAGACGAATGCGGCGCGCCGGAGTTTTTCACCGGCGGTGCAAAACTGACACTGCTCGACGGGGCCGACGCCAAAATCGACGCAAACCAGTTCCGCAGCCGCGCCGAAAGCACTGGCGTGCTTGGCGTGCACAATATCCAGCGCGGCGCCCTGTCGATCACCAATGTCACCGAAATGGGCACGGTCTATACGGTAGATGAAATCACCCGCCTGTGCAGCACGGCAAAGGAACTCGGCATCGGCACCCACCTTGACGGGGCCCGCTTTACCAACGCCTTGGTTGCACTGGATTGCACGCCTGCGGAAATGACATGGAAGGCCGGAATTGATGTGGTCTCCTTCGGGGGCACCAAAAACGGGCTGATGGGTGTTGAGGCAGTCATCATCTTTGATCCCGCCAAAGCATGGGAATTCGAATTGCGCCGCAAACGGGGCGGCCACCTGTTTTCCAAACACCGTTACCTGTCCGCCCAGATGGAGGCCTACCTGACGGATGATCTCTGGCTGAAACTCGCCCGTCAGGCCAATGCGGCCGCCGCGCGGCTGGAGGCGGGCCTGACCCGTATCAACAGCTTTGAACTGCTTCACCCCCGTCAGGCCAACATGCTGTTCTGCGGCATGACCCGCGCGGCCCATGAACGGGCCCAAGCAGGCGGCGCCATCTACCACCCATGGCCCGGAAACCACCCCGCAACCGGCCCGTCAGACGAAATCCTGACCTGCCGTCTTGTCTGCAGCTGGTCCACCACGGACGCAGAAATCGACGAGTTTGTTTCGCTGGTGCAGGGCTAGCCCTGCGCCGCACCCACGGCTCTTTTTGGGACAAATATCCGCGCCGCAGGCATCCCTCCCGCAAAGGAGGGATGCCCCCGTCACATGCCCCAAAACCCGCGCATCCGTTTTGCACAGTCCGCTGCGTGGGTGATGGGCAGCATATGCCCCGACCCTTCCAGCACATCCAATGCACCGTTTGGCAGTGTATTTGAAATCACCCCGGTTACGGCAGACATAACTTCGGGGCTGTCACCACCGCGCATCACCAGCGTCGGGCAGGCGATGTTTTCCAGTTCCGGCAGGCGCATCCGGATGTCACTGTCGTCAATGATCGCCTGATGCTGGGCAGGGATCACCCACATCCTCTCGGACATGGCTGTGCGGGCCACTTCGGGCAGACGTTCCCATTCGCCGGGCAGCCCCCAGCGGGTAAGGAACAATTCCGCCGCCTTTAGCATATCACCTTGTTCTACGGCATCGTTAAAGGCACCTTCCTCTGCTTGCATCCTGTTATAGGCCGGATGCCCCGCATCCCGAAGCAGACCGAAATAAACCGGTTCGAACAGCACCAGTGACCGCACCAGATCCGGACGCAGCGCCGCCAGACGCAGCGCCACCGTCGCACCAAAGGAATGCCCCACCAGATCCTGCGGCCCGCCCGACTGTTCGATCAGCGCGATACAGGCTTCAACGCATTGGTTCTGGTAGTCCCGCTTGGTATCGGGCATCGGGGATTTCCCCTGCCCCGGAAGATCCACTGCCACCATCGTCATCTCTTCGCTGAAGTGCTCCATCAGCGGAAGCAGGCTTTTGCCTGAAGACAGTGAACAGTGAATGAACAGGGACTTGCGCGGCCCCTGCCCTGCGGTTCTGGTAAAACATTCCGGCACGATTATTTTCCTAGTTCTGACAGGTAATCGTCCAGATAGCTCAGACGATCTTGACCCCAGAACACTTGATCGCCCACAACGTAGCTGGGTGCACCAAAGACGTTGCGTTGCAAGGCTTCCTCGGTGTTCTTCTCAAAGGTCTGTGCCCCGCTCAGCAGGCCGGAGTCTGCCAGTTTCGGGTCAAAGCCGTATTGCTCCAGACACGCGCGTATCACCGCGTCCTCGGCTACGTCTTTTTCTTCGGCCCAGCAGGCGCGCAGGAAGCTGTGACACAACCCGCCCAGATCACCGCCGCCTGCATCCTGCGCCGCGATCAACGCATAGCAGCTTGGCGCGGGATTGGTCGGGAAATGGGCCGGTTTCAGGTTGATCGGCATGTCATTGCGCCTGGCGATCCGTTCCAGTTCCTGCAAGCGGTAGGCCTGCCGCGCGGGGTGCCGTTGGGCCGGAGGCGTGCCGCCGGTCTGTTCGAACACCTGCATCAGATTGAAAGGCTTGTATGTAATCGTCGCCCCGTGCTTGCGCGCGACCTCTTCAAGGCCGGTGCCGGCCAGATAGGCAAAGGGGGACAGGGTAATTGTAAAATAGTCGATATGGGCCATTTTGTTACGTCCTTTGAGTCATTTAACCCTGATTAGCCCGCCATATTCCCTATGCAAACCCCTGATGCTTTGCTATGGCCTCGCCTAACAGAACTGTTACGTAACGCCTGTCTGTAACGTCCAATCCGCTGCTAGGGACCCTCTGCCATGAAATCCATTATCGAGCCGAAACTGATCGCCGGCAATTCCAACAAAACCCTCTCCGAGGCGATTGCCCGCCGCATGTCCATGCACCGCGGCAAAGCGGTAAAGCCGGTCGATGCCCGCATCGAACGTTTTAACGATCAGGAAATCTTTGTAGAGGTTTATGACAACGTGCGCGGCGAGGATATGTTCATTATCCAGTCCACGTCCAATCCGGCCAATGACAACCTGATGGAACTGCTGATCATCTCTGATGCGCTGCGCCGGTCTTCGGCTGACCGGATCACGGCGGTGATTCCCTATTTCGGCTATGCCCGTCAGGACCGCCGCACCAAAGCCCGCACACCGATTTCCGCCAAACTGGTCGCAAATCTCATCGCGGAAGCGGGGATCGAACGGGTTTTGACCATGGACCTGCACGCCACGCAGATTCAGGGTTTCTTCGATATTCCGGTGGACAACCTCTATGCAGCCCCCGTTTTTGCACTGGATGTGAAGCATAACTTCGGTGATCTTTCCGACGTCATGGTGATTTCACCGGATGTCGGCGGTGTGGCCCGCGCCCGCGAACTGGCGAAACGGATCGGCGCACCGCTGGCGATTGTGGACAAGCGCCGCAATGCACCGGGCGAAGTAGCAGAAATGACAGTGATCGGTGATGTCACCGGCAAGAAATGTATCATTGTGGATGACATTTGCGATACGGCCGGAACCCTGTGCAAGGCCGCTGACACATTGATCGAAATGGGCGCGAAAGAGGTTCACTCCTACATCACACACGGCGTTCTTTCCGGCCCTGCGGTGGAGCGGATCACCAATTCATCTATGGAGCAACTGGTGATTACCGACAGCATCGAAGCCACACCGGCCGTTGCCGCCTGCGAAAAAATCCGCATTGTACCAACTGCGCCAATGCTGGCACAGGCGATCATGAACATTTCCAACGGCACCAGCGTTTCCTCCTTGTTTGACGAAGAAACGCTCGGCCCGATTTACGACGGCCACTACAAATAAGGTTCATTCAACTTGTTTCTGAAGGGCCGGATTGCGGAGGTATGACGCAATCCGGCCCTTTTTTTGTTCTGGCGTGTCCTAGCTGCGCCAGAACGGTTTGTTTGCTTCAAGGTAGACCTGCTCGAAATTCAGCCCGATGTCTTCCAGACGGTGGCTTTCCATATTTCGCAGGATCACGCGCGCCTGCTTTCGCTCTTTCCAGACCAGCACCAGATGCGCCAGTTTCAGGGCGAGCGTGGCTGTGAAGGGGATGGTTGCGCGCGAACAGAGATCCTCTGCCAGCGCGATGTGACTTGCGTGTGCTTGTGGCATATCGCGCTCCATAATTTGTGTTGATACAATTTGTACGTATGGTACAATATTCTGATACAATCATGCGCGAAGTAACGCTAGGGAAACATTGTAATGGGTACAATTTGGCCACCGGACCTTGAAAACGCCAGCGGGCCCAAATATCTCGCTGTGGTCCATGCCCTGCGCGAAGCCATCGCCGCCGGAGAACTTGCCCCCGGCTGCAAGTTGCCCACAGTTCGGGATCTCGCATGGGATCTGAAAATCACCCCGGGCACTGTCGCCCGTGCCTACCGGCGCGCCACCGATGACGGGCTGCTGGATGCTGCTGTCGGACGGGGCACCTTTGTCGCACAAGCCCGCAACGCAGGACGCAGCCCGCCACGGGATTCGCTGCACCTTGGCACACCGGCGGAAACCATGGACCTGCGGGGCACCAAATCCCCCGAACTCGGGCAGGACGGGATCATTCGCGCCGCGTTAAAAAAGATTGCTGCAAAAGGTGTCCACGATCTGGCCGACTACCCTGATCCTGAACGGGCTGACGGCGCGGCACAGGCGGTGACAGGCTGGCTGGCCCATGCGGGTGTCCATCCTGATGCTGCGGATGTAACGATCACCTACGGGGCGCAGAATGCCATGCTGATTGCGCTGCAAACAGTGCTTTCCGGCCCCTCCCCCGTGATCGTCTGCGACGAACTGGTTTTTCCCGGCCTGCGGCACGCAGCCTATATGCTGCGCGCGGGGATCGTTTCAGTCGAACGGGACGCAGAGGGCATCATCCCCGAGGATCTGGAACAGACCTGCCG
>JAAEZA010000095.1 GCA_018223125.1 Paracoccaceae bacterium | reverse complement strand
CCCATCTTGCAGGTGCCACAGGGATGATAGGCGCTTTCCACGTGTTCCCTGATAAACCCGTTGAGTTCGTCATCCGACTGCACCGCCGCGCCGGGCTGGATTTCGCCGCCGTTAAAGGGTTTGAAGGCGTCCTGTGCGAAAATCTCGCGGGTCAGGCGGATACAGGTGCGGAAATCTTCCCAGTCCTGATCCTTGCTCATGTAGTTGAACAGGATTTTCGGCGGTGTCGCGGGATCGGCACTGCCAAGAGTCACAGCCCCGCGAGAGGTAGAGCGCATCGGCCCCACATGGGCCTGAAAGCCGTGGCCTTCTGCGGCGGCCTTGCCGTCATAGCGCACAGCCATCGGCAGGAAGTGATACTGGATGTCGGGATATTCGATCCCGGCACGTGAACGGATAAAGGCAGCGGATTCAAACTGGTTCGAGGCCCCTGGCCCCTTGCCGGTCAGCAACCATTTCGCCCCGACATAGCCCTTGCCGATCAGGTTCCAGTATTTGAACAAGGTGACAGGTTGCAGGCTTTTGACCTGGATATAGAGTTCCAGATGGTCCATCAGGTTCTGCCCCACACCGGCGCGGTCGGCCACAACGTCAATACCGTGTTCACGCAGATGGGCGGCCGGCCCGATCCCCGAGCGCATCAAGAGCGCGGGCGAATTAAAGGCCGAGGCGGCAATGATAACTTCGCGGTTGGCCCGCAAGGTGACAACTTTGCCGCCCTGAGTAATTTCCACCCCGACCGCGCGGCCCTGTTCTATCACCACGCGGTTGGCGTGCCCGCTGACCAGTTCAACGTTCGGGCGCTTCAGAGCCGGTTTCAGATAGGCATTGGCCGCAGACCAGCGTTGCCCCTTGTGGACCGTCTGGTCCATCGGGCCAAAACCCTCTTGCTGGATGCCGTTGTAATCTTCTGTCACCGGATAACCGGCCTGCCGTCCCGCCTCGACAAAAGCGCGGTTCAGAGGGTTTTCGCGGCTGCCCCGCTGGACATGCAGCGGTCCGTTTGTGCCGCGCACTTCAGGATCGCCGCCGTGGCCGGAGGGGTCCCAGTTTTCCTGACGCTTGAAATAGGGCATGACATCCGCGCCGGACCAGCCTTGCGCACCCTGCTCGGCCCATGTGTCATAGTCCCGTGCGTGCCCCCGCACATAGACCATCCCGTTGATAGAGGACGACCCCCCGATCACCTTCCCCCGCGGCGCCGCCAGCCTGCGCCCGCCAAGGTGGGGCTCGGGTTCGGACTGATAGCCCCAGTCGTAGCGGGACATATTCATCGGATAGCTGAGCGCACCGGGCATCTGGATAAACGGCCCCCAGTCGGTGCCACCGTATTCCACCACCAGAACCTTGTGCTTGCCGTCTTCGGACAGGCGATAGGCCATGGCGCAGCCGGCTGAACCGGCCCCGACGATAATATAATCTGCGTTCATAGCTTTCGCCTTTTAATCAGACAGTATCGCAGGGTGTGGCTTGTGCCGGTTCTGCCCTGCGGTACTGGTGTTACTCGCCCCGCGGATAGCGGGCGATTTCCTCAACCGTGTTCAGATCCATATGGTTGCGCATGTAGCGTTCAGAGGCTTTTTGCAGCGGCTGGTAGTCCCAAGGGTAATAGTCCCCGTTGCGCAGCGCCTCATACACAACCCAACGGCGGGCCTGACTTTCGCGGACCTGTGCATCAAAGACCGCCAGATCCCAGCGGGCTTCGGATTTGGCCCGCAGCGAATTGAGCGTGCCTTGATGTGCGGCATCCCCCGCCAGATTGGTCAGCTCGTGCGGGTCGTTTTCCAGATCGAACAACTGTTCGGGGTCAAGGGCGCAGCGATTGTATTTCCACCTGCCATAACGCAGGGAAACCAGCGGTGCGTAGGACGCCTCGGCGGCGTATTCCATCGCGACAGGGGCGGTGCGTTCGCCGCCCTGCCCCAAATACACAAGGCTTTCCCCTTCGGTCCACGGTGCGACCTCTTCCATGGACACGCCAGCCAGTTCTGCCAGTGTCGGCGCCACGTCGATATTGCTGACAGGATCGCGCACAAGCCCCGGTTCCATCTGCGGTGCGCTGATCATCAGGGGCACACGGGAAGCGCCGTCAAAGAAGCTCATCTTGAACCACAGCCCCCGCTCCCCCAGCATATCGCCGTGGTCGGATACAAACAGGATAATCGCCTCCTGCCGCGTGCCTTCCAATGCCTCCATCACCTCTCCGATTTTGTCATCAAGGTAGGAGATATTCGCGAAATAAGCACGGCGGGAGCGTTTGATATCTTCTTCCCTGATGTCAAAACTGCGCCAGTCGTTGGCATCGAAAATCCGCTTGGAATGGTTGTCGTGATCCGCGTAATCCATTGCCGGAACCGTGGGCAGCAGATGATCGCAATCCTCATACAGATCCCAATACTTCTTGCGCGCGACATAGGGATCATGGGGATGGGTAAAGCTGACGGTCAGGCACCACGGGCGATCGTCCTTGCCCCGCGCCAGATCATAGACCTTGCGGGTGGCGTTATAGGCGACCTCATCGTCATATTCCATCTGGTTGGAAATCTCGGC
>JAAEZA010000051.1 GCA_018223125.1 Paracoccaceae bacterium | reverse complement strand
ACAGAACCCCAGCGTTTGCAGACCGGCGAACCAGCGGAGCCCGATCAGGCGGGTTGATGGGCGATAAATTCGATTTCGACCACGGCACCGGGAACCATCAGGCCTGAACAAACCGCCGAGCGCGCGGGCGGATGGGACGGGAAATATTCCGCATAGGCGCGATTGAACGCTGCGAAGTCTGCCGTGTCCGTTAGCCAGATAGAGGCCTTAACGACCTGTGACAGATCCGATCCGGCCTCTGCCAGAACCGCTTTGGCGTTTTCGATACACTGTTTCGTCTGGGCCTCGATCCCTCCCTCAACGATTCGTCCGTCCGGACCGAAGCCAAGTTGGCCCGACAGCATTAACAAATCACCAACCTTTACAGCTTTTGACAGGGGAACTGGTGTTCCGTCCGGCAGTTTTACAGTTCCGCCGATGGTTTCAATTGGCATGACCCAATCCTTTCTTATTTCGTAGTTGTAGTTTCAATGAATGGCGTGACCGTCGTTCAATTGGCGACAGTCTTCCAGTCGGAAGCGGCTTCAATTTGTGTAGCAAGTTGCAATAGTTTTCCGTCCTGCCCGAAGCCGCTGACCAGTTGAACACCGATAGGCATACCTTCAGCGGTCTGGTGCACGGGCAGTGATATGGCCGGTTGGCCGGAGGCATTGAACGGCACCGAGAACGGGCTTTTGTCCAGAACCAGATCAACAAAGGCGTCGAATTCTATATCCTGATCCAGATGCGCCACACCAAGGGGTTGCGCAGCGCCATTGGTCGATGCGGTTAACAGGATGTCATATGTATTGAAAAATGCTGACATCTTGCGCACTTCGCTATTCACGACAGCCGCCCGTTGCAGGTAGTCGTGCAGCCCGACTTGCGCAGCATAGCGCATGGACTTGCGAGTCATCGGTTCAAACCCTTCCATCGGGCCTTCACAGAATTCCGGCGGGAAGAATCCGGCAAGAGAGCTGACAAGCAGTCGGAAGGCATTGGAGGTCAGGTTCTCAAAGTCGAAATCAGGGCGCGCCTCCTCCACAGAGTGGCCGAGATCGCCAAGAAGTTTGGCCGTATTCGCAACCGCCGCAGCACTGTCCGTATCAATGGATTTCCCGTCGAACCTGTCGGTCAGAAAACCGATCCGCAACGGGGCAGGGGCGGACTTGCAAAGGGCTTCAAAGCCTCCTGCAGGTGCCGGTGTGAAATAGGGGCATCCGGCATCCGGCCCGGCTGTTATGTCCAAAAGGACAGCGGTATCGCGGACGGTGCGGCTGACCGCATGTTCATGGCTCATACCGAAGTTCGGATCACCGCGGTGGGGGCCGATGGCGTTGACGCCCCGTGTCGGCTTCAACCCGACCAACCCGTTAAAGGCTGCGGGAATGCGGATCGAACCGGCGCTGTCTGTGGCATGGGCGGCGGGCACCATGCCGCTGGCGACTGCCGCACCTGCGCCGCCTGATGATCCACCCGCGCTGCGCGTCAGATCCCACGGATTGCGGGTTGCCCCCCATGCGCGGCTTTCGGTGGTGATGGTCAGTCCGAACTCGGGAGAGGCTGTTCTGCCTAAAAGGGCGATACCCGCTTTTCGCAGCCTTGAAACCGTGGTGGAATCGAACCCCATGTCAGTTCCAACAAATTTTTCGCTGCCATTCGACAGGGGCATTCCCTTGACCGGTGCGTGTAAGTCCTTGATCAGATAAGGCATCCCTGTAAAGCGGTCTGCATTGTCGGTTTTGTCCAAATGGTCGAGCGCTTCTTCAAATCGCGTCAGCACAACCGCGTTAACGGCCTCGTTGCGCGTTTCAATCTCGCGGATTGCGGTTTGCAGGATTTCACGACGGGACACATCGCCTTTCGCAGCAAGCTCGCTTAGCCCAACCAGATCCTGAGAGACCCATTCTTCACGATTTAGCATTCAAATATTCCTTATCCATTGAAGCACCGGAAACAATATTGAGGATCACCGCGTCTTCTTCGCTGACCGAGACATAGCAATGGGCCATGACCGCATCGTAATAGACGCTGTCCCCTGTGTTCAGTCGGATCGGTTCATAAAGATCGGTGTAAAGATCGACAGCGCCGCTTAAAACGATCACAAGTTCTTCACCGGCATGGCGGATTGGCGCCTTGAATTCTGAAAACTCCCGCGCGCGCACTGTCGCATATGTGGCGTCTATCAGGCGGTTCTTTAACTGCGTGGCAATCGGGTTGAACAGGTAATGCCCCGCGTCCAGATCGGGCAGGTCATCCTTGCGGCACACCGCCATCCGCCCGAGCGGAGAGGGTTTGGGCTCTAGCGCGGATGCGCCGTCCAGTATGGAAACAATGTCTGTTCCCAACCCCTGCGCCAGCTTCAGCATCACATCATAGGTGGGCGAAAGGTGGGAGTTTTCGATTTTGGAAATCGTGGAAACTGCCAGTCCGCTGGCATCGGACACCTGTTGCAGCGTCAGGTTCTGACTGCGCCGCAGGGTCTGTACCATTGCACCAAAAGCAGCGCGCTTGTTTTCCAGTGGGGTTTCAGGTTTGCCAGTCGCCATCGTTTTTTCCGATAAGAAAATTCCTTGACTTTTTTCCTATCGTAAAATCATTCTGCAATCAAGGAGATGATATGGGCTGGATAATTTTACTGATATTTGCGCTTGCCGCAGTGTTTTCGGGCGTGGCGATCAGCTACATCGCTGGCGCCGCTGCTGTGCTGGCCTTTGTGCTGAGCGATCATAGTGCATATCTGGGGATTCTGCCCCAGAGAATTTTCAGCCAGATTGATGTGTTCACTTTTCTGGCGATGCCTTTGTTCATTCTTGCAGGCGAGGCGATGACCAAAGGTGGCGTAACAAGGGTGCTGATTGATCTGGCGATGCTGGGGGTCGGGCGGCTGAAAGGCGGGCTTGGCTATGTGAACATTGCGTCCAGCGTTTTTCTTGCCGGTATTTCCGGTTCGGCGGTGGCGGATGCGGCGGCGACAACCAATACGCTGGTGCCTGCGATGGTGGAAAAAGGCTATAAGGCCGATTTCGCTGCGGCCCTGACGGCGGCAAGTTGTGTAATCGGGCCGATCATTCCGCCAAGCATCGTGTTCATCTTTTACGGGGCGCTGATGAATGTGTCTGTCGCAGCCCTGTTTGCGGGCGGCATTGTGCCCGGTCTGCTGATGGCTTTGTTTCTGTTTGCTTACAACTTCTGGATTGCACGGCGGGAAAATCACCCCGGTGGCACCGGGGAAATCTTGCCTTCTGTCCTGCCTACACTGTTGCGCGCGCTGCCTGCACTTCTTATCCCTGTCACCATAGTCGCAGGGATTGTGTTCGGCGTAGTCACCCCGACAGAAGCCGCGGCCATTGCTGTCGGTATCACGCTGGTTCTTGTGTTTTTCTACGCATTGCTGAACCGTCACGGCCCCCGCCGCGCCCTGATCGACACTGCGCGGCTGACATCGGAATCGGTTGAACGGACAGCCATGCTGACCGGCTCCATCTTCATGATCCTCTTCGCTGCCGCTGTCTTTGGTTATCTGATGGGCATCCTGCGGGTGCCGGACCAGATCGCCTCTCTGGTGCAAAGCGCGGGGCTGACCAGCACGTCCTATTTCCTGTTGGCCAGTGGCATCATGTTCGCTGCCGGAATGGTGATGGATGTGTCCATGGCGCTGGTGCTGCTGGTGCCGGTGCTGATCCCTGCTGCTATTGCGGGCGGGGCCGATCCTGTTCATGTGGGGGTGGTCAGCTGTCTGAACCTGACGCTTGGCCTGATCTCGCCGCCCTTCGGGGGCTGCCTGATGGTGATTTCTTCGGCCAGCGGTGTGAATTACCTGCGGCTCAGCCTTGCGATCCTGCCCTTCCTGCTGGTGCAAATTGCGCTGCTGGTTCTGCTTATTCTTGTCCCCGACCTGACACTCGCGCTGCCGCGGGCTCTGGGTCTTATCCGTTAATTCAAACATAACACACAACAGGAGAGTACTATGAAACAAACCCTCATTGCCGCAGCAACCCTGCTGCTGACCAGCGCGCCTGCTTTCGCGCAGGAAATTAAAATCGCCGTGGGGTGTCCGCCCGTAGCGGCTTGTTCCGATTACGTTTATGCAGAAGATCTGGCGGCGAGCCTGAAAGAACAGGGTCTGGAAGCCAATGTGTTTAGCGGTGGCGCCCTTGGGAAAGATCCCGAAGTGGTAGACCAGCTTAGTCAGGGGCTGTTGCAGTTCGGTCTGACAAACTTTGTGATGATCAACGAAGTCGACCAGAACATTCTCGGCTTTCTTGCACCGTATATGTTCGATGATATGGAGCATTTCTTCCGCGCAACCCAAGACACGGAAAGTGAACTGTTGAACGGGATCAAAGCCTCCATGGAAGCGCAAGGTATCAAGATTGCCGGTTTGCCGGGGCTTGGAGGTACGATGGGTGTATTCAATGCCAAGACTCCAATCACCAAAGTCGAGGATATGGCCGATCTGCGGTTGCGGGCGATTGATTCCACACAGATTGAACTGTTTAAGGAATGGGGCGTGCAGGGCGTCGTGGTTGACATGCCGGAATTTGCCGGTGCGGTGCAACAAGGTATCGTGGACGGCTACTTCAATCCGCCCGTTGTCGCGCTGATTTTCCGCCACACAGAATTCCTGAAGCATTACACAAATATCGGTGCAGGCACGCCATTCCGTTCTGCGCTGATGTCGGCAGACTGGTATGCGGATCTGGATGACGAAACCCGCGCCAAAGTGGACACGGCTGTCGCAACAGCCAATGCCAAGAACCGTGAATGGACCATCAAGGCTGCCGCCGGCGAGCTGGAAGGCCTGAAAAAAGCAG
The DNA here is from genome assembly GCA_018223125.1 of Paracoccaceae bacterium. Classification (GTDB taxonomy): domain Bacteria; phylum Pseudomonadota; class Alphaproteobacteria; order Rhodobacterales; family Rhodobacteraceae; genus Amylibacter. The sequence goes on along the minus strand of JAAEZA010000051.1, from coordinate 19,962 downwards.
GCGTGACCGTTTCCGAACTGGAGCCTGAGGCCTACGCCGACCTGAAGAAGCGCAGCGCCGAAGCCTATGAAGCTTTGATGCCTGCGGGATCGGTCGATGATTTCCGCGCACTGGCAGAGTCGACCCGTCAATGAAAATGATCCAACAGGCAAGCGCGGCAGTAGACCGCGTTTGCCTGACCCTTTCCAAAATTGCCCTCGGGGCGATGGTTGTGACCGTCTTGCTGCAAATCTGGGCGCGTTACGGGTTTGACTTTCCCTTCACGTGGACAGAAGAACTGGCACGCTATCTGATGATCTGGGCGGGATTGCTTGGTGCAACCTGTGCGTTCAAACGTAAACTCGATCCGCGGGTGGTGACGCCAAAAGAAACAGGCTCGGCCACTTTACGCTGGACCCGACTTGGCATCTCTGCACTGGCTGTCGGAATTTTTCTGCTGCCGGTGCTGTATTATTCCTTTTACGGGCCGAATATGAACTTTGAACGGGGTTTTCTGTGGCGCAGCAGCAACCGTTTCTCGCCGGGACTCGGGGTGAACATGGCACTGGTGGGCAGTGTTGTTCCGTTAAGCTGCGGTATCATCCTTTTACACCTACTTGCCCAAATAACCGAAAGAAAACAACGCTAATGGCCAGTCCTGAGTTTCTCGACGCGCAAAAGATTGCGCAGTTGATCACCTTTGCGGACCTGTTTGAGCCGCTCGAAAAAGCAATGATTGCGGTGTCGCGCGGGGCGGCCAGCCATCCCCCCCGTTTTGCAGCACCCGTCAATGACAAGGGACGCATCGGGGTGATGTATGGCGGCCTCGGGACACCTGCGGTGCACGGGGCAAAGATCCTCAGCCTGTTTCCGGAAGCCCCCGCAATGGGCCTGTCGAGCCATCAGGGATTTGTCTCCCTCTTTGACAGCGAAACCGGCAGTCCTCTGGTCATCTGTGATGCGGACCGGATCACCGCGATGCGCACTGCAGCCATGTCAATGGTTGCCACCCGCGCCTTGGCGCGACCTGATCCAAAGGTTATCACTGTATGTGGGGCGGGCGAGCAGGCGGAATGGCACGTTCGGACATCTTTGCGCTGTTTCAGCGGAGCAAACATTCGCATCTGGGCCCGACGGGCGGAAAAAGCGCAGGCTTTGCGCGCGCAGTTTGCAGGTGAAGCCGAACGGATAGACGTTGTCAGCGATTTGGCCGGGGCCGTGAAGGGGGCGGATGTGATCCACACGACCACGGCCTCCCGTACTCCATTTCTGACGGGCGACCTTCTGGAAGCCGGACAACATATCAACCTTGTCGGGGCCAGCCTTGCAGACAGCCGCGAGATTGACGATGCGGCCGTGGCGCGGTTGAATGCTTTTACGGATTCTTGCGAAAGTGCCAGCCGTGAAGCAGGTGAATTTATTGGTGCCCGTCAGGCGGGCGTGATTGATGACAGTTTCCGTATTACCGAAATCGGAGCGGTACTGGACGGGAAAGCAAAAGGGCGCAGAAGCGATGCAGAAATCACCGCCTACAAGTCCCACGGGTTGATCGTGCAGGATCTGGTTGCCGCTTACGCGGCCTACAAACGAAACTGTGCATCTCCTTGAAATATCGCATTTTACTTGGCTGCAATCCGCGGTAGGACTGCGGTCGGACGATGAAAGGTAAACCCATGACACATTCACCCTGCCCCCCTGTTTCGGATACGGACTGGCCCGAAGAAATTGCCGATCTGAGGGAGGATTTTGCAGGCAAGTTGAACGTTTATCGTACCATGGCCCATCATCCCGAACTGCTCGCCGCTTGGGCGCCGTTACGTCAGCATGTGGTGAAGGACAGTCATCTCGGGCCGATCCGGTCCGAGGTGGTTATCCTGCGCACCGGTGTGCGGCTTGGATCGGATTACGAGTGGGCCCATCACGTCAGCCGCGCCCGTGCGCTTGGCATGGAAGACGCCCGAATTGCCGCGATCCGCGATATGCCCCAAGGCGAAGATGGCTTGATTGTGCGCGCAGTGGATGCCTTGATCGACGATAAAAAACTGTCTCCTGTGCAAGAGGCTGAACTGGCAGAGGCAATCGGGCGCAAGGCGGTGATCGACCTGATCGCGACCGTCGGATTTTATTCGGTTCTCGGTTATCTGTTGCAGACTTATGATACGCCGATCGACGATGAAATCGCCGCAGAAATGGCCCATTATCCGCTGGACTAATTCAATACCATAGCGCCGATCGCCAGGGTCAGGGGTATGGTGAAAAATGCCAGCGCGGTTTGTACGGTGATGATTGCGTTCATCACTGGCACATCGCCACCAGTCTCCGTGGCCAAAGCAACCGAGGAGGGCGCTGTCGGTACAGCAGCAAAGAGCAGCAGGATCATCATTTCCTGAAAGCCGAGCCCGAAGGGCATCAGCAGGACGAACAGCGGGAACAGGACAAACCGTCCGACGATTGACAGGCCAAGGGGTGCGATACCCGCACGCAACCCGCGCACCCTGAGACCTGCACCGACACACAGCAGCATAAGCGGCAGCGCCACCGCGCCAAGCATGGCTGTCGTATCGTGCAGGATTGGAATCCGGTCTTCCACCAGAAAGTTGACAGCCAGTCCTGCGCTGATCGACAGGATGAAGGGATTGTGCAGCAGATCGCGGCAAACCTGTTTCAGCATGGAATGTTCCGTAGTGTCCGCCTTTAGCATCAGCAGTGCCGGAACGATGGACAGGTTTGTGACCATTGCCAGTACCGCCGAGGCCAGCGCGGCCAGCGACAGCCCTTGCGTGCCGTAAAGATTTTCAGCCAGCGCCAGAGCCATAAACGAATTATGCCGCACAGCCCCCTGGAGCGCAGACCCCCGCGTCGGTGCGGGGGTACGCAGCCAGCGGGTGATCACCAGAGTGATAGCGCCCACAATGAAAAACGCCCCGCAGAGCGTGATGGAAAACGGCACCATCAGACCGATATCAATGTCGGCGGTGGACAGTTTATAAAACAGCAAAGACGGGATCAGCACCCAATAGCCCAGCCGCGCCCCCTGTTTCCAGAAGGATTCGTCCACAAGATTGATCCGCCGCAGCAGGTTCCCCATGATGACCAGTGCAAAAACCGGTGCGATAGCCAAGGCCAGTTCGATCATATCGTACCTCGACGCGATTGCCTGTCATGGGGAAGTCTTGTCGTCACGCTACATTGTCTTCTTTACGCCTGCGCTGCATCTGGCGCACGATATTCAACTGATGGATCTGGCTTGTACCTTCATAAAGACGGAACAGGCGCACGTCGCGGTAATAGCGTTCAATGGAACTGTGGTCGGCGACATATCCGGCGCCACCAAACACCTGAACGCAGCGGTCCGCAACCCGTCCGCACATCTCTGATGCAAAATATTTACAGATAGAGGCCTCAAGCGCAATGTCGCGGCCATCGTCCCGTGCCCGCGCAGTTGAAAGGACCAGTTGTTTCGCGGCCTCGATCTCGGCGCGGCAATCGGCCAAAAGGCCTGCCACAAGTTGGAAATCGACGATTTTCTTGCCCGATTGCTGACGGGTGCAGGCATGATCCATCGCCATATCCAGCATCCGGATCGCAGGGCCGGTGCAAAGGGCGGCCAGATGGATGCGCTGTTTGTTCAGCACTTTCATCGCAGTTTTGAATCCGGTGCCTTCGGTTTCCCCCAACAAGTTTTCCGCCGGAACGATGCAGTTGTTGAAATAGACCTCGCCAACGGGCGATCCGCTCTGCCCCATCATCTTGTAAGGCGCACCTGTGGACAGGCCGTCAAAACCACGTTCCACGATGAAGGCAGACACACCTTTCGCGCCCTTGCTGTCCGGATCGGTGCGCGCGAACACAGTGAACACATCCGCAATGGGTGCGTTGGTAATGTAGCGTTTCATACCGTTCAGCACGTAGTGATCCCCGACACGCCGCGCGGTGGTTTCGATGTTGCTTGCCTCTGATCCGGCGTTCGGTTCGGTCAGCGCCAGACACCCCGTCAGATCCCCCCGCGCCATAGCGGGCAGATACTTTTGTTTCTGCGCATCCGTCCCGTCCGCAACCAGTGCTTCAGAGCCGATCCCTGTGTTGGTGCCAACGCGGGCGCGATAGGCGACGGCGCATTGGGACAGTTCCATCGCGCCCATGACCAGTTCTTCAGTGGTCAGGCCCAAGCCGCCGTATTCTTTCGGGATGGACCAGCCGAAGAAGCCGCGCTCGGCCATGTCTGCCACTATTTCAGCGGGGACTTCATTGGCCTCTGCCACACGGTCTTCGTTCGGATGGGCCACATCGCGCACCCAAGCGTGAACATCTGTCAGCAACCTGTCGAGCTTTTCCCTGTCGGTAATCATAGTCGTCCCCTGTTATCCCTGACCCGCAAAATCCGGTTTCCGCTTTTCCAGAAATGCCGCCAGCCCTTCGGCGGCTTCATCCCCGTAGCGGGCGGCATTGATGCCTTTGGCCTCCAGTACCAGTTGACTGGCAAGATCGTTATGGGGCGCGGCGGCGATTTCCGCCTTGATAACCGCCATCGCTCCAACCGCGCCTGCGGCCAGTGAAGTGGCCAGTTTCGTTGCGGCCTCTATCGCGCCGCCCGTTGGGGCAATACCGTTAACGAGGCCGAGATCATGCAGACGGGTCGCCTCCACAGGGCGCCCCGTGAGGCACATTTCAGAAACAAGCTGGCGGGGCAGGCCTTCGCTGAGGAAATGGGTGACGCCGCCATCCGGTGCCAGCCCGACCTTGACATAGGCCACGGTGAATTTCGCATCCTCCGCCGCAACGATCATGTCACAGGCCAGCGCAAGCGAAGCTCCCGCCCCTGCTGCACCGCCTTCCACGGCGGCGATAACGGGTGTGGGACAGTGGCGGATCGACAGGATCATGGAATTCAGCGCATCCGTGTTCCGGGAGACATCCCCAAGGCTGCTCTCTGCGCTTTTGCGCAGGTTTGCAATATTGCCGCCGGAGCAGAAGAACCCGTGCAATCCGGTCAGCACGATCGCGCGAACGCTCTCATCGGTGCCGGCATTGATAATTTCGGTTTGCAGCGCCTTATAGACAGGCGGCGAGATGCTGTTTCGCGTTTTGGGGCCGTCCAGTGACAGGATCAGAACGCTGCCGTTCCGTTCGCTGCGGACTTCGGTTTCGGGTGGGGTGCTCATGTTCAGGCGACGTCCTTTTCTTGTCCTGTTACCTTCAGTTCCGCACGGGTTTCCTCTGCGATCAACCGTGCGAGCCTTGCGCCGTGGCTGGCGCTGCTGCCGTTCAGAAGATCCGCCACAATCACCCGTTTTGCCAACGCACCGAGCGGATATTCTTCGGTCACACCGATGCCGCCGTGAAGCTGTATGGCCGAGGCAATACAATCCCGCATCCGCCCGCCAAGATAGCGTTTTACGGAGGAAACGGCTCGCATCCGCATCGCGGTATCGTCGCTGTCACAGGTTTTCGCAGCCAGATGAACCAGAGACAGAAAATGCTCGGTGTCGTGGTAAATATCCACCATCGCATGTTGCAAAGCCTGAAAGCTGCAAAGGGTCTTGCCAAACTGCTTGCGGGTTTTCAGATACTCTTGCGTCATGTCCCTAATAGCGCACATTGCACCCAGTGCATCTGCCGCAAATGCCATCGCTGCTGCATCACAAAGCCACGCGTGCAGGCCGGAAGTTGATCCACCAACGGACCCTTGCGACAATTCTACCTGCTGAAAGTGAAGATCTGCCGCACCGCGCCCGTCCAGCAGTTCATAAACCTCAAGGGACAATCCCTTGGCGCCAACAGGTAGGGCAACAAGACGGTCATCGGGAAGACACAACAGCAGTGTGTCCGCCACATCGGCGCCGGGCACGACTTTGACCGAGCCGGTTAACCGTCCGTCTGCGAGCTGCAAGTTGGTATCCGCCAGAACCAGACAAATTTCGCCGTCCGGCACTGCAGGGGCCGCGGTGCCAGAGCGCGTCAGGGCCAGACCGGGCAGGGCGGCGGCACCGATCAGCGGTTCGCGCGCGCCGCTGGCACCGGCTTCCGAAAGAACCGGAACCAGATCGGAGCAACCCGCGCCAAATCCGCCCAAGTCTTCAGGCCATGTCAGGCGCAACAGCTCCAGTGCGCCCAGTTCCTCCCAGACGCTGCGCGGTTCACCGGCGGCGGCAAACACCTTGGCGAAACTGTCTGCAATCATTTGTTGTTCGCTGTTGGGTGCAAAATCCATCATGCTCTCCTCAAAGCCCGAGTGTCTGTTTGGCGACGATGTTTTTCATCACCTCGCTGGAACCGCCAAAGATCGTGAAGGCACGGGAAGTCAGCCAGCCGTGTATGCCGTAATCGTCCCCTTTTCCGCCGCCTGCAGCACGATCCGCCCGCCACGGGGCCGCATCGGCACCGGCTGCTTCCATTGCCAGTTCCTGAATCCGCTGCTGGATTTCAGAGCCGCGCAACTTCAGCAGGGAGGCCAGCGGTCCGACATCCCCGCCGGGTTTTATGCCTGAAAGCATACGCAGGTTGGTGACTTCCTGTGCCAGAAAATCCGCTTCCAGATCGGCCAGTTTCGCACCGAATGCCGGATCGTCAATCAGGGCCACGCCGTTAATCCTTCGATCCCGCGCCAGCCGTTTAAGGAGGGACATCTCGGCCTTGCTCTGCCCGACATTGGCGATGCTGACCCGCTCATTGCCCAGCAGGAACTTCGCACAGGTCCAGCCAGCGTTTTCCTCCCCGACCAGAAGGTTTGCGGGAACGCGCACATCCTCCAGAAACACTTCGTTCACATGGTGATCACCGTCGATGGTGCGGATCGGGCGGATGGTGACGCCGGGATTGTCAAGGTCGATCAGCAGCATCGAAATTCCGGCCTGGGGTTTATCGGCCTGCGGATCTGTGCGCACCAGTGTGAACATCCAGTTGGCATGTTGCGCTGTCGTCGTCCATGTTTTCTGCCCGTTTACGATATATGTGTCCCCGTCCCGCACCGCACGGGTTTTGAGGCTTGCCAGATCGGAACCGGCACCGGGTTCGGAAAAGCCCTGACACCAATAATCCTGTGCCGACAGGATACGGGGCAGGAACCTTTCTTTCTGCGCATCCGTGCCAAAGCGCATCAGAACAGGGCCGATCATCTTCAGCCCGAAGGGGCGCAGACGCGGCGCGCCGGCCATCATCGCTTCGGAGTCAAATATATATTGTTGCATCGGCGTCCAGCCGGTGCCGCCGTATTCAACCGGCCAATTGGCCGCGACCCATCCCTTTTCCGCAAGGATCTTGTGCCAGCGGATCATCTGTTCCCAGCTATGGCGCTTGTAGTTGAAAAAGGTTTCGGACAGGTCCTGTGGCAGGTGGTTGTCCAGAAAGGCGCGGACTTCATCGCGAAAGGCGATATCCGCTTGGGTGTAAAAAAGGTCCATATCCGGTCTTTCAGCAGGCTTGGGGCGGTCAAAGGGTTCCTGTGGCACAGACTGCGCCACAGGGCTGATTTGCGAGGAGAGGTATTACTTCGCTTCCGGCGGGATCAGGTCTTCGGGAACCTCGACACCGATTTCGCGGTAGTATTTCAGCGCACCAACATGCAGTGGTGCATTCATCTGGTTCAGCGCGTTTTCAGGGGTGATGATCTCCATCCACTTGGCGGCAGCCACCAGATCGGCACTGTTTTCAAAAATGGATTTGGTGATGTTATAGGCGACCTCTTCGGACATCCATTTGTTGGTGCCAAGCCCGACGATGGAACTGACCATGCGCACCGGTTCCTCGTTCACCAGACCGGAATATGTGCCCGGCTCAAGGAAGTCGAATTCACGACCCGGTACACTGGAGGCGGCTTTCACACCTTCACTTTCGATTTTGTCATCCGGAATGCCAAGCACACGGAATTTGCCTAGGGCGGACAGCTGTTGCAATTCGGAACTCGGGATCGGGGTCGGGACAAAGTAGACATCAAGCTGGCGGTCCTGAAAGGCTTGCTCGGCAGAGGCCCAGTCAAGGTTCACCGGTTCGAAATCGGCGGTTTCCTTGTAACCCGTCACACCTTCGATGACCTGCGTAATCACCGTGCGCCCTGCGCTGGACGGCGGGCCGATAAAGACCTTCTTACCAGCGATGTCCTGCAGGCTGTTGATACCGGAATCCGCCCATGTGATGCCGTGATAGGCGCCAAGCGGATAGTTCATGATGCTGCGCAGGTTGCCGTAAAGTTCCGGCGCGTTGGCCATATCCTTATACATCCGGGTGCCGTTTTTCAGGTAGCCATTGATGGAAACCGCCGTGACGAACAAGTCAAGTTGCTGGTTTGCGGCCTCGACAGCCTGACGGACCGCAGACGACCCTGTCGAAAGCTGTGTTGAATATCCGTGCTCCTTCTTGATGATCTGCGATGCCGCAATAGAGAACACTGTCGTGGGGGACGCCTGCCCGAGAGACGCCATGCGCAGGGTTTCTGCCTGTGCTGTGACACCGGCAAACAGAAGGCCTGCCCCTGTGGCCACAGCAAGTGCCTTTGATTTGAGCGAAAATGTCATCCTGTAATTCCTCCCTAGGATTTGATGTTGGATGTTGAAACTGCCGCACCGTTCCCGTTGGTGCCGATGCGCCCTGGCAGAACCAGCACCCCGATAGCAATCAGGATCAGCGCGTATTGAAGAAGGGGTATCTGCACCACCAGACCGGCGGCAATTGCGATGCGCAGGACGCGGCTGGCCGGTGTCAGGCGCTCGGCGGCGAAGCCGACAAGTCCGGTGTTCAACAGCCAGATTGCAAGGGCCAGTGCCACGCAGACCCGCAGGAAGCCGACGGGATCGAATTCCCCGATCAGCAGAAGCGAGGGTTCGTAGACAAAGATGAACGGGATCACAAAGCCGACCAGTGCAAGGCGGACCGCCACAAATGCGGTGCGCATCGGATTGGATTGCGCAATCGGGGCTGCGGCAAAGGCACCGATGGCCACCGGTGGTGTGATTGCGGAGAGCACACCGAAGTAAAAGACGAACATATGCACGGCCAGTGTCTCTGCGCCAAGTTTGGTCATGACAGGGCCAAGCACCAGCACAATAATCAGATAGGCGGGCAGCGTCGGCATCCCCATTCCAAGCACAAGACAGGCAAACGCCGTGACAAGCAGGGAGCCAAACAGCCATGTCTCGCTGAAGGTCGAGATGATAGAGGCGAACGTCAGGCCAAGCCCGGTCAGGTTCAACACGCCAAGAATGATCCCGATACAGCCGACGGCAACCAGAATGGCCGCGCAGGACTTGCCCGCTTTGGCCGCAATCCGGAAGTAACGCCCGACGTCGCGCCGGTTGTCCTTGCGGAACAGGCCGAGCACAATCGCAAGGACAACCGCAACAAAACCGGCCATTGCAGGAGAACGTCCCGTGACAAGCACGGCCACGATGGCAAGGATCGGCAGGGCGAATTGCAGCGAGGCGATGTAATCGGCGCGCGTCAGGCGGATGCGGTCCTTTTTCGGGATCGGCTGGATGCCATTGGCAGCGGCCTGCACCGAAATCGCGGCAAACAGGGAGCCGTAGAAGAAAAGCGCGGGGATCAGCGCCGCAAGGGCGATTGTCACGTAAAGCTCTCCCGTCAGATCGGCCATCAGGAATGCCGCAGCCCCCATCACAGGCGGCACGATCTGCCCGCCGGTGGAGGCGGCAGCCTCGATCCCGCCTGCCATGGCAGGGGTGAAACCGCGCCGTTTGATCATCGGAATGGTGAAGGAACCGGAGCCGACAACATTGGCCGTCACACTGCCGGACATGGACCCGAACAGCGCACTGGCCACCACCGCAGAATGGGCCGGACCGCCCCGTGTGCCACCTGTCAGCGCAACAGAGGTGCGGATCAGCGCATCGCTGGCGCCGGTGCCTTCAAGGATCAGTCCGAAAACGACAAAGACCAGCACGACACGGATGACAACACCCGTTGGCATGCCAAAGACACCCTGATAGCCGTACCAGATATTTTGCATGGCACGGTTCAGATCCACGCCTGCGTGGTTCAGGAAACCGGGCAGGGCATAGCCGTAAAAACAATAGGCCAGCATCAGCGCGGCAATGATGACAATCGGCAGACCGAACAGCCTGCGGGTTGCCTCCAGCAGCACAACGCACCCGCCAAGAGCGATCCATGCGTCATAAGGCGTGAAGATATAGAAAGTCAGAGCGGTCAGACGCTCTACTTCGGTGAAGCGGACCGCAGCCACAATAACCAGCGCGATTAGTGCCATATCTATAATGCCACCGAAAAGGCGTTTGGCGCCTTGCGAGTCCTCTCCGGCAAACAGCGGGTTGGCCAGAAGGGTGATCACAACCGCCGCGCCAAGCAGCATGTTGCGCCCGAAGGCAATGTCCCAGGGACCGGCATAAGCCACATAGACGGATTGGGCCGCGAGCAGTGCCGATAGGGTGGCTGCAATGAACAGGGCGATGTTTCTGGGTGTTAGGGATCCGGTCATGGTTATTCCGCTGCTCTCATCTGTGTTTTTGCAATCTCGGGGACTGTAACATAAGGACTGGTTTCTATGGTCCAGTCCGGTTGCGGTTCCGTGCGGAAGATCTGGCGCAGGTGGACTTCATCCGGCCCGTCGCCGATGCGGAACCAGCGGGCATAGGTAAAGGCGTGGTGGATCGGCACATCATCCACACCGCCCATGGCCCCGAAGATCTGCAAGGCGCGGTCTGCAATTTTCTGAAGCATGTTGGGAACCGAAACCTTGATCATGGAGACGGGACGCCAGCTTGCCTTTTCACCGCCCTGATCCAGCAGCCAAGCAGCGTGTTGCACGGCCAGCCGGTTCATATCGATTTCGACCCGCGCTTCTCCGATCCAGCGCTGGGTCGTGTCATAATCAATAACACTGCGCCCGAAGGCTGTGCGCTCCCGTGCGCGGGCAATCATCAGTTCCACCAGCATTTCGGCCATGCCGATGCAGCGCATCGCATGGTGAACCCGTGCCGGCCCAAGGCGGACTTGCGCGCCCTTGAACCCTTTGCCCCGTTCGCCAAGCAGGTTGCTTGCAGGCACAACAACGTTTTCAAGTTCGATCTGCGCGATGGGGGCGACGTGGTCTTCCCAGCCAAGGTAACGCAGGTTGCGGGTAATATTTACGCCCGGTGTATCGGTCGGTACAATCACCATGCTTTGGCGCGCAGTGCGGGCCGCATCGGGATCGCTGACACCCATGACGATCAGGAAGGAGCAGTCAGGATGGCCGCCGCCTGTGGCAAACCACTTGCGCCCGTTGATGCGGATCTTATCCCCCTCAAACTCCATCCGTGTACCGATGTTAGAGGCATCCGACGAAGCCACATCCGGTTCGGTCATGGCAAAAGCGGAACGCGTGGTGCCGTCCAGCAGCGGGTCCAGCCAGCGGCGTTTCTGTTCCGGCGTGGCCAGAGATTGCAGCATCACCATATTGGGCACATCAGGGGCCTGACAGTTAAAGACTTGCGATCCCCAAGGCAGTTTGCCCATGATTTCGGCCAGCGGAGCGAACTCCAGATTGTTCAGGCGGGTGCCCGGTTCGGTTTCTGCCAGTTCGGGCAGGGCAAGATTCCACAAACCTTCGGCGCGGGCCTTGCGGCGCAGTTCGGGAAGGAAATCGGCTTCCTTGCCCTCATGCATGACCTGCCGGACCCAATCTCCGTGGCGGGGCAGGATCTCTGCAGTAAAGAATCGCGTAACGCGCTCCTGAAAATCAAGCGTTTTCTCGGAATGTTCGAAGTTCACAGTCCCCTCCCAAGGTTTAATATTCGTACTTCTTGACCTTCTTATTTCAAATATCGTAACGTTTGTCAAATACGTTTCATTTGGAGGAAGAAATGACAACTGCTGAAAAAGGGTCCGGTCCGCTCTCCGGTCTTCGCATTCTTGATATTGCTACCATTATCGCAGGGCCGATGGCGGGGTCCCTAATGGCGGATTTCGGTGCTGACGTGGTAAAGCTGGAACTTCCCGGTGTTGGCGACGGACTGCGCGGCTTTCCCCCGTTCAAGGAAAACAAATCCCTGTGGTGGAAAGTGACAAACCGCGGCAAACGCCACGGCACGCTTGATCTGCGCAAGCCGGACGGGGCAAAACTGTTCCTTGACCTGGTGGCGCAAAGCGATGTTCTGATTGAAAATTTCCGCCCCGGCACGCTGGCACGCTGGGGGCTGGATATTGAAACGCTCTGGAAGGCAAACCCCAAGCTGGTCGTCCTGCGGGTCAGTGGCTACGGACAGGACGGCCCCAATGCCACACAACCCGGATTCGCCCGCATCTTCGAGGCTATGGGCGGGTTGACCCATATCACTGGCGATCCGGATCGAGCGCCGGTTCACACCGGCTATCCGCTGGCCGATTCCATCGGCGGAATTTTCGGTGCCTTTTCCATCTGTGCCGCGCTTTTGAAGGTAAAACTCTCGGGTAAGGAGGAAGGCGAGGAGATTGATCTCGCGCTGACAGAGGCGGTGCTGCGCACGCTTGAATCACTGGCGATCGAATACGACCAACTTGGCGATGTGCGCGAAAGGGTCGGCAACAAGAACACGTATTCCGCGCCTTCGGATGTCTATATGACAGCAGACAAGCGTTATGTTTCGCTAGCCGGATCAACCAACCGGACCTTCCGCTACAATGCGTCAGCCATCGGCCAGCCGGAACTGGTTGACGACGAACGCTTTGCCACCAATGCGGCCCGCGTTGCCCATACGGCAGAACTGGACCGGATTTTCGGCGGCTGGATTGCATCCCATACACTGGAAGAGGTTCTGGCCGCCTTTCACAAGGCTAACGGCACCATTGCCCCGATCTACAGCATCGACCAGATTTTCGAGGATGCCCAGTTCAAGGCCCGAAAGGCAATCGTTCCGGTTGCGGACGAGGATTTCGGAGAGGTCCGCATGCAAGGACTTGTGCCACGGTTCCGAAACGCCCCCGGAGAAATCCGCTGGGCTGCGAAATCGCTGGGAGCGGACAATGATTACATCTATAATAGGTTGTTGAACCTGACCGAACAGGAAATCGAAAAATATCGGGAGCAAGGAATCCTTTGACGGACAGCAAGACGATCCTCAACCAATGGGCGGATGAAGGCGCGGTAGAACCCGAAGCATCTTATGCTGTCGATCATGCGCTTTCATCTACCCTGATGCGCGGGCTGGAGATTCTGGCCCTGTTCAACGACAGTGTGGATCGTCTTTCAAACGCGGAGATTGCCCGTCAGTTGGGCTTGAACCGCGCGACTGTGTCCCGCCTGTGCAAAACCCTGATCCACATGGGGTATCTTCGGCGTGATCCGAAGGGGCAGTTCCTGCTGGCACCCCGTATTCTGGCCTTGTCCTATCCGGTTCTGTCGGCCACCCGCTGGCGGCACCAGCTTGTCGGGCCGATGCGCGAAATTGCCGAGATGAGCTCGGGGAACTGTACACTGGCGGTGATCTCGGGCGACCAGTTCGTGCAGGTCTATTCGGTCGGGAACCCGACCAGCTTCCCCCATGTTCCCGAACCGGGCATTACCGGCCCGCTGCATCGTTCTGCAAGCGGTCGGGCCTTACTGTCCTTGCTGGACGGGCAGGACCTTTACGACATGCTGGCCAATCTGCGGCACGACTTCCCCGAGGAGTTCGAGGAGCATTCTACTTTGACGGCTGATGCAATCACGCGGTGCCGGACCGAAGGCTTTTGCGCGTCTTACGGGGACTGGCGCCCGAATATTGTCGCTCTGGGAACACCTTTGGGTCAGACGTCTGACGGGCTTTATGTGGCGCTTGCCTGTGGTCTGCCCCGTTTCAGTGCACGGGAGGATTACGTCGAGAATGATCTTGGCCCGCGTATGGCCAAGGCTGCGGAGTCTATCCGGATGACCGGCCTGTTCGAGCCGCCGTTTTTCCTGAAGTAGCGGCCTGTCCTGCTTCAGGATCTCAGGAACGGGCGCAACAGGCTTGTCAGGCTGAAGAATATGGCCGCCGTACAAACAATCGTCGGGCCAGCCGGTGTATCAAGCGCAAATGCCGCCTGTAGCCCGATCACCGCCGAAGCCCCCCCTGTGAGCGCGGCTGCAAACGCCATTTGTTCGGGTGTCCGCGCCAACGGGCGGGCCGCTGCGGCGGGGATGATCAGCATTGCGGCAATCAACAGGGCACCTACGACTTTGATGGCGACTGCTACAGTGACGGCCAGCGACAGGGTCAGGATCAACTGCTCCCGCTTCGGGTCAATGCCGCTGGCATAGGCGAGTTCCTCGCTCAGCGTGGCGGTCAGCAGCGCAGACCAGCGCCATGCGATCAACCCGACCACCACCAGCGCGCCGCCCCAGATGACCAGCAAATCGCCACGGGACACTGCAAGAATATCGCCAAACAGATAGGCCATAAGATCAATGCGGATGCCGGACAGGAAAGAGACTGCCACCAGACCGAAGGCCAGCGCCGAATGCGCCAGCACACCAAGCAGGGTGTCCATGCCAAAGCCCCGTCCCGCCAGCGCCGTCACTGTCAGCGCCATCCCGAGTGCAACAGCCATCGCCCCCGCAAAGATCGACATTTGCAGGGCGAGCGAGAGGGCCACCCCCAGAATCGCTGCGTGGGCAGTCGCATCACCAAAATAGGCCATGCGCCGCCAGACAACAAAACTGCCCAGAGGGGCAGCGGCACAGGCAACGCCAACTCCGGCAAGGGCCGCGCGTGTCATGAAATCATCAAGCATTATTCGGCGGCCTCTGTCGGTTTCTGGTTTTTCGTGTGGTCGTGCCCGTGGTCATGGGCGCAATCTTCGTCATGGGCGTGGTCGTGATCATGCCGGTAAAGCGCCAGCGCCCCGCCGGTGCCTGTCCCGAACAGCGCGCGGTATTCCGGCGCGGCCGAGACGATTTCCGGAGTGCCCTCGCAACATACGTGGCCGTTAAGGCAGATTACCCTGTCAGAAGCGCTCATCACCACGTGGAGTTCGTGGCTGATCATCACCACCGCACAGCCGGTGTCGCGGCGGACTTCCTCGATCTGGCGGTAAAATGCGGCTGAACCGGGTTGGTCCAGCCCTTGCGTGGCTTCATCGAGTAACAAAAGATCCGGCTTGTTAATCAGGGCACGGGCCAGCAGAACCCGCTGCAACTGACCCCCTGACAAAGCGGACATCTGGCGGTTCGTCAGGTCGGGAACGCCGGCCTGCTCCAGTGCTGCGGCGCAGGCTTTTCGGCCGGCCTTCAGATCCGGCAGTTTCAAAAACCGGTTCACAGTAATCGGCAGGGTCGGATCAATATGCAGCTTTTGCGGCACATAGCCTATTTTCAGGCCGGATTGCCTGTTGATCCGCCCTTGGGTGGGACGCACCGCCCCGATCAGTGTGCGCAACAGGGTGGTCTTTCCGGATCCGTTCGGTCCGACAATGGTAACGATTTCTTGCGGGGTGACGGCGAAGGATACATTGCGCAATACCGTATTTGCGCCGTAACCGACGCTTACGTTTTCGACGGACACAAGGCTCATGCGGGGGCTTTCCCGACACAGGACGGGCAGATACCTTCGGCTTCCACAACGGTACGTTCGATCTGAAATCCGGCTGCGCGCGCGGCATCGCCAAGGGAACCACGCGCCGGTGTTGATTTCGCCTCGGCCACGGACTGGCACAATCGGCAGATCATAAAGGCAGGCGTGTGGTTTGCGCCGGGGTGGGCGCAAGCGATGAATGCGTTCAACTGCTCGATCTTGTGGGCGAAGCCGTTCGCAACAAGGAACTCCAGTGCACGGTAGGCAACAGGGGGTTGTGATCCGAATCCTGCATCGCGCAAACGGTCGAGCATTTCATAGGCACCAAGCGCGCGGTGTTCCTGCAAGAGTATCTCTAACGATTTGCGGCGGGCAGGGGTAAACCGCAGCCCTTTCTCGGCGCAATGGGTCTCTGCCGCGGCCAAAGCCTCGGTGATACAGTGGTTGTGGTCATGGTTCACGAACCCGACCGTTTCCGAACCGATCGCGCTTTTTTCCGGAGTCCCACTTGTCATGTTATTACATTTCCATTACTCGACTTGTAATGTAATAAAATCACATGGAGCTGCCGATGTCCAGAAACCTATTTTCCCTTCTCCTGACCGCTTCCATCCCCGCTGCTGCCGCCTTTGCAGACGCCCCTAATGTGGCTGTCGATATTGCGCCGGTCCATTCGCTTGTGACGCGGGTTATGGAAGGTGTCGGCGCGCCCTCCCTGATCGTTACTCCGGGTGCCAGCCCCCATGAATACAGCCTCCGGCCCTCTCAGGCCCGGGCCTTGCAAGAAGCCGATGTCGTATTTTGGGTCAGCCGCGGATTGACCCCCTGGATGAAAGATGGTGTGGAAAATCTGACCACAGAAGCCGCCGTGGTAGAGCTTCTGGAAACAGAAGGCACATTGCAGCTGCCTTTCCGTGAGAATGCGCTGTTCTCTCATGACCACGGGGAAGAGGCGGGGCATGACGCGCACAAGGATCATGACCACGACGATCATGACCACGGGGAACATGCCAAAGACGATCATGATCATGAGGGTCACGACCATGACGAGCACGATCATGACGAGCATGATCACGAGGGCCACGATCACGCCAAGCACGATGAACATGACCACAAAGATCATGCGGACCACGATCACGAAGAAGGTCATGGGGATCATGGCGACGACCACAAAGAGCACGAAGATCACGCCCACGACCATGATGATGATCATGCCCACGGCGAAGATCATGACGATCATGAAGAGCATGCCGGAGCAGGCCACCACGGTCACGCCCACGGGGACGAAGACCCGCACGCTTGGCTGTCCATCGAAAACGGCGCTCACTGGCTGGAGGTAATTGCCGCGCAACTGGGCGAAGTAGATCCTGAAAATGCAGCGGCCTATCAGGCTAACGCGCAAGAAGGGAAGGCGGAGCTAGAGGCGCTTGAAACCGAAATTAACGGCATCCTCGATCCGGTGCGGGGCCGCAACTTTATCGTGTTCCACGATGCCTATCAGTACTTCGAAATCTCTTTCGATTTTCCCGCGTCCGGTGCCATTTCCCTGTCGGATGCATCCGACCCAAGCCCTGCCCGCATTAAAGAGGTACAAAGCCGTGTGGCCGAACAGAATGTCACCTGTGTCCTGAGCGAACCACAGTTCAACTCCGGTATTATTCGGGCTGTGATGGACGGTTCCGAGGCAAAAACCGGTGTGCTTGATCCGCTGGGCGCGGATCTGGAACCCGGGGCCGCCCTTTACCCCGATGTGTTGCGCAACCTTGCCAAAGCACTGGCGGGCTGCCTGTGACAGGCAGATTGCGCTGCCGGTGATTGGCTCCGGCAGCGCAATATACATTGCATTAATGTGTTGAACTTGAAAGAAATGACCCGACATTCGGGTCATTTTGTGTATAACGCCCTGAAAAAGGGGTGTTCCATGGATCATATCGACCAGAAAATTCTGCAAAAGCTGCAAGAAGACTCTTCTATTCCGCAAAGGGAGCTGGCGGATCAGATCGGCCTGTCGCAAAATGCCTGCTGGCGGCGCATCAAGGCGATGAAGGACAGCGGCGTTATCATCGGGGAAACCGTGCGGCTTGATCCGGCAAAACTGGGGATGGGGCTGACGGTGTTTGTTATGCTGAAAACGCGGCAACATTCGGTCACGTGGTTGCAGGATTTTCGCCGGCGCGTGCTTTTGATCCCCAATGTGGTGGATTTCTTCCGCATCGCCGGAGAGTATGATTATATGCTCAAGGTCGTTGCTTCGGATATTTCCGATTTCGATCGGGTGTATCAGAAGCTTATCGTGGACGAGGCGCTGGAATCCGTCACTTCTCTGATCACAATGGAAGCCATCGCCAACAACCGCGCCCTGCCGCTTTAGGCGACGGCGCGGTTGTCCGGTTTGATGCTGAAACGGGCGGTGGACGGGTCCACGGTGTAATGCTGTTCCAGTTCCTCCAGTCGGGTGGTCAGTTCGGCCACACTATCCAGAATATAACGGACCTGTGCATCGTCCATCAGGTAGCTGAAGTTCAGCCGCACCCAGCCCGGTTTGCGCATTTCCCTGCCAGCTTGCAGATCGTTGAACAGGTCTTGCGATTCCGCCTGCGCAATTTTCAACAAACGATGTGCATAAGGTCCGGCACATGCACAGCCGCCACGGGTCTGGATGCCGTAAACATCGCTAAGCATGCGGGTGAACAACTGGTGGTGAAACGGTGTGCCATCCGCGCGGCGCACAAGGAAAGAAAAGATCGGCAACCTGTCCTCTTGATCCCCCGCCAGCAGGGTAAGTTGCGGGTTATCACGCCAGCTTTCAAAGGCCAATTGGTTCAGCGCTGACTCGCGATGCGATATAAAGTCCTGACCGATGGCATCTTTCACCATAAACGCCAAGGCAGCGCGAATGTCGCCAATCACGTTGGGGGTTCCGGCCTCTTCCCGTGCGCTGATGCTGGCGGAATAGGCGTGCTCCCACGGGGAAACAAAGGTCACAGTGCCACCACCCGGCCAAGTGGGGGTGTCCCGTACAACGGAAGTGTCCCGCACGATCAGCACACCGCTGCCCCCCGGTCCGCCGGGAAACTTGTGGGTGGACACCACTACAGCGTCAATTTCGCAATCCTGTGTGCTGTTCATATTAATCGGAAGGTAAGGTCCGCCGCCTGCATAATCCCATACCGACAAGGCACCATGGGCTTTCAACAAACGGGTGGTTTCCACAGGATCGGTCACAATGCCGGTAACATTACTGGCGGCAGAGAAACTGCCGATTTTAAGATCCGCATCGCTGCGGGCCTGTAGTTCCGCTTCCAGCACCGCCAGATCCGGTCCACCTTGCGCGGTTTCGGGGATTTCTACGATCTCGGCATTGCTTTCGCGCCACGGCAGCAGGTTGGAGTGATGTTCATAAGGCCCCACAAACACCACCGCTTTTTGCGCCGCATTCACGCCGAACAGGGACACTAACCGGTTTAATCCGGCCGTTGCGCCGGACCCTGTAAAGATCACGCTGCACCCCTGCGCGTTCGTCAGCCGTGAGATCTCCGCACGCGCCTCGGCGCGCAAGCGCGTCATGTAGGCCCCGCAATAGGACGCCTCGGTGTGGGAGTTGGCGTAATAGGGCAGGACGTGGTCGCGGATGTAATCCTCTACGGGCGCGAGCGCACGTCCCGATGCCACGTAATCCGCGTAAACCAGCGAAACCTCCGTGAACAGGCCGGGGATTTTCATACCGTCCCCGATCACGCTGTCACGCAGCTTGGCGACCAGATCGTCGGATTTCAGGGCATCGCGGAACATAGATAAAGACATGGGGCACCTCTTTTGGGTAAAATACCCATTGAGGCAGCGATTTTTGACCCAAATACACCGGAATTCGGACAATCTCCGGTGTAAATCATCGCTCGTGTGGCAATCTGTTAGATCAAATCTACAGTTGCACTGGCAGGGAGGTCGGGCCTCTGAACCCGAAGCCGCGGAACTTTACCGGCTTATCTTCAACCGGTCGCATCTGCGCGAAGCGATCAAACAGCAACGGAAGAACCGAACCGCTGATAAAGTGGCGATAGATGTCCCCGCCCATGCAGCGGTGCGGCCCAAGCCCGAAGGTCTGGTTCGCAGGGCCGCTGCGGTGGAGGTTGAAACGCTCCGGTTCGTGCCAGTAATCTTCATCATAATTGGCAGAGGCCTGACTGATCAGGACAGTTTCACCGGCGGGCAGGGTGACGCCGCGCAGGGTGTAATCCTTCAGTACGATGCGCGGGCTGGTCTGGATCGGCGCAACCCAGCGCAAGCCTTCTTCGGCTGCTAGATCCCAGCGGCCGGTTTCCTGACAATAGCGGATCTGGTCGGGATTTTGCAGCAGGCCGTGTAATGTGCTGAGCAGCGCATCGCGGGTTTCTACCACCGCCCCGCCAATACAGATTTTCATATTGGTGCGAATCTGGCTGAGCGGTAGCGTATCCCGCGCATTGGCCATGACCGCTAGCACCGAAGGATTGGGGTCTGCGCGGTGCTGTTCGATCATCCGGTCAAA
>JAAEZA010000002.1 GCA_018223125.1 Paracoccaceae bacterium | reverse complement strand
GTCAGGCTATCCCGTCCCGACAGTATAGGCGTTTGGGCGGGGCTAAAGGCTCTTGCGCCGTGTGTCCCAAAGCTCTGTGGCACGGGCCCGCGCAACATCCATTGGCTCGCCTTGATCGGACAGCAGGGTCAAGGCGACAGCAGCGGTTTCGATGACTGTATTGACCGCCTCGGCGGATGTCACTTCGCCGTCCCAGATGGCCTGCCAGATTTCGAGACGGTTCAGGCCATCGATGTCTCTGGATCGGGGCGCCATCCGCAGTTTTGTGGCAGGAAGACGGGTTCGGGAGATCTGGCCGCCGCGTGATACAAGCAGATCATGGGATCTTTGCAGGGAGACTTGTGCGGCGTCTCTTTGACCAAAGAGTACTGCGAAACGGCCCCAACCCAGTTTTGTCGCGGCGTCAAGCTGAAGCTTGGGACGATCACCGCCGCGCACACCTGTCAGCGAGACGGGCGCAGCGCCGGGATTGAGCAAGGCCGAGACATAACGCGCGGCATTGGGCATCATGAATTGAGGATACAACCAGTGAATTTTTTGTAGCTCTGGTGCGAAGTTTTCGATTGGCAGATAGGCCAATGTTCCGCCGTTGACCCGTGTTTCCTGCGCCTGCGCCGCTTTTTGTACCGTTAGCCCCGCGTGTTCGAATGCCCGGTGAACCACCTCGTCGCGCGGACCATGGATAAGGACCCTGTATCCGGCGCGGGCGACAAGACGGGCGGCATGAATAAACAGCGGCGCACCTTGTGCGCGCGGCGAAAGATACGCTGGCCAGTCCAGATCGACGTTCCCTGTACCGGGCGCACCCAGTGCGCTGTGAGATCGCGCTGCGCGTGTGAACCCGATCAATTCCTGCTCGGTCAGGCCACGGCTCTGCAATGCGATCAGGAAGGCACCGATCTGGATATCGCTCGCCCGCCCCGACAGTATGATTGCAAGGGCGTCTTCGGCTTCCGCTGCGTTCAGGGGGCGCGTTTGTCCGGTAGCATTGCCAATGGTCGCGATATAAGAGGCGAACCGCTGTGTTGCTTCGGGATTCTTGCCCATTTCGGCGATCCGGTGCGCCATTTCCATCGCTCCGGACCCGTCTTCGGGTCTGCGCCACTGGTTCAGTGCCATCGGGGGGCGCGGCATCAGACCGGCGTTCACCGGCACATCGTCCTTCCCGGGACGCAACAGAGAGTTGGCCTCGGCCACCAGCGCGCGAATACGCGGTCGAAGGCTTTCGGCAAAGGCGGTCGGAACCATTCCCTTACCAGTCCGTTCGAAAAGTTCTTCGTCATAATGCTCGCGCAGCTTTTGCAGGATGCGGCTCATTGCGGGTAGGGTCTTGCCCAGTTTTTCAGCGGCACGTGTGAGCGAGCCTTCGACCAGAATGGCGTCGAATGCGGCAAGTAGCTTTAGCCGGTCCAGATCCTGAATCAGCGGGTCTTCGGGTCTGCCTTGATCGGTCAGAGTTCGAGTCATCTAGCCCTCATCTTATGTTGCGCCAGCTGCAAGTTAGATTGATTCCAAACTATTCGGGTTTGTCCGTGCTTTGGGAAGTTGATACCCAACAAAATAAATCAGGAATAGGGCCAACCCGTAAATATCACGAGGTCGTGAGTGCCCCTTCCTGAAGTTCACACTCGAAAGGACCACGAAAATGCGAGCTTTACTGGGCGCGGCACTCTTGAGCGCCGCTGCAACTCTGGCCAATGCACAAGACACCACCATTGAAACGGCCCAAGGTGCCGTAACGCTATCGGGTATGCCCGAAACAACTGTGGTTCTGGATCTGGCAATTCTGGATATCTTTGACACTTTGGACATTCCGGTTGCAGGCGTCGCAGGTGGGCCAAAGCCCGCGTATCTGGCCGCTTACAGCAAAGATAGCACGCCGCAACTGGGCAGCTTCTTTGAGCCTGATATCGAAAAGTTGAACGCAGTGGGCCCTGATCTGGTGATTGTGGCCGGGCGGTCCCGTGCCAAACTGGAAGAGGTGGCCAAGGTCGCTCCTGCCATCGACCTGACGGCGGAAAGCACTGATCTTGTCGGCTCGCTTGCACGCAACATGACAGGGCTGGGCAAGCTTTATGGCAAGGAAGACAAAGCAGCCGAAACGATGGCCGCACTGACGGCGCGCTTTGCCGCGCTGCGCGAGAAAACTGCGGAAGAAGGCACCGCATTGGTGCTGATCACAACGGGCGGACGCATGAGTACCCATGGCGCGCAGGGTCGGTTTGCAACGATCTTCAACGAGATGGGTTTTGCCCCGGCGATCAAAGATGTCAAAGCAGGGACCCACGGTCAGCCGATCTCGAACGAGTATATTCTGGAGACCAATCCCGACTGGATATTCGTGGTCGACCGCGACGCGGCCATCGGACGGGACGGCCAGCCTGCACAGCAAATGCTGGACAATCCGCTGGTCCATAAAACCAGAGCATGGACAGAAGGACAGGTTGTATTCCTTGATCCGGCTGACTGGTATCTCGTTGGGGCCGCAGGCCCGACGGCGCTGAACCGCGCGCTGACCCAGATCTCGGACGCGGTCGACGGCTAAGTACTTCAATGGCATCTCGCACAAATATCGCCGCGCCCGGCCGGGCGCGCCTTACCCTCGCGGGGCGCGGCGGGCCGGTGCTGTGCGGGGCAACCTTGGGGCTGCTCGTTGTGGCCAGCCTGTTGGTTGGCGCAACGGGGATCGGCCTGAACAGCCTGCTGAATGATCCCGATGCCCGCGACATATTCCTGATCAGCCGCGTGCCGCGCACTGCAGCTTTGCTCTTGGCCGGAGCGAGTTCTGCGATGATGGGCGCGATTGTCCAGCGTCTGGTCAGCAACCGGTTTGTCGAGCCCGCTACGATGGGAACTGTGGACAGCGCCGGTTTCGGCCTTCTGATGGGGCTTTTGTTCCTGCCCGATACACCGCCGATGTGGCGGATGGTGATCGCGGCGATTGGCGCATGGGCCGGCACGGCGGTGTTTCTGCTTTTGCTGCGTTCGGTGCCTGTGCGTTCGCCTTTGATGCCGCCATTAATGGGGATCGCCTTTGGTGGCATTATCGGATCGGCAACCAGTTTTATCGCCTATCGTTTCGATTTGATGCAGGCCATGACCGCGTGGATGAGTGCGGATTTTTCAATCGTTCTGAGCGGCCGCTATGAGCTGCTTTACATCGCCGGCGCAGTTACCCTGTTGGGGTGGTTTGCCGCTGATCGCTTTACCCTTGCCGGTTTGGGTGAGGATGTTGCGCGCGGGCTGGGCCTTAACCCCGCTGTTGTTCTGGCCTTGGGCATCACCATCGTTGCTGCGGTGACGGGGGCGATTGTGGTGTCAGTCGGGTTCATTCCATTCCTCGGGCTGGTGGTCCCCAACCTGGTCGCCCGTTTCCGCGGTGATAATCTGCGCCGAAGCCTGCCGCTTGTAGCGTGGCTGGGCGCGGTGATGACGCTGACTTGTGATGTTTTCGGGCGCCTTATCTTTTACCCCTTCGACCTGCCAATTGGTGTGACCTTGGGCGTCCTCGGTGCGGTGATCTTCTTGTGGCTGTTGCTGAAAAGGTTTGGCACATGAGCCCCGCCGCCCGCCTTTTGCGCGCCCGAACTTTGTTCGCCGCGAGTGCCCTTGTCCTGTGCGCGCTGGTGCTGGTGTTCCTGACTGTCGGCGCCACGGGCAACTGGTCCTTCGTTCTGCCGTTTCGCGGCGACAGATTGCTGACAATTGCGCTGGTGGCGTGGGCCGTGCCCTTTTCGACGATCCTGTTCCACACGCTGTCCAACAACCGGATTCTGACGCCATCCATCATGGGCTTTGATGCGCTGTTCATATTGACCCAGACTATCGGCGTCTACTTTCTGGGCTCCGCGCGCATTGGCGGGATGGACCCGCAGTTGGTTTTCACCGGCGAGCTGGTCGTGATGACGCTATTTTCGCTGGCGCTTTATTACCTGCTCTATGCGCGCATGTCCCGTTCCATAGAGTTGCTGCTGCTGGTGGGCATTATTTGCGGTGTCTTGTTCCGGTCTGTGGCGGGGCTGTTGCAGCGTCTGATCGATCCGGGCGAGTTTCTGGTGCTGCAAGACCGTATCTTTGCCAGTTTCTCGGGTGCCACCAACTCCGAGCAACTTTGCGCGGCGATTGTCATTGCGCTTTCCAGTGCTTGGGCTTGGTACCGCTTGCCCGCCATCGACGTGATGGTTCTGGGCCGCGACCGTGCCGTTGCGGCCGGTGTCGACCACAGCCGCCTGTCACTGGAAATCTTTCTGGTCGTCACATTTCTGGTCGCAGCTACGACAGCGCTTGTCGGGCCGATCACGTTTTTCGGGCTGCTGGTTGTTCACCTTACCTACCGCCTTTTTCCCGGCGCACCCCACCGGATGCTGATCCCGCTGTCTGTGCTTGTTGGCGCTGTCCTGCTTATCGGCGCGCAGGTGGTTCTGGAGCGTGTGCTGGGCTTTGTCGGGGCGGTGGGCATGATCGTCGAGTTTGTCGGCGGCATCGCCTTTATTCTCTTGCTGATTGGGAGGCGCAATTGATCCGCGTCGAGAACCTTACCAAAACCTATGGGGGATCGACCGTGGTCGACATTCCCGCACTCGATCTACCCCAAGGCGGTTTAACCGCGATCATCGGACCCAACGGGGCCGGAAAATCCACGCTGCTGTCCATCATCGGGCGACTTGAAAAACCGACAGGCGGTCGCGTGCTGTTGGACGGGGAGGACGTGCGTTCGATCCGCAATGATGCACTGGCGCGCAGGTTGGCTATTCTGAAACAGGACAACACCCTGACCGCGCGTCTGACCATCCGCGATCTGGTGGCGTTCGGACGCTATCCCTATTCCAGAGGCCGCCTGACCGGACAAGACCGCGCACAGATCAACGCCGCCCTTGATCTGGTCGGTTTGCAGGATTTCAAACACCGCTTTCTCGACGAACTGTCGGGTGGCCAGCGGCAGCGTGCCTTTATCGCAATGACCTTGGCGCAAGACACCGAATTTGCGCTATTCGACGAGCCGCTGAACAGCCTCGACATCAACCACGCCGTCGGGGTGATGCGGCTTTTGGCCCGCGCCGCCAACCAGATGGGCAAGACCGTCGTCGTGGTGTTGCACGACCTGAATTTTGCCGCGCGCTATGCCGATCACATCATTGCCTTGCGTGCTGGCCGGATCGTCGAAACCGGACCGGTCAGGCAGATCATGCGCGAAGACCTGCTTCAGGGCATCTACGACACAGTCCTGACCGTAACCACAAAAACCCGCATTCCCGAGAACGGTGACGATAGCGGTTCGAACCAGCTGTCCTTTTATCTGAACGGGCCGGTTGTGGCGGATAAACTCGGCCTGCAGATCTGGGGGCGCAAGCTGAGACAGGACGAGTCCGGCATACTGGACGGCCCTTACAAGCAGGATAATCTGGACCTCGCCGGCCGGTTGATCTGGACGCCGGCCACGGATCACGAGATCACTCTTGAATATGGTGTGGCCCAGGTCGAGAACCGCGCCATGCCCGGTGTAAGTCTGGATGTGACAGAGGATCCCTATCGCCGCGACAACAGCCGCAAGGACCTGGCGCTCGGCTATGCGGGGCAGTGGGGGACTGTATCGACAGAACTCGGGTTTCAGCGCGAAGTGGGCGAGCGTACCAGCTATAACTGGCTGAGTGGCGCCTTGGAGGAAGACGCCCGATCGCCCAAGATCACCAACTATGTGGTCGACGGTAAGGTGACAGCACCCTTCTCGCTGGCCGGATCTCATACCTTTGTTGGTGGCTTCCAATACCGGCGTGCCGCACTGGAGGATCAGAATCCCGGAATTGGTGACGGAATAGACTATACACACACCTCTGATGAATGGGCCGTTTTCGCCGAGGATGAGTGGAGGATTACACCCAACTTCGCCTTGACCGGCGGCATGCGCTACACCCAAAGCGATGCCTTTGGTGGAGAGTTTACGCCCCGTTTATACGCAGTCTGGAATGCCACATCCGGTTTGACAATCAAGGGCGGGGTTTCCACCGGTTATCGCACGCCATCTATTCGCCAGACGGTGCCTGGCTATTTCTACACCACGCAGCGCGGGGCTGGCGTCATCGTTTCAAATGCGTCACTGAAGCCGGAATCAAGCACCAGCTACGAACTGTCCGCCTTGTGGCAGCGGGGTGGCATTGAATTGGGCGCAACCGCCTTTCGGACCGAGTTCAAGGACAAGATCGAAAACTTCAACACCGGCGGCACGATCACAGTTGGCGGCGTAAACTATAACCGCTGGGAATATTACAACGTGGAGGGTGCCACCATTCAGGGGATAGAGCTCACAGCGCGGGCCGATCTGTCCGATACCCTGTCTTTGCGCGGGAACTATACCTATACCGACTCCAGTCAGGATACGGGTGCCTACGAAGGACTGCCCCTGTCCCGCACGCCAAAAAACGCGGCTTCGCTGCGTCTTGACTGGCAAACTCCGGTTTCGGGACTCGATACATGGGCCGCGGCGACCTATCACGGCGAGGAGGTGAATTCCGGTGCGCGTATCGGGACCAATGGTACACCCTACGCATTTGACGCGGGAGGCAACGTGATTGCCTACAAATATGATGCCTATACGACCGTCGATTTGGGCATGTCCTATCAGATCAGCGATTCTACGGTCCTGAACGCAGCAGTCTATAACGTTACCGATACGTCTATATCGGACACGGGTAGTAACACTTACCAACCCGGCCGGACATTGTGGCTGGGTTTGACGACCTCTTTCTAACGGACACATTGCCCTCGGCCTGCCCGTAACAGTGTCTGTAGATCAAATACATCCGGGGAAAGGGCGCCAGCGCCCGCCCCCGGATTAAGGGCCAACTTCGCACTTACCGAATGACAGTCCAAGCCGGAGATGCAGGCCATCCGTATTTACAAACGGCGGAGGTCGCCGGCGGGCGCGCCCCTTTCGGGGCGGGGTCTAACGGTGCGGTTGATATGGCAGCGACGAATGGTGATGTATGATGCGCAGATTGCCGCTTTTATCTTTCTTGTATCCAAAACTCTTATCGACCGTGGTGACAGAGCCATCCTTGTTGGTCAGCTTTATCCACCCCATCCACATCGCAACATCGCCTTGAATAAAGGTGGCAGAGGTTATGGCGTGTGATGCGCGCCAGCCCATAATGGCAAAACCGGTGTCGAGCGGATATTCGTCGGAGTGGCCGCAGAAATACGCCAGTGCACCTGCTTTGGTGGGGCGGAAGGTCTGCTCGCCGCTTGCCATAGTCGGTTTGAACAGGACCGGTCCAAGATTGTAGCCGTAGTAATTGTCGATATTGGCAGAAGCGACCTTACGGGCCGCTTCGATGCCTCCGTCCTCGAAGGCTTTGGAGATGGCGATTTTGCCGTTGCCCCATGTAGTGAGGGCTTTTGCGATGTCGTCCGGGGTAATTTGCATGGGATAGTTCATCTTTTCATGGGCTCTGTTAGCGGGCGGAAGCGGGCTTTTGCGCATCTGCGGCCAAGGCCTGCACTGCGTCGTCCAATTGCATGGTCCGGGTTTTGTCGGTTCCATGGCGGCGAATCGTTACGGTGCGGTCTTCGGTTTCCCGTGCCCCGAGAGCGATTTGCACGGGGATTTTTTGCAGCGCGTGTTCCCGCACTTTATAGCTGATCTTTTCATTGCGCAGATCGGTTTCCACCCGCAGACCGGCGGCTTTGAAAGCCTCGGCAACCGCAATGGCCCAATCGTCCGCGGCGCTGGTGACGGTGGCCACAACCGCCTGCACGGGCGCCAGCCAAAGCGGTAGATGCCCGGCATGGTGTTCAATCAGGATTCCGGTGAACCGTTCCAGTGAGCCAAAAAGGGCGCGGTGGAGCATGACAGGCGCCAGTTTGTCGCCGGAGGGTGCAACATAGGTGGTGCCAAAACGTTCCGGCAGGTTGAAATCCACCTGAAGCGTGCCGCATTGCCAATCCCTGCCAATGGCGTCGCGCAGCACGTATTCCAGTTTCGGTCCGTAAAACGCGCCTTCGCCTTCAAAGACGGAATAGGGGTGGCCTGCCTGATCCAGCGCTCTGCGCAACGCATCTTCGGAGCGGTCCCAGCTTTCCTCGCTGCCGATACGGTTTTCGGGGCGGGTCGATAGCTTGATGCGCACATCGTCGAAGCCGAAATCACGATAGATCGACAGGACCAGATCGTTGACCTTCAGGCACTCCTGCGTCAGTTGCTCAGGCGTGCAATAGATATGGGCGTCGTCCTGGGTGAAACTGCGCACCCGCAACAGACCGTGCAGCGCGCCTGACGGCTCGTACCGGTGCACCTTTCCGAATTCAGCGATCTTTAGTGGCAGATCGCGATAGCTTTTGGTGCCTTGCCCGTAGATCAGCATATGGCCGGGGCAGTTCATGGGTTTGAGCGCATAATCGCGGTCGTCTTCGGTCTTTGCCAAAAACATGTTCTGGCGGTAGTTCTGCCAATGGCCCGAAGTTTCCCACAGGGCGCGTTCCATAATATCGGGCGAGTTCACCTCGATATAGCCCGCGTCCTCTTGGCGGTCGCGCATGTAAGAGATCAGTGTCTGGAATAACCGCCAGCCCTTTGCGTGCCAAAACACCGATCCGGGCGCGACTTCTTCAAAGTGAAAGAGGTTCATCTCGCGGCCCAGCTTGCGGTGATCACGTTTTTCTGCTTCGGCCATCATGACGGTATGGGCGTCCAGTGCAGCCTTGTCGGCAAAGGCAACGCCGTAAATACGGCTCAGCATCCGGTTGTTACTGTCACCGCGCCAATAAGCCCCCGCGACACGGGTCAGGCTGAAAGCCTTTCCTGCATCGCCGGTGTTGCGCATATGCGGCCCGCGGCAAAGGTCTAGCCAATCACCCTGACGGTATACGGTGACCGCCTCCCCTTCGGGAATGGCGTCGAGCAATGCAACTTTGTAATGCTCACCCGCCGCTTCGAAGTGCTGGCGCGTCTGTTCGCGGGACCACGTCTCGCAGGTGAACGGTGTCTTGGCGTCGATGATCTCGCGCATCTTTTTTTCAATGCGGGGCCGATGGCCGTCTTGGTGCCGGGCCAGAGCGTTTGCACCGCCTCGGCCAGAATGTGCGCAAGATCATGGCGGATCAGTTCAAGTGCGCGCGGATCATCGCGCGACATCAATTCCACCGTCGCACCATCGGGCAGCGGCGCGGAGAGATCAACGACCCTGCCATTGACGACCGCCGCGACCGTGCGCTTGGCAAGGCTGGGGCTGATCGAGGACGCGAGATCGGCAGCGGTGCTGGCAGGTTCAAGCGCGCGGGTCGCGCCATCGGGCAGGTGGACTTGGATCATATAAGGGTCTTTCTTGCGGGATCGGTAAAATTGTTCTGCGTTCGGACTGTCCCCGTTGGGGCGGTGGTACGGGGTAAGGGGCACAGCGGGCGGAGGTGGTTCAGAACGGCAATTCGGTTGTCTTGACCACCAAGCCGCCGGATTGATCCGTTGGGGGTGCCCCGTCGTCCGGCTGCATCAACAGTATGTCCAGACCGGCCTTGAGGTCCGCTGCGTCCATATCCCGCGCGATAACAACAACGCGGCTGGTGGTGTCTGCGCGTTCCCAGTTTTTCAGCGGCACTGGCGCGTCAAGGATGTGTTGCACACCATGAATAACAAACGGATAGGGCAGCCCTTCGACGTGCAAGATACCCTTCATGCGCAAGATGTTCGAACCTTTCAGCGCGATCAACGTATCCAGCCAGAAGTCGAAGATATTTGCGGGAATCGGGTCTTTCACTTCAATAGATGCAGAAGTGATCCGCTGGTCATGGCGATCATGGGGTGTTGGCAGGCTCGGGCTGAAAGCCATTGACGCAGCGGGCTGTTCCGCGAAACCCGACAGCCCAGCCAGCGGATCCGGTTTCACAAGATCTGGCGTCATCCCCAGCCATGTATCCAGAACCGGTGATGTTACGCTTTCGCGCATCGCGGACAGGCCGAAAAGCGTGCCTCGGGGTACGCGCCCTTGATCCGCGCGGATCCGTCGCGCCGCGCCATTGATCCCCTCAAGGCGTTTTTCCAGCCGCGACAGGGCAAA
Source organism: Paracoccaceae bacterium (assembly GCA_018223125.1). Classification (GTDB taxonomy): domain Bacteria; phylum Pseudomonadota; class Alphaproteobacteria; order Rhodobacterales; family Rhodobacteraceae; genus Amylibacter. The sequence continues at coordinate 167,427 of JAAEZA010000002.1, read as the reverse complement.
CGGCTCTACCAGATCGGTCTTTGACAGGATCAGCACGTCGGCCATAGCCACCTGATGAACGGCCTCGAACTGTTGATCGAGCGTGACCATTCCAGTCGCCGCATCTGCCAGCGTAACAACACCATCCAGCCGGAACGCCTGCGCGATCTGGTGATCCGTCGCCAAGGTATGAACAATCGGTCCCGGATCAGCTATGCCGCTGGTTTCGATAACAACGCGGTCAAAATGCAACCTGCCAGACGCGCGCTTTGCGATAAGGGTGTTCAGTGTCTTGGCAAGATCCCCGAGGATCGCACAGCAGAGACATCCTGATTGCAACAGAACAGTTTCTTCCGTGGCCTCCTCGATCAGGTCGTGATCAAGGCCAACATCACCAAATTCGTTCATGATAACGGCAATTCGCCCCGCGTCCGGATCGCGGACCAGGTGGTTCAACAGGGTTGTCTTTCCTGCACCCAGAAATCCGGTCAACAAAGTGACCGGAATTCGTGTGTCATCCGATGCCATTTTGGGGATCGCCTTTTTGCCATGATCTGCTTTCAATTAATTAATGTTATAAAATAACATATCTGCAAACAAGACCTTCGTATGGAACAAAATGACAGATTTGAAATTCCAACCCCGCCAATCTGTGGCCCAAGTGGAGGAGGGCACGGACCTTGCGCCGAAGTTTGGCGAGGACGGTCTGTTGCCCTGCATCACAACCGATGCGGCCACGGGGGATGTGCTGATGCTTGGCTGGATGAACGCAGAAGCCTTTCGATTGACGATCCAAACGGGCGAGGCGCATTATTTCAGCCGCGCGCGGCAGGTGCTGTGGCATAAGGGGGCGCACTCCGGTTTGGTGCAAGAGCTCGTAGAAGCCCGAATCGACGATGATCAGGATGCACTTTGGTTACGTGTCGATGTCACCGGTTCCGGCGCGTCCTGTCACGTCGGCTACCGGTCCTGTTTTACCGTGCGGTGCCCCATGGGGAACAGGCCGGAGGGCCGCTTTGCTTTCTTGAAACACAAAAGACATTCGATCCGATGGCAGTGTATGGCGATGTCCCGAACCCGACCCAACTCTGATCTTGACTGGATGCAGGCGGCAAAGTCCCTGTGGCACATACAGCGCGTCAAACGGTTGATCAGAGAGCACATCGGGGGTGGCGCTGCCTGCCTTGTTTCAGTGCGCGAAACGGTTTGCAGCGATCCCGGCTGTCCGGATAAAGCAACTGAAGTCCGGATAACGAGCCTCAGCTTTAAGGAAACCCGTTTCATTATCCACAAGCCTGTTTCCGCCGTGCGGCATTCGGATATTTCCGCGATGATTTAGCGGGGCAGAGACAGGGTACAAATATCGACGCGCCCGGCCGGAAGGGCGATCTGCCAAACTCGCTAACCTGTTAGCTGCTATTGACAACGCCGGTCAGTCGGCAGAAACTTTCGTTTCTCAACATGCCCTTACCTGTGAATGGCATTCTTGAAATCCATCTAGCGAACCCAAAACCGTCCGAGCCGCAAAGGAATCCCGTGAATGAATACTGCACCACTTTGGCAATGGAGCGCATCTGAGATCGTTAAGGCGACCCGGAACGGCAGCCATACAGCAACTGATTTCACCGGAGCCGCAATTGCGCGTATGGAAGAGGTCAATCCGGAGCTGAACGCCGTTGTTGAAAATCTGGCGGACTCCGCACGGGCAGAGGCCAAAGCGCTTGATGCACAAGACGGGCCGAAGGGGCCGCTGCATGGTGTTCCGGTAACGGTCAAGATCAACGTGGATCAGAAAGACTGTGCAACCTCGAACGGTGTGCCGGCTTACAAAGATATAATCGCGCATGACGATGCGCCTGTTGTGCGCAATCTCAAAGCGGCAGGTGCCATTGTCATCGGGCGCACCAACACACCGGAATTTTCGTTTCGCGCAGACACGGATAATCCGCTGCACGGGCGGACCCATAACCCGTGGGGGCGGCACATTTCGGCAGGGGGGTCTTCGGGGGGCGCCGGCTCTGCGGTGATGGCGGGGATCGGTGCGCTTGCACATGGCAACGACATTGGCGGCTCTTTGCGGTTTCCCGCTTCGGCCAATGGGGCGGTCACCGTGAAACCGGGTCTGGGGCGCGTGCCTGCCTATAACCCGAGCCAGAAGGTGGAACGGGGTTTGCTGGCGCAATCCATGTCGGTTCAGGGTTTGCTGACGCGGTCTGCCTCGGATCTTCATCTCTCTATGCCTGCCCTGATCGCAGCGGATTCACGGGATCCGTTCCACGTCCCGATGCCGTGGCGCGGGTCGGCGCTGGACAAACCCATCCGGGTTGCTGTGTCGTGCGATGATTTCGGGTTCGGGCTGCACCCTGAAGTTGCAACCGCCATCGACAAAGCGGCTTCTGCGCTTTCGGATGTCGGATATGTGGTTGAAGAGGTGGAGCCACCTTTGGCGCGTGAGACCGGAGAGGTCGGATACCGGACGCTGTTGGGCGAGGTTAAGGTGATGATTGGCCCTGACATACGCAAGCACGGCTCGGAAGAGCTGAATACCGCATTTGAAGAATACTACCGCCAGTTTCCACCCTTTGAGGGCGAGGAACTGCTCGTCCAGATGGCGCAGCGGACCCATTACGCGCGTGCTTGGTCGCTGTTCATGGAGGATTATCCTCTGGTGCTGTCGCCCTTCCTCTTTAAACCTTTCTTTGCGCCAGCGCGCGATACTGAAGGAGCAGAGGGCTTGCTGGATGTTTTGGGCGCTGCGCATTGGTCCTTTATCATGAGCTTCCTTGGCTTGCCTGCCGGAAACCTGCCAACGCATATCGCGGAAATGCCCAACGGTCCCCAACCGATCGGGGTGCAGATTGCAGGGCGCAGATGGCGCGAAGACCTTATCGTAGATGCAATGGAAGCGATTGAAACGATCATCCAGCCAACGCAGGAAACCCTTTGGAAGCGCTTTAGCTGACAACGGGGTGTCTTAGCCAGCGCCAATGGTTGAGTGCCCATGTTGTCTTGCCGACGGCATGGGCGGCAACTTTTCGAAAGTCCGCAGGCGGTGAAGGCGGGCTTCGGCTGCATGTCGAAAAGAGGCATTCGGTGCGGGTTGCAAATAAAATGATATAACATTACAAATCATTAAGGGTTGACTGCTTGGCTGTTTTGCAATTCAAGTCATGCCGATGGTTCTTGGACGCGAAATGTGCGGAAGAGATGAAAAGGGAACACGGTGCGGCGTAGCCAAAAGGCACCAAAACCGTGACTGCCCCCGCAACTGTGAGCGGTGAGCAACCTCGATCAAGCCACTGGATATTCAATCCGGGAAGGCAAGAGGACGCGACGACCCGCAAGTCAGGAGACCTGCCATCAACGGCGCATGAGTTGCGCTGCAATATCAACTCGATTCAGGCGGGGCGTCTGGTCAGGAGCATTTTATGGCAAAGCGGACGATCCCGCACCGACACAATTCTGTTTCTTTCCCCCTGCTGTATGGCGGAGGGCCAAATGGAACATCGAATAACAATCTGCACATCCTGCAAACACAAGGGCACGCAATGTCGGCCCGGGTTTGAGCTGATCGACAAGCTGCGTAAGGCGCTTGCCCAAGACGCGGTTCCCGAAACTTTCGAGATCTCGGGCGTTGCCTGTATGGCGGGGTGCAATCACCCTTGCACTGTCGCATATCACAGCACCAAAAAAGCGACCTATCTGTTCGGGGATATCGATCCGGCGGTCGATGTCGAAGATCTTGTCGCGTTTGCAAAACAATATGCCTGTCTGCACGACGGTTGGTGTTCGTCTGTCGATCGTCCGGGCAAGCTGCGCCACACCACACTGGCGCGGGTGCCTGCTGCTATTCTGGCGATCGAAGCTGCACAGGAACGGGTATCGTGACCGCAGCGCATTTGACCGTAAGGAACCTTTCGTGGGCGCCGTGCCGTGGTGCCGAGACGCTGTTGCACCGCGTGGATTTCGACGTTGCGGCAGGCCGCACCCTTGGGATTGTCGGAGCCAATGGCGCTGGCAAAACAACCCTTTTACGTTTGTTGTATCGGTTTCACCGTCCCGACACCGGCAGCGTTGCAGTGGACGATGATGATATCTGGACGCTCTCCGCCCGCCAGACGGCCCGACGCATCGCCGCGGTTTTGCAGGAACAGCCAAGCGACTTTGCCTTAACAGTCGGCGAGATCGTCGCTCTCGGGCGTACGCCGCATCGCCGCGGGTTTGGCGGAAATAACGGGGCAAGGGACAAGGAGATCATCGAACATGCCCTGTCGCGTCTTAACCTGAACCACATGACAGAGCGCCTGCTGGGCACCTTGTCCGGCGGCGAGAGGCAACGGGTCATGGTGGCCCGTGCGCTTGCGCAGGAACCACGTCTTTTGATCCTTGATGAACCGACGAACCATCTGGACATTCGCCATCAGCTAGAGGTGCTGGATCTGATCCGGAACCTGCCGTTGACGATCGTCACATCGCTCCATGATCTCAACCTTGCGTCTGATGTCTGCGATGACGTCTTGCTTTTGCACAGGGGGCACCAGCTTGGTTTCGGGGCGCCGCAAGACGTGTTGTCCGAAACAGCCGTTTCCCAAGCGTTTCAGGTGACCGCGCGCATAGAGCAGCTTAGCCCGAGCAATCAAAACCACCTTACATTCCATCTGCATAACAAAGGAAATTTTTTATGAAGACCGCAGTTCTTGTCGCAGCGGGGTTGATCCTGACCGCTGGCATCGCCGCAGCCGAAACAACCGTCCAAAGCTGTGATCGCAAGGTCACTTTCGATGCACCGCCCGCGCGTGCGGTCTCGAACGATGTCAACCTCACCGAAATGATGTTGGTCCTTGGCCTTGCGGATCGCATGGTGGGATATACGGGTATTTCCGGTTGGAAAACGCTGGACGAGGAGATGACAGCCGGTGTTGAGAAACTGCCTGAACTGTCCGCGAAATACCCCTCGCGCGAGGTGTTGGTGGGGGCTGATGCCGATTTCTTCTTCGCTGGTTGGAACTACGGGATGAAAGTCGGGGGGGAAGTGACACCTGAAACGCTCGAACCCTATGGCATTCAGGTTTACGAACTGACGGAATCCTGCAAACACATCATGGACAAGAAAACGGCAAGCATGGATGACATGTATGTCGATATCCTGAACCTCGGCCGCATCTTTGACGTTGAAGCCAGGGCAAATGCCGTGGTCGAAGGCTTTAAGGCAGAGCTGGCCGCATTTACCCAAGGGCTTGAAACCGGAGAGCCGTTGCGGGTGTTCGTTTATGACAGCGGAGAAGACACACCCTTCACCGCAGGCGGATATGCCATGCCGACCGCCCTGATCGAAGCCGCAGGTGGCGTGAACATCATGGAAGACTTTGAAAAAAGCTGGGGCACCGTGACGTGGGAAGAAGTTGTGGAACGCAACCCCGAGGTTGTCGTGATCATTAATTACGGAGATGTCACCGCAGAGCAGAAACGTGAATTCATGATGAAAAATCCGGCCTTTGCAGAGCTTTCCGCAGTCCGGAACGACCGTTTTGTCACGCTCGAATATGTCGAAGCCACACCGGGGCCACGCAATATCAACGCCATCAAAACGCTTGCTGACGCGTTTTGGAGGCAATAGAGCGATGGGCGAGACCACACAAATAGGTGCCCGAACCCGACGGTTCAGCAGGACAGCTATCTTTATCTTTGGCGTATTGATTGCCTTGGTGGTCTCGCTTTCTGTTGCGATTTCAGTCGGCGCTGTGCCTGTGCCTTTGGGCACGGTTTGGGGCGTGCTTTTGAACAGGATCTCACCCGATCTGATCGACCCGTCATGGTCGCGCGGGCGTGAGGCAATTGTTTGGGACATCCGGTTCCCACGCGCCTTACTGGCGATGATGGTGGGGGCAGGCCTGGCAGTTGTCGGCGCCAGCTTGCAGGCGGTGACGCGCAATCCGCTGGCGGATCCGCACCTGCTTGGTATCTCCTCCGGTGGGGCGTTCGGTGCCATTCTGGCACTGTTACATACCGGACTGATCCTCGGGCTTCTGACTGTGCCACTTTTTGCTTTTGCCGGTGCATTGGGGGCGACGGTCATTGTGCTTGGCGTGTCCCGTATTGCAGATGCGACCAGCGCGGATCGGCTTGTTCTGGCTGGTGTCGCTGTTTCGTTCATTATTATGTCCGGCGCCAACGTCCTGATTTTCCTTGGCGACCCCAAAGCATCCCATACTGTCGTTTTCTGGATGTTGGGCGGGCTTGGTTTGGCGCAATGGGGCCAGTTGCTTTACCCTCTGACAATTCTGCTGATCTGCAGTGGCTGGCTGTTCATGCGCGCTGGTGATTTGAACGCTATGACCGTCGGTGACGAAACCGCTGCCACCCTTGGCATTCCCGTCTCGGGATTTCGGCTTGCCGTCTTTGTTGTGGGTGCGCTGGTGACGGGTGTTATGGTCGCCTTTTCCGGCATCATCGGGTTTGTCGGGCTTATGGTTCCCCATGTCGCGCGCATGCTCGTTGGGGGGGACAACAGACGCGTGCTGCCAGCCTCTGCCCTGATCGGAGCGATCTTTCTGCTGTGGGCAGATATCGCGGCGCGGACGGTTATGGCACCGGAAGATATGCCGATTGGCGTTGTTACAGGATTGGTTGGGGGGGCGTTTTTTGTCTGGCTTCTACGGCGCAAGAAATCGGTTTGACCCTCTATTCCAGATCCTGTCCGGATGTGCTTTCAGGTCCGCTTCAAGGTTGATGCTTCGCAAAACCGTCGGGGCCTGACGATGGCTGGTTTTATGGCCGCTCCCGTCTCCTTGCAAACGTCCCGATCATGGCTTTGCGGCCTTTCACGCCGGGTGCAGCAGCTTTCTGATATCGCGCGATTTTGTGCGCGGGTTTCGGCTCTAACGGGTCCGCAGACGGGCTTGGGTATTAACTTACCTAGAAATCAGATCGAAAACCGGCGCGCTTTGCCGGTTCACGACGGCCCTGACATCTTCGCCTGTCAGGGTGTCGCTGCGAATGTAGTCGATAAAGTTCATGTTCACGTTGTTGAACAATAGTTCGCCGACCGGTTCGGATGGCACTTCCGCCCGAATGAGCGCCGCCTCCTTCATGACACGCACGAAGCGGCAGCATTGTTTGGAGAGACGGCTGTCCATTTCGACATAGCGCAGCGAGAATTCCGCCCTTGGATCAAGCATGGATTGAGAGACTGCAATGCGCCAGAGCGAGCGTGGTGTTTTCGTGAAGGACGTGGTGAAATAGGTTGCGACCAGCGCGTCGAAGCCCATCGCGGCAGTGTCATAAGACTGTTCGATACAATGATCTGCTTCGGCGAGCACAAGCTCGGTTTCGGTCGATACACAGCTTAGCAGGATGTCGGCCTTGGACCCGAAGTAGTTGTAAAAGGTTGCAGCGGACAGCTCGGCCTGCGCGGCGACATCCTCGATACGCGTGTTTTCATAGCCTTTTTCCTGAAACATACGAGAGGCTTCCTCGATGATCCGCTGCGCTGTTGCCGCTTTTTTACGCTCTCTTAGTCCCATAGCACTCACATTTTTATAGTCATTCAAATTTTAGGTTGACCGAAAGTTTAATATATCCCTATATTTATTTTAATGCCAATAAAAACAATTCACCAACAGGGGACTAAAATGCAAAATGGCAAAATTTCCGGATTTGGGGGTGTCGCTGCGCTCCTGATTTCGACTTCAATGGTACAAGCGGCGGAGCTGAACGCGTTGGTCTGGTGCGACCATACCGATCCTGCGCTGCTGGAGCCTTTCGAAAAGGCGCATGACGTGCGTGTTAACGTCAAGGAATACGAGGGAACTGCGGCAGGGCTCGCCATTCTTGAACAGTCGCGACCGGGGGATTGGGATGTGATGGTGATTGATACAGTCGATGTGGGTCGTGCTGTTGATGAGGGGCTGCTGGCTCCGTTGCCCGATGATGCCCTTCCAACGGCTTCCTTCTTTCCCGAAATCGTGATGGAAGATCACAACGGGCGCGATGGTAAAACTTACGCTGTCACCGAAAAGTTCGGTTACAATACCATAGCTTACAATTCGGCCAGAGTTGATGCCGCCGACATGCAGGATATGAGCAGCCTTTGGTCGGGCAAATATGACGGACGTATTGCCGTTTATGACTACTACTTGCCGGTGCTCGGGTTGATCGGGCTGGAGCAGGGCGTTGCCACAGCCGATCTGGACAGCGACGCGGTGGAAGCCTTGCGTGAACGGGCCTACGGTCTTAAGGCAGCTGCCCTTCAGGTCAGTGATGTTGTGGCAAGTCAAACCGCACTGGCCACTGGCGAAGTGGATATCCTGATCGGCGGTGGTGAGTGGGTGACAGCGGTATTGAGCGCGGAAAATCCGGAGCTGGATTGGTCGGTGCCGGAAGAGGGCGCGCTGCGCTGGTCCCAGTCGATCGCAGTGCTGGAAGATTCTGAAAACAAGGACCTTGCCGTAGAGTTCGTTAAATACATCACCAGCCCCGAAGGGCAGGCGCGGCTTGCGACGTCGTCTTGCTATTGGGGGATGCCAGCGAACAAAGCCGCCGGGGATGCGCTGGACGATGCCCAGAAAGGCGCGTTGCGGTGGGACGAGCAGGGTGACTATCTCGCCCGTACCCAGCTTTACCCTGTGCCGGATGCCGATCTTGATCTTGCCATGCAGGATCTCTGGACCGACATGCTCCAGCAATAACCTTTTAACGGGACAGGCGTTGCTGCCTGTCCCGCTTCTCTGCCAGCCAAGGAGCGGTTGATGACCATGGAACAACAGGAGCGGCGGCGCAGCTTCAGCTTTGCCGTGCCCGCTCTGATCTGGACCTGTGCTTTCTTTGTAGTGCCTTTTTTGGTGATGCTGGTGCTCAGTCTTGCGCATCTCGAAGGACGCCAGATCGTGCAGGACTACGATCTGGGGAACTACGTCAAGATTTTCACCGAACCCTCCCTGTTCAAAGGCATCATGGTCTCGCTCGAGATTACGATCACCGTCACGATACTCTCTGTTTTGCTGGCTTGGCCTTTGGCCTGGATCATCGCCACGCAGGTGCCCGAACGTTATCAACGGTTGGCTATTATGCTCGCAGTCCTGCCGTTCTGGACCTCTTACGTCGTGCGCTCTTATGCTTGGGCACTGGTGTTGGGGCAAAACGGTGTGCTGATGCAAGGGCTTATCGCGATTGGCATTCTGGATGAACCCGTCCAGATTATGGCGACACGGGCGGCCACTGTTATCGGGTTTGTCCATTTCTTCGTCATGCTTCTGACGCTGACAATCTATTCCAATTTGATCCAGCTCTCGCCGAACTATGCCCGCGCTGCCGCGGATCTGGGGGCGAGTGGCTGGAATACCTTCCGTCTGGTGATCCTTCCGCTGACACTTCCGGGCATAATGACCGGTGCCTTTCTAACGTTTGTGCTGTGCATTGGCGACTATATCACGCCGCAGATCCTTGGCGGTAATAACGAGTTGAGCATGCCGCAACTGATCATGCTGCAACTGGGGCGGCGCGGGGATTTCCCGATGGCTTCGGCCCTGTCCGTTGTCTTGATGGTGATCGTAACCCTTGCCTACGCCGCTTCGGCACGCTGGCTCAAGATGGAGCGCGTCTGATGCGGACATTGGGCTGGCTTTATATGGCGGCGATCTTCGTCTTCATCTTTTTACCCGTCGTCGTGCTGGTATTGTTTTCTTTTCAGGACAGCCGCCTTCCCGTGCCGCCGTTCGACGGGCCGACGCTGAAATGGTACGCACAAGTGCTGGCGGATCGCGGCATGATGGAAGCTTTGCGTAATTCGCTTGTCGTCGCGGTTGTCTCATCCGCTGTGGCGCTTCTGCTGGGGTTCTTTGCCGCGCAGGGGCTGGCACGGGTCAGGTTGCCAGGCTCGGCCCTTATGAGAGGCTTGCTGATCGCACCGATGACCGTCAGCTACCTGATTATCGCGCTCGGGTTGCTGACAGTGTTCAACAACCTTGGCTTTCGCCCGTCGCTCTGGGCTACGGGGATCGGCCATGTGGTGATAAGCCTGCCGCTCTGCTTTGCGATCCTTTTTGCCGCCATGGGAGACCACCAGAAAAACGCCGAACGCGCTGCGCGGGATCTCGGAGCTTCGGATCTTCAGGTGCTGTTTCTTGTGACTGCGCCGATGCTCAAACCTGCGCTGCTGGCAGCATTCTTCCTGTCCGTCACCTTCAGCTGGGACGAGTTCATCATCGCCTTCCTGCTGACCCGATTTGACGTCACCCTTCCTGTCGAGATCTGGTCTATGCTGCGCTCGGGCCTGTCCCCTGCAACCAATGCCATTGGCTCGCTGGTGTTCCTTGTGTCCATCGTGATCCTGATCCTGCTGGAGCTGACCGTTTTCAGAAAGTCCAAGACATGACCGCTAATGTTTCCCTACAGGCGCTAAGCCATAACTTCGGAGAGTTTCAGGCGCTTGACGACATCAATCTTGAATTTGCCGCCGGTGAATTCGTCGTCCTGCTTGGTCCGTCGGGGTGTGGCAAGTCGACGTTGCTGTTCATCCTCGGCGGTTTTTTAACCCCGACAGAAGGGCAAGTGTGGATCGGGGGGCAGGATATGTCCCGTGTGGCAGCCAAAGACCGTCCGACCACGACAATGTTTCAGGACTATGCCTTGTTTCCCCATATGACCCTGCGGGATAATGTTGGCTTCGGGTTGCGGATGCGCGGGCAGGGGAAGGCAAAACGCAATGCAAAGGCTGATGAAATGCTCGATCTTGTGGGGCTGTTGGACAAGGCCGGACGCAAGCCACACGAATTGTCGGGCGGCCAGCGCCAGCGTGTTGCTCTGGCGCGGGCCTTGGCGGTCGAGCCGGAGGTGTTGCTGCTGGACGAGCCCCTTGGTGCTCTTGATCTCAAACTGCGACGCCAGATGCAGGAAGAACTGAAAATCATCCAACGCAAAGTTGGCACGACCTTTGTGCATGTGACCCACGACCAAGAGGAAGCAATGGCTATCGCGGACCGGATCGCTGTGATGAACGCTGGCAAAGTTGAACATGCCGGTTCTCCGGAGGAAGTCTATCTGCGCCCTAAAACATTGTTTTCCGCAAATTTCATGGGCGATTTGAATATACTTCCCGAAGCGCAAGTCGGACGCGCTGCCGGTGCGGGGATGGTATATGCTGCGCGGCCCGAAAACATTGGCCTTGCCGGAGAGATCAGTCTGGGTGACGCGCGGCTTACCGAGGCGTCCTTCTTTGGCACCTATCACCGGTGCCATTTCCAGAGTGTCGAACAGGGCGGCCAGACTTATATCGCCCATTTACCAATAGGCGCGCTGCCGCAACAAGGCGAGGCTCTACCGCTGTTTGCGTCCAGCCCGATGACACTGAAGGCCGATGTATGAAACATGCACGACCCGAAGACTGGTACCGTCTGCGCAAGCTCTCGGACGGTGTGACGTGGATTGACGAACCCCACATCAAGGAGTTTTTCCGCTGCAATATCTGGCATGTCCGCGGGCGCGATAAGGACATGCTGGTAGACAGTGGTATGGGCGTCCTTTCCCTGCGCGAATGGGTGCCACTGGTAAGCGAACGCCCGCTTGATGCGGTGGCCAGCCATACCCATTTCGACCATATCGGCACGCACCATGAATTTGATTGCCGCCTGTGCCACGCTGCGGAAGCAGACATCCTTGCGGCGCCTTCCCGCGAAAATACATGGGCTGCCGATTATGTGAAGGACGATATATTCACAGAACTGCCGCCGGAGCCTTATCAATCCGCCACCTACACGGTGAAATCTGCCCCTGCCACGCGGATTTTACAGGATGGCAGTATTATTGATTTGGGCGACCGGCATTTCGAGGTTATTCACACACCCGGCCACAGTCCGGGCGGCATTGCGCTTTGGGAGGCTGAAACGGAAATGTTGATCTCCGGTGACATTCTCTATGACGGTCCGCTGATCGAAAGCGACGATCCGGTGGAAATGGCGCAATATGTTGATAGCATGAAACGTTTGCTTTCCCTTCCAGCCCGCGTTGTGCACGGGGGACATTTCAAATCGTTCTCGGGGGAGCGTTATCGGGAATTGATTACAAACTGGCTGCGGGAAAAAGACGTCTGAGCGGCCCGGTCCCGAACGGACACAAATCTTCAACTACGGCTCCGGATGACCGGATAGTCAGACAAAAAAACAGGAACAGAACCATGTCGGATAGCTACAACCAACCGCTCGGCGGTAACGAAATGCCACGTTTCGCAGGGCCTGGAACCTTCATGCGTCTGCCATCCGCTGCGGATGCACAAGGACTGGACGCGGCCCTGATTGGTATTCCAATGGACATCGGTGCCAGCTGGCGCGCGGGTACGCGCTTTGGCCCCAAACAGATCAGGGCAGAAAGCACAATGCTGCGTCCCTACAACATGTGGACGAAAGCTGCACCATTCGCGCATATGCAGGTCGCCGATATCGGGGATGTGCCGGTCAATACATTTGACCTGAAAGACACGGTAAAGCGGATAACCGCCTTTTACGACGAGGTGCTGAAACATGATGTGGTGCCGGTGACCATGGGGGGCGATCACACGCTGTCCCTGCCGGTGCTTCGCGCGATCGCCAAAAAACACGGTCCTGTAGCACTGATCCATGTGGATGCTCATGCCGACATCAACGACCATATGTTCGGAGAGGAAATCGCCCACGGCACCCCGTTCCGCCGTGCTTATGAGGAAGGGTTGATTGATGCGGCCAACACCTTCCAGATCGGTTTGCGAGGGACCGGATACGAAGCAGATGATTTTGACACCGGACGCAGTTGGGGTTTCACGGTTATTCAGGCTGAAGAGGTTTGGTACAAATCACTGGCGCCGGTGATGGATAAGATCCGCGAACAAGTGAAAGAGCGGCCAGTTTATCTGACTTTCGACATCGACAGTCTTGATCCTTCTGTCGCTCCGGGGACAGGGACGCCGGAGTTTGGCGGGCTGACCGCTTCACAAGGGTTTGAGATCGTGCGCGGCTGCGCCGGTCTGAACATCGTGGGCTGTGACCTCGTCGAAGTGTCCCCGCCCTATGACCCTTCCGGCAATACGGCTGTCATGGCTGCAAACCTGCTTTATGAAATGTTGTGCGTACTGCCAAAGGCGCAAGCAAGGTAATCAGGGGGTGACATCCGGCATGGGCATCTTCGCCAATCCGTTTCCTCGTTGCGCGACTTTTAAAAAGATCCGGATGTGCTCCGGTGGCGCAGAACGCCGCCGTTAAGGGCGGCGTCCTGGCATTGCTGCTTCCAGCGCGTCTTTGGAAATACCGAGACGTTCGGCGACTTTGCCGAGGTCTGCGTCACGTCCGCCTTCGGCGCGGATTGCATTCATCAGGTCGGATGGTTCGATGCCAAGGGCTTTTGCCGGTTCGGAGAAGTCCGGACGGCCGCCGCCCGGGCCGCCGTTTCCATTGGCAGAGCCGATGCCCTGTGCGGCTGTGGTTGTAAAGTTGTCTTGCGCCACGACGCCGACCAGACAGGTTGGCAGGTTGGGAAAACTCTCGCTGGCGTGGTAGTGGTAGACCTCGCCCTCTTGACCCGCAACCGGACCAACGTGCCCGCCGCAGTCATCCAGCCCGACAGGCAATGTTCCGTCCGCCTCGCGGGAGCCAAACAAGGCAAAACCGTCAAAAGCATAGCCGAATTGCGCTGTCTGGTCCTGTTTTACATGTGCGCAGGTGGCGTCTACGTTTTCCTTCTCGAACACCGTGTCGATATCCGTTGCTGTCGCGTGCCAGTGATACCACCCGCCCGGATCAACATGACCGCCGCAGGTGTCCAGAGCAGGCATATGACCTGTCTCAAGAACCGAGGGTGCATCCGCGAAAACCGGTACGCCGTCCAGCCCCATGCCGATCTTTGAAACCGTCCCGAGCGGGGTTGGCGATTGGGCCATTTGTGGTGAAACGGGGATCAAAGCGGTAATCGACATATCTGCATTCGTATCCAGAGAGCCGGCGATACATTCATTATCTGCTTCCGGCCCTTCAATGCGGATGTCGAAAACGTTTACCTCTCCGTCATCATTGAAAAAAGTGTAACCGAGCCCCGAGAGCATTTCGAGGTAAGCGCGATCAATCCGGTACAATCCGGCATTCTCTCCGTCCCAATCCCAAACCCCGCCTGTTTCGTCCAGTGTGGCAGGGCAGAACGGTCCGATTTCCAGTGTTTCAGGCAGGAATCTGACAGTATAGGCGGCGCATTTGGCGCTTTCTCCGTTTTCGAGCGTGCAATCCACAATCTTGGCAGGTTGTTTCAGGGCGGTGTCCGCAATGCTGTGGGCATCGGGATGGGCAAAAGCGGCCAGCGGGGCGAGGCAACCGGATGAAATAAATGTGGTAACGGAAAGGATTTTGTTAAACATTAAAAGGCGTCCGTGTCGGCTATGTCATCGGATATTTCTCCTTTAACGTAGGACGAAAGAGATTCCGTCGGTACTTTCTGGATAAATTTTGGAACCACCACTGATGTTTTCAGGTCAGACTTCGGGTGCGAAGCGCGTGTGCCTTGGCGTGAAAATTTCTCCGTATCTCTGCTTCGTCTACACCCGCGACAATCCGGTTCTCCATCAGCAACTGTCCAGCGACTATCGTATGGAGCACATCGTCCGCGCGACTGGAATAGACAAGGGACGCAGCAGGGTCGTAGACCGGCATGGTATGTGTCGTGTCCAGATTGACCACGATAACATCCGCCGCCATTCCTGCGCACAATTGACCGGTTTCGGGACGGTTCATCGCCTTTGCCCCTTCTGCGGTTGCCATTTCAAGCACTTGGGTCGTCGGTAGAAACTCTGCGTTCCCTGTTTTGTCCTTGTGAATAATGCTGGCAAATTTCATTTCCTGAAACATGTCGAGCGTGTTGTGACTCGCCGGTCCGTCCGTCGCAAGGCCCACCGTCACCCCGTGGCGCTGCACACATTCCAGATGCAAAGTCCCCGACGACAGTTTCGCGTTACAGATTGGACAATGGGCGATTTTCGTACCGGTTTCCGCCAGAATACGGGCATCTTCCTCGTCAAGTTGGGTACAATGGGCGGCTGTTACATCCGATTTCAGAAACCCCAGAGAATGCAGCCAGCGCACTGGAGAGGTGCCGTAGTGTTCTTGTACATAGGCGATTTCCTGCGGGCCTTCGGCAAGGTGGGTGTGGATCGGAACGCTGTATGCGTCAGCCACTTCGCGCACCAGATGGTACATCTCTGCACCACAGGAATAGGGCGCGTGCGGGGACAGACCAATCTGCAAGAGCCCGCCGTTGCTGTGGTGATGCCGGTCCACCAGATCGCCAAAACTGTTCAGGGTTTTCCATGACCAATCGGTGATTTGCGCGTAAATCCCGCGATCCGCAAATCCGTAACCCAATGTGGCCCTGAGCGGCAGTTCCTTCAGCGCCTCGATCTGGGGTTCGACTGCATAAGCATCAAAATGTTCGTTAAAGGCGGTGATGCCGGATTTCACCATCTCTACCAGGCCGTTCATATTGGCCCAATAGAGCGTTTCAGGGTCGAAATTCTGTTTCAGCTTCCACATGGTGCCAAGCCACTCGAACAGGCGGACATCTTCCAGAAGGCCGCGTAGCAGCATGTTTGATGCGATGTGGGTGTGGCTGTTTGCAAAGCCGGGCATGATCACACAATTACTTGCGTCGATCACTTTGACGGCGCCGGCGATATCTACATCAGCGGAAGGACCGACCGCAGCGATTTTATCACCTTTTATAGTGACGGTCCCCCGCTCTATCGCGCTGGCCCCGCCCATCGGCATTACCGTGCCGTTAGTAATCGCAATATCAATCGTCATCGTGTCGGCTTTCCCGTTGGTGGCTTAAATCGTCATGCAGACGGTTTTGTTTTCAAGGTAGTTTTCCAGTCCATGCGCCCCGTTCTCGACCCCCCAACCGGAGGCTTTCATGCCGCCCTTTGGCAATTCCGGCGAGAAGTAACTGTGGCAGTTCACCCAGACTGTGCCGGCACGAACCTGTGCTGACATGCGGTGCGCGGTTGACAGGTTTTGCGTCCAGACAGAAGCTGCCAGACCGTATTCTGTGTCATTTGCCATTGAGATGACTTCGTCCGGATCGTCAAACGGAGTGAGGGTGGCAACAGGTCCGAAAACCTCCTGACGCATGAGTTCTGCGCTGGCGGGCACATTGGCCAGCACCGTCGGGTGGTAAAAGGCGGGGTAGCCGGCGTCTGTGTCTCCGCCCGTCAGGATTTCGGCACCGCTACTCCGGCCGGATTCGACCATTGCGGCCACTGTGCTGGCGTGACCTGCATTCACCAGCGGGCCGAGATCGCTGTTGGGATCCAACCCGTGACCAAGCCGCATTGCTCGCGCTGTTTGCGCAAAGCTTTCTGCGAACCGGTCGTAAACCCCGCGCTGCACATATATCCGCGCAGCGGCCACGCAGACCTGTCCCGAGTTTGCGAATATCCCCCGCGCAACACCGGACACCGCAAGCGAAAGATCGGCATCCTCCATCACCACAGCAGGTGACTTTCCGCCGAGTTCCAGTGTGAGCTTTTTCAGATTGCCCTGTGCCGCGCCAAGCAAACGGCGACCAACCTCGGTCGATCCGGTGAAGGCAACTTTTGCCACGTCAGGATGCGTTGCAAGGGCCTCGCCGACCTCGTGGCCGAACCCCGTCAGAAGATTTACCACGCCCGCGGGCATTCCGGCCTGTTCGATCAATTCACACAGGCGTACCGCTGTCAGGGATGTTTCCTCGGCGGGTTTCAATACCACCGTACACCCCGCACAAAGCGCCGGCGCTAGTTTCATCGCTGCCATCAGCAAAGGAGAGTTCCACGGCACGATCGCCGCCACGACGCCAACAGGTTCCCGTCGTGTATAGGCCATCACCTGCTTGCCTTCAGGGGCATAACCGATAGAGGGTGTGATGGTCTGGCCGGTCAGTTTGGTGGCATAACCGGCGTAGTAGCGGAATTGCGCGATGGCGCCGTTCAGTTCTCCGAAACGGGCAGTGGCATAGGTTTTACCCTGATCAAGGCATTCAAGCTCTGCCAGTTCGTCGGCGTGGGCTTCGATCAGGTCTGCGATTTTCCACAACAGGGACTGTCGTGCAGCGGGCAGCATTTCGGCCCAGTCCGGTGTGTTTAGCGCGCGGCCCGCTGCCGCGACCGCCTGATCGGCCTCCGCTGCACCGGCTTTTGACAGACGGGTCAGCAATGCGTCCGAAGCCGGATCGTGGCTGTCAAAGCTGTCGGGCAGAACCTGCCAGTGCCCCCCGATCCAGACCGGCTGCACAGTGCGGGACAGAAAATCCTTCGCCCCTTCTGTCTTGGGGGCGCAGGGCCGAAGCGTGATCGTCATAGGTGTGTTTCCTTCATCATATCGCGGGCCAGACGGGCACCGCGCAGGATAGAGTGATAGCCGGTGCAGCGGCAGATATTGCCTTCAAGCGCTTCTTCGATCATCGCATCTGTCGGTGTGTTTTCAGCGGACAGCAGCCCTGCAAGGCTCATCATCACGCCGGGGGCGCAATAACCGCATTGAAACCCGTTCTCGATCTCCATTGCCTTGATCAGCAGTTGACCGGCGGGCAGGGTTTCCAGCCCGTCGATGGTGCAAATTTCCGCACCCTCCAGTTGCCAGCCCATGACAAGACAGGCGTTGATTGCCACGCCGTCCCGCAACACCGTGCAGGCGCCGCATCGTCCGATTTCGCAGCCGACCTTTGTGGCGGTTTTGCCCAGCCCCTCGCGCAGACGGGTCAGAAGCATGTCATCAGGTGCGATTTCCGTCTCCACACCGTTCAGGCTAAAGCGAACCATGGGTGCCCTCCAACATTTCGAGCATGGTTTCCGGTGCGATTGGCATGGTTGGCGGACAGTGTCCTGTTGCTGTCGCCACCGCATTGGCGATCGCAGGCATAATGGCCCCGATCCCGAGTTCTCCCGCTCCGCGCGGGCCATAAGGATCATTTGCGTCGAGTCCTTCGTGGGCGGTGATACGCATCGCTTCGGGAACATCCTTCACGCTTGGCATCGTGTAACTGTCAAAGTTGCCCGCGACCGGCAGACCGTTCTGATAGGTCATGTTCTCTGTCAGCGTGTATCCAAGCCCCTGCACCAGCCCCCCTTCCATCTGCCCGAGATAAGAGGCCATATCGATCACCGGCCCCGCAGCTGTATGCATCTCCAGATCGACAACGCGAACCATTCCCGTGATCCGGTTCACAGCCACCCGTGCAAGGGTTGCGCCAAAGGCAAAAATGAAACGGGCGTTTCCTTTGGTATATTCTGTCTTGGGAAAGTCATAATGCGCCATCACCGGCGCAATCTCCCCCAGTTCTGCAAAGGTTAGGCAGGGTGTGGCGGTGTTTGACCGTGTCTCTCCCACCCCGCCTTGCACAATTTTCAGGGTCTCCGGTGTACAGCCTTTAAGGGTTGCGGCCCGCTCTAACAGGGCAGCTTCAAAAGCAGGGGCCGTCCGGTTCACTCCCTGCCAGACCACAAAGCCACCCCGCGCCGCCGTGGTAGAGCCGCTGTCCGGTGCAAGCTTTGTATCGCCGGTGACAGAACAGACGTCACTGCGCGCACAGCCGAGCCTGTCGGCAACCGCCCCGTGCAAAGAGGCCGTCAGCCCTTGTCCCATCTCGTCAAGCCCGCAGACCGCCTGAATTTTCCCGTCCTTCAAGGCAAGGCCGAAATCTGCCTCGTCCTGTGGGATCGTGCCAAGCCCGTTGCCCTGATAATTCAGCGCCATGCCGACTCCGGCAATTTCATCGGCGTTCACTGGAAAAGGCTGCCACATGTCAGAGTGAGCAGCCGCAGCCAGCATTTCGGACAGACGCTCTGACGGAGCGACCCTCTGCCCGAGCACGCCGGGGCTGCCGGGAATGCGCAGGTTGCGGTGCCGGATTTCCAACGGGTCAAGACCGGCCAAAACAGCCAGCCTGTCCATCTGGCATTCGATGGCAAAGGTCATCTGGTTGGCACCAAAACCGCGAAACGCACCGCAGGTGCCATTGTTGGTATAGGCCAGTCGCCCGCGCGCCTGATAGTGGTCGATGTTGTAAGGCCCCGCGACATGTTCCAGCGCGGTTTCCAGAACTCCCGGCGCAAGCGAGGCATAAGCCCCGCAGTCCGAAATAACGTCCACCTCTTGTGCCACCAGTTTGCCCTGCGCATCGCAACCGGTTTTCATTCTGATCGTTAACGGGTTGCGCTTGGTCCCGGCTTGCACGCTTTCTGCACGGGACAGATGCAGCCGCACCGCTTTGCCTGATTTTTGTGCCAGCAGCGCCAGTGCGGGTTGCACTGTCAGTTCGTCCTTGCCGCCAAAGGCCCCGCCTGTGGGGGAGGTCACGACGCGCAAACTGTCCGCTGGTACATCCAGAATACGGGCGAGTTGCATCTGGTCCCGCGACCCGTGCTGCCCACCCGCGCAGATGATCAGCCCGTCGCCCTCGGGTGCGGCCCAACCGCCTTCGGTCTCCATAAATCCGTGCATCTGGCGTGGGGTTACATAAGTGTCTTCGACTATGTGAACCGCTTGCGCCCAGCCCGTGGAGGTATCGCCCCGGCCATGGGCGACCTCGGTTACAAGGTTGCCTGCTGCGTGGACCGGTGGGGCATCAGGTGCGATTGCGCAGCTTGCATCACTGACGACGGGCAAATCTTCATAAACAACATCGATAAGGGACAGCGCCCGTTCTGCTGTTTCAACATCAATTGCGGCCACCGCTGCGACGGCATCTCCGGTATAGCGGACCTTGTCATGACACAGTGCCGGTTGGTCCTGAAAGACGATCCCGAAGGCATTCAACCCTTTGATGTCCCTGTGGGTTACGACAGCCTCCACCCCGTCCAAAGACTCAGCTTTTGTGGTGTCGATGCTTCGGATAAGGGCGTGGGGGCGACCTGCCCGTAAAATGCGCCCGACAAGCATTCCGTCCGCCCGTTTATCGGTAAGATAGGGGAAGGTGCCCCGCAGTTTGGCGGGCATATCAGGGCGTGTGTGCCAGCGGTCGCCTCCCTTCAGCCGGGACAGTTCGGTCAACGTGGGGGGAAACGCTGTCTTGGACGGTTCGGGCATTTTGTTGCGTGGGGCAAGCGGCAGTCCGAACAATCCCGCCGCCAGCGAAGCTGCCGCCACTTTCCGCCGATAGCTTGCTGTACGGAACGGGCAATCCACAGCGATGATCGCATCATCCAGACGCTGGCGCAGGATGGTTTGGTCAATGGCGTGAAGGTTTTGTCCGACAAGCCAGTCTTCAACCGATGTGAGGCGCTGGGCGGGTGTTGCACCACCCCCCGCCGCCAGCCGGATTTGCGCGATGGTGTTGTCACGCAGGGACATCATTCCCGCCGTCGCAATAACGGAGCCAGTGAATGCCTGCCGCAATCCGACCTTGCGCCAAGTGCTTTGAATCTGACCGCCCTCCAAAGGGCGCAGCGTGATCGAAAGAACCAGACCGTCCGGCGCCGAGAGATATTCCAGCACCGGCATCGAACCGTTTGTCGTTGTGATGAGCGCATCCAAGGCAATCAGTGCCGGAACAAGGCAGCCTTTTCGCCAAGCCAGATTGCCGCCGAGCGTTCCCAAACGGCGGATATTCGGAGCGGCCATATCACGGCAGGCGTCCGACAGCAGGGGAATACCGGCGTGGCGCAAGTCCTCAAGCGGTGTGCCCGCACCAATAGTCAGACCTTTGATGCCGGTCGGGATCAGATGTCCCACGGGCACGTATTGCGCAGGAGGCGTCGTTCCTTGTGCATATTCCAGTTGGAAGGCGGTCCCTCCCGCCACCGGCACGCCACCGTCCGTGATCAGGGATAGCGCCTGTTCCAGACTGTCGGGCCGTGTAACTTTCATGCGGCCTCCGGTGTGGTGGTTCCGAACGTTAGCCCTTTCTGTTTCAACCAGCGTCTGTAGGCCACCGATGAACTGTCCGCCCGTGTCGGAATTTCGGCGCGTGCCTCAAGCGGCAGAAGAAGCGGGCGCTGGTTTTCCACGATGATGCGGTCCTGTAGAAAGATGACCTGTTCAAACCGCAGAAGTTGGGTGTGGCTGGCCTCTTGATCGGTCAGATACATAACCGGAATGGCCCGCACTTCGTCTTCTTCAACAGGATGAATGAACAGCGCAATAGCATCCTCGACGCCGTCCATATCCGGTACAGCTCGATAGAGCATCACCACAAACGGGGAGGGCACCCGATAGGTCAGCTGCGCAAATTCCCCTTCCGGGCGTGTAGAAGTCATTTGCGGCTGGAAAAACTTGCAGTTTGTCGCCCAGACCTCATCCACATCATGCCGGATTTCAGATTTATAGCCGAGCACTTCGGTATGGGGTTCCGAGCCCAGAATATCGGCATGGACAAAGGGAAAATGTGCCATATCAAGGAAGTTTTCCACGACCCGCAATCCCGATGCGCGCATTTTTACCCAGCCGCATGGGACGAAGCGGCGATCTTTTTCTTCGCTTTCGGCAATGTCGAAGATCTCTTTTTTCGGGGTGCCAAGGGTGGTCCAGAGCACGCCGAATTTTTCACGGACAGGCAGGCTGCGGCCCGCTTGCGTGACCTGTTTTCCCGGCCCGACAGTAATCGGATGGCCCAGTAATTTGGTGTCTTCGGCCTGCTCCAGTTCGGCCACCGTGCCAACGGCATACCAATCATTAAGGGCTACAGGGTCTTTCGTGCCAGTCATCGTGTCTTCCTCAATCTGTCCATTGCGCGGTGCCGCCGCCATTGGCGTCAAGCCACGTCTGCCGCCGCTCAAAATGGCCCGGCGCAAGACGGGATACCCGTTCGATAATTTCAGGAAGGTCGCCGGACACCAGCTTGCCTTCATCCACGCAAATCTGCCCGTTTACCATTGTCATTTTTACGTCACTGCCCTTCACCGCATGCACAAGGTTGTGTTGCAGGTTGAACCAGCGCCCGTCGGGGAAAAACGGCGTCATGCGGGGGGATTTTCCGTCAACGGCGATAATGTCCGCCTTTTTACCCACTTCCAGAGACCCTGTCACAGTATCAAGCCCTACAGCTTTGGCGCCCAGACAGGTCGCCATCTCCAATACCGTCCAGCTGTCCATTGCAGCGGCATCCAGCATCCGCAACTTGCCTTTCAGGGATGCGGTTTTCATCTCTTCGAACATATCGAAGTTGTTGTTTTCCTTTTCCCCGTCAGTCCCGATCCCCACCGGAATTCCAGCGGCGAGCATTTCCTTGACCGGTGCAATCCCCGAGGCCAGTTTCATGTTGGAAATCGGGTTATGGGCGACCGAGACGTTATAGTCTGCAACCATCTCTATCTCTTCGGGAGAGAACCAGACCGCATGGGCAAACATCGCCAGCGGGGTTTCAAAGAAGCCGAGATCACGGAAAATTGCCATTGGCATCTTGCCGTAGCGTGTCTTGTATTCCGCCAGTTCGATTTCCGCTTCCGAACAGTGGGTGTGAAACGGCACCTGATATTTCTTGGACATATCAATGGCGCGTTGCTGGCCTTTTTCATCGGAATAAAACAAATGCTCGAGCCCGACCCAGACATTCACACGTCCCTGCGCCTTGCCATTCCAGCGCTCGATCATGCCTTCGTTCATATCCAGCGTGTCGAAATAGTCATAATCGGGATGTTCGCCCACGTAAGGCACTGCGATCAGGCGGTTGCCGAGCACTTCACAGGCCCGTGCAGAGCCGTCCATATGCCGCCACATATCCACAATGGTGGTGGTGCCGCCGAGCAGGCTCTCGGCATAGGCAAGATAACTTGCGGCTTCGGCCTCTTCGGGCAGCAGAACGCGGTGCATCGGGTTGATGTGCTGGGTCAGCCAGTCCCAGACCGGCAGGTGTTCCGCCGTGCCCCGAAGAAAGCCGGAATGGGCATGGGCATTGATCAGACCGGGCATCAAAACGGCCTGCCCGAAGGCTTTCACGGCCAGATCAGGATGGGCCGCTATGATTTCTGTGCGCGGTCCAATCGCGGCGATTTCATCGCCTTTTACCAGAATCGCACCACCGGTGAGCGTTTCGCGTTGCGCGTTCATCGTCACAATTGCATCGGCCGTTAAGATCAGATCGCTCATGCGTCCTCCAGAATAAAAGTAGCTGCACGCTCACCGATCATGGTGACGGGTGCATGTGTGTGACAGGATGGGATTTCAGGAATTACCGAAGCGTCCGCGACCCAAAGTTTGCGGCACCCTTTGACGCCCAGACGGGGGGAGACCGGCGCATCTTCGCCCGCACCCATATGTGCAGTACCGCAACAGTGAAAGAATGTGGAACAGGACCGGCGCACGAAGGTTTCAAAATCCTCCCCGCGTTGCGGTGCGACATAGTCTTTGAAATAGGTCGAAAATCCTGACGTTGCGACCATATCCATCAGGAACTCCACCCCTTTGACAAGGGCTGTAAGGTCGCGGGGATCCGAGAGCAAATTCGGCTGGATTTCCAGTGGTGCCGTTGGCGTTGCAGCCGCAAGACGCAAGGCACCTTTGGAGTATGACCGCATTACCCCCAGCCCGATCGAAAATATATCATCCCCGTCCAGATCGTAATGATCCCACAGCGCAGGCACGGCGGAGCGCCCCTGAACCGGAAAGGCCAGCAGATCGGCTTGGGGCAGGGTATCGTCGGATTTCCAGATGCTCAGCGTGCCGCCACCATTTCCCACCATTGCACCAAGGGGGGCAGTTGCACGGAAATTGAGTGCGCGTACAAGCGGGTGATCCTGAAGGTTCTGCCCGACGCCTTCGGCCTTTATCCGCAGTGCTATGTCCAGTTCCGCCAGTTCCTTCGCCGGACCGATGCCGGACAACATCAACAGGCGCGGGGTTTCCAATGCGCCTGCCGCAAGAATAACGCCCTGTCGTGCCGTCAGAAGGGCCTCACGCTTCGGAGAGTGTACAGCCACTCCGGTGGCGCGGTCTCCTTCAAAGGTCAAGTGATGGGCAAGGGTCTCGGTCAATACTGTCAGCCGCTCCGACGACAGGATCGGCGCGATGTAAGCTTGTGCAGAGGTGTGGCGCAGACCGGCCTTATCAATGTTGAAATTTGCCAGCCCGACACCACCGGCTTCCGGCCCGTTCGGATCATCAATCCGGTCCAGCCCCATCGCAACACCGCCGTCAATCATGGCGCGGGTCAGGGGATGGTCCGGATCGGGGCGGGTAATCTGAAGCGGCCCGTCCCCGCCGCGCAATGCAGTCGCGCCGCCTTCCCAGCATTCTGCCGCCCTGAACGCAGGCAAACAATCCTGCCAGCCCCACCCCGGGGCCGTGTCATTCCAACGGTCGTAATCCGCAGGGACGCCGCGATACCACATCATGGCATTGGTGGCCGATGATCCCCCCAGCGCCTTGCCACGGGGAATTGCAATCTCGCGGTTCAGAATACGCGCGCTCGGGGTGTAATGATGCCCCCAGTCCCACGGGCCGGACTGAAGGGAAAACCAGCGTGCAGGGTCTTCGATTTCAGCGACACCAAAGCTGCTTTGGCCCGCTTCGATCACGGCAACATCGGCGCCCGCATCATGCAGGCGCCGCGCGACCGCGACCCCTCCGGAGCCGGAGCCGATGACAATGTAGTCGAAACCGGTCTTCATGCCATGCTCAGTTATGCTCGGACGGACCCATGATTGTGATCCCTTCGGTTTTCTCTACATGGCGGACAAAGATGTATTTGTCCTCGCGCCCGTCGGAATGTTTGCGCTTTATTTCCGGCTGGACCGTGCCGGAAACCTTTGCGACAACAACATAAGGCACATCCGCATTCAGGCCCGCCGCGCAGTGGGCGTCAAATTCTTCAAGCGTCGTAGCTGTATAGGCGTGGTCGATCCCCGATGCCCGCGCGATCCCTGCCAGATCCACCCGACCGGACGCCGTATGAGTCTTGGGGCCGCCGATGGATTGATACTGTTCATTGTCCCAGACCACGACAAACAGGTTCTTCGGTTGCTCGTTGCCCAAAGTCGCAAGGATGCCAAGGTTGAACAGAAGGCCGCCATCCGTGTCCAGCGATATGATCCGGCGGTCCGGCAGCCCCACAGCAAGGCCGAAAGCCTGCGGGGTTACGCAGCCCAACTGTTGCTGGAACAGGGAGGCCTCGCGCATATGGGGGGCAGCGTTATACCATTCGTCCACCGAAGCACCGAGCGACAGGATCACCAGTTCATCGGACAGGCGCGTAGCCAGTCTGGTCATGCAATCAAAGCGTTTCATCGTACAATGCTCCCCGAAAGGGCCACGGCTGTGTGGTAGTAAGAGGAATAGGCGAGCTCGTAAGCGTTCACGATGGCTTGTTCGATGTCGGCTTCGTCCCGTTCTACGGTGTACGGGATGCGCAGGGCCTTGAGGATCGGTTCCATCGTGATCCCGTGCGGTACGGCCCACCAGTTGTTTTCGCCCATGTCGCCGCGATAGCTCATGAGCATGACAACCGGAATACCGGCCCCCAGCCCCATCCGTGACAGTGGCTCCACCGAGGCGCGCAGGCCGGAGTTTTCCATAACGAGGGCCGCACGCTGACCGGACAGGAACAAGCCCCCGCAAATCGCAGCGCCCTCGCCCTCGTTCGTGACCTGAATGGTGCGAATGTCAGGGTCGGCGTCCAGCGCGGGGTAGAGTTCCTTGAACAGGCTGTCAGGAAGATAACACACCAGTGTCACTCCGGCGCGCTTGAGGCCGCGGATCACAGCCTCGACGGCACTCTGTTGCATCTTTTTCTCCAGTTTTCTGTCTTGTCGGGTTCAACCTGACAGGGAAAAACTGTTCGCAAAAGACGGTAATATTAGAACGAGTTGTTCACCTCAGCGCAAC
This sequence comes from Paracoccaceae bacterium, assembly GCA_018223125.1. GTDB lineage: Bacteria > Pseudomonadota > Alphaproteobacteria > Rhodobacterales > Rhodobacteraceae > Amylibacter. The sequence goes on along the minus strand of JAAEZA010000002.1, from coordinate 141,652 downwards.
ACTAGTCCCGCATCGCTTCCAGCGTTGAGGTCAAGCTGTCCGCCAGCGCCTGTGCGGCTTCTGTAACCTGACCTTTGGGCCGTGATACAAGATTCAGGCGCCGCATGCTCAGGCCCGGATCGGCGAGCGGTATGAACACCAACTGTCCGCGCGCGATTTCGGTTTGTACGCCCATCTTGGTTTGCAGGATCGTACCGAGCCCCCGTGTCGCCAGATCAATCATCAAGCTGATAGAGTTGGTTCGGGTCCGGCGGGAAAATTCGACAAAAGCGCCGGAGAACATTTGCTCGATAGAGCTTCCAAGGGACAGCGATCCATCGGAGAGAATAATCCTCTCCCCCGCCAGATCATAGCTGCGCAGCTTTCCTTGCAGCTTTGTTAACGGGCTGCCGGGGGGGACCAGTACGCCAAGGGGCAGGGAAATCGCAGACAGGCGGCGGGCATTTCTGGGAACCCGCACATCAAAGGCAAGGGCGATATCGGCTTCTCCCTGATGCACCATATCCACCGCATGCTGCGATCCGACGACCTGCACATCCACGCTGATTTCAGGGTGACGGACCCAAAATCCCGCCAGCACATCCATAAGGATTCCGCGCGCCGCACTTTCGATGACGGCAACAGTCACCGTTCCGCGCCGTAGCCCCCGCATGTCGCTGATTTCCGTCAGTGCGCGGTTCATCTCGCTGGAAGACTGCTTGAGATGATATTCAAGCAATTCGCCCGCAGATGTCAGCCGCAACCGCTGTTTGGTACGGTCGAACAGGGGTGTCCCGAGATCGTCCTCAAGCTGTTTGATCGAGCGCGAGATCGAGGAGGGTGCAACATTCAGCGTCAGGGCAGCCTGACGGATAGACCCCAAACGCGCCACGAGGGAAAAGTGGTAAACGCGTGAGGAAACCAGACCAAGGCGATGTAAATCCACGGGGGCTCCTAGTGGTAATCCGGTATGCCGGGCATGGTGATAAAGCCGGACAGCATTCGTATCTGGCGGGCCCAAAGTCGGGCGGCGGGAAATTCATCATGGTCGAGATTGAAGTCCCTGCACAGGGCAAAAGCGGGAAACAATGCAATATCCGCAAGACACGGGGTCTTGCCTGCAACATATGGTTCACCCTTCAGGGACTGCCGCGTCAGATGGTCATCCAGAATGCGGAACAGTTGCCGCACCTTGGCGCGCAACGCAACAACATCCCCAGGCGCATCCAGCAGGGCAACTGCACGTGCCTCGGTTGCGACGGACAGGTCATCGCAAGCAAAGCCAAGCCAGTCCATCATGCGTGCCCGCTCTGCACTGTCTTTCGGAATAAAACGTTTTTGCGCATCCTGTTCTGCAACATAAAGCAGAATGGCCGAAAGGTTTCGCAGGCAAAGGTCCTTGTCTTCCAGAATGGGCAGGCGCCCCAAAGGGTTCAGCTTCAGGTAAGGCGCTGTTTTTTCCTCGGCTCCGGGAAAGGCATTCACATTGATCAGTTCCAGCGATTGTTCCGTGCAAGAGGCCAGCAGCCGCACGCGGTAGCAATCTTCATAGAGGTCATAGTTGTGCAGGATCATGCCGCTGCCTCCAGTCCTTCAACAGTGCGCCGCAAATCTTCGCACCAGTCAAGAAGGGCTTCCTTGGTCACAGGTGCAGTGCCCTCCGGGACCGCGATATGCAGCGCACATTGCCCGTCGGAAATCTGCTGAAGGCCGATTGTCACAACCGTGTTCTCCAGCGTCAGGGTTATGGCATTGCACAGGGCGGCGTCATCGCCTGCGGGCGCGCTGCTGTGTTGCTGCAACGTGTCTGATACCCGCGCAACGGACGCATCCATATAGACAGAGCGGACCCCTTCCAAAGCCGGCAATACCGGTGGCGGATCCTGTTCTGTGGTGCCCAGCGGGGTATAGGCCCAGATCATGCCGCCTGCCTCTGCCGTGCCATAGCGCGAGATGCAGATCGATTTGGGAACCTCCAGTTCGGGATGGGCCGGAACATAACGGCAGGTGCCGCTCGTGTCGTATTCCCACCCGTGATAGAGACAGGTAATGTGATCGCCCCGCACGAAGCCGAAGCTCATCTTCATGCCGCGATGGGGGCAGCGGTCTTCCCATGCGTGGGCTGCACCCGCCGTATCCCGCCACACAACGATTTCAGCTCCGTTTACCACCGTACCGGCGGAGGTTCCGGCTTCGATCATCTTTGACAGGGCGACAGGAACCCATTGGGACCGCGGCGTTTGTGTTTGCGTCATGACGACTTTCCTTCTTCTGACTGTGTTGCGATCCGCTGCACGTCCCGCACTACGCAATCCGGCGGCCCGAGACTCAGTGCCATCTCGAATGCGTCCACCAGATCAGTCTGTCCGGTGACTTGCATTCGCGCTTTGGTGTTGTTCTGGAACTGTGTTTCCAGTTGCAGTGACAGACGTTTTGCGCGGTGTTGCGCAAACTCGTGAAAGCTCTGCGCCGGCAGGGTGCCTGTGAATGAGAATATGACCTGTTCGGTTTTCATCTGCGCTTGTAGAACCTTCATAAAAGCCCCTGAAATCAATGGGGAGCGGTTTGGTTTTCTGTATTCCGACACACTAAGAGAGCGGAAAATCCCCGCCGTCAAGTGTTGTTATAAACGCAACAACAAGGTGCAAAATTTACCACTATTCAGCATCGTTTAGTTTTGGAAACGTGGGGTCACTCGTAAATGAGGGAATGGGCAGTCCGGCCCTTTACCGCAGCGGGTGTTGATGCAAGGCGCCGGTAGAACTGGCCTGTGTCGCGCATTCTATCCAGACGCGTTCAGTCGCAGTCCGCACCCGAAGCACCAGAACGGCGGGGCGGACATATTCCAACAGACAAGAGGTTCCTCCCGATGATTTCCACCAAGTCCCTATCCCGCCGCGGCTTCCTGAACATGGGTATTGCAGCCGGCGCAGGGTATCTGCTGCCCAAGACGGGCGTGTTCAGCGCCGCCCATGCCGCCACGCCGCTCGCGCCTGTCGCCGAAGAAGATGCCCACATCGCTTTCGGTCACACTGGCCCGACCTCTGACGAGGGTTGGACCTGGGCCCATGACCAAGGCATGAAAGCGGTTGAGGCCGCCTTTCCGAAACTGCGCACATCCTATGTGGAAAGCATTCCATATTCCGCCGATGCCACACGTATTTTCCGCCAGTTCGTAGCGGATGACGCGAATATGGTTTTCGCCACCTCGAACTATGGCGATTTCCTGTACGATGTTGCCAAGCGCGCCCCTGACGTTGCTTTTTACGAATGTGACGGCCGAAGCCCGCTTGAAAATCTCGGGACCTTTTATCTGTCGCACTGGTATCCGTCTTATGTGGCAGGTATCGCCGCTGGTGCGATGTCGACTTCGGGTAAACTCGGCTATGTTGCTTCTTTCCCGGTGCCTTCGGTTTATTCCGGAACCAATGCCTTCCTGATGGGCGCGCGTTCGGTGAACCCCGAAGCCACGTTGCAGGCGATTGTAATCAACAGCTGGTTTGACCCGCAGGCGGCAACGCAGGCCGGTACGGCCCTGATCGATAACGGTTGCGATGTGTTGTTCGGAATCATGGATGAGGCCGGCTATCTGCAAGTTGCGGAAGAACGCGGCGCCAAGGCCGTAATGTGGAACACGGACCTGCGCCGCTATGGTCCGAATGCCTATATCTCTTCGATCATCGTGGATTTCAAAGACTTCTACGTAGAACAGGTCCGCCGCCGTCTGGCCGGTGAATGGACGCCGACACAGGATCTTCTGCCCTTCGGAAACGGTGTCGATGTGGATGCTTGGGGCGAAAGCGTACCTGCCGAGGTTGCTGCCAAAGCCGATGCTGTCAAAGCCTCTATTCTGGACGGGTCTTTCAATCCGTTCGTAGGCGAGCTTAAGGATACCAAAGGCAACGTGAAAGTCGCCAAAGGTGCAACCATGAGCGAGCAGGAGCTTTATCACTGGAACTGGTCCATCGAGGGTGTTTCCGGACTGGACAGCTAGGAACCATGCGAGACAGTGCATCCGTTCAGCAGCGTCTCGGGCTAACGCCCGGGACGCCACCACTTCTTTCGCTGAAAAGCGTGAGCAAGTACTTCCCCGGTGTTGTTGCCAATGAGTCCGTTGATCTTGACGTGTATCCCGGCGAAATTCACGCCCTTCTCGGGGAAAACGGCGCGGGGAAATCCACGCTGATGAATATTGTAACCGGCATCTACAAGATGGATGCAGGTGAATTGATCGTAGATGGCCGCACGCGGGACTTTGCGTCACCTACCGATGCGATTGAGGCCGGTATCGGCATGGTGCACCAGCATTTCAAACTGGTGCGGGCCTTTACTGTCGCTGAAAACATCCATTTGGGATGGCCTGAAACCCCAAAGCGTATATCGCGTAACAGTCTGGAAACCCGCACAGCCCAACTTGCAACGGATTTGGGGCTTGCCGTTAATCCCAAGACAGTGGTCGCGGACCTGTCTACCGGGGAACAGCAAAGGGTTGAAATCCTGCGCGTGCTGGCCCGCGATGCCAAATTATTGATCCTTGATGAACCGACAGCCGTTCTGACACCGCAGGAAGCGAGAGAGTTGTTCACCGCCTTGCGCGCCTTCACCGCGCGGGGCAATGCGGTGATTTTTATTTCCCATAAACTTGAAGAAGTGCTCGAAATTTCCGACCGCATCACTGTTCTGCGCAATGGCGAAAAAGTCGCCACAGAGTGGACGAAGGACTGTACGGAGAAGAGCCTTGCGCAATTGATGGTCGGGCGGGAAATTGTGCTGACCGAGACCCACAAGAAATCGGCAGCCCGCGCAAAAGCTGCCCCTGTTCTCAGCCTGTCAGACGTCAGCCTTAAAGGAGAGCAGGACACAGTTCTTAAGAATATATCCTTCGACCTTTATCCGGGGGAAATTCTGGGCATTGCAGGGGTCGCCGGTAATGGCCAGCGGGAACTGACTTATGTGATTTCCGGTCTGTCGCAGGCCAGTTCTGGCAAGATCTTTCTGGACGGAGAAGACGTCACACGCGCCGGTGCCCGTGCGCTGGCGCAAAAGGGCATCGGCCATATTCCCGAAGACCGGCTGCATTCCGGTATGGCCCCAACGCTTTCGATCACCGACAACGCGGTTTTGCGGGAATACGGGGCGCCGCCCCTGTCCCGCAAGGGATGGTTCTCTCCACGGGGAGCAGCCAATCTCGCGCGGGAGATTGCAAGTATCGCCGAAGTGATGGTGCCCGATTTCAACATGCCGGCGCGGAACCTGTCGGGGGGCAACCAGCAACGGCTGGTGGCACGTCGGGAGATGCGCATTGCAGAGCGGATCCTGATCGCGGCCTATCCGTCCCGCGGTCTGGATGTGGGCGCGATCAACACGATGATGCGTTATTTTCTGGACCTGCGCGACAGTGGTGTGGCGGTGGTTCTTATCTCAGAGGAGTTGGAAGAGTTGCTGAGTTTTTCGGACCGGATTGCTGTCATGTTCCACGGAGAAATCATGGGAACCTGCCCGACAGACAAAGCAGACGTTGAAACAATCGGCCTGATGATGGGCGGTACACGTCAGGAGGATCTGCCATGACTTCGATGCGTCTGCAACGTATGCCTCTGGCGCCGCCCCGTGTGGCTTTTGTGCTGCGCGTTTTGTCTGTCCTTCTGGCCATTGTGACGGCTGCGCTGGTGTTATGGGCCTCTGGACACAATCCGCTGGCGCTGGGCGCAAAGGTCATATCCTCGACCTTTGGCAGTTCTTTCGGGCTGGAGGATCTTTCGCTTCTGTTCTCTCCGCTGATCTATTGCGGCTTGTCGGTCGCGGTGGCGCTGCGCATCGGGGCGTGGAACATCGGGGCGGAAGGGCAGTTCAATTTTGGCGCGCTCTGTGCCACTGGCGTTGCACTGTTCGTATCCGGGCCGGTCTGGGTTATCCTGCCTCTGATGGGGGCGGCGGGCATGATTGGCGGCGCGCTCTGGATTCTAATTCCGACACTGGCGCGGGCCTATGCGGATGTGTCAGAGCTGATTACCACACTCTTGATGAACTTTGTCGCAATGCTGCTGGTCTATTGGCTCGCGACCGGACCGTGGCTTGATCCGTCGGGCATGGCGCTGGCGACGACATCGCGTTTGCCGGTTTCGGTGCCGGCCTTTTGGGGCATCGTGCATTGGGGGCTTCCAATCGCAATACTCATCGCGATCGCATTGTCCCTGTTCGTGACATACACCCGTTGGGGCTATGAGGTGCGGATCGCAGGGGCCAATCCGGGTGCCGCACGCTATGCGGGTATGCCGGTGCGCACCCAGTTGATCGGGATCATGCTGCTGTCTGGCGCGCTGGCAGGGCTGGGTGGCATGATGGAGGTGGCGGGCACTGTAGGGCGGTTGCAGGGCGGGATTTCCAACAACTACGGATACATTGGTATCATGGTTGCGGTTCTTGCGCGGGCTGCCCCTGTCGGCGTTCTGGCTACGGCGTTTTTCATGGCGGTCTTGCTGAATGGCGGGATCGTGCTCCAGTCCCAAGGGCTGACGACCCATACTGTTCTGGCCGTGACCGGCCTGATCCTACTTTACGCAGCAATTGGCGACGAAGCGGCCCATTACAAAATCTTGCGCACCAAAGCGAAGGACGGCTGACATGGATATTCTTGCAGGTCTTATACAAACCGCGTTTCTGGCTGGTGGCGTCCTAGCGCTCGCCGCGCTCGGCGAGGTGCTCGCAGAACGGGTCGGTGTTGTGAACCTTGGTGTAGAGGGGCTGATTGCCTTGGGGGCGATGTCTGCCGTCGTGACTGTGGTCAGCACCGGATCGCCGTGGCTTGGCCTTGGTGTTGCCCTGCTTGTAGGGTTGCTCTCGGGTATGGTGTTCGCAACGGCCACAGTTGTAGTGCGCGCCAACCAAATCCTCTGCGGTCTTGCGCTAACGTACATCGGGACAGGTATGGCGGCGACGATCGGAAAACCGTTTTCCGGCACGCCTGTGCCAGAAACGTTTTCCCCCCTTCACATACCGGTTCTGTCCGATTTGCCCTTTTTCGGGCGGGCGTTGTTTAGCCACAACATCCTGATCTACGTAATCTTTTTTATTTTGCCTTTGGCGCTGCATTACATGATGTTCTACACGCGGCACGGGTTGAACATGCGGGCGGTCGGGGAGAATCCGGCTGCAGCGGATGCGGCGGGCATTCCGGTGATGAAAATGCGCTTCTGGTACACGTCACTGGGCGCTGCGCTTGCGTCAGGGGCCGGGGGCTACCTGACACTCACCTTTGTGCCAAGCTGGTCCGAAGGTGTGGTCGCGGGGCGGGGCTGGATCGCAGTCGCTCTGGTGATTTTCGCAGGGTTCCGGCCAATCAACGCAGTATTGGCGGGTTTGTTGTTCGGATTTGTCACCGGACTTGGCTTTGTCGGGCAGGCTCGCAACTGGCCTGTCGCGGCCTCTATCCTGTCCATGTTGCCCTATCTCGGGACAATGGCGCTGATGATCCTGCCTGTGATCACATGGCAAAGGATGCGCCGCCTGATGGCTGCCCCTGATGGCATAACAGCCCCTTATTTCAGAGACCAAAGATGACGACGATCCTGCTGAAACATATTTCGCATCTAGCCCGATTCGATGGCGTCCTGAGGGACGCAGGCACCGAGATTTCGGACGGTTTTGTCCTGATCCGCGACAATGTCATTGCGGCGTGCGGGCCAATGGCCGATTGCCCCGAAAGTGCAGAGCAGAGCGTGGACCGTCTGCTGGATATGTCCGATCATGTGGTCATGCCGGGTATGGTGAACACCCATCACCATTTCTACCAGAACCTGACCCGTGTCATGGTGCAGGATGATGAATTGTTCGTCTGGCTTAAGACGCTCTACCCGATTTGGGCGCGGCTTGATGATCGCGCAATGGCAACGGCCTCCCGCATGGCGATGGCGGAACTCATCATGTCCGGCTGCACGACCAGTTCGGATCATCAGTATATCATGCCCAATGATTGTACGCTTGATACACCGATCCGTGTCGCACAGGAGATGGGCCTACGGTTCCACGCAGCCCGAGGCGCGATGAGCCGTGGGGAAAGCAAGGGCGGGCTGCCCCCTGATAGCTGTGTGGAAGAAGAAGACGATATTCTGCAAGACGCAGAGCGTCTCATCGGCACCCATCACGATATGTCGGACCATGCGATGACACGCATAGTGCTTGCGCCCTGTTCGGCATTTTCGGTTACGCAAGGCCTGATGAAAGACGCTGCTGCGCTGGCACGGGCCCACGATGGTGTGCGCCTGCATTCCCATATTGCCGAAGTTCTTTCCGAAGAAGAATATTGTATTGAAACCTACGGTATGCGTTCCGTCGCCTATGCGGAAAGCTGCGACTGGCTGGGGCCGGATGTCTGGTTCGCCCATTCAATTTTCCTCAATGACGCTGAAATCAGGGCCTTTGCAGAAACCGGAACCGGCGCAACGTTTTGCCCCTCCGCCCATATGCGCTGCGGACTTGGGATTATGCGCACGCGCGAGATGTTGGATGCCGGTGTTGTCGTGGGGCTGGGGGTGGACGGGTCTGCGTCCAATGACACCTCCAACATGTTTTCCGAGGTGCGCTTCGCGCAGTTTCTGCAGCGTGTCGCACCGGACCGCTATCTTTCCGAAGCACCGGGGGGGCGCGGCGGCTTCGGGGGAACCCCAACCGCTTTGTCCGTGCGCGAGGCGCTTTGGATGGCAACACGGGGCGGCGCCCATTTGCTGGGACGGGATGACATCGGTCAGATTGCAGCCGGAAAATCAGCGGATCTGATCGCAGTGAAGCGTACCCAACTTGGTATGGCAGGCACGCAACGCGACCCGCTTGCGGCGCTGGTGATGTGTGGTCCCCTTAACGTGGACTATTCTTTCGTCAACGGTGTGCCTTTAGTCGAACAAGGCAGTTTTACCCGTCTGGATATTGACGCTGCATTGCGCGACCATAGCGAAACCATGGAGCGGATTTATGCCTGAGGAACAGCCGATGACCAAAACACTGGACCAAGCCACGCTGGATCAATGGTATTGCATCCAGAATGTTGCCGAGATTCCCGTTTCCGGTGTGCGGACGCGGCTGCTCGGGGTGGGTCTTGCTATTACCGCAGGACCAGAGCCCACGGTGCAGGCCTCTGAAGACGCGGGTGTCCGCACGCTGCCTGTGCGCCAGCGTTACGGGTATCTGTGGACGACACTTGGTGCGCCTGACAAGGACGTGCCGGATATCCCCGAAGCTGAAGAACCGGATCGCCGTTACGTGCCTTGTGGCGCGGTAAAGGTGCAATCCTCTGCGCCGCGGGTGGTGGAGAATTTTCTCGACATGGCCCATTTCCCGTTTGTTCACACGGATATTTTGGGGTCCGAAGAGCATGCGGAAGTGGAAAAATACAAATGCGAGATCCGCCGCGAAGTGGATGAAGTCTGGGCAACCGACTGTGTTTTTACCCAGCCCCGCGCGGCGAAACTGTCTACAGAACCGTTGCGCACGGATTACATTTACCGGATCACAACGCCTTATACTGTGGTGCTTTACAAAACCTGCCCGATTTCTAAGACCCGTTGGGATGTTATCGCCTTGTTCGTGCAGCCGGTGGAGCCGGGTCTCAGCCGTGCCCATCCGGTCATGTTCTTGCTGGATGATGTTAGCACGGACGCTGAATTGATTGCCTTTCAGCAGGTTATTTTCCTTCAGGACCGGATTATTCTTGAAAACCAGCGTCCGGTCCTTTTGCCGATCGAACCCCGAAGCGAAACGCCCACAAGGGCGGATGCCTCCTCGATCGCTTATCGCCGGTGGTTGAAGGAAAAGGGCTGCTTCTATGGTACATCGCTCGGGCCAGCACTTGGCACGCAACAGTTCCAACAGGTCTAAAGTTCAATGTCATCAGCAACAATTACAGGGGCGCAGGCCCTTGGTGATCTGCGGGGGTGCAAGCTCCTGTTTTCGGGATTTCATGCGCCGGAACTCGGCCGGATCGAAGAATTTCGCAATGCAATTCTGACCTTGGGGGATGATGGTACGATCCTGTCCGTCGAGCATGACGGAGATACCGAAGGCGCGGTCCCCTTGCCCGAAGGGTGGGTTCTGATCCCGGGCCTTGTGGATCTGCACGTCCATGCGCCGCAATATGCCCAACTTGGAACCGCTCTGGATGTCCCGCTTGAGGATTGGCTGCAAACCTATACTTTCCCGCTCGAAGCGCGTTTTGCCGATCTGGATTACGCTGCCGAAGTCTATTCTGCGCTGATTGACGATATGCTGGCCCTTGGCACCACCACGGCCCTGCATTTTGCAACCATCCACGTTCCGGCAACCCAAAAACTGGCCGAGATTTGTCTGGCAAAGGGGCAACGGGCGCTTGTTGGTAAGGTCGCCATGGATGATCCGGTGCAATGTCCGCCGGATTACCGCGATTCCACGGCGCAGGATGCCGTGGATGGTACACGCGCAGTGATTGATCATATCAACGGGCTGCCGGACAATAACGGGATGGTATTTCCGGTTGTCACGCCGAGGTTTGTCCCGTCTTGCACGGATGCCTGCCTTGAAGGTTTGGGAAAACTTGCAGCCGAAACCGGCGCGCATATCCAAAGCCACATCTCGGAAAGTGACTGGCAGCACGGCTATGTCAAAGATCGCTGCGGTTGTTCGGACGCGCAGGCATTCGAACGGTTCGGTTTGCTACGGGATAATGCGGTTTTTGCGCATGGCACCCATTTGTCTGACAGCGATCTTGATCTTATGGCGCAGAATGGTGCCGCTGTTGCCCATTGCCCCCTGTCCAACGTTTATTTCTCGGGCGCGGTCTTTCCGCTTCGGAAGGCTTTGGAGCGGGGGCTCGACGTTGGTTTTGGTTCTGATGTTTCAGGCGGCCCGACAGCCTCTATGTGGGAAACCGCGCGCATGGGCATCAGCGCCTCGCGTATTCGCGAAAGCGGAGTGGAGGCAGCAAAGCCGGTGGAAAGGCGTGGAAGCGGCGACAAACGTATTGATTTTCGCGAGGCGTTTTATATCGCAACGCGGGGCGGTGGCGCGGCGCTGGGACTGCCCGTTGGCGCATTTGTGCAGGGCATGAAATTCGATGCAATCGCGATAAACACTTTGGAACCTGCGGGGACAGTGCGGATCTGGCCAGAGGATAAAACCGAAGCGCCCAACGATCTGTTTTTGGAGAAACTCCTTTATACAGTGTCCAAATCCAATATCGCCGGTGTGTGGACGGACGGGATTAACCGCCTTCAAAAAAATCAGGGATAACGGCGGTTTATAAGGCGTTGATGACGGCGTCTATTTCAGGCATCCAGTCCTGACGCCAGTTCCTTTTGGTGGTTTCATCGACCCACGCATGATCTATGGTTGCGAGCACTGCGGTCTTTATGTCCGCAGCCGAAAACTGCATCTGATCCATAGCGATCACATATTCCCCATTCAGGTCTGTGTTGAACATCGGCGGATCGTCAGAGTGGATCGACACGGCAAGCCCCGCCTGTTTCATCACGCGGATCGGATGGGACGGACTGCCCAGATCGCGGTGCGGTGTGGTGAACTGTGTGGTTGACGGGCAGCAGGTGAACAGAATTCCGGCATCGCGTAATTCGGCCATCAGGGCAGGATCGTCCACCACGTTATACCCGTGGTCCAAACGATCCACTTTCAGCACCTCGTAACAGCCGCGAACATAAGCGGCCGGACCGGCTTCGCCACAATGGGCTGACAGCTTCAATCCGCTTTCGCGGGCGCGCGCAAAGACTTTTGCAAAAGGCTCGGGCGGGTAGGGGGCTTCGAAATAATCAAGCCCGAGCCCGACAACATCATCACCACGGTTCGCAAGGATTTCATCCAGATAGGCTTCTCCCCGCTCCGGTCCGAGTTCACGGTTCATGCCGGGAATGATTAACGAAGTTACGCCAAAATCGACTTGTGCGTCGCTGATACCAAGGCGGATACCTTCAAACTGTCGGGCAAAGGGAACGCCTTCATGCGCGTGAGGGCTGATGAAGAACTCGACGTGGCGCGCACCGCTTTGAGAGGCGGATTGCAGCATCTCATAAGTTATGCGCCGGAAGTCATCGACCTTCACGATGGTTTTGGAAATTGCGTCGTAGACGTCCAGAAACGCATCAAGTGTGTTGTAATCATACAATTCATCAGGACGATCACTATGAGGTAGGGAAACGCCGTTCTTCCGCGCGAGCTCTACCGCCGTTTGGGGCCGGATAGCGCCCTCCAGATGCAGGTGAAGTTCGACTTTTGGCAGCTTTTGAAGGTGCTGATACAGGTCCATTTTGAATCATTTCAAACAGGGGTGGTGGAAGTGTGATGAATTTGCTTCACACTTCCACCACCCGCTTCGATCTGAAACGTGTAAACTCTCTGTTGGAGGCAATAGGCGCGTCTTTTCCGCATTTGCCATGTTTTTGAACAGCTTCGTTTGAATTTTAACCTTTCAGCAGACAGTCAAAGATCAGACCTTGCGATCACGGGGTGATCGCTACGCGGAATCGCAGCGCGCCGACCTCGCCCGGCAGGAAATTACCGGAGCAGTTCCATTCAACCAGACCCGAGTAGTTCGCGTTGTTCGTGACCGGTTTTGTCAGATTGCAGCTCAGGTTCGGGGACAGGATCTGCGGATCGGCAATCGGTTCGGACAGGGCCGTGTAAGGCGGCGTTCTGTCGTATACCTTTACGTTGGTGACAGGCGTTGTATCCGTGTTTTCAAGGTAAATCCGGTAAAGCAGCACATCGTTTGCACCGCCCATGTTGGAGGTGGCCTCGGCGGTTCCGGCGGTTTCGTTTTCGACCGTTTTGGTCAGATGGACCTTTCCGCTTTCAACTGTCACTGTCACCTGATCTGTATTGCTGGCGCTGCTTGCTGCGGTGGTTCCGGTGAAAGTGGTCGTGGCGATGATTTTATAGGTGAGCCTGCTGCCTGTGCCAGCGCCTGCACCCGCAGAGACACGGGACTGGATGCAAACAGTTTCCCCAGCACTTACAGCTAGCGGCCCTGTCAAAGGCACGCCCGGCGCGCCGGTACAACCGGCGTCGTGATAAAGCGCGGCACTGAAGGCACCCGTCGGAGCGGAGGTGCTGTCTGCAAGGGAAAAAGTCACAGTGCCACTGGATGTCGCGGTGTAGAGATGCGGCAAGGCCACGATCTGCCCCCGCCCGACAGTGCTGACCCGATCTTCGCTGAGGACCGGTAATTCCAGCAGCCCGATGTCCAGATTGATCAGATTGCCCGACGGATCCGGTGTGAAAGTGAAGGAACCGTCATGGGGATCGGCATTGGACAGGCCCGGCAGGGTGTTCGTTGCCTCCGAAATGGCGCGGTAGCCATTCGCGGGGATTGCACGAATGGTAAGTTCACCCGTGTAAGAGGAAGGCAAGGCATAGGTCCATGTGCCGTCAGCGGCGACATCCGGCGTTGCGATGACGGTGCCAGTGTTGTCCACGATTTCCAGCGCGGCGGAGGGCAGGCCGGCCTCCCCGCCGTTGATTTCGGCATCATGGGCCGTGCCGCCGGAAACACCGTTGTCGTTAAAGATACGCCCCGAAAAGACCCTGTCGTTTGTTACCAGATTGACGGTGTAGGACGCTTCGTCATCATCTGCGATCTGGTCGAACAGGTCGTCTGTCAGCGGTCCGGTCGACGGATCACTGTCGGGATCCGGCAGGGAGCTGTAGATGATTTCAGCAGTATTTGTCAGTTCGCCGCTGTCCAGCACTGTCGTGGTGATAACCAGTGTTTCGCTGGCGCCGGTCAGAATTTCATCGACAAACCACAGGCCTGTACCCGGGTCATAGGTGTCACCGGTTGAAGGGGCACTGTCGGACACATAGGCAAAGCCGCTGGGGATCAGGTCAATCACCTTGACACCTGACGGGGAGCCGCCGCTGACATTGGTGATTGTGATGATCCAGTCAATGACGTCCCCCTCGGAAACATTCGTGACGGGTGTGGTCGTACCTGTCAGGGCGGCATATTTGGTTAGTTCCAGATCGCTTGCGGTGGCGTCAAAACCGAAATCCTGATCTGTAGTGGTCTCTCCCGCCGTGACTTCGACGCCGAGCCGCGGATTGGAGGTGCCGATGGTTCTCCCGCCGCCGAGATCCGGATCGGCTTCGTCCAGTTCGACGCGGTAGTTGGTGTTTACCAGCAGATCCGCAACCGCATAGGTGCCGTCTGCCGCCGTATCGGTGGTGATCAGGAACAGGTCGTCACTGGTGTCGGACGGGGTGCCGGAATCCGCGTAAACAGAAATGGCAATGCCCGCACCAAGGTTGGTTTCCCCGTTGTCTTTCACGTCGGACGCATTGGCATCTTCGTATACGTTCCCCGAAATCGCCCCAAAAGGAACGGGCGCCGGACCACGGCAGGACATGCCGTCGCTGTTTCCCGCTTCATCGACTGTGCTGTTCGCGACAAGCTGTGCCTCTCCGGTGCTGGTGCTGGTAATGTAGAGATTGTTGGTCGTGTTACTGTAGACGTAAAAGCGCCCGTCTTCGTCAAACCAGACCGACCCGAATATACCCGCATAGATGGCAGGGCCGAATTTTGTAAGGGTTGCCGGACCAGCGACCCCGCCGTTCGGATCGACCTTGAAGGCCCGTCCCGAAGACTGGTCGATGCCATAAAACAGGCCGTCCACAGGGTTATAGGCGATATCCCTTGTATCCACGCTCTGGCTGAGGTTGAGAACACCCAGATTGACGGGGTTGCTTGCGTCTACAAGGCTGACCAGCTGCCAGGTGTCTTCGTTTTCCACATAGACCATCGTGCCGTTTGGCATGATGTCACCCGCTTCGGAGCCGTCTGCCGTTCCACCGGGCAGGGAGGTGAGATTGACAAAGTTTCCGGCACCGTCAAGCCTGTACAGATCACTGCTGCCGGGGAGCACGGCATACATATAACCGTCCAAGGCGTTGTATCCCCAGTTTGCATTCAGATCCTGCGGGGCGGTGCCAATGTCCTGAAAGCCGATGGTGTAGCTTGATCCGCTCGCGGTGAAGGTAAGCCGACGCACGACCCTGTCATCATCGTAGCGGTAGAGGCTGCTGTCACACAGGAAAGGCGGTGGATCGCTGGAAATGGTAAGGGGATAATCCTCCACCTCACCATTGAAGGCGACGGCCTGTCCGGTTGTGTCTGTTGACCAGCGGAAGCGGGCAAATGTCGGCAGGGTTGTGGCGCCGGCCGGAACAGCGACTTCAAAGCGGATGGAACCGTCTGACACACCGTCCTTGTCCAGTGGATCGCCATCCTGAAGATTGGTTGCAACCTGCTCTCCTGCCTGCAGGAATGTACCATCGCCGTCAAAATCAATGAAGGCCTGCAAATAGGCGGATTTCTGGGGCGGGCTTCCGACGTCGTTGACCGTTACCGTGATCTCTGCCAGTCCGCCGAGATAGAGCGTCGGAAGGATAACACCGTCTTCGTCATCCGTGCCGTCCAGATCGTCGCCGGAGGCAGTGGCGTTGTTCTGGGCAAGCAGGTCTATGTCCGGCGCCACTGCGCCGAGATAGATTTCGGGCGCGCCCGGTCCCTCTATGATGTGTTGGGGATCACCATAGCTGGCGGGGGCGTCGCCGCGATCTGCGTCCGGTGGGGTTTTGATGGTGATACCATAGTCTTCCACTTCGCCCTCGGTGGCGGGGGAAACCGCGGTAATACCGGCAGTGGCCGACCAGCGCAGCCGTGCGAATGTCGGGGTAAGCACCGCTGTCGCCGGTACCGAGACCGAGAAGCTGATCTCTCCGTTTGCGACACCGTCAAGATCCTGCGGGCCGCCGTCCTGAATGTCGGTGGCCACCTGATCGCCAAGGGACAGGAAGGTTCCGTCGCCGCCGAAATCCACAAACGCCTGCAAATATCCGGTTCCCGGAACAGGTTCGTTGACGGGTATCGTTACCGTGCGGGTCAAATCGCCATAGAGCTGTGGGAAATTTTCCTCGCTTTCGTCATCTCTCCCGTCCAGATCATCGCCGCTGCCATCAGCGGAATGCTGTGCGGAGCCGTCACCGTCGCCGTTGACAGCACCGATCCAGTAGGAGGACGTGTCCGCATGTTGCGGATCGCCATAGGTGATTGGGGCATCGCCCCGGTCCGGACCGGAACCGGCATAGATGGTTGTCGGATCATCGCGCCCTTCTCCGGGACCGTTGCGTGCCACGCCATCGCCGTCCGACGGGTTTTCGGAGTCAGACAGGTCGGACACTCTTGTTCCGCCGGGTGTTTGCGCCGTGACTTCGGCCTGATTGGAGATCGAGGTGTCCAGATCCTCCGGAACAAGAGTATACGTTGCTGTATAAACAGCTTTTTCACCGACCAGAAGCGTGCCTTCCGGCGACAGGGACGTCGCGGCCTGAAAGGTGATTACAGGCGGGATGTCTGCACCGCTGAATTGGGTTTCAGCGAGTTGAACATTGGTTAGATCCACATTGCCGAAGTTTTCTGCGGTAAACACATAGGCAATCGTTTCACCCGGATCGGCATATCCGTTGAGGTTGGTATCAACGAGTTGGGCCAGTTTCAAAAGGCCCACGGATCCGACATCAATGGTGACCCGCGCCGGAGCAGAGTAGGCCTGTGGTTCGCTTGGCAGGATGATCGGCGACTGAAAGCGGTAATCAATCGGTGTTGGCGCGGCAAAGAATGCCACGAAAGGGGTGAACGTCAGTTCCCCCGTATTGTCGTCATAGCTCCACGTGCCTTCCCCGATCACATCAAAACCCACGCGGTGGCCTTCACTGTCTGTAACAATATTCAGCGCACCGGTTGGGGGAATCAGGTCGATGGCCTGCATCGCGTATTCGCTGGGCTGCTGCGAGTTGTTTGCCGGAGCGTTATCGTTTTCCGTCGCAAGGGAATCGTTGAACAGAATATTCACCGTGACGGGGTCGCCAAGGACTTGTTCTTTGATGTCGTCTTGCAGCACCGGTGCTTTGAAATCGGCGCATTTCATTTCATAGGTATCGGCGACATTATATGTCGGGTTTGCCAGCAGCACCAGAAAACCGTTGTTCGCTGTCCGGCCGAAGCTGAACTTCGAGGTTTGGGGGTAGAAGATTTCCAGACCGGAGACCGGTTGGTTTGCATAGTTCTGATCACCGGCAAGGTAAAACACCTCTGTGCCAAGGTTGGCATCCGGCCCTTCGATGTAACCGCGATAGGTGGTGGCCCTGCGGTCGACGCGGACATATTCAACGGTTCCGTCGCAGATATTGACGTAAACCTGTTCATTTACAGGCCCGTCGATGTCGTTGATCTGGATCTCCACATCCGCAACCACAGGAACGCCGCCCGAGTTGGAGAAAATATTATAAGTGCCCGCCTCATAGATATAGAAATCCGCAAAATGGGGATCCTGCCCTACGGATGTGATCATGATCTGGCCATTGCCGGTTCCGAAACTGTGGTCGCGCGTTGCGAGGGTCATGATGCCGACAATATCTACAGAGGCGCCATTCACCGTACCCACATTCCGCCAGACACCGCGCTTGCCGATCCCGGTGCCCACAACTGTTGGCGCGCCGGTCGGGTTGAGTATGAGCTGCTGCGCCCGAACCCCGCCGGATTTGACCAGCGCAAACAGCACTGCCAAAAGAAGCAGAAGGGAATACCGGACAAACAGACGCGCGAAGCAGGGCGCGGAACTGCGTATGCAGGCTGCACGGGGCGTAACAGTCGCTTGGCGGTCGCGGGCGTTAGTATCAGTTATCATAGGCATGCAATCAATTTAAGCGGTTGGGGATCTGTCTATCCGGATTTACGCGCTATGCTGCGGGCAAACCATAGTCCCAAAAGTATAGGACGGTGTCTCTTAAGGATTCCTTTCGGATAGTCGCTTGCGTTTGGAGCGGTTTTGACCGGTGCGGATTTCGGTGAAATACTGCCCTGCTGCGGGCCACCGCGCGGGGCGGGTGACATTGTTAGTAGAAAGGACAGGCGTTAAAAATTCTTGCATTGGGGCCGCTACAAGGCTTTATGAAGCCAGCCCTGTAATGCGCCGCATTCTGCCTTGCTGTCCGGACAGGCAGGGTTTCGCCAATTCCTTTCAACGACACTCTATTTTAACAGTGCGCCAGATGTTTGCTGTGGTATTTCAATAATATGGACATAGTTTTAATCACTACGATCGTCGCGACACTGTTTGTCGTTATCGGTGTTGCGGAGCCTTTGGCCGCGCGGTTGCGAATGCCGTACAGTGCGCTTCTGGCGGTGATTGGTATTCTGATCAGCGTCACTGCAATCTTCTTTATGCAAACGGATCTGACGGATGCTCTCAATCCGGTGGCAGAGGTGATTCTCGGCTTTCCCATTCGCTCCAATGTGTTTCTGTATGTTTTCCTGCCTACTTTGCTGTTTCAGGCGACTTTGGGCATGAACCTGCGGCGGATGCTGGATGACTGGGTGCCGATTCTTGTTCTTGCTGTGGTGGCTGTCGTGGTGGCGACGCTGATTGTCGGCTATGCGCTGTCATGGACCAGCACGCTGCCGCTGGCGGCCTGTTTGCTGATCGGGGCGATTGTGTCCACAACAGACCCGTCGGCGGTGGTGTCGATCTTCCGCTCCATTTCCGCGCCGCGCCGTGTTGCGCGGATTATCGAGGGCGAAAGCCTGCTTAATGACGCCGCTGCAATCGCATTGTTCGGCCTGTTCATGGGGTTTGTGATGCTCGGCGTGCCGGACCCGACCCTGGCGGATGCGTTGGGCCGCTTCCCGCTTCTGATTGCAGGTGGTGTGCTGGTCGGCTGGATCGTCGCGCGCGTTGCAATCTGGTTAATGGCAGCCTTTCCGCAGTTCGAACTGGCGCAGGTCTCGATCTCGGTGGCCTTGCCCTATCTGGTCTACATCGGGGCAGAACAAAGCATCGGCGCTTCGGGTGTGATTGCGGTGGTCGCTGCAGGGCTGACCTTGAACCTTGCAGGGCCCGGGCGTTTGCTGCCCCAGACCTGGATCACCCTGCGTGAACTCTGGGATGTGTTGGCCCATTGGGCCGGTGCGCTGATCTTTATTCTGGCGGCTTTCCTGATTCCCCGTTTTCTTACGGATGTCCGGTTGCATGATTTCCTGTTGATCGGCGTGGTCATCCTTGCCGCGATCACGGCAAGGGCCGTGATCCTGTTTGTCCTGATGCCGATACTGCATAAATTCCGTTTGTCCCCCAAAGTCGAACGCCCTTATCGCACGGCTATCCTGTGGGGGGGATTGCGCGGGGCGGTCACGCTGGCGCTGGCACTGGCGGTAACGGAGAGTTTTCGCGTGCCAAACGACATCCAGCGGGTCGTTGGCATTCTGGCCACGGGGTTCACGCTGTTTACGCTGCTGGTGCAGGGGACAACCCTGCGCAGGGTGATCCGCTGGCTGGGGCTGGAAAACCTGTCCCCCATTGACGAGGCACTGTCCCGTCAGGTCGTGGCGGTTGCGTTGCAAACCGTGCGGGAGGATTTGTCCCGCACCACCGAAAACTACGACCTGACCCATGAAATCGTGCGCTCCGAAGCCAAGCGGTTCGGAGACCGGTTGGAGGAGGCCGTGAAACAGGCCGAAGACAATGCGGATATTCTGGAGCGGGACAGGGTGACGCTGGGCCTGATTGCGCTGGCAGGCCACGAACGGGATACGATCCTCGACCGGGTGCGCGAACGCACGATCTCGGCGCGGATGGCAGAGCAGGTGCTGTCGGATGCGGACCGCCTGATCGAAGGGGCGCGCAGTGGTGGCCGCAGCGGTTATCAAAGGGCGGCACGGCGGAGTGTGTCCTACGGGCGCGGGTTCCGGATCGCTGGGCTGTTGCACAACCGTTTGGGCATTTCGGGTCCCTTGGCCCGAATGACGGCGGACCGGTTCGAACTGCTTTTGTCACAACGGTTGGTGTTGCGCGATCTGGACACTTTCATTCAGGGACGCATCCGGCGCATTCACGGCCGGCGTCTGTCGGATCTGCTGGCCGAATTACTGTCGCGCCGGATTGAAGTTGTTGAAACGGCTCTGGACGGGTTGCGGTTGCAGTATCCGGGCTATGCAGAAGAACTGGAGCGCCGGTTTATCCGCCGCACTGCCCTGCGGCTTGAAGAACGGGAATACACTGCCATGCGCGAGGACGGATTGATCGGGGCCGAGGTGTTTACCAAACTGATGGAACAGACGGCGGCACGTCGGGCCGCTGCCGAAGACCGTCCCCGACTTGATGTTGCCTTCCAACGGATCGAACTGGTTCGTCAGTTTCCCCTGTTCGTGGATCTTGACGAGACTGCGCTCAAACGGCTTGCCCGTGCGCTTCAGACCCAATACGCCAATGCTGGCGAAATTATCATGCGCAGGGATACTCCGGCGAGAAGCGTGTTCTTTATCGCTTCCGGCGCTGCGGAAATGGAA
This sequence comes from Paracoccaceae bacterium, assembly GCA_018223125.1. Classification (GTDB taxonomy): domain Bacteria; phylum Pseudomonadota; class Alphaproteobacteria; order Rhodobacterales; family Rhodobacteraceae; genus Amylibacter. Next base: position 121,296 of record JAAEZA010000002.1, on the reverse strand, counting down.
ACGGCGGGGCAGACATGGCGCTTGGGGCGTGGTGAAATGTTTGGCCAGATGGCGATCCTGACGAATAAGGCACGTCGCACCGAAGTGCGGGCCATTGCCCCTTCGACGTTGCTGGTGCTCGATGAAATGCGCTTTCGCCGCCTTCTTGACCGCAGTCCTGCCATTCAGGAAGCGGTTCGGGCCAGTGCCAGCAGACGGGGCATTTCCACCAGCGATCTGGTGTAGCGCTGTCAGACAGCCGGTTTCACAAAAACAGCGCGTTCCAGATTCCGGCAAACATGAAAATGCCGCCGACATTCACCCAAAGATGCCAGATCGCATACCGGAAAGGCATGGACCGGCGCGTGTAGAAGACGGTGCCGATCACATAGGCGCCCGCACCTGCGATAATGCACCAGAGTGTCGCCAGCGGCATGTGTTGCATATCGGGCAGGGCCAGCAGCCCGATCGCGCCAAGGCCGAGGTAGGAAGCCGTCGACCATTTGGATTGCACAGCCACATCTGTCAGCTTTTTATAGATTGCGACAAAGGTCAGCCCCCAGCAGATCACCAGAAGGGAGAGGGTCCAGCCGGTATTTGCGAGTACGAAAAACGGTGTGAATGTTCCGGCAATGCTGGGATAGATCGCGGCATGGTCCAGCCGGCGCAGGGTCACGCGATGCCCGTGCCACGGGGCAAAATGATAGGTCCACGACGCCACATTGGACACCAGTGCACATAAAACATAGACGCTGACGGCAAGAAAAACCGTCAGCGGATGGACCGCAGCAGATTTGATCATTACCAGCCCGCCGGCGACAAAAATCAATACCAGCCCCAGCAGGTGCACGGCTGTATCCGCGCGGCGGTGGGAGACGAACTGGCTCGGATAGGTCGTATCTGTCATGGTTGCCCTGTCTGTTAACCCAAACGGACCTAGCGGTATCAGGCCTGAAAGTCCAATTAATCCGCGCTGGATGGCGTATGACGTTTGGGTAACTTGGCGGCCTTGGAATGCCCCATTCAAGCAATATTGCCGGGTCAGCCGGCCGTGGATTCTTCACGGGCGGCTGCCACAGCGCGGTCGTCATCCGCTCCGCCGATAAAGCGGCCGATCACACGCAGGGAACGGGATTCATCGCAGGCGATTTTGATCACGATAAGAACCGGCAAGGCCACGACCATCCCCATTACCGACCAGATCCAGGCAAAGAAAGCGACCGTCAGAAACACGATTGTCGTGTTTAACCGCATCCTTTTCGAGATCAGCATGGGTGTCACCAGTTGCCCTTCGATAGAGGTCAGGGTCGCATAAGTTGCAAACACCCCGAGCGCGGTCCATGCGCTTTCAAGGCTGACAAATGCTACGGAACCTGCAATCGCCGCCCCCATCAGACCTCCCAGGAAGGGGACGAAATTCAGACCAAAGGCGAGAAATCCGAAGACCGGCACGTTGGGCATCCCCCACAGATACATCGCTATACTGATTGTAACGCCCAGCCCGATGTTGATGAGTGTTATCCCCCCGAGGTAATAGCCGAGCCGGTCCTCGATAGCGTGCAGGACTTCAACGGCACGGCGCTTTTCTGCGAAGGCGTCAATGCTCTCGATAGTTTTTGCGAGAAACAGGTCGCCTGATGAGATCAGAAAAAACAGCAGTACCAGCGCAAAGAGAATACGGCTCAAAAAGCTTGGAGCCATGCTGAAAATTGCGGTGACGATACCGGGATCGGATACCACTTCTACCTCAACCGTTTCCCGTTCCTGATCCGCAATGATTTCACCCGCCGCGACCGTAGCATCCTTGATCGCTTCCAGCGTACCGCCGGAATTTGAAAGCTGGTTCTTCATCTGTTCGATCAGCCAAGGCAGATCTTCTATGAACTGGGCTGTCGGGGAACTGATCTGAACGAGAAACATGCTGATCACGACGGATAGCACGGTCACAAACAGCGTTGCCGACAGGAAAGGCGGAACCCCGCAACGCTCCAGCCAGCGGCGGGGGCGGTTCAGGATCAGATAGCCGAGAAATGCCGTGGTGACGGGAATTAAAAAGTCGCTGGCCCAGACAAGGGCCTGCAACAGCAAAATAAGAAAGATGCCAAAAACAGGTATCCGCAGTCCGGCAAGGTGGGACGATAATCTTTCATTGGGTGAAGGAGGCATTTCCGGTGGGGTGTTTGTCATCACGCCAGACTCGCCGTTAGAAGAAACGCGCAGTGGCGGTTGGGGACTTTGTTGTTCACTTCCCCGCTGCCTCGCCCAGATTGTCCGCTTTTACAGCATCGCGCTCCCCCATCGGTTCATCCTGCCCGACTGTTGTGTCCTTGCGGGTTTGCGCCTCCAGCTCGGCATTCACCTCTGCGCCGACCAGAACAATGTAGGCTGAAATCCAGAACCACATCAGCAAAACGATTGCACCGGCCAAGGTGCCGAAACTTTCATTGTAAGACCCGAAATTCCCCACATAAAAAGCAAACCCGATGGAGGCGACGATCCACATGATGCAGCCGATAATGGCTCCCGGAGAGGCCCATTGCCATTCCGGACGGTCCCTTGAGGGGGCAAAGTGGTACAGCGCGGCCAGTCCGAACATCGTCATTGCCACAAGTACCAGCCACGGCAGGATTGCCGCGAAAACCGAGGACAGCGTCCCCAGATTGGCAAAAGCCAGAATTGCAGGGACTGATAATGTCACCCCGAGCCCGACGATCAGGCCGGCAATCAGCAGGAGAGTGAGGCCGATTGTCACCAGTTTCAGTTTGATGAAGCCGCGGGATTCATTCTCGTCGTAGACGACATTCAACCCTTCGATCAGGCTGGCCATCCCTTTGGACGCCGAATAGACCGCGACCAGTATGCCGATGACCGCAGCCAGCCCGAGCCCCCCGTCCCGCGATCCGGCAACAGCCGTGGCCTGATCGGTAATAATCGTCATAACCTCTTCCGGCATCAGACCGGAGAAAGACTGCATTTGCTCGACAATCTGGCTGGGTTCGACCAGCAAACCGCTGATGGCGATCACGGCTGTAATTGCCGGAAACAAAGCCAGAAGGCCATAGAACGCCACTCCGGCAGCGACAAGACCGATCCGGTCGTTGGCGATCTCGTCCTTCACACGGAATGCCACATCCTTCCAGCCTTTGGCGGGGATGCGATCAGGAGAGTCTGCTGTGCGGCCTCTTGCCATCTGGGTATTCCTTTTTAGCGGGGGGAAAGGGGGCTGTAAAAGCCCCCTTCGTCAATCAGGTGCTTGGCTTTCCAAGCTCCTCTTCCTTGGCCTTTGATTTGGCTTTGTCTGCAACGCGATTGGCAGCGGATTTCGCTTTGTCACCAACAGCTTCCACGGCGGATTTGTCACCGGGCGCGCCGCTGTCGAGATCGGATTTGGTTTCGGATGCGATATCCTTCACCTCTTTCTGGACCGATTTGGCAACCCGTGCGGCTTTCTCTTTCTCCTCCTGAAAGATGCGTTCCGCTTCTTCGAACATCCTGTCGCTGTGGGCACCGACATATTTGTCTTCGGTGCGGGTGCGCGGCAGGGCACCCCCCAGCGCAGCACCCACAGCAAGGGCCAGCGCCCCGACGACAAGCGGCTGCCGGTCATAAAAGTCAGCAGCGGCATCCGCTCCTTCAGAGGCTTTTTGCGTGGCGGTCCGGCGCATCTCGATGGCTTTCTCGCGCGCAGCAATAACCCGCTTGCGGCCTTCCTCGCTAAGGTTCTCGGTGCCTTCTGCAATCCGGCTGCGTGCGGCCGCCATTTTGTCCTGAACGGTCCCTGCACCACTGGCGATTGCGGATTTGCCGGAGGCAGCGGCGGAAGACACCCTGTCCCGCAGATTACCCGCACTGTCGCGCAATTTGTCCGCACCGTGTGATACACTGCCGGTGACCTGATCTTTGGCATCGGCAACGCTTCCGGCGACTTGGTCCTTGGCGTCTGCGACGCGATCCCGTGCATGGCCCATTGCGTCTTGTGCATCAGCGGCACGATCAGCGATGTAGGACGTGCCGTCGTCATCGTCATCCTGTGACCAGGACGGCAGCGGATCACCATTGCCCAGTGTTTTCACAGGTGGCGAATAGGGCATGCCGGAGCGGCGCCGTGACTGGCGATAATCGTCCTCGCGGGAGCGGTAATCATCTGCCGGGTGGGGGGCAACCCGTGTCGCCGGGTAGGCGTCACGTTCGTGGCTGTTATAACGGTCAAAGGACCGATACTCACGAGAGCGGTTGGGCTGCTCGCGTTTTTGTCCGTTGCCAAACATCATCCAGGCAAGACCGATCCCTGTCAGGGCCAGCGGTACCGGATTGGCCTTGACCTGCTCCACCACAGAGCGGCCCAGATCGCCACCGTGTTCGCGGAACTGGTCACCGACCTGACGGACCATCGTGTCGATGGAAAACTTGTCTTGCAGGGTTTCGATATTGTCGCTCAGATTGGCACGCTGCCGTTCAATGTCGCGTTCAATTTCACTGGCACTTCTGGTGTCGTTAGGCATCGTAAGACTCCTTGATAGCTTTGGCATCACGTTTGACGTTTTTTGCGGTGCGTGTCGGTGCGAGGCTGGACAGTTTCAGATCGTTCAGTCCTTTGGCGATCATCCCGTAGGCAATACCGGCAAGGATCACGCCAACGATCAGCGCAGCCCATCCGGCATCAAGGCCCGCTTCGGCCAGACCGGCCACAAGGGCACCTGCCAGAACATTCAGGGACACCAGCGCAATGATTGCGGCGCCTGCGATCAGGCCAAGGGCCGTACCGGCGCGGTTTATGTTTTCACTGATTTCGGCACGGGCGAGATCAACTTCGCTGCGGACCAGCGAACTGACATTGTTCAGCGCATCGCTCAGGACGGAACCGGCGCTTTTGTTCGGTTGATGATCGCTCATGAGAAGTCTCCTCCTGTGCGTGTTGTTCCGGTTTGTGCGGCAGGTGCGTAGGTTTCATAACCCTGCGCCGATCCGGCCGTTGAATGGTTGTGGCTGTTGGTTGCGCCACCGGATGCTTTGGCAAAACGGGTTGCAGCAAATCCGACCAGCGCGGCACCACCAAGGAACAGCAACGGATTCTTGCGGGCGAATTGGGTTACGTCATCTACCATCGTGCCGAGATCCTTGTCGCGCAGGGCATCGGAAGCGTCCGCCAGACCTTCGGCCATTTGACCGAACGTGCGTTCTTGGGGCGATCCGTTGCGCATCTCGTCAGCGGCTGTACGCAGTGCAGAGGCAACTCCGGACACTTCGTCAGCAACCGAAGATTTTGCGTTGTCGGCTTGCTGAACCGCTGCGTTGGCAGCCGTTTGTGCGGTGCTCTGGGCGGTTTCTTTCGCTTGTCCGGCAAGGTCCGACGCGGTCTCTTTTGCTTTTTCCGCTACGGAAGATTTGCCTTGAGTGTTCAACGTATTTTGATTGTTCATAATGCGTCTCCTGTCGGTTTAAAATGCAAGGCTAATGATGGCCAGAACGACGACGACCACCCCGATGATGTAGAATACATTGTGCATGTTCATTTCTCCTTCTTAAGCGGTGCGTCTGCGCGTCACCCATTGCAGTTCCAACGCGGCTTTGATCGGAATCGTTCCGGCAAAACTGACGGAAATGTCACCAAAGGGTGAGTGAAGCAGGAGAAATAAACCCCGTGGCGTGAACGGGGAGGTTCACTAAGTGGCGGCTGTGACTGGATAAAATGGAAAGTCGCGATGGCGTGAACTGGCAGGCAAAGATTCTGCCTCCGGCGCGGATGTGTCTGTTTGCTTTGGAATAAAGCACAGCTTGGCGGTTTTAATGCGACAGTATCTTTTTAGCAGATTCCGTGTCGCACCCGGTGAAAGGAGACACCGGATGCAATGGGGAGCGAGGCCTTGCAGAAGCAGCCCTAGGGGGTGGAGATCAGGCTTTCACCCGCTCCATTTTGGGATCGAACAACGGGGAGAGCGTGACGTTCGCGGGCACCCTCTCTGTTGCCACTTCCAGTTCGTATTCGCCTGCCAGCACATAGTCCCGATCAATCGGCTCACCGGCGCGCACATAACCCATGCCGATACTCTGCCCGAGCGTATGGCCGTAACCGGCAGAGGACAGCCAGCCGCAGCTTTCGCCGTTGCGATAGATGGTTTCACGGCCCGACAGGATTACATCCCCGTTACAGGTGAAAGTGGCCATGATCTTTTTCTTGCCCTCTTCCCGCTGGGCCTGCACCGCCTCGCGTCCTTTGAACGGAATGTTGGACTTCATTTTCACCGCCCAGCCAAGCCCCGCTTCATCCGGCGTGTGATCCGGCCCGATATCAGAGCTCCACGCGCGATAGCCTTTTTCCAGCCGCAGGGTTTCAATAGCGCGGTAGCCTGCATTGCGCAGCCCGTGTTCCTTACCCGCCGCGTGAATCGCCTCATAGACAGTCAGTGCGTATTCCACAGGCAGGTGCAATTCCCAGCCGAGTTCGCCGACATAGGTGATCCGAAGGGCCAGCACGGGACAGCCTGCGATGCCGAGTTTTCGGGACTGGCCGAACGGGAAAGCTTCATTGCTGATATCGTCGCGGGTGCAGGCCGCCAGAATATCCCGCGCTTTGGGTCCGAAAAGGGACAGCACCGCATTGGAAGAGGTCACATCCACCAGTTGCGCGTTCAGGCCTTCGGGAATGTTGCGGGCGATCCAGTCGAAATCATGGGTAGCGTAGCCGGTGCCTGTCACGATGTAATATTCGTCAAGTGCGATACGCACACAGGTCAGGTCGCACTCGATGCCGCCGTTGTCGTTCAGCATCTGGGTGTAGATGATACTGCCCACGGGTTTGTCCACGCGGTTGGCGGCAATCCACCCCAGCGCGGCCTCGGCATCCGGTCCCTTCAGGATGAACTTTGCAAAAGAGGTCTGGTCGAACAGGACCGCTGCTTCCCGTGCGGCCTTATGTTCGCGGCCCACGGCAGCGTGCCAGTTCGGGCGTTCGAATGTGTAGATGTCGCGGGCGTCCTCACCTTCTTCGGCAAACCAGTTGGGCCGCTCCCAGCCCAGTTTCTCGCCAAAGACGGCCCCGCTGCGCAGCAGGGTTTCATAAAGCGGAGAGCGGCGGCAGGGGCGGCCGCTGGAGTGTTCCTCTGAGGGCCATGCCATCGTGTAATGCTTGCCGTAGGCTTCGAGTGTGCGCGTACGCACCCAGTCCTCGTCGGAATGGGGGCGGCCAAAGCGGCGGATGTCCACCGGCCACATGTCATAAGGGGGCGCGCCATTGGCGACCCATTCCGCCAGCGCCATTCCTGCCCCCCCGCCCGAGGCGATGCCAAAGGCGTTAAAGCCTGCGCCGATAAAGACATTGGCCATTTCCGGCGCTTCGCCAAGAATGAAATTCCCGTCCGGTGTGAAACTTTCGGGGCCGTTGATCAGTTGCTTGATCCCTGCCGTTTGCAGGGCAGGTACGCGGGGCAGGGCCAGTTCGACAAGCTGTTCGAAATGGTCGAAGTTGGACTCCAGCAACTGGAAGTCGAACGGATCGGGAATGCCATCCTGTGCCCAAGGAATGCCGTTGGGTTCATAGCCCCCCATGACCAGACCGCCCACTTCTTCCTTGTAGTAGGTCAGGCGGTCGGGATCGCGCAGGGTCGGCAGATCGGAGGGCACATCAAAAGGTTCCGTCACCATATACTGGTGTTCGACAGACACCAGCGGCACGGTCACGCCAATGGTTTTTGCCAGTTCACGGGTCCACTGGCCGCAACACAGGACCAGCTTCTCGCACATGACATCGCCTTGCGGGGTGCGCACGCCGGTGATCTTTCCGTTTTCGGTCAGGATTTCCGTTACAGGAGTATGTTCCACCAGTTTCGCGCCCTTGGCCCGCGCCCCTTTGGCCAGCGCCTGTGTAATGTCGGCAGGGTTGGCTTGCCCGTCCGTGGGCAGGAAAGCCGCGCCGACCACATCACCGATGTCCATCAGCGGCCACAGATCCTGTGCTTCCTGCGGGGTCAGCAGCTGCATGTCCAGCCCGAAGCTGTGGGCTGTTGTGGCCTGCCGTTTCACCTCCGTCCAGCGTTCGGTGTTACAGGCCAGCCGCAGCCCGCCGTTCATCTTCCAGCCGGTCGCAAGCCCTGTTTCCGCTTCGAGGTTCTTGTAAAGGTCAATGGAATAGCCCAGAAGCCGCGTAATATTGGCGTTCGAGCGCAGCTGTCCGACAAGTCCGGCCGCGTGCCATGTGGAACCGGACGTCAGTTGCGCCTTTTCCAGCAGCAACACCTCCTGACCCATCTGCGCCAGATGATAGGCGGTGGAGCACCCGATGATTCCGCCACCGACGATGACGATTTTCGAAGAGGAAGGGAGTTTCATATCTTGCCTTACGTGTTTGCAAAGTCGGACAGGGCCGCGTTCAGCCTGTCGAGGTTTTCGCTGGTGTATTGCGCATAATCAAAGTCCAGCGCCGAATGGATTTCAGAGGTCATCGACCACAGCGTTTCCCGCATAAGGGACGCGCATTTCATCGCCTGATAGGGGCGCCAGTGATCGTCGGCGGAGGCGGCGAAATACTGTTCCAGCATCTGCCGTTCCTGCGTTTCGCCCAGCCCGTTGTTGGACGCCAGTCCCGCCAGATCGAACAGAGGCGCGTTAAAGCCGCCATATTCCCAGTCGATCAGCCAGAGCCTGTCCCCGTCATCCAGAATATTCGCCGCCAGAAGGTCGTTATGTCCGATCACCAGTTCTACTGCTCCGGTCGCTTGCTCCAGCATTTCGCTTTGTGCGGTCAGTTCGTCGAACATGCCTTGGTACTTGGACCCTGCGGCCAGCAAACGTGTGATATAGGTGCGGTTGACCTGATAGGGCCAGAAAGCCATCACGGGCTTGATCAGATACCGGCCCATCTGTGTGTGAACATCATGGATCAGCGCCACAATCCGGTGCAGGTTTTCGGGTTTGCGCACGTCTTCTTCGCCAAAGGTTCCTGCTTCCAGAAACTCCAGCACCAGAACACCGTCTTCGTGGTGCACCACCTCGGGGGAAAACCCGCCCTTGGCAGCCGCTTGGGACAGGGCCAGTTCGTTCCAGCGCATCACGCCGTGTTCTTCAATATCCGCGCCGATGCGCACCACGTATTTGCGACCCTGATCGGTGACGGTCAGGTTCACATTGGTGATGCCGCCGCTCAGCGGTTTGATGTCCTGCGGATCGGTAAAGCAGGAAAGCCCTGCCGTGCGTTCTATCGCGTTCTCTGTCATAGCCCCAGTCTCCTGCGTTGTCCTTCGGCCAGTGCGTTTACGATCCGGTCCGCCACAATGGCGATGAAGGCCACGGACAGACCCGCCACAATGCCTTGACCCGCGTTGGCTTTGGTCAGGGCGATATAGACCTCCTGCCCCAGATCTCGGGTGCCCACCAAAGCGGTGATCACCAGCATGGAGATCGCCAGCATGATGGTCTGGTTCAGCCCCAGCAGCAGTTGCGGTGTGGCCAGCGGCAGTTTCACCCGCCACAAGAGTTGCCGTTTGGTACAGCCGGACATGACACCGGCTTCGATCATCTGTTCGGGCACATCACGCAAACCGTGGGCGGCGTAGCGTACCGCAGGGGCCAGCGCATAAAGAACCACCGCGATCATGGCGCTGAAATCGCCAACGCGGAACAGCATCACGACAGGGATCAGATAGACAAAGCTCGGCAGGGTTTGCAGCGTGTCCATCAGCCCGAGGATCACCCGCCCCGCAGCGGGTTTTTCGGCGGCCCAGATGCCAAGGGGGATGCCGATTACTGTGGCAATCAGCACCGACACGCCACACAGGTAGATCGTAACCATCGCCTTGCCCCACAGCCCGCTGGCAGCGATGAAGGCCATCATCAGGGCGGCCATAACACCCAGCTTCCAGCCGCCGATCCGCCATGAAATCAGGCCGGTTGCGATGATGCCCCAGGCCCATGGAATACCACTGAAGAATTTCTTTACCGGCAGCAAAAGCCCTTGCAGCACAACGACTTTTACCGCCTCGAATGTGTCAAAGAAGTTGACGTTGATCCACTCCATTGCATCGCTCCAGAAGGGGCCGGTGGTCAGGGTCATGGCATCGGGATAGGTCTGCAGCGCAGGAATAAAATGGCCCAGCACCAGATTGGCAAGGATCACCAGAAGCACCGTGCTGCTCCAGGGGTGGCGTTGCAGCAGATTGCCGTCGGGCAGGCTCCGCTGGCTGCGTTCGGCAAAGGCCTGACTGGCACGATCAAGCGCGATGGCCATGACAACAATGGCCAAGCCCGCCTCGATGCCCGCGCCGATGTCGAGCCGCCGCAAAGACGCGAGCACATCAAACCCGAGCCCGCCCGCGCCGATCATGGATGCGATGATCACCATGTTGAGCGAGAGCATGATCACCTGATTGACCCCGACCATAAGGGACGGCGTGGCTGAAGGCACCAGAACCTTCCACATGATCTGCCGCCTTGTGCAGCCTGCCATGCGACCGGCTTCCTGAATTTCTTCAGGCACGGAACGGAGCGACAGGATGGTGATCCGCACCATCGGCGGCATGGCATAGACCACGGTGGCCACAAGTGCGGCGACAGGGCCAAAGCCGAACAGGATCAGGATCGGGACCAGATAGGCAAAGACAGGCACTGTCTGCATCAGGTCCAGCACAGGTTGCAGCAGGCGGTTGAACCACGGCACGCGGTAGGCTGCGATCCCCAGAAACAGGCCGCCAACAGCGCCGATCGGCACCGCGATCAGGACAGAGGCCAGCGTGATCATCGCACTGTGCCACTGCCCGAAAATTGCAAGATAAAGGAAACACGCCCCTACCAGTGCCGCCAGCGCCCAGTTGCGGGCGTAATGGCCGATGGCTATGGCGCAGACCACTACCGCCACCCAGCCGAGCGACGGGGCAAGCTGCACCGCACTGTCGCCATAACCCGTGGTGAAGCCTTCAATCAGAAGGTTGCGCAGGAACTGGTAGGGGGCTTCCAGCAGGGCGGCAATGGCGCGGGTCAGTTCGCGGAAGGTAAAGAAATAGAAGTTTGCGGTCTCGACCAGCCAATTCAGAAACGCACTGATGGAATCTTCAAGCGGCAGTTGCCATTTTTTCGGATAGCGGATGATCCAGCGCGCGTCGAGCGCCTTGTAAAGCTGGAAGGAATATTGCGACAGCAGCCAAGTGACTGCGAACAGGCCAAGCCAGAAAACCCTGCCGGATGTAAGCCAGCGTCCCATTCAGCGCCGCCCCACCAGAACGTCGATCACGGCACTTCGGGTGATCTGGCCGATCACCTTGCCGTCCTGTTCCACGTGAAACGGGTGTTCGGCAGCCTCGACACGGTCACCGATGGTTTCAATCGTTGCGTTTGCAGGAACGGTTCCGGAAAAGCTGTCACCGCTCAGCGGTTCTGCAAGCGCGGCTGCGGTGATGACCTTGGCGCGGTTCACATGGCGGGTGAACTCTGCCACATAGTCGGTGGCGGGGTTCAGCACCAGTTCTTCGGGCTTGGCCACCTGCTGGATCGCGCCGTCCTTCATAACGGCGATACGATCGGCAAGGCGGATCGCCTCGTCAAAATCATGGGTGATAAAAATGATCGTTTTATGCAGCATGTTTTGCAGACGGATGAATTCGTCCTGCATTTCGCGGCGGATCAGCGGGTCGAGCGCGGAAAACGGTTCGTCCAGAAACCACAGGTCCGGCTCCACCGCGAGCGATCTTGCGATGCCCACCCGTTGCTGCTGGCCACCGGATAATTCGCGCGGGTAATAGCCTTCGCGCCCTTTAAGCCCCACCAGTTCCACCACCTCTTGCGCGCGGGCCAGACGTTCCGCCTTGGGCACGCCCTGCACATCCAGCGGGAAGGCGGCGTTTTCCAGAACCGTCAGATGGGGCAGAAGGGCGAACTGCTGGAAGACCATGCCCATCTTGCTGCGCCGGATCTGGATCAGCTCCTTGTCGGACATGTTCAGAAGGTTTTCGCCTTCAAAGTGGATTTCTCCCGCCGTGGGTTCGACAAGGCGGGACAGACACCGGACCAGAGTTGATTTGCCAGATCCCGACAGGCCCATAATCACAAAAATCTCGCCCTTGAAGATCTGCACATTGGCCGCGCGGACCGCGCCGATCAGTCCGGCCCGTCCCAGATCCCCCTTTTTCGGCGCCGGCGTGTTGTTCAGGAAGGTTTCGGCGTTGGGTCCGTAGAGTTTCCAGACATCGCGGCATTCTAGTATGACAGATTGGTTCATTCGGTCCTCGGGGCGGCCGGCGCGGCAACGGGAAGGCGCGCAGCCGGAGCGTGTGTCGTCGTATCGGGGTGGTTCGGTGAAAGGGCGCGCCGGCTTGCAACGCACCCTTTCAGGGTCAGGATTACTTAACGATCCAGGAGGACCATGCGTCTTTGTTCTCGCTCATCCATGCGGCAACAACCTCTTCAACGGATTTACCGTTCAGATCCACATCGGCCACCATTGCGCCCATGTCCTCGTTGCTGATCTTGAAGTTCTTGATTGCCGTTTCGGCGTTTGGCCATTTCTCGCCAAGACCGGCCCAAGCCGCCTTCCAGATCGGACCTGTCGGCTTGCCGCAGTCATAGGCGGCATCCGGATTCACGCCGACGGAGGGATCGTTGTAGCATTCAGGGGAGTAAGGCGGGAACTCTACATAGCTGCCCTCAAACTTGGCGGGGGCCCAGTGCGGGGAATAGAGCCACAGCATGATCGGGTCTTTCCGCTGGTAGGCTGCTTCCAGTTCCGCAAACAGGGCCGCATCAGTGCCCGCGTGCACCACTTCGAAATCCAGTTCCAGTGCTTCGACCCGTTCGTCATCAAAGCCGCCCCATGTGACGGGGCCGCCCAGATAGCGGCCCATCGGCGCGGTTTCTGCTGTGGCAAATTCTTCTGCGCAATCCTTCAGGGCTTCCCAGTTCGGAAGGCCGGGGCAGCGTTCTTCCATATAGGAGGGATACCACCATTCCTCGATCGCCATCATGCCGGTTTCCCCCAGATTGACCACGTTGCCGGTAGCAAAGGCTTCGTCCATGGCTTCGCGCGCTGTGGTTTCCCACAGTTCCATCGCCACATGCAGGTCGCCGGTCTTCAACCCTGCAAACTGGGCGATATAATCCGCCTGAACGTATTCGACGTTATATCCGGCTTCTTCCAGCACTTCGCCCATCAGCGTTGTGGTGATGAGCTGGCCTGACCAGTCATGCAAGGTCAGTTTGATCGGGTCCGCGGATTCTTGCGCCAGCGCCGGTGATGCCGCCAGAAACGCGGCCGCCGCTACGGAAATATACTTCATTCTAAAACTCCCTGTGTTGGATCGGGGCGTCCGGTCTTAAATCGGGTCAAACGCCCGCGGATCGCCGGTAATGGTGCAACCATACAATCAGATTCAAAATCAATATCAACAAAAATCAACAAAACTGTGGATTAAATGTAGCTTTACGTCAGGATTTGCGGGATAGAGGTCAGAATACCCCCGAAACGCCCTGAAACTGGGCAACCCGAGGATACGTGATGCAGGATTTGAAACAGCGGCTTGAGGCTGCCACACAGATTACGGAACAGGCTGCCAAAGTCGCCATGGCCCATTTCCGCAACAGTCCGGACATTGAAACCAAGGCGGACCAAAGCCCTGTTACGGTTGCCGACAAGGAAACAGAAGAGGCTATTCGCAAAGGTCTGGCCGAAGCCTTTCCGCAGGAGCCGGTCTTTGGCGAGGAATTCGGCCAATCCGGCAGTGGCGCGGATATGTGGATTGTCGATCCCATCGACGGAACCCGTTCCTTTATTACCGGATTGCCCCTGTTCGGAATGCTGCTTGGATATTTGCAGGACGGCGCGCCGCAACTCGGGATTATCCGGATGCCTGCGCTGGGCGAAACCTATTCCGGCGCGGTCGGGCTGGGGGCCATGTGTAACGGTGTGCCGGTCCAAAGCAGCCGTTGCGAGAGCCTTGCAACCGCACGTCTGTTTCTGAACGAGGGGGACAAGCTGGCGGTACACGAACCTGCGGTCTTTTCCCGATTGGTACAGGCCGGAGAGTTGCGGCGTATGGGGTCGGATTGCTATCCCCATGCGCTGGTGGCCCGCGGGCTGGTTGATGCGGTCGTGGATTACGATCTGCAACCCTATGATTACCTGCCGGTGTCAGCGGTGGTCCACGCGGCAGGGGGGATTATGACAGACTGGCAGGGCCAGGCTTTGACCATGAAATCCGACGGGCGCACGATCACTGCGGCGACACCGGCCCTGCACCGCGAACTGTTGGAACTGGTGAACGCCTAGCCCTTTTCCACTGCAGCCACATGTCCGGCAAAAGCAGGGTCTTGCATCAGGGCCTTGCACCGCGCGAAGCGTTCCGTGGCATAGGCCCAGAAATCTTCGGCCGGATTGTCGTCCGCGTGCTGGATCAGCCCCCAAAGGGTCCAGAGCAGATCGCACATGGCCTTGTAGATCACCATCCGGCCGGTTTCCGCCGCTGTGGGCGTGCGCCCGAAGTAGGCTTCCATCAATTCGCGGTCCTGTGCTTCGTTCAAACCTGCCTCCACCGACAGATCGCCCACATCCCACAAGGGATCGTTCATGCCGGAATATTCCCAATCCACGATCCACATGCTGTTGCCGTCATCCAGAAAATTCTCGCACAGGGGGTCACAATGGCAAGGCGCCAGAGGCAGGTCCGCATTGGCGAGTGCCTTTTTAACCGGCGCGGCGGCCGCCACCACATCGTGATAGCCGTCCGGCAGGTCGACGTCTTTGGTTGCAAGGACTTTCAGGTAATCGTCAATCATCGAAAACAGTTCGAAGCGGAACCGGAATGTCTCGCCCGAACCATGCAGTTTTGCCAGCGCATTGCCTGCCCGTGCGGGCGCACCCTTGCGGTTTTGGAACAGGGCGGGGGTCATGGTTTCAATGTCAGGCACCGTGCGCGTGATCATCAGGCCGGTTTCGGGGCGGGCAAAGATCACCTCGGGGGAGACACCGGCCCGCGCGGCGGCCCTTGCATTGTGATCTTCCACCGCGCGGTCGATGTAATCTTCCGTACCTTCGCCCGGTATCCGCACGATCACGGAAGTGCCGCCAAATTCCACGCGGTAGACCAGATTGGTCATCCCGCCGAGCCGCGTAATACTGTCGACCTGCTGCACATCGCTGAATTGCGGGGCCTCCCGCAGGGCCGCCAGTACCTTGTCCCTGTTGTCTGTCATTGTTCCCCCTTATCCTTTCAATGCGCTGTTGGACGGATCATAGACGGGACTGTCGGTCTGGCGGATGCTGTGATGGTCCCCGAAAACCTCCAGCGTGAAATCGGTCTGCTGCCAGTGCGCCCTGTCCAGATAGCCCCGCAGGATGGTCTGCCCCACAGTATGGCCATAGCCGACAGAGGTTGCGAGCGACACAAGCTCATCCCCGATCAGGATCGCCTCGCCCCCTGTCAGCGGCAGATGTACATCGGTCACAAAAGTACAGAGCCGCCGGTCAACCCCGCCGGTTTTCTGCGCCTCCAGAACCTCTCTGCCGATAAAATCACCTTTGGATTTCAGATGCACGCGAAAGCCGAGCCCTGCCTCGATCGGGGTGTAATCCGGCGTCACATCTCCGGACCAATAGACATAGCCCTTTTCCATCCGCAGGCTTTCGATTGCGCGGTAGCCGACATTTGCGATGCCGCTCCGCTGTCCCGCCTGCCAGAGCGTGTCATAGACATGGGCGGCAAATTCGGTGGGGATGTGCAATTCATACCCCAGTTCCCCGACATATCCGATCCGTGCGGCCCGCACCGGTGCCGCGCCGATGATGATCTCCCGCGCGGTGGAAAACGGAATGGCGCTGTCCGAAACATCGCTTTCGGAAGCGGCGGCCAGAACCTCGCGCGATTTCGGGCCGACGATATTCAAAACGGCGGTGCCACTTGTCACCTCGATCAGATGCACCGACCCGCCATCGGGCAGGTGGCGCTTGATCCAGTTGCTGTCATGCACGCCAAAGCCCGATCCTGTGACCATGTAGAACCGCTCTGCACCAAGGCGAATGAAGGTCACGTCAGCTTCGGTTCCGCCCTTGGCGTTGCACATCTGGGTGTAGATCACGCTGCCGACAGGTTTGTCCATGTTGGAGACACAGAGCTTTTGCAACAGGTCCAGCGTGCCCGACCCGACAATTTCGAACTTGGCAAAACTCGTCTGGTCGATCAGGGCCACACGTTCGCGCACGGCTTTGTGTTCCTGTGCGGCAAACTGTTTCCATCCGGGGTTCAGGAAGTCCAGTTGGTCCACAGCAGGCACGCCATCGGGGGCAAACCACAAGGGGCGCTCCCAACCGTTCTTCGATCCGTAAACCGCGCCCTGATCCTTCAGTTTCTGATAGAGCGGAGACAGGCGCAACTGGCGGGCGGTTTCATGTTCCTGCCCCGGATAGCGCATCTTGTAGTGATGGGCGTAATGTTCCACCGCGCGTGGATACATAAAGGCGCGGGTGCCATGGTGCGGCCCGAAACGGCGCACATCCAGCGGCCATAAATCCAGCGAGGGTTGCCCGTCCACCACCCATTCCGCGATCATCTCTCCCGCTCCGCCCCCTGCGGCAATGCCATAAAGAAACCCTGTCGCCATCATCAGGTTCTTATAGTCGGGCTGCCAGCCCATCACGAAATCCCCGTCGGCGGAATAGGGGATCGGACCGTTGATCACCTGCCGGATGCCGACCTCGTTTATCACGGGTGTGACTTTGCCGGCCAGTTCCGCCAGCGGCAGGAAACGGTCCAGATTTTCAGGCAGAAGCTGGCGCACGAATTTTCCCGGAATACCCGTGTTGCCGAAGGGCAGGGTGTTCTCTTCATAGCCGCCGACAACCAGCCGCCCGCCAACATCCGGTTTGTAGTAGACCAGCCTTTCGGGATCGCGCAGGGTGGGGTAGTGGCCGATATCGCTGCCGGTGGATTCCGTGATGATATACTGGTGTTCGACCGCGCAGGCGGGCACCATGATGCCCAGTTTCGCAGCGATTTCGCGGCTCCACATGCCGGTGGCAAGGATCACGGTATCGGCCTCCCAGCGCCCTTCGGTGGTTTCGACAGAAGTAATCCGCCCGTCGCTGGTGTTGAAATCCGTCACTTCAATATTCTGGCGGATGTCTGCACCCTGGCGTCGCGCGGCCCCTGCAATGGCCTGACACAAAGAGGCCGGATCTACATAGCCGTCTGAAGGGATGAAAGCCGCGCCTTCCAGCCCTTTGTCGTCGATCAACGGGAACAGGTCTTTAGCCTCGGACGGGGTGATAATCTGCATTTCGAGATCAAAACTGCGGGCCATCGTCGCCAGCCGCTTTGCTTCCAGCATCCGTTCTTTGGTCGTCGCCAGCCGCAGGGAGCCGGTTTTCTTCCAGTCGAACTGCAGCCCTTCCTCGTTTTGCAACCGGTCGTACATCTCGACCGATTTTTTCAGCATCCGCGTTGTATTGCGCGAGGAGCGTAACTGCCCCACCAGCCCTGCCGCGTGCCATGTGGCGCCTTCGGTAAGGTTCGCACGCTCCAGCAGCACCACGTTCTTTTCCCCCATACGGGTCAGGTGATAGGCGATAGAGCACCCGATGATGCCTCCGCCGATGATCAGGTGTTTCGCTGCGTGTTGTGCCATGATGCCATCCAAGGGGAGTTTCACGGTTCACAGTAACTAAAACCAACATCGTGGCAACGAATTTGTTGATTTATGTTGATATTGACCGCAAAATCAACAAATGCAGGCTGTTGTTTGGCGGGTTTCTGGGTATAGGTATCGCAAATGTCGAAATATGAAGCACAGATTCTACACGCGGTTGATATGCGGGGAACGCTCTCGGTGGTGGAGCTTTCGCAGATGCTCGGTGTGTCCGATCAGACCATCCGCCGCGTCACGCAGCCGCTTGTGGCAAGCGGGCGTCTGGATAAGGTGCACGGGGCGCTGGTTTCCAATCGCATTGCCACTGACCCGCCCTATCTGGCGCGGATGAACCTGAACCGTGCCGCCAAAGTGGCCATTGCCAAGGAAGCGGCAGAGATCATCGGGGACGGGGCCAGCATTGCAATCGACACCGGTTCAACCTCGGGGTTTATTGCGCAGGCCTTGCGGGCGCGCAAGGAATTGACCGTTGTGACGAATTCGGCCTTTGTGGCCAGCACGCTGGCGATTATTCCGGGCAACAAGGTGTTTATGGCGGGAACCCAATTGCGCGATCATGACGGCGCCGCCTTTGACCGCTCTGCCTTTGACGTGATCGAGCGGATGCAGGTGGATTACGCGCTTTTGTCCGCGTCGATGGTGGATGCCGTCAAGGGGTTTCTGGTGCATGAACAATGCGAAGTGGAAATTGCCACCGCCATGCTGCGCAATGCAGGCAAGGTGATCATGGCAGTGGACCATTCCAAATTCACGCCGCAGGACCGTCGCCCCGCTGTACGCCAGCCCCTGTTAAAGGCTGGCGATTATGTCGTAACGGACCGCCGCCCCCACCCTGCCTTTGACACGCTCCTGTTAGGACTGGAGCTGCGGATCGCAGCGCAGGGCTAGCGCGTCTTTCAGTCCAGCGTCAGACCCAGTGCCATATTGCTGACTGCCGGTTCCTGATCCGACAGCTTCACATTGGGCCGCTCTGCATTCGCCTTGGCCTGTTTCTTGTATTCCAGCCGTGCGATCTGGTCACGGTGGACTTCGTCCGGCCCGTCGGCAAGCCGCAACATGCGGGCCGTGGCATAGGCTGCCGCCAGTCCGAAATCGTTGCTGGTGCCACCGCCGCCGAAAAGCTGGATGGCCCAGTCGATCACCTGACAGGCCATATTCGGCACCGCAACCTTGATCATGGCAATCTCGGCCTTGGCCTCTTTGTTGCCCACCGTGTCCATCATATGGGCGGCGCGCAGGGTCAGCAGGCGGGACTGTTCGATCAGGATACGGGACTGGGCGATGCGTTCGCGGGTGACGGATTGTTCGGACAGAACCTTGCCAAATGTCGTCCGTTCACCGGCGCGGACTACCATTTTTTCCAGCGTACGTTCAGCCAGCCCGATCAGGCGCATACAGTGGTGGATACGACCCGGCCCAAGACGGCCCTGCGCAATTTCAAACCCGCAGCCTTCACCCAACAGCATATTCGATGCAGGCACGCGCACATTGTCAAAGATCACTTCAGAGGCACGGTCCGGCACGCCGTAGAACCCGAAAACAGGAATCGAGCGTTTCACCGTGACTCCGGGCGTGTCTTTGGGGACGAGGATCATGGATTGCTGGCGATAGGTTTCGGCGCTCGGGTCGGACTTGCCCATAAAGATGATGATCTTGCAGCGGGGATCGGTTGCGCCGGTGGTGTACCACTTGCGCCCGTTGATCACATATTCATCGCCGTCCCGTACAATCGCGCTTTCGATATTGCGCGCGTCAGAGGAGGCAACGGCGGGTTCCGTCATCGCAAAGCTGGAGCGGATTTCACCCTTCAACAGCGGTTCCAGCCACTGTTTCTTGTGTTCCTCCGTGCCATAGCGTTCCAGCACTTCCATATTGCCTGTGTCAGGGGCGGAGCAGTTGAATACTTCGGGCGCAAGATGGCTGCGGCCCATGATTTCACACAGCGCGGCATATTCCAGATTGTTCAGTCCGGCCCCTTTATCCGATTCCGGCAGGAACAGGTTCCACAATCCGGCCTCCTTCGCCTTGATTTTCAACTCTTCCACAACCGGATGCACACCCCAGGGGCCGATATCCTCTGATTCCCGATAGAAGCGGGCTTCGTTCGGATAAATATGCTGGTCCATGAAATCTTTCAGGCGGTCTTCCAGTTCGCGGGTCTTATCGGACTTTTCAGGGATCATTTCAGGCTCGTTCGTTAGGGGCGGGTCCGGTTCAGCAAGGACGTTTGGCGTAACGTCCTGCCGGATTGACCCATTGATAAACAGATTTTAGTGACGTATTGTCTGACACTAATGGCGTAGCATAGCGGAAATTGGAAGGGAAGCCGAAACACGCTTCCGTCGCTTGGGACGCAGGGTCAGAAGGAGGAACGGATCATGGCCGATGCATTTATCGTAGAGTCACTGCGCACCGCAGGGGGACGCCGCAAAGGGGCGCTGGCAGACTGGCATCCCGCCGATATGGGTGCGGAAATCCTGAATGCGCTGGTAGAGCGGACAGGCATTGATCCGGCAGCTATTGATGATGTGATCATGGGATGTGTCACCAAAGGCGGCGAGCAGGCATTCAATGTCGGGCGCAACGCGGTGCTGGCCTCCAAACTGCCCCAGACTGTTCCTTCTACCACTGTGGATCGCCAGTGCGGCAGTTCCCAGCAGGCAGTGCATTTTGGCGCGGCTATGGTAATGTCCGGTGTTCAGGATGTGGTGATTGCTTCCGGCGTGGAAAGCATGACACGGGTGCCCATGTTCGCAGATATGAGCAGTTTTGCAAAAGCGAGTATCGGGGCCGATCCGGTCAGCCCGCGCATTGCAGAACGGTTTGGCGTGACAGGCTTCAGCCAGTTCACAGGGGCTGAAATGATTGCGCAGAAACACGGGTTTTCCCGCGACGATCTGGACGCCTATGCGCTGGAAAGCCACAAACGGGCAGCCGCTGCCACAGAAGCGGGTGCGTTCCAGCGGGAAATCCTGCCGCTGGAAACGGCAGCGGGCGAACACACACGGGACGAAGGCATCCGCTATGATGCATCGGCGCAAAGCATTGGCAGCGTGGATACGCTGACCGAAGGCGGTGTGCTGAGTGCGGCAAATGCCAGCCAGATTTGTGATGGCGCATCAGGGGTGATGATCGTGTCCGAACGCGCGCTCAAGACCCACGGGTTGACCCCGATCGCACGGATCGTGGATATGACCGTCACCGCAGGTGATCCGGTGATCATGCTGGAAGAACCGATCGAGGCCACCCGTCAGGCGCTGGCAAAATCGGGTATGACGCTGGACCAGATCGACCTTTACGAAGTGAACGAAGCCTTTGCGCCTGTTCCGCTGGCGTGGATCAAGGAGCTGGGCGCCGATCCGGCACGCACAAACGCGCAGGGCGGGGCGATTGCGCTTGGCCATCCGCTGGGAGCAAGCGGGACGCGGCTGATGTCGACACTCATTCACGGATTGCGGGCCTCGGGCAAACGCTACGGCTTGCAGACCATGTGCGAAGGCGGCGGCACCGCGAATGTGACCATTCTCGAAGCGTTGTCCTGACGCAAGGTAGCTGAACCACAGGCAGGCCGCCTTTTTGTTCACAAACGGGGCGGCTTGTTGTTTAATCGGGTCAGCGGCGTGTTCGGCAGAGCAGCGCGCCCGCGAACATTGGAGTATAAGACATGAGTTTGCGCAGCCAGCATCTGAAGGTGAATTACGCGTATCGCCAGTTCGCCGATGAAATCGAAGCGCAGATCATGCAGGGCACCTTGAAACCTGGCGAACGTCTGCCCGGCGAAGTGGAACTGGCGCAATTGTTCGGCGTGACCCGTTCGACCGTGCGCGAAGGTCTGCGCCAGCTGGAAAGCGAAGGGCTGGTGCACCGGCCCACGCCCCGCCGTCTGGAAGTGGCGCTGCCCCAGAGCGACAAGCTCGCCAGCCGCTCCAGCCGCGCGATGGTGCTGATGAACGTCACCTTTCGGGAACTGTGGCAGGTGGCGCTGGAAACGGAACCGCTGGCCGCCGAACTGGCCGCGCGGCAAGGCACGCCCGAAGGACTGGCCGCGCTGAAAGACACCCACGCCAGACTGGTGGCCGCCAAGAATGATGTGGCCGAAACCACGCGGCTTGATAAGGAATTCCACACCCAAGTGGCCGAGATGAGCCAGAACCGCGTGCTCTGCCTTGTGCGTGAACCGCTGACACTTCTGCTGTATCAGGGGTTTATCCAGATCACCCCCGCTGTGCCCCAGGCCATAGAGCGGCAGATCATCGCCCACGGCAACATCGTAGACGCCATAGAGGCCCGCGACCCTGACCGCGCCCGAGACTGGGCCCACCGCCACATCCAGGACTTCTGGCGCGGCATCCAGATTGCGGGGCTACAGGACGAGCCGTCCATTTCGAAAGAGAACAGGATGAAGTGAGGGGGGGAATTTCTTTAAATTGCGCGACATTGTTGAAGTTCGTGCCTGCAATTGTAAAATAGATCTATATTGTTTGTAGTAACAGTTTTAGCGTGTTGGAAAGGCTTGCTTTTTAACAATCCATGTGACCGAGTATCGGTAATCTAGGACAAATAAGTTTAGTTATGACTGATTTTTCAAATTGCCCAATATGCGGGTCTTCATTGGAAACTACCAAATCAAGCGGAGATTATTCACAATATGATTGTGAGAACTGTGGACTGTATCGAATATCGGGTTCGGCATTAAGTGAGCTAAAAGTTAAACATAGGGGCATGGCCTTACAAAAGACTCCGCTTGCCGCGTCTCTGGGGCACTGGGTACAGGATCAGCAGCGATTCAGGAGTGCGCCAATGCTCACTTCTGAGATTGTAGAGCGCCATGTAAAGAACCCGCACTTTCCGAGTGTTAGCACCCGATTAGCGAACTTTCTTCGGATAATTGGGGACAGTGTTGGCGAGCCTGGGGTGAAGTTGTCTATTGGCAGAGTGAAAACCCAATTCCAAGTCGGTTGTAAAAGTGTAGGTGGCCTGATTGGTCTGTTCAATCACCTCCAAGAGCAAGGATATATCTCGAAGGAAAGCAAACTCGCTAGCAATAGTAGTATGATCGTATTGCTGACTGTGGCGGGTTGGATTGAATACGAGCATATCCTAAAGGATAACACAATTGGGCGGAAAGCCTTTATAGCAATGCCATTTGACAAACCGGATTTAGATGATGTATGGTTGCCGGGCCTACGGGAAGCTGTGCGCGAAACAGGTTACGTACTTGAACGAGTAGATGACAATCCAAAGTCCGGACTAATCGATACACGTATGCAGCTGCAGATAAAAGCAGCGCGTTTTTTGTTAGTCGAACTGACCCATAGTAATCTCGGTGCTTATTGGGAGGCTGGTATGGCTGAAGGGCTCGGCAAACCGGTAATTTATCTTCGAAGGAATGATGATCTACATAAAGCGCATTTTGACGTCGAACACGCATTTAGGGTTTCATGGGACGCTAACAATGTGCAAGCTGCTTACGAAACGATAAAAGCGACTATCCGAAACACTATGCCGGACGCGAAAATGAGCGATGATCTAGTAGATGGGATTGAATCGTAAATTCAATAATAGGTTTAGTAAAAATTCCCATCATACAGTTTTAATTTCCCGTGATCCCTTTCACCAAGTTGAGCCTAATTGGTAAAAAAAATCGGCAGCAAGTACTCCGTGCTGCCGATCCTCTCAATCTCAATCAAACCCCGTCGAACACGCCCTGATATTCCACCCGCAGGTCTTTTTTCAGGATCTTGCCGCTCGCGTTTTTGGGGAGTTGCTTTACGATCTCGATGTGTTTTGGCGATTTGAACCCTGCCAGGTTTTCGCGGCAGTAGTCCATCAGTTGCTCCCGTGTCACCGGTGATCCGTCTTTGGCCACGACGATGGCTGTCACCGCTTCGATCCATGTGGGGTGGGGGATGCCGAACACGGCAACCTCGGCCACGTCGGGGTGGTGGAAGATGGCTTCCTCGACCTCCCGGCTGGCCACGTTTTCGCCGCCGGTTTTGATCATGTCCTTCTTGCGGTCCACCACGTAGAGGTATCCGTCCGCATCGAACCGGCCCAGATCGCCGCTGTGGAACCAGCCGTTGGCAAAGGCCTCGGCGGTTTTTTCGGTGTCTTTATAGTATTCAAGGATCAGATGGGGGCTGCGGTGGACGATTTCGCCGACCTCGCCCACGGCCACGGGCCGGTCGTTGTCATCGACAACGCGGGTGTCCACGTTCAGCGCCGGACGCCCTGCGGATCCCAGTTTGGTCAGCTGGTCTTCGGGTTGCAGGATGGTGGCGATCGGGGCCATTTCCGTCTGCCCGTAGAAGTTCCACAGCTTCATGTTTGGCAGGCGCTGCATCAGTTCCTCGATGATCGCGGTTGGCATGATGGAGGCGCCGTAATAGCCCGCGTTCAGGCTGCTCAGATCCCGTTTGTCAAAATCGGGGTGGCGCAGCAGGGCGATCCAGACGGTGGGCGGACAGAACAGTTTGGTCACGCCTTCGGCTTCGATCGCGGCGAGCATTTCGGCAGGGTCGGCCTTATCATGCAGGATGCTGGTTGCGCCGAGATACAGATCCGGCGACAGGAAGCAGTCCAGTTGTGCACAGTGAAACAGCGGCAGACAATGAAGCGAGACCGCATCGCCGGTCATTTTCCCGTCCGTAATGCAACTGACGTATTGGGCATAAAGCGCACTGGAGGTCAGCAGCGCACCCTTGGGGCGGGATTCCGTGCCGCTGGTATACATCATCTGGATCGGATCGTCAGGGTCCACATCCACCCAGACTTCGCTGTCGTCGGCGTGATCCAGCAGGGTTGCAACCGGAGCCCAGTGATCAGGCGTGGCAACATCTCCGTGGGGGATCGCAAAGCGCTGCATGTCTGCCTTGCCGAGGGCTGCCAGTGCCGTGTCGGCAGTGGCGCACAGTGCGTCTTCGGCAATGATGGCGCAGGCGCCGGAGTGGTCGAGGATATAGGCCACATCCTCGGCGTTCAGCATGAAGTTCACAGGCGTTGTGACTGCGCCGATCCGTGCCAGTGCAAAGCGCAGCACCACAAAGGCGCGGTTGTTATGGCTGAGAAGGGCAACACGGTCGCCCTTCTTGATGCCTCTGGCTGTCAGACCGTTGGCCGCACGGTTCACAGCACGGTTCAGCTCGGCAAAGGTTTCGGAAACTCCGCGGAACTTCAGCGCGGCCTTCTGCGGGGTGCGCGCCGCTGAACGGTACAGCAGATCGCCAAGTTGCTGGCTGCGGGCACGCCGGACCAGCGTTGTGTTTTGGTTGGTCATATCAATTTGTCCTTACAGGTTATTGCAGCAGTTCGGGCAGGAACAGCACCAGCGCAGGGAAGGCTGAAAGCAACAGCACGATGGCAAGGTCCATTACGATGAACCACATCACGCCACGGAAGATCGCGGAGGTTTTTATCAGATCGCCCACGACGCTTTTGATAACAAAAACATTCATCCCGATGGGCGGCGTGATCATTCCGATTTCCAGCAGTTTGGTCAGTACGATGCCAAACCACAGCAGGCTCCATCCCGAATTGTCTACCACGGGCAGGATGATCGGCAGGGTCAGCAACATGGCCCCGATCGGCTCCAGAAACATGCCCATAAGCAGGTAAACCAGCACGATCCCAAGCATCAGCAGCGCAGGATTGGAGGCCACGGACATAATGCCCGATGACAGGTAGTCGCCGGCGCCGGAAAGCGCGAGAAACCGTGTCAGCAGACTTGCCCCGATTGCAATGATAAGCAGCGAAGCGGTGGTCATGGTGGTTTCGCGCGCGGCCTTCAGGAACCGCTCCAGTGTCAGTTCGCCGCTGATCAGGGCCACGATACAGGCCAGAAAAGCCCCTACGGCTCCGGCTTCGGTCGGGGTGAAGATACCGCCGAACAGACCGCCGAAAATGCCGATCATGATCAGAAAGATCGGCCAGGTGTCTTTCAGCGCCCTGATCCGTTCGGCCAGGCTTGTCTTTTCGTCCCGTTCGGGGGCAAGTTCGGGGTTCAGTTTGACCCGCACCAGCACCACGATGATATAGCCGATGGTTGTCAGGATACCGGCACTGATGCCGCCCAGAAACAGTTTGGCGATAGAGACCTGCGCGATCACACCGTAAAGGATCAGGATAATTGACGGCGGGATCAGCGCACCGATTGTACCGGCCACTGCAACCGTGCCGGTGGCCAGTTCGGGGTGATACTTGTGCTTCATCATCTCGGGGATCGCGATCCGGCCCATGGCTGCGGAACAGGCAATGGAAGAACCGGACACAGCGGCAAAACCGGCAGAGCCGAAAATCGCGGCAATCGCCAGCCCCCCCGGAATGGCCGAAAGCCAGATCCGCGCGGCATTGAACATGCCTTTGGTCAGTTGCGTGTGATAGCTGATGAACCCCAGAAACAGGAACATCGGAATAGAGCTGAGCACCCAGTTCGCGGTGAACTGGTAAGGGATAACCCCAAGCGCACCCCAGGCCACGCGGGACCCCATAAGCGACCACAATCCGATGAAGGACACACCGATGAGGGACACACCAATCGGGACCCTCAGGGCGATAAGTGCCATCAGGGAACCAAGGCCGGTCAGGCCAATTGCTACATCAGTCATGAACTATCTCATCTGCTTCGAGTGTTTCGTGAAGTCCGTTGCGGGTTTTGAAAACCCGTACCAGTACTTTGTAGGCGGCGATCAGACAGATCAGCGCGGCGCCAAACGGGATCGCCCAATAGCTTGGCCAGATCGCGATCAGGCTTGATCCCTGCTCCATCGAGGCGCCGGAATTGGTTTTCTTCATGGCTTCTGTATAGCCGCTGACAGCCAGCAGTCCGAAGACAAAGAGGGTGAACAGGCCAGAGAAAACGGACAACCAGCCCTGTATCGTGCGGGGCATCATATCTGTAATAAACTCAACCGAGATATGGGAGTTTTTTTCTTCGGCGACACCAAGGGCAATGAACACGACGATAATCATGTAGTAATGGCCAACGATCACAATCGTACCCGTCAGCGGGGCATTGAACAGATATCTGCCCACCACATCTGCTGTCACATGCAGCATCATCAGCACGATACATATCGTCCCGAGTAACGATCCGATCTTTGTCAGTCCTGACAGGGCTTTCCCCACATGAATCATCCGATTCCTCCCCTAAAATCTGTGTCGGGTGCCAACGTTTTTCGCTGGCACCCGGAGCGGTTTATTTGCCGTAGCTGCTGACGTCGATCTTGGAATAGATCTCGTTCCAGTACAGTTCGGTCAGTGCGTCAGCGGTTTCGATACCTGCTGTCAGCTCTGTCCAGCGGCCCAGCAGTTCGCGCAGTTTGTCGGCTGCTTGGGTGCCGTTTTCCAGACCGAAACGGTCTTTATAAACAGTCGCAACGTTCTTTACATCATTGGCGATGAATTCGCGGTTCATTGCAACAAGGCTGTCAGAAGCCGGACCGTACTCGATCCCCAACTCAGGCGATTTGGCCTTACCGGCAGCGGCTTCGTCCAGATATACCCATGTCATTTCAGAGGCGAGCTTGGCGCTGGCTTTCATCACAGCGGATTTGCCGTTTTCCGACAGGCCGTTCCAACGGTCTTTGTTCATCATTGTCGGAACGGTGAACTGGCCACCTGGCAGACCTGTGTAGAGGTATTTCACCACCTCGATAAAGCTGAAGTTCACATAATCCGCAGTGTTGGAGGCTGTGCAATCCAGAACGCCCTGATTAAGCGCCTCGAAGGTTTCGTTCACAGACATGGACACCGGAACAGCGCCGACGGTTTCGGCCCAACGGGACCAGTATGCACCTGCGGTCCGGATACGTTTACCCTTCAGGTCTTCCGGAGAGTTCAGCGGCACAACACATTGCAGCGCATAGGATGTGGTCATGCCAGCACCCAGATACACCTGATTTTGCTTTGCAGTTTCGCTCAGGCAGTCGGGGCAGTTCAGCATGACATATTCTGTCAGCGCACCGGCAAAGGCAGCGGAACTGATTTCGCCGGAGAATTCTTCGAGTTCTACCAGTTGGGAGAATTCCGAGATCATATTCAGGTTTGGAAATTCAGCCGGAAAATAGGGGGTCAGGATCGCAGCGGTATCCGCCAGACCGTCACGCAGACCGGCATTGCCTTCTGCAAAGGACAGCAGGGACAGCGGGAACACACGCATTGTCAGTTCGCCGCCGGAATTTTCCTCGATCGCTTCCGCATAGGATTCCAGAACCGCTGTAGGTTTGGAATTCGGCGGCCAGCCGCCCGCAAAGCTAAGCTGGTCGGCCTGAACAGCCGGTGCCAGCGCCAGCAGGGAGGCCCCTGCGAGTACCGATTTAATCATACGTTTCATTCTATATCTTCCTCCTGTTTGTATTCCGGATACCGGAACGGTCGTTTTGAACGAAAGTCTCCTGCCCCGTTCCTCTCGGGGTGGAATGTCTTGTGATCCTTTGGAGGGGATCTCCGCACCGGAAGTCGTTCACCTCCGGGGGTGTTCTTGTCGCGCGGTTACGCTTGGAACCGTGGTGCGCGCTTTTCCTTGAACGCGGCCAGCCCTTCGGCGAAATCGCTGGTTTCACCGGCTTCTTTCTGCAACTTGCGTTCGGTTGCCAGAGTCGTGGCAAAATCGCTATCCGCAGCGGCCCACGCGGCTTTGCGGATCAGGCTGTAGCTTTGGGACGGGCCCTGTGCCAGCCGCGCCGCAATTTCAAGCGCGGCCGCTTCAACGGCGTCATCTTCTGTGATCCGTGTGATCAACCCCCAGTCAAAGGCCTGTTCTGCGGGTATCTTCTCTGCCAGTAGCATCATTTCCATGGCGCGGACCCGCCCGACGGCTTTGGTCAGCAGCCACGTCGCACCGCCATCGGGGATCAGGCCAATGCGGGCGAAGGCTTCGAGGAAATAGGCGTTTTTTCCGGCGACGATGATGTCACAGGCCAGCGCAATGGATGCGCCGACACCCGCTGCCGCACCACGCACCGCGCTGATGACCGGCACTTCAAGATCGCGGATGGTCAGCATCAGGGGGTTGTATTCTTTTTCCAGTGTCTCCCCGACGTCAAAGCCGGTGGTGTCATCGGGCATCGCGGCATTCAGGTTGGCACCGGCAGAAAAGGCCCGCTCGCAGCCGGCAAGGATGATGGCCCGTGCGGTTTTCGATTCGCTCAGAAGCAGGTCGCGCAGGGAACCGGCCATATCCGCCGTCATGGCGTTCATGGCTTTGGGGTCGTTCAGACGCAGGGTCGTGACCCCGTCCTTGCGCTCTACCAGGATTTTGTCTGTCATTGCGTGTCCTCCCAACACTTTAACCTGTCAGGCCCAGGGGGGCTCGTTCCACCAGGGGAAAAATCCGGGCATGTCCGTGCTGACACGATCGGGAAATTCCGCTGGTCGTTTTTCAAAGAAACTGGCGACGCCTTCGGCAGAATCGCCCTGTACGCTGCGGGCAGCCACGGCGCGGCTGTCGATCTGGTGCGCCATCATTGGATGGGGTGCGCCGGACATCTGCCACAGCATCTGGCGGGTCATCGCCACTGACACAGGTGCTGCGTTATCGGCAATATCGCGTGCAATGGCACGGGCTGCCGGCAGCAGGTCTTCGGGTGCGTGCACAGAGCGTATCAATCCCGCTTCAAGGGCTTCTTGTGCGCCGAACACACGGCCCGAGTAACACCACTCCAGCGCGGTGGACAGGCCGACTGCGCGGGACAGGAACCAGCTTGACGCCGCTTCCGGTACAATACCGCGACGGGCAAAAACAAAGCCGAATTTGGCATTGTCAGAGGCAATGCGAATATCCATTGGCAGTTGCATGGTGCTGCCGATCCCCACCGAAGGACCGTTCACCGCAGCGATGACCGGCTTGAGGCATCTGAACAGGCGCAGGGCCAGCATGCCACCGGAATCACGGTTCTGCGGGTTGCTCCACGCGGCGGGATCTGTGGATTTCGGGTCAAGATCTGCTGAAGAAAACGCATCCGCGTCATCCAGATCCGCACCGGCACAAAATCCGCGTCCTGCACCTGTCACGATAACGGCGCGCACGTCGTCGTCGGCATCGGCCATGTCCAGCGCCGCAATCATCTCTTCCATCATGGTATTGTTGAACGCGTTCAGCTTTTCGGGCCGGTTCAAGGTCAATGTCATGATGTTTTCGGACACATCGGTCTGAATGGTGCTAAACGGCATTTCCGGCCTCCTGCACGCACATCCGGGCCGTTCCGCCCAAGGGGAAGGCGGGTGAATTGTTGCGTAGTAAACAGGCCGTTGGGCGCATACCGAGAAATCTCAATTAGTGTCTGACAGTAGTACACTGATAAGAATTTCCGTCCCTGTCAATATTATTGTCGTTTGACGCTACGGAGGGTGGGACCGGCGCTGACAGAAGCGGATGCTAGTTCAAGCCGACGGGACTGCCCAGACCGATTTCGCGGTTGCGCCGTAAGGTTATTTTGCAATCGGGCAAAAAAAGTTGACCGCGCGCATTCGGCTATTTATGTCCTAATGTCGTACACTAATTTTCTGAAACCGCAACTGCGAGACTGAAGACACATGGCCATTCAACCCGACTTTGATCCCCGCGAACTGGAGAGTGTTCTGGGAGAGCCTGTGAAGCTTGCTCCGGTCACAAGCGGGCAGTCCAATCCAACATGGTTCGTCAGCACTAACACGCGGGATCTGGTTCTGCGGAAGAAACCTGCGGGTGCAACAGCGTCAAGCGCACATGCCGTCGACCGCGAGCATCGCGTTATGTCGGCTCTGGCTGCCAGCGAAGTGCCGGTCCCTGCAATGGTAATGTTCGAAGCGGACCCGACGGTGATCGGGACGCCTTTCTATCTGATGGAAAGACTCTACGGTCAGGTGTCCGAAGACAGTGACCTGCCCGCGCTAGACCCGGCTGACAGGGGGGCGGTCTTTCGGGATGCGGCGCGCGTTCTGGCTGCGGTGCATAAGGTTGACTGGCAGAATGCTGGACCTGCCGATTATGGCAAGGCGAGTGATTACTACCCACGTCAGGTTCGCCGCTGGGCACGGCAGTGGGACACGGCGAAGGCGGCGGGTATGGAAAAGACGTTTTGCGACCGGATAGATGCGCTGTCAGGATGGTTTGCCGAAAATATACCCGCGGCAAGCCCGACAACGTTGGTGCATGGCGATTACCGGATCGGCAACCTGATGTATGGAACTAATCCTGCGCGGGTGGAAGCCGTGCTTGATTGGGAACTCTCCACATTGGGTGATCCCCTGTCGGATCTGGCGCACTGGATGATGTTTTACGCGCTTTCGCCGGATCAGATGGGGGGATTGGCAGGTTTGGATCTTGCAACGCTCGGGATTCCCGACTGGGCAGCCTTTCTGGACCATTATCGCGCCAGTGGCGGGTGTGACGCACCGCTGACGCGGTTCCACCGTGCCTTTGCCTTCTACCGCATGTCGGTCATACTGGCCGGTATCACCGCGCGGGCCAAGGCGGGACAAGCGGCCCATGACGATGCCGTGGCTGTGGGGGCGATGGCCCCGCAGTTTGCGTTGCTAGCCGAAACCCTGCTCGCAACCGACAAAACGCAGCAGGCTGTAGGATGATCGTACAGTAACGTCGTTGTTGAACCGCGCAAGGCAGCCGCCTAGCCTTCGCCGGACCGCTGATCCGGCCCGAACGCCCCTTCAAGAAAGTTCCGATATGACCAAAATGCCTACCGTTCGTAATGAAGTGCACTTCAGTGATCGTGTTGTAGCCTGTTTCGAGCCCCGCGCTGCATTGGTGATGGAGCAGATCGACGGGATCATCGCACAGTTTCCAGAACGTACTGCCCTTGTGGATGAACGGGTGCGGTTCAGCTATGCAACCCTGTCCGAGCGGGTGAACGGCTGCGCGGCGCAACTGCAAAAACTCGGTTTGTCCGGCGGCGACAGGGTCGGGTTGCTGCTGTCCAACAGGGCGGAATTTGTCGTTTCGCTTCTTGCGATCTGGCGGCTGGGGGCGGTTCCGGTTCCGATGAACGTACGGGAGGCCGCGCCGGAAACCGCCTTTATCCTGAATGACTGTGGTGCTGCGGGGCTGATCTATGATCCGGCTTACGATGCTGCAATTCCGCTAAAGAACGATGTACCTGACATGAAGTGGCGACTGGAAACAGACGGTATCGAACAAAGCGCCCCTGCCGGATTTGATCCGGCCACGCCTGTAATGGGCGAAGATGATCTGGCCTGTATCCTTTACACCTCCGGGACAACAGGGAAGCCTAAAGGTGCAATGCTGACCCATCTCGGGATTATCCATTCCATGATGCATTTTGCCCATCATCTTGAACTCACCGAAGAGGACGCCGCCCTTCTGGTCGTGCCTGCAACCCATGTGACAGGGCTTATCGCGCTGGTGATGACCAGTCTGGGGGTCGGGTCCAAGCTGGTGATGCAGGAAGCCTTCAACACCCGTGCGGTTCTGGAACTAACACAGGCCGAGAAGATCAGCTATTCGGTGATGGTTCCGGCGATGTATAACCTGATGTTGCTGCGCGAGGATCTGACACAATTCGACCTCAGTTCCCTGCGGATCGGAGCCTATGGGGGTGCACCCATGCCGGTGCCGACAATCGAAAAGCTTGCTGAACTGGTGCCGGATCTGACCCTGGTAAACGCATACGGCGCGACCGAGACAACATCCCCTTCGACCATCATGCCACTGGATGCAGATCGCAGTGCCTTTGATACAATCGGCAAGCCTGTGGCCTGCGGCGAAATCCTGATTATGGATGAAGATATGCGCGAATGTCCGGCCGGAACCGTCGGGGAAATCTGGATACGTGGCCCGATGGTTGTGGCGGGCTACTGGAACCGTCCCGATGCCACCGCATCCGAATTCGTGGGCGGGTTCTGGCGCTCCGGCGATATGGGGGCGATGGATGAAAACGGCTATGTGCGGATCTTCGACCGGATCAAGGATGTGGTCAACCGCGGCGGCTACAAGGTGTTCAGTTCCGAAGTGGAAAGCATCCTGATGACCCATCCCGACGTGGCGGAGGCCGCAATTATTGCCAAACCCTGTCCGGTTCTGGGCGAGCGGGTGCACGCAGTGATCTGCCCCAAATCCGCAAGTGTGGACGAAGCCGCGCTCGGCGCCCTGTGTGCAGCGAACCTGAGCGATTACAAGGTGCCCGAAAGCTATTCAATTTCGGAAGTTCCGCTGCCGCGGAATGCAAATGGCAAAGTATTGAAGCGGACCTTGAAAGAGACCTTTTTGTAACGCCTTGGCTTTTCCCTTTTTTGTCGGGTAACGTAAACTTTATTGAAATGATCTGTCTTCCGCGCCCTGCGGGTGCCGGTATGTGCAATACTCCGCGCAATTGAACAGGCTGGATAAGCCGGACAGAACCGACAAGGACAAACCCGATGAACGTCTTGCGCCAGATACTTCTTTGTGCAGCGGCTCTTGCTGCTGCGCTTTATATCTGGGCGACCTATGTGCCGTCTTCAGCGCCCTATCTGGCACGGCTTGGTATCGAGGTCGCGCAGCCGGAAGAATCCTCTGCCCGAAGGGGAGGTTTTCAGGGCGGACCGGCGCAGGTGGTGACGACACAGGTCAGTGAACAGACACTTGCCGACAGGGTTACTGCAATCGGGGACGGGCGGGCGCTCCATTCCATCGCTGTGCGGGCCAAAGCCGTCGGAATGATTACCGAACTGCCTGTTCTGGCCGGGGGCTATGTCGAGAAAGGGCAGGTTATCGCCCGTCTGGAAGATGAAGCCGAAACCATCGCCGTCGAACAGGCGCGGGTGCGGTTGGAAGATGCACAGGCCGCCGCCGAGCGGATCGCGCGGCTGGAAACCACCGGGGCCGTGACCGAGGTGCGCCTGCGGGAAACGCAACTGTCCCTGCGCAATGCAGAACTGGCCCTGAGGCAGGCCGAATACAATCTGGAACAACGCAAGATCGAAGCGCCGGTATCCGGCTATACGGGGATCATTGATATAGCAGTGGGAGACCGCGTGAACGCACAGGATGTTCTGGTGACCATCACCGACCGTTCGCAAATCCTGATTGATTTCCGTGTGCCCGAAAGGGTGATCGGCAAGATAGAATCCGGACAGCCGTTCACGGCGAGGCCGCTGGGATTGCGGAATGTTGAAATGACCGGCGAAATCAGCGCAGTCGACACCATCGTAGAACGCACCAGCCGTACCTTGCGGGTGCAGGGGCGGCTTGACAATGAGGCGGACCAGTTGCGCGCGGGCATGGCCTTTTCCGTGAGTCTGACCTTTCCCGGAGAAACACTGCTGTCCATCGCGCCGCTGGCGCTGCAATGGTCCAGTGACGGGCCGTTCGTCTGGGTGCTGCGGGAGGGCAGGGTCCATCGCGCAGCCCTTGAAATCCGGCAGCGCAACAGTGACAGCATCCTTGTGGACAGCGATGATTTGAAAGCGGGGGATGAAATCGTCACCGAAGGGGTGCAAACTCTGCGGGAAGGGGCCGAGGTTGTGCTTTCGAAGAAGGCGGCTGCGGCGGCGGATAAAACCGGAGACCGCACATGACAGCGCCGGTGGACGCACAGGCCCCTGAAGGGCTGGACTCGGGCACGGCGCTGTTTGTGCGCAGGCCAATCCTTGCCTTTGTGCTGAACGCGCTGATTGTACTGGCCGGCGTGGCCGGTTTCTTCGGGGCCGAAATCCGCGAACTGCCCAATGTAGACCGCCCTGTGGTTACCGTCACCACCCAGTTTTCCGGCGCGGCCCCCGAAACCGTCGATCAAGAGGTCACAGGCCGGATCGAGGGCGCTGTAGGCCGTGTCGCGGGCGTGCGTTCCATTTCCTCGAACTCCCGTTTCGGACGCAGCCGCGTGACGCTGGAGTTTGACGACAAGGTGAATATCGACATTGCGGCAACAGACGTGCGCGATGCGGTGGCGCGGATCGTGAACCAGTTGCCCGATACCGCCGAACAGCCCCAGATCGTCAAGGCGGACGCCAACGCACAGGCGGTGATGCGGATTGCGGTAACGTCCTCGGGGCGCTCTCCGCAGGATCTGACGCGGATTGTGCAGGACAGGGTCGAGGACCGGCTGATTTCTGTGGACGGTGTTGCGGATTTGCAGATTTACGGCGATCGCGATCCGGTGTTTCGTGTAGATATTGACCAGTTGGAACTGGCCAGCCGCGGGCTGACCCTTGCAGATGTGCGCAACAGTCTGGCGGATGTGGCCTATGACTCCCCGTCCGGTGATCTGGCGGGGGACAGTCAGTCGATCAACGTGCGGACCACGGCAAGTGTCGCCACGGCAGCCGCCTTCGAGGCGCTGGAAATCCGTGCCGATGTGGTTCTTGGCGATGTGGCACGCGTGACCCTTGGCCCGGCGCCGGGCGAAACGGTGCTGCGGGCCAACGGACAGTCCGGGCTCGGGATTGGGATCATCCGGCAGGCCACGTCCAATACGCTCGAGATTTCCGAAAACGTGCGCGCTGTTGTGGCGGAACTGGACGCGACGCTGCCGGATGATGTCAGCATCTTTGTAACCTCCGATGATGCGGTCTTTATCGAAGGGTCGATCACCGAAGTGGTCAAGACCCTGCTGCTGGCGGTGTCCATCGTGGTGATCGTGATCTTCATTTTTCTGCGGGATTTTCGCGCCACGCTTATTCCCGCGCTGACCCTTCCGGTGGCGCTGGTCGGGGCGCTGGCGGCGATCTATCTGGTGGGGTTTTCGATCAATATCCTCACACTTCTGGCGCTGGTTCTGGCAACGGGAATGGTGGTGGATGACGCGATTGTGGTGCTTGAAAACATCGTGCGCCTGCGCAGTCAGGGCATGGGGCCACGGGCGGCGGCGGTGCTGGGCACGCGGCAGGTGTTCTTCGCGGTTGTGACCACGACGGCCACGCTTGCGGCTGTATTTGTGCCACTGTCGTTCCTGCCGGGGCAGGTGGGCGGGTTGTTCCGCGAGTTCGGCTTTACGCTGGCGATTGCCGTCATGCTGTCCTCTGTTGTGGCGCTGACCTTCTGTCCGGTTCTGGCCAGCCGCCTGCTGACGCGCAAGCCGCAGGCCGAGGATCAACGCGGGCCGGTGATCTGGTTCGGGGGGGTGCTGTCCCGCAGCTACGCCGCAGCCCTGCGCGGGGTGCTGGCCGTGCCCTTTGCCGTTGTGCTGGTGGCGGTTCTGTTCACGGCGACCGCGGCATTCATGGCGGGGGGCATCCGGCAGGAACTGACCCCGCGCGAAGACCGCGCTGTTGCCCTGCTCAGTCTGACGGCATCCCAAGGGGTGTCTTTGTCCTACACCCAATCCAAGATGCAACAGATAGAAGACGCGGTCGAACCCTTGCGGCAAAGTGGCGAGATCACCAATGTGTTTTCCATCACCGGATTTGGCGCGGACAATCGCGGATTCATGGTGTTCACGCTGGCCAAATGGGATGAAAGGGCGCGCTCCCAACAGGACATCGTTGCCGAAATCAACAGGGGACTGAGAGACATTGTCGGTGTCCGCGCCTTTGCGATCCAGCCCAATTCGCTCGGCATTCGGGGCGCGGGGCGCGGGCTGGCCTTTGCCATCACGGGGGATAACTACGGGCAACTGGCGGATGTGGCCGAGACCCTTGTGGACCGCATGAACGAGGTGCCGGGCATGGGCAAGGTGCAGTTGCAATATGAAACCACCCAACCGCAACTGTTCGTGCAGATCGACCGCACGCGGGCGTCCGATCTGGGGATCGACATCACCGGACTTGGCGAAGCCCTGCAGGCGGTTCTGGACGGGCGCAAGGTGGGATCTGTTTTCATTGATGACACCAGCTATGATGTGCAGATGCTGTCCACCGCCGATCCTGTGAATGATCCGGGTGATCTGGAAAACATCTTTGTGCAGGCGGGCGACGGGCAGATGGTGCCGATGTCGAGCTTTGTGACGCTCGAAGAACGGGCGGTTGCGCCGGAACTGGATCGCGAGGGGCAAAAACGTTCGGTGGAGATCACGGCGGGTCTGTCACCGGAACTTTCCCTTGGCGATGCGCTGGCGACGGTGGAACAGTTGGGGCAAGAGGTTCTTTCCGAGGAAAATTTCATCGTGCCGCTGGCCGAGGCTGCGACACTGGATCAGACCAACTCCGGCCTGTTCGTGACTTTCGGCTTTGCCATTCTGGTGGTGTTTCTGGTGCTTTCGGCCCAGTTCGAAAGTTTCGTTTCTGCTGTGGTGGTCATGTCCACCGTGCCAATCGGGCTGGCCTGTGCCGTCTTTGCGCTGGTGCTGACAGGGCTGAGCCTGAATGTCTACAGCCAGATCGGGCTGGTGATGTTGATCGGGATCATGGCGAAGAACGGTATCCTGATCGTGGAGTTCGCCAACCAGTTGCGGGATCGCGGGCAGGATGTCTACAGCGCCATTCTTGAGGCTTCGACCGTGCGGTTGCGTCCGGTGATGATGACGATGACATCAACCGTTATCGGGGGCGTGCCGCTGATCCTGTCGTCAGGAGCCGGTGCCGAAGCCCGCGAGGCGCTGGGCTGGGTGATCGTGGGCGGATTGGGGCTTGCCACGGTTTCAACCCTGTTCCTGACACCGGTGGCCTATCTGCTTCTGGCGCGGTTCTCAACGCCCAAGGCAGCACAAGAGGCCCGACTGAAAACGGAACTGCAAGAGGCGCAGGCAATCTGAACGCTGCCTGCACCTCTCTATCACAAGGATCACTCCCTAACCGACACGCAGTCCGTCACGCCACACCCCTTTAATGCAGGGCAGGTGGTAGGACAGGGAAAATGCCAGCAGGTCCGCCCGTTTCCCGACAGCGATCTCTCCGCGATCCGGCAGGGCAACCGCCTTTGCCGGTTGATGGGTGACAGTCCGCAGGCCCGTGGCCATATTCCCCTGTTCCAGCCCCAGACGCACCGCGCCCATCAACAGCGAAGAGGGGGCATAGTCGGAACTGAGCACATCCAGCACCCCGTCCTGCACCAGTTCCTGCGCTGCAACATTGCCTGAATGGCTACCACCGCGCAAAAGGTTCGGGGCGCCCATCATCACGCGGATATCGGCATCGCGGCAGGCTCTGGCCGCCTCCAGCGTGGTCGGAAACTCCGCAACGCGCACGCCCTTGCCCACAGATGTTTCCACATCCGATTCCGTTGTATCGTCATGGCTGGCCAGCACCGCACCAAGGTCACGCCCGATCCGCGCCGCCCCTTCTTCGTGCAGGGCACCGTATTTCTCGCGGGTGGCATAGAGCGTTTCGTAATGGGCGGAAATTTCGGACGGGGTCATGCCGTATTTGCCCCGCAGGTATTCGTCCATCTTGCTCAGGTCGCGGAACTGCCGCTGGCCGGGGGTGTGATCCATCAGGCTGACGATGCCGATCCGGTCCGCACGGCTGAATTCTTCCATTTCCTCGATCAGGGTTTCCGAACAGATTTCGGCCCGCAGATGCAGGAAGTGGTTGATCCGCATGGCACCGCTGTTTTGCAAGTCCAGAATGTCATTTGCCAGTTCGCGGGCGTATTTGCGATAGTTCGCGCCGGTCTCTGTAACAGAGGAGCCGACCCGCAGGGCATCAAACACTGTTGTGATCCCTACAGAGGCCAGTTCCGCATCATGGGCGATTGCCGCTGCTTTTGTCGGCCATTTCACACCGGGACGGGGCTGCATATGCCGTTCCAGATTGTCGGTGTGTAATTCGACCAGACCGGGAGACAGGAAATCACCCCCCAGATCAACCGCCCCGTTGATTGCGCTGTTACCGGCATCAATTGCGGTGATGATCCCGTCTTCCACGCGAAGCGTTCCGTTGATCACATCGTCTTTTAAAACGATGCGCGCGTTGGTGAGGGTCAGGGACACGCCGTTTCGGGCCTCCGCCGCGCGATCTGTGTCTTTCATAGTTCTACTACCAGTTTTAGTTGCGATTTCAGGGTGTAATGTCATGAGGGTGTAACATCTTGATGTCTTATATCCGGCCCAAAGCAAAAGGAGCCCGACTGACCATGTACCAGCGTTATGCCGTCTATTTCACACCGCCGCGCGATCATTCCCTTGCCGCCTTCGGCGCAGGTTGGCTCGGTTGGGATATTGTGGCGGGTGAACCCGTTCGGCATCCGCGGCTTGACGGTTTGCCCCTGCCGGTGGAGGAAATTACGGCCACGCCGCGCCGGTACGGGTTGCACGGCACCTTGAAGGCGCCTTTCGTGTTGAACCCTGATTTCTCTGCGACGGAGCTGGTCGAAACCGTGCGCGGCTATGCGGGGCAGCAGGAGCCGGTAGAAATCGGGCTGCTGGAACTTGACAGTATCAAGCAGTTTGTTGCGCTGCGCCCTGTTGATCCCGATCCTGCGTTCGGCGCGCTGGTTGCGGATCTGGTCATGGCGCTGGACCGGTTTCGCGCGCCGATGGGACCACAAGAGCTGCAACGCCGCAGGGGCGCGAACCTGTCGCCGCGACAGGACGAGTTGCTGCGCCTCTGGGGCTATCCTTATGTGCTGGACGAGTTCCGCTTTCATGTGACGCTTTCGGGGAGTCTGAGCGATAACCAGCAGGCGCAGACCCGCGATGTGCTGGAAGAGGCTCTGGAACCGCATCTCAGAAGGCCCTTCATGCTGAACGAACTCTGTCTGTGCGGGCAGTTGGAAAACGGGTGTTTCAAGCTCATCGAACGGGTTCCGCTGCGGGGGTAAAGGCCGCGACCATGCGTTCTACCGCGTGGTCCAGCGGGCCGGAGTTGTCGATCTCGATCACATGGGCTGGCGTTTCGAACGCCAGTCCGGCCCGGGTCAGACGTGCCTCTATTTCCGAAGGGGTTTCGCGTCCGCGTTCAATCAAGCGCTGCCGCAGGACATCGGGTGTCACGCTTAGTGACAAGACCCGCACCTGCGGGTAACGGCGCAGAATCTCGGGCATGGCCGCACGGGAGCCGTTAAAAACCACGTCCTGCCCTGCTGCCAGCGCCTGATCCATGGCGACAGGGATGCCGTAGCGGGTGTTGTGGGCCTCCCACCAAAGGGCAAATTCGCCCTGCTCCAGCATGGTTTGAAACTTAGCTGGGCTGACACCGTCGATACTCTCGCCGCCGGCATCGCTGGCCCGCGTGATCACACGGCGGATGCGCAGAACCCGCGGACAGCGCAGCAGGGCGGCGTTTAAAACCGTGTCCTTTCCGGCCCCCGAAGGACCGACTACAGTGAACAGTCGCCCCGCCATCAGGCTGCGGCCTTCGGGGCAAATTCGATCACGTCGATTTCGCGGGTGCAGACCTGTTTGCGGGCCGCTTCGTCGTGGAAGATGCCGACGATTGCCGTGCCCCGTTGCTTGGCGTTTTCAATCAGACCCAGCACCGTTTCGCGGTTGCGCCCGTCAAGGCTGGCCGTTGGTTCATCCAGCAACAGCGCTGGATAGTCATAGGCAAAGCCCCGTGCGATGTTCACGCGCTGTTGCTCGCCCCCCGAAAAGGTCAGCGGCGACAGATCCCACAAGCGTTCGGGAATGCGTAGCAGGGACAGCAGTTCGCTGGCCCGTTCAAGGGCGGCATCGCGGGGGGTGCCCAGTTGCAACAGAGGTTCCGCCACCACGTTCAGCGTTGGCACACGGGGCACCACCCGCAGGAACTGGCTGACATAGCCGAGCGTGTGTTTGCGCATCTGCAAAATCTCGCGCGGTTCGGCCTGTGCCACGTTCAGATCGCCAACGCGGATTTCACCGCTTTGGGTCAGATAATTGCCATAGATCATCCGCATCAGGGTGGATTTTCCGGCCCCCGATGCCCCTGTCAGCCCGACACATTCGCCCGGGTTTACGGTCAGGTTGCCATTGGCCATCACGGGGATCACCGCGCCGCCCTGATTGTGCAGTACAAAAGATTTGGTCGCGTTTTTAACTGTAATCATGGTCACACCTGTAGAACCGAGGAAACGAGAAGCTGGCTGTAGCTGTGCTGCGGATCGTCCAGCACCTGATCCGTCAGGCCGGTTTCCACCACATGGCCGTCTTTCATAACCATCAGACGGTCCGCCAGAAGGCGCACCACCGCAAGGTCATGGGTGACGATGATCGCGGACAGCCCCAGATCGCGCACCAGCTCGCGGATCATGTCCAGCAAGCGGGCCTGCACCGACACATCCAGCCCGCCTGTGGGTTCATCCATGAACACCAGACGCGGCCCTGTCACCAGATTGCGGGCGATTTGCAGGCGTTGCTGCATCCCGCCGGAAAAGGCGGTGGGGCGGTCGTCAATCCGGTCCTCACGGATTTCCACACGGCCCAGCCAGTCTGCAGCCTGTGCGCGGATGTCACCGTAGTGCCTTGCGCCCACAGCCATCAGCCGTTCGCCCACATTGCCACCGGCACTGACGCCCATGCGCAGCCCGTCGCGGGCGTGCTGGTGGACAAAGGCCCAGTCGGTGCGCCCCAGCATCCGGCGTTCCGGTTCGGACATGGTGACAGTGTCTTTCAGCCCGTCGGTTTTGGTGTCAAACAACACCTTGCCGCTGTCCGGTTCCAGATGCCCCGCAAGGCAGTTCAGCAAGGTGGATTTGCCCGAGCCGCTTTCCCCGACAATGCCCATGACTTCGCCGGGATACAGGTCGAAAGACACATCCTTGCAACCGATCCGCTGGCCATAGTTTTTCGACAGGTTTTGTACGTCCAGTAAGGGGGTCATGCCGCATCCTTTCCGTAAGGGGTGCCTTGTTCCCCGATGTGACCCGCCTGCCGGCGGCTTTCGCAGTAATCCGTGTCCGAACAGACGAACATCCGCCCGCCGTCATCATCCACGATGACTTCGTCCAGATAGGTGTGATCCGCCCCGCAAAGCGCACAGGCACCATCCGCCTTGCTGGCCTCGAACGGGTAGTCGTCAAAATCAAGGCTGACCACTTGCGTATAGGGGGGGATTGCATAGATGCGCTGTTCGCGCCCCGCGCCAAACAGCTGGATCGCGGACATTTCCATCTTGGGGTTGTCAAAGCGCGGGATCGGGGAAGGGTCCATCACATAGCGCCCCTCTACCTTCACCGGATAGGCATAGGCGGTGGCGATCTGCCCGTGTTGGGAAATATCCTCGAACAGTTTTACGTGCATTAGCCCGTATTCTTCCAGCGCGTGCATCTTGCGGGTTTCGGTTTCGCGGGGTTCCAGAAAGCGCAGCGGTTCGGGGATCGGCACCTGATAGACAAGGATCTGATCCTCGTTCAGCGGTTCTTCGGGAATGCGGTGACGGGTCTGGATCACGGTTGCCACAGACGTGGCCTGCGTGACACCGACCGCGGCGGTTTTTTCAAAGAAGCGCCGGATCGACACCGCGTTGGTCGTATCATCCGCGCCCTGGTCGATCACCTTCAACGTATCATCCGGCGTCAGACAGGCGGCTGTCACTTGCACGCCGCCAGTGCCCCAGCCATAGGGCATCGGCATTTCGCGGCTGGCAAAGGGCACCTGATAGCCCGGTATCGCCAACCCCTTGAGGATGGCGCGGCGGATCATGCGTTTGGTCTGTTCGTCCAGATAGGCGAAATTGTAATCGCTCATGTCACTGGTCCTTGTGTCTTGGCAGGTCATGGTTATTCCGCCGCAATTTTGGTTTCAGCCAGCGCTGCTGTAGCCGCGGTGCGGATGGATCGGATCAGTTCCAGTTCGGATTGGAAATCCACGTAATGGGGCAGTTTGATATGCTCCAGAAATCCGGTGGCCTGAATATTGTCGGAATGGCTGAGCACGAATTCCTCGTCCTGCGCGGGGGCACCGGCGAAATCCTCGCCCAGTTCCTTCCAGCGCAGGGCACGGTCGACCAGCGCCATGGAAATCGCCTTGCGTTCGCATTGACCGAACACCAGCCCGTAGCCCCGTGTAAACTGGGGCGGCTCTGTTTTGGAGCCTTTGAACTGGTTTACGGTTTCGCATTCCGTCACCGTCATCTCCCCGATCTCGATGGAAAACCCCAGTTCGGGGATGTCCATTTCAACCGCCACTTTTCCGATGCGCAATTCGCCCACGAAAGCGTGGTTGCGGGCATATCCGCGCTGGGTGGAATAGGCGAGCCCCAGCAGGAAACCTTCATCCGCGCGGGTCAGGTTTTGCAGGCGCAACGCGCGGTTCGCGGGCAGTTCCAGCGGTTCGCGCGTCAGGTCTGGCGGGGTTTCATCTGTCGCCTCGGCGCTTTCAATCAAACCGTCCTTGTTCAGAAACTCCATCACATGGGGTTTGCGTTCAGCGGCCAGATCAGGGGCGTCCTGTGTTGACGTATCCGGCGCGTTCCCTTCGGCAGCCAGTTTGAAATCCAGCAGGCGGTGGGTGTAATCGAATGTCGGCCCGAGGATCTGCCCC
Source organism: Paracoccaceae bacterium (assembly GCA_018223125.1). Taxonomy (GTDB): domain Bacteria; phylum Pseudomonadota; class Alphaproteobacteria; order Rhodobacterales; family Rhodobacteraceae; genus Amylibacter. The sequence continues at coordinate 78,433 of JAAEZA010000002.1, read as the reverse complement.
CCCGGTACATCCTTGAAGGTGGCCGAAATCCGGCGCTGGCATTGCATGGTGTCAGTCTCAACCGGATGGGAGGCCCCGAAACGGGGCAGCGTAGTACGATAGGCGCGGATCAGGAAGATCGCTTCGATCAGGTCACCACGGGACTGTTTGATCGCCAATGCAGCCAGATCAGGATCGAATAAAGACCCTTCGGACATGACCCGATCCACCGCCAGTGTCATCTGTTCGCGGATCTGCGCCAGCGACAGTTCCGCAATATCAGGATCACCACGGCGTACTTCGCCCAGCCAGTCATGGGCGGCATCAATGGCTTTTTCACCACCTTTTACAGCTACATACATGGGGTCGGCTCCGGTTTTGTGGTGCGGGGAAGGGCGGCGATTTTATCGCCGGCGGTGAAGAAGAAATCACACCCCAGCGGGAAGAGTGCTGCGTTCAAGCGGAATGGCTCCAGCGCGGGCAGCGACAGTTGTGCGCTGTCCCTGATGCCGGGGCCGGTCAGGGTAACGCCCGATTGCGTCAGTGCCGGCAGTTCGACTATCAGCGTGGCAGAGCGGTCGGGGTATTGATCCGTGCCGATGGCATATTGTGTCAGGGGCAAAAGATCGTCCCACGCGCCAAGGGCAAAATCCGCCTGCGGCGCGGCCACAATCGGGGCTCCGGTATGAAACGTCAGCCAGTCGCGGACCGGTTCCGAGTCGAGTTCCCCGGCCAGATGCACACCTGTTTCCGGATCGCACAGGGTCAGCAGCAGGCTGCCCGCCGCTGTGGACAGACCCTTCGGCGGCACCGCGCCGGTGACGGTTTCGATCACGCCAGGGCGGGCCATCACGTTCATGATCGCGCGAAAGGCAGTGGCGGATTGATGGGCGGTGTTTTCAAATCCGCCGGACAGGGCTGTAAGCTCCATCAGTCGTCTCCTCTGACCATTGTGAAGAAATCCACTTTGGTGGCATTTGCGCGGGCCTGAATGGCGGCCTGTTGCCTTACACGGGTCTCGCGCAGGGGTTGCAGGATCTCTGTCTCGATCCGGTCAGCTGCGGGTGTCTGCATCAGAGCGTCCACAAGCGCAGCCTGTGTGGCGTGGGTCTTGTCGCGCCCCTGCACATAGCCGTGACCGACGGTGCCTTCGTCCAGCCGGAGCGAACAACGGGTCACGGTGACCTCTCCCATATTAAAGGCAGAGCCGGTGCCACCTGTGCGGCCGCGCACCATGACACCGCCCGTTTCCGGCTGGCGCAGCCATTCGAAGCTGTGGCTCGCACATAAGGTCTCACAGAGCCTTTTCACGGTCTGTGGCGCTGATTTTGCCAGTAACCCCATCCGGTTTTTGCGTTTCGTTTGGTCATCCATCTAGACAAGTTCCCGATGTGTCTACTATACTATACAACTAGACAAGTGGTAGCGCGATTCTGGCGCGCTTGCCAGATGAATTTTGTGAAGGTTTTGTGACGTGAAAAAACAGCCGGTCTGGAAGGAAATTGCCGAAAGGATTACCCGCGATATTGCCAAGGGGCATCATAAGGCAGGAGAAAAGCTGCCGACGGAAGCCGCCTATGCCGCGCGTTTCGGGGTGAACCGGCACACGGTGCGACACGCCATTTCCGCCCTTGTGGAACAGGGGCTGGTTTACACGCGGCGCGGTGCCGGTGCCTTCGTTGCCTCTGATCCGGTGCGCTATTCCGTAGGCAAACGCGTGCGCTTTCACCAGTCTGTGGCGGAGGCGGGGCATCAGGGATCAAAAGAGTTCCTGTCTATGACAACGCGCCCAGCAGATGCGGAAGAGGCCCGCGCGCTGAACAAACGCAAGGGTGTGCAGGTCCATGTGGTCGAAGGGCTGGCGCGTGTGGATGAAACGCCGGTGGCCCATTTCATTTCCGTCTTTCCGGCAGCGCGGTTTCCTGACCTGCTTGCACAGTTGAAAACGTTGAATTCCATCACGGCAGCCTTTGCCGCTTGTGGTGTGCAGGACTATACCCGTCAGGCAACGCGGCTGGCGGCTGTGAATGCCAATGCGACCTCGGCCAGTTTGCTGAACCTTCAGGCGGGTGCTGCCCTGTTGCGTAGCACCAACGTGGATGTGGATATGGACGGACAGCCGGTCGAATACGGGCGCACGTGGTTTTCGGGCAACCATATAGAGCTGACCATCGACGGTTAGGCGGCTTCGTATTTTTCCAGAAATGCCTCGGCAGGCAGGGCACGAAAATCTTCCAGTGCGTCTCTGAGGGTCTCGTGGTCCCAGTCCCACCACGCCAGCGCCATCATCCTTTCGGCCACCGCCTCGCAGAAGCGCGCGCGCAGGAGAACAGCGGGCACGCCTGCCACGATCATATAGGGGGCCACATCTTTCGTCACCACGGCCCCCGCTGCCACAACGGCGCCGGTGCCAATGGTCACTTCGGGCATGACAATCGCCTGCGCACCGATCCATGTGTCATGACCCAGATGTACCCGCCGTGACGCACGCTTTTCAAAGAAATCATCCCAGCGGGATGTCTCGTTCCAGTAATCGTCAGAGCGGTAAAGCATGTGGTGCATCGAAGCCAGTTCCATCGGATGGGCGGTCGGCCCGATCCGCGCAAAGGCGGCGATATTCGCAAACTTCCCGACCGTAGCATTGGCCACATCCGCATAGCGGTCCGTATAGGAATAATCCCCGAAATCCGTGTTCAGCATACGGGTGCCACGCCCCAGTTCGGTATAGGCCCCGAGTGTCGAGTGAGACACTTCACACTCGGGGTGAACGAAAGCTTCGCTCTGATTTAGTCTTGCCATTATAGAGTCTTTCGGGCCTTGTTTTATTGACTTCAAGAGTCTTTATTGCCGATCAGCTTGCTGCGCAGCCAGCCTGACAGGGAGTCCATCATCATTACCATCAGAACGATCAGGACGATGTAATAGGAAACCTCTTCCCAGTCCTTGCCGGTGATGATCGCCTGTGTCAGCAACAGCCCGATACCGCCCCCCACGATCGCACCGATGATGGTGGCGCTGCGGGTGTTGGATTCCAGATTGTAAAGCACCTGACTGATGAAGACCGGGGTGATCTGGGGAATGACGCCAAAGCGGTAACGCTGGATCGGTTTTGCTCCGGTAGAGCGGATACCTTCGATCTGTTTGTCGTCAACGTTCTCCAGCGTTTCAGAGAACATCTTGCCGAAAGTGCCTGTGTCCGTCAGCAGCATTGCCAGCGCCCCGGTAAGCGGTCCCGGCCCTAAGGCACGGGACAGGATGATGGTCCAGATCAGACCGTCCACACCGCGCAGGAAGTCGAAGATCCGCCGCATGGAAAACCGCGCCACCAGATTTTTGGTAAAGTTCTGCGCGGACAGGAAGGCCAGCGGCAGGGCGATCAGCGCCGCGCCGATTGTTCCAAGGAAGGCCATCAGGATCGTTTCCACAATCGCCCACGCCACATCCGAATGTCGCCACATGGCGTTGTTCCAGAACCCGTCCCACATTAACGCAAGGTTGCTGGTATTCGGGTCAATCCGCGGGGCCGAACTGGCAAGATAGGCCAGTTGGGCAGGGCTTTTACCGTAAAACGGGCTGTCGAGCGTGAAGAAAAACATCTCCCATCCCGTGAAGTAACGGAAGATTTCGGTTTTAGCTTTGGTCACGTTAATCCGCCCGCCCGGAACGGTGATCGCAACACGGTTGCGCGAGGCAGAGATGAAATCGGGTACGTCGGCTGTGGGCAATTCAAGGTCGATCCCGCTGTTGCGGGTGGTGATTTTGATCGCGCCGTAATCAGGAACGTCGTAGTAGACGACCTTTCCTGCGAGTTCGACTACGCTGTTATCAGCCAGTGTGACGAAAGCGTCTGTGCCGTCGCTTTCGACCCAGTCGGGATAGCTACCTTCAGGATACCGGCCCTTCTTTTCGCCTTCAATTGAGGCTGTAAGGGTGCCTGCTCCACGGTTCGATTTGGTGATATGCGTTTTGTAGGAATAGCTGTCTGCCACCAGGGTGCGCGCGTTTTCAAGGCTGGCCCGCTGGCCAAGGTTCGCGATATCAAAGGTGAAGAAGATATAAACGAAATAAGCCAGTAAAGCACCGAGAAAAGCAAAGGACAGGGTCTTCTTGCCGTTTACCTGACGGACTGCTCCGGATTTCAAAGTTGCAGTGGTCATTTGGTGTCTCCCACCAGTTTGTTGCGCAGAAGGCTGGACAGTTGGTCCACTGCGACAATGGCAAGGAACAACAGTATAAAGATTGCGGCGGCTTCGTCGTATTTGCCCTGCCCCCAACTGATCGCGTTGCGCAGGTCGTAGCCAATGCCACCGGCGCCAACGAAACCCAGAATGGCCGAGGCGCGGATGTTGATTTCAAACCGCAGCAGGGCGTAGCTGATAAAGTTCGGGGAAACCTGCGGGATCACGCCCAGCCACATCCGCTGCATCCAGCTTGCGCCAACAGAGCCAAGACCTTCAACCGGTTTCAGATCGGCGTTTTCGGTGACTTCGGAAAACAGTTTGCCAAGGGCGCCGACCGTGTGGAAGGCAATGGCGATCATCGCAGGAACCGGGCCGCCGCCAAGGATAAAGATCAGCACAAGGGCGATGACGATTTCAGGAATGGCCCGCATCATGTCGGACATCCGGCGGAATACCGGAATCATACGGGGCCAGCGGGCCAGACCGCGGGTGGACAACAGGGCCAGAAAAACGGCTGCAATCGCGCCGGCCAATGTGGCGGCAGCGGCGATATTGATGGTTTCCACAAGGCTCGGGAAAAAGTTAACCAGATGGGCAGGGAGCAGGGTAATTTTCTGGGCGGCCTCTCCCAGAACTTCGGCAGGGAAGTCCAGCACATGGGGCAAGCCGTCCCAGAATCCACCGGCATTCCGGTCATCGGCGGTCATGAAACCGCCGCAAAGCATGGCCACCAGAAGGACCAGCATTACGCCGCTATAGAGTCTTTTTCGGTGGGTTTGGGCCAGATAACTGGCACGGGTATCCAGTGCGCTCGGTGACATTCTGTTTTCCTGGGGAGTTCTAAAAAATTGACCGAGCAGAACGGGGGGCGTTCAGCTCGGCCAGATGCGGTTTGAAAATCTCTTTAATTGGATTTCAGTTCGCGGGCTTTAATGATGACTTCATAGGCATCGTGGGTGATCGGAGCGAAGGCTTTGGCTTCACCATTGGCCACGCCATAGGCACAGTCCGGGTCCATTGCGTGCAGAGAGCCAACCAGACCGGTCATCTTGATTTTAACGTCGGCAGGCAGGGTCTTGCGCAGAACGATCGGGCCTTCGGGGATGGTTTTGGACTTCCAGATCTGAACCATCTCGTTCATGTCAACGAGACCCGCATCAACGGCCTTGCGCAGCGCACCGGAGTTGTAGCCGTCTTCCCAGTTGCCCAGACCGTCGGCCCAGGTCACACCGGCGTCGATGTCGCCGTTGGCAACCGCAACGATGGTTTGTTCGTGGCCGCCAGTGAACTTCACTTCACCGAAGTAGTCGCCGGATTCCATGGAAGCGCCGGTGGCTTCCGGAATTTCGATGGACGGGATCAGGAAGCCGGAAGTGGAGTTCGGATCACCAAAGCCGAAGACCTTGTCTTTCATGTCTTGCAGCGAAGTGATGCCGCTGTCCTTGCGGGCAAAACCGATAGAAAAATAGCCGTAACCGCCGTCTTCGTTGTATTTTACCAGTACCGGTTCAACCGCTTCGGGATCGGACAGGTAAGTTTTGGCATAGCCGGAAGCGCCAAGCCATGCCATGTCGATGGTGCCGCCCAGCAGGCCCTGAATAACGCCGTTGTAATCGGCAGGTGCGAACAGCTTGGTTTCCACACCCAGCAGTTCGGTGGTTTTGTCAGCCAGACACTGGTAGCTGTTCATACGGTCTTGTGCGTTTTCGCCGCCCAGAATGCCGATGCGGAATTCGGTGATCTCTTGGGCCTGTACGGCACCGCACAGGGCAGAGGTCGCAAGGATCGCTGCGATCAGTTTTTTCATTGGTCTTTCTCCAGTCGAAAAACCCGCCGGTATTGGCGGGAATAGGTTGAAAAGTCAGGCGATGGCCAGTTCGGGCATCTTGTGATCAGCCAGCACGTCCACGCTGGTGGATGTAGCTGCTTCGCTAAATGTGCTGTCCGCGCCATAGATGTCGCGCGCCGCACTCAGCGTCAGTTCATCGCCGGTGCCGTCAAACACCACGCGGCCTGCGCGCATCCCGATGATACGGTCGCAATAGCGCCGCGCGGTATCAAGGGTGTGCAGGTTGCAGATGACCAGTTTGCCATCCTGATCGTGAATGGAACGCAGGCTGTCCATAACGATCTGCGCGTTCATCGGATCAAGCGAGGCGATCGGCTCGTCTGCCAGTACGATCTCGGGGTCTTGCATCAAGGCCCGAGCAATGGCCACACGCTGCTGCTGTCCACCCGAGAGGGCTTGCGCCCGTTTGGCGGCGTGCTCAGAAATGCCCAGACGTTCAAGAATATCAATCGCATGGTGGATGTCACTTTCGGGATAGATATTAAACATCGTGGCCAGTGTGTTGCGCCGGTTCAATGTGCCGTGCAGCACGTTGGAGACCACATCCATACGGGGCACCAGATTGAACTGCTGGAAGATCATGGCGCATTGGGATTGCCATGCCCGTTTGTCGGCACCTTTCAGCGCGGAAATCTCGCGACCCTGAAACAGGATCTTGCCGCTGGTGGGATCATTCAGCCGGTTCAGCATTCGCAGCATGGTAGATTTACCCGCCCCTGATGCACCGATAATGCCGATGAACTGACTGCGTTCTACGGAGAGATCGACCTGATCAACTGCTGTGGAATTCGCGAATTTTTTGGTTAGCCCTGAAAGCTGAAGTAGCATGTGTCACCCGATGTTCTGTCAGAGCGGGGAATAGGCGGGTTATGATTCACAACGTTGTCAGTTTCTTGAAGGTTTTGTGAACACGTCTTTTTTCCGGTTTCTGAAAGATCGGGGATCAGGCATCCGGCGCGGAACATGTGTCGTGCACTGCACACGAAAAAGAAAGAAATGCCTGTGTTGACTTCCCTGACTTATTTTGTCAGGTAATAAGGCACAGCCACCCGATGCCGGAATCATCGGACAGCCAGAACGTGAAACCGAAACAGAAGAGGGCTGATCATGGCTGACCCGACCACCCTGAATAACCGCTGCTTTACAGCGCGCACGGAAAACACCGTGCCGGCTGGCGCACGGATGATAACGGTTCAAAACAACCGGATTGCAGAGTTCACCACTAACGGCGGAGGGATTGCGTCATGGGTATAGTACATAAAGATATTCAGGCTGCGGGCGGGCAGGTCGCTTCCAACGCATTTTCCACATCTGCCAACCAGACACCGGTGCATTTGGCCGCCGAGCTTACAGGCGAAGGCCCGACTGCCTATATCCGTCATCTCGATCAGGTTTATACCTTGCGTATCACCCGCGCGAACAAATTGATCCTGACAAAATGATGTCGCAGGATTCCAGCTCGAAATCGGGGCGCGGTGGCGCCCCAGTGGGGTACCTTTCGGAACTTGGACCACTGGAAGCTGCCGCAGTGATCTATCTGCGTCTGTGGTGCAGCAGTGCGCAGACACAAGCCCGCGCTGTTAGTGACTTTGAAGCCATGCTCGGGCCGGACAACGGCAGTCGTGTGGCGGCTGCTCTGGCCCAGATATGTCAGGCCTGTTCTATCCACGGTCGCCGCCCGCTCATGCGCCATCACGTGGATTGCACCTGCCTTGGCGGGGACGAAAGCTGTTTTGCGAACTTCATCGCCGCCGCAACCGAGGGCGAGCGGGAGGATGCTTTCCTTTTCGCCTCCAACATCGTCCGCCCCGACATCGCATTGAACCTCGTCACCACGGCCAGAGACTTCGGACTAGGCCTCAGAATGATGGGCGATGCAGCTTGTGTACCGCCCGAACCCCGATCAAACACGCTTCACTAAGTAGAAAGACCCTAACATGAAGACCCTTACGCAACTGGCAGGCTTTCTGGCCGCAACCTCGGCCCTGACAGCCCCTGCTTTCGCAGAAACAGCGCCGGAAAAGGCAGCAGTCATTTCAGCATACGCGGATATCGCAGAAGCGACCTACGGCGACAGCCTGCAAGCCGCCAAGGCTTTGCAAGCGGCTGTTGCAAAGCTGGTAGCAGAACCTTCTGCCGAAGCTTTGGAGGCTGCCAAAGCCGCATGGCTGGCCGCGCGGGTTCCTTATCAGCAAAGCGAAGTCTTCCGGTTTGGCAATCCGATCGTGGATGATTGGGAAGGCAAGGTGAACGCCTGGCCGCTGGACGAGGGTCTGATCGACTATGTGGATGCTTCTTATGGCGGTGCGACGGATGAAAACGCAGCAGCCGCGCTGAACGTTGTCGCCAACCCGACCTTCAAACTGGGCGGTACGGATGTGGACGCGACAACCATCACACCCGCCCTGCTGGAAGAAACCCTGCAGGAAGCGGACGGCGTAGAGGCAAACGTGGCCACTGGCTATCACGCCATCGAATTCCTGCTATGGGGGCAGGATCTGAACGGACACGAGGCCGGCAGCGGCAAGCGTTCGTGGACCGACTATGCCAAGGGGGAAGTTTGCACAAACGGCAACTGTGACCGCCGTGGCGCCTATTTGCATGCGGCAACCGATCTGCTGGTCAGCGATCTTGAGTGGATGACAGCGCAATGGGCTGACGACGGTAAAGCACGCGAAGCCGTCAGCGGAGATGAAATTGCAGGTCTGTCGGCAATGCTGACCGGGATGGGGTCGCTGTCTTACGGTGAACAGGCTGGTGAGCGGATGCGTCTTGGTCTTATGCTGAACGATCCAGAGGAAGAGCATGACTGTTTCTCTGATAATACTCATAACAGCCACTACTATGACGGGCTCGGGGTGCAGAACGTGTATCTTGGCGAATATGTCCGCATCGACGGTACTGTTGTCAGCGGTCCTTCACTGGCGGATCTGGTCGCAGCCAAGGACACAGCGTTGGATGCGCAGATGAAAGGCAAACTGTCGAACACCATGCTGGCACTTGGCCGGATCAAGACCGCAGCCGAGGCCGGATTTGCCTATGACCAGATGCTGGAGCAGGGCAATGAAGCAGGCGAGGCGCTGGTGATGGGGGGTGTGAACGGCCTGATCGACCAGACCCTCACGATCGAGCGGATCGTTACAGAACTGGGCCTGAACAGCATCGCGTTCGAAGGCTCCGACAGTCTCGACAATCCGGATGCCGTTTTCGAATAAACGCGCCACTGGTGGCAGGCCCTGTGTCTGCCACCGGTTCTCCTGCCCGAGGCTGGTGCAATCGGCAAAGCCTTGCCCCCGTCCGGCCCGATGCGGGCTGGACTAAAGTTTTCAAACTGGTATCACCCCGCCGTCGGGCTGTGCCCTTAGGTTGCAAGGCGGCATCGGATTTCTGGCTGTGGGGTTTTTCCCTGCGGCCCTTGTTCCGGTTCTCCAGCCTTTCGCCAGAGAGTAAGTATATGGACATAAACAAAATCTTCCGCAGCCTGTCCTGTTCCGCTGTGATCGCGCTCCTGCCAGTGGCAGGCTTCGCCCAAACATTGCAAGCCGATGACAGTCACCTTAAGGTGGTGCCCAGAACAGAAGCGGAAAAACAGCGGATCAAGGCCGTCACAGCCCCGCCGAGCGACTTTAGCAAGCCCCAGAAATTTGAGGAAAACAGCGCCGGTGCCGCCACTGTGCGGGTGCGCGACAACCGTGACGCGTTTTCGGATATGTCCGGAAATATGCCCTTCGCCCGAGAGCTAGATTTCAAGGTCGGTAACGGGTTCTTCCGCAAGCTTTGGGTATCTTCGCCCAGCTCTACGCTGGCGTCCGACGGTTTGGGGCCGCTGTTTAATGCGCGGTCCTGCCAGCGCTGCCACTTGAAGGACGGGCGCGGCCATCCCCCCGAACCGGGTGGCGATAATGCGGTGTCTTTCCTGATGCGGATTTCCGTGCCAACGCCCGAGCGTGTGACATCCGATCTGGAAAGTTACCTCAGCACCCGCCCCGATCCGGTCTACGGTGGGCAGATTCAGGATGAGGGTCTCGCCGGTCACAAAGCCGAGGCGCGGATTGATGTGCGCTACACAGAAACCGAGATACCCCTTTCGGGTGGCGAGCTCGCCTCTCTGCGCAAGCCGGAATTCACGCTGACCGATCTGGGATACGGACCGCTGGCAGAAGGGGCGGTTCTAAGTCCGCGTGTCGCACCGCAGATGATCGGCCTTGGCCTGCTTGAAGCGATTCCTGCGGCGGACATTCTTGCAGGCGAAGACCCTGACGATGCGGATGGAAACGGGATTTCCGGCCGCGCCAATATTGTCTGGTCGGCTGAATTGCAGCGCCCGATGCTGGGGCGCTTCGGGTTGAAAGCCGGACAGGCAAGCGTGCGCGATCAGACCGCAGCGGCGTTTCTGGGGGACATCGGGATTTCTTCTTCGCTGCATAGCGCAGCCCACGGGGATTGCACGGCTGCACAAGACGTCTGTGTTGCTGCGATTCACGGCGATCAGGATGCGCGGGTATTCGAAGTGGATGACGAGACACTGGATCTGGTCACATTCTACAGCCGCAATCTGGGGGTGCCCAAACGCCGTGACGTAGACGACCCGCAGGTCTTGCGTGGTAAACAGGTGTTTTACGAAACCGGATGCACTGCCTGCCACAAGCCAAGCTTTGTGACCAACCGTTTGCAGGATCAGCCGGAACAAAGCTTTCAGTTGATCTGGCCCTATACAGATATGTTGTTGCACGACATGGGGGAGGGGCTGGCCGATCATGCGCCGGAAGCCCGCGCCAGCGGCACCGAATGGCGCACGCCGCCTTTGTGGGGGATCGGGCTGACCAAAGATGTCAGCGGCCATACCCAGTTTCTGCACGACGGTCGTGCCCGCTCCCTGCTGGAAGCTGTGCTTTGGCACGGCGGCGAGGCGCAAGCATCCCGTGACACTGTTATCAAAATGCCTCCTGCCGATCGGGCTGCCCTGATCCGCTTTCTTGAAAGTCTGTAACCTATGAAGAAACTCTGCACCTTTTTCATCGCCCTGATGTTGCCTGTCTCTGCCAGTGCGGATCGGGCTTTGGTGGATCGTGTCATCAGCAACCACGTCATTCCCCGCTTCCAGACACTGGCGCAAACCACGGCGCAGCTTGCAGAAACCGCAGCGCAGACTTGTGATCTGTCGAACGGGCAGGTGGTTTCCGACTACCACGCGGCCTTTGATGCTTGGATTGGTGTCAGTCATTTGCGGTTCGGCCCGACCGAAACAGAAGATCGCGCCTTCGCGCTGGCCTTCTGGCCGGACCCGCGCAGCAAGACACCAAAAGCCCTGCGTACAATGATCACCGAAGAAGATCCGGTGATCCAGCTGCCGGAAAACTACGCCGAAGCCTCTATTTCGGTGCGCGGGTTTTATGCGATGGAGTATATCCTGTTTGACGAACCCACTCAGGCGCTTGGCCACCCCGAATACCAATGCGCGCTGTTTCAGGCCATGACGCAGGATACTGCTGCGCTTAGTCAGGCTATACTTGACGACTGGCAGCCGGATTACGCGGCGCTGATGTTGGCTGCGGGACAGAACGAGCGGTATCAGACCGAGAAAGAGGCAGTGCAAGAGCTGTTCAAAGCCTCCCTGACCGGATTTCAGTTTACCAAAGACACCCGCATTGGCCGTCCCCTTGGCAGCTTTGATAACCCGCGTTCGAAACGGGCAGAGGCCCGCCGTTCGGGGCGCTCCCTGCGCAACATGGTGCTTGCCACGGAAGCCTCGCTTGATCTTGCGCGAGAGTTGGGGCAGGGCGAAGACGCGATCCAAAGCCGCTATGACGAATTGGAACACTACTTCACAACCGCTGTTGCGAAGCTGGAAAGCCCTGTGTTCGCGGGGGTATCCGACCCGCAAAGCCGCGTGAAAGTCGAAATTGTACAACAGGCCGTGGACCGGCTGCTAGAATACACACTTGGCGGTCTCGGGCCGTATCTCGGGGTGGCCGAAGGGTTTAACGCACTGGACGGAGATTGATATGACAAGCCGTCGGGGATTTCTGGCAGGGTTGGCTGCTGCCGGGCTGGTACCGCGCACCACATGGGCCAGTGCTGGGGCGCCTGCGCTTCTGGCGGCGGCGCGCACGGATGCGGGAGCCTATGTGCTCTGCGGGTTGTCCGGCGCGGGGGAGGTACTGTTTGACATTCCCCTGCCGGATCGCGGCCACGCCGCAGCGGCACACCCGCACCGCGCCGAAGCTGTTGCTTTCGCCCGACGGCCCGGGCGTTTCGCGATTATCCTGAACTGCGTGAGTGGGGCAGTGCTGGCAACACTCGACGCACCGGCAGGCCGCCATTTCTACGGGCATGGCAGTTTCAGTCTCGACGGGCGGTATCTGTTCACAACAGAAAACGACTACGAGGCCGGACAGGGTGTGATCGGCATCTGGGACAGTGCGCAGGATTATCGTCGTGTGGGAGAGTATTATTCCGGCGGGGTCGGCCCCCATGAATTAAAGACCCTTCCTTCGGGCGATCTGGTCGTGGCCAATGGCGGAATCGAGACCCATCCCGACGCGGGGCGGGCCAAGTTGAACATCCCGACGATGGAGCCGAACCTCTGCTATCTGTCAACGGACGGAGAGATTTTGGAGAAGGTCAACCTTGATCACTCGCTGCACAAGAACTCTATCCGGCATCTGGATGTTTCCCGTGATGGTCTGGTTGCTGCTGGTATGCAATGGCAGGGTGACGCCGGACAGGTGGTGCCGCTGGTCTTCACCCATAAACAGGGCGAAGCGGCTGCTATCCTTGACGTTGGCACAGCGCTTTATCGCCGGATGGACGGCTATGTGGGAAGTATTGCCATCGATAGCGCAGGGCAGACCGTAGCCGCAACCTCGCCCCTTGGCGGGCTGGTGCTGACCGCAGAGCTGGGCGGGCCTGCACCCAAAACGGCAATAGATACCCATGCGGATGTCTGCGGCGTCGCCTACGGGCCGTGGGGGCGCATGGTGACAACGGGCAGAGGACAGGTGATTGGTGGCCTTTCTTTGGGTCTCAACGACTATCCCAAGTTGCATTGGGATAATCATCTGGTGCGCATTTGAAATGACGATTGGGATGGCCGGTGCCTCTCCGGGCACCGGGCTGCCGTAGCTTTTGCCGATTGGAACGGGAAGCCTCGGTGTGGCGGCAATGGGGCAATTTATCTGCCGGATCGTTGCAAAATTGCTAAATTTACACAGCTTTGCCAAATATAAACCGCATTTGCGTATATACCTGTTTGGGCAGAGTCTGGAGTATGTTAGTTTGTCGAAAAAAAATGCGTTGCCTTGCCTTTCAACCCCAAGACGAATGGCTCAAGGTGGCCGAACATGAAGCAGACAGGCTAACACATGGTCCAAAATCCATTCTCAATTGCTGTGCGCGGCGTGCCTGCCCGTAAAACTGCGGCTTTTGCTGCCTTTTGCCTATCTGTGTTTCCCGAGACCGTTCTGGCGCAAACCGTTGCGGGCCCGGAAAGCAGCCTGCTGGCGCGGTTCGTTGCCGAGTATTACTGGTTCGTTATGTCCGGCACGATGCTGTTTATGTCGCTGCTGCTGGCACTGGTCGCCGTAACCATTCGCAACATCCACCTGTTGCGCCACAGACGCCACAAGATCATTGCGCAGGGTGCCGAACTGGAATTCCAGAAACAGGCTATGGATCACCATGCAATCGTCAGCATTGCGGACAGCGACGGGATCATCACCTATGTGAATGACAACTTCAAGAAAGTGACCGGCTACACCGAAGAGGAAATCATCGGTAAGGAAGTCAAGGTTCTTTGGGCAGAGCGCAAGCTTGACGAAACCATGAAGGATCTGCTGCGTGCATTGGATCGCAGGGAACCCTGGTCAGGTGAAATCCCGACCAAAAAGAAGAACGGAAACTTCTTTTGGGCGCAGGCGACGATGGTGCCATTCTTTGATGCGGACGGGAATTACGTCAATACCACCTCGATCCGGACCGATGTGACCGCGAATAAGATGGCCGAAGCAAAACGGCAGCTTACCTCGTCGCTTGACCTTCTGAAGGATGAAGTGGCGATGTTCTGGCCGGACTCTCTCCAGCTTGTCTACATGAACAAGGCCGCGCGGGAACAGAACGGCTGGACGGAACAGGACTATCGTACAAAGACTGTTTTTGATGTGTATATCCCGATCGACCGCGCGCCGTTCGAAAAACTGCTGGAAACCCTGAAGCATACGCGCACCGGCCAGGCCAGCTTTGAAATGCCGGCAGGCAAGCGCGTGATCGAGATTACGATCCAGTATGTGACACCGCAGAATGAAAATCCCCGTTATGTGGCAATTATCCGCGACGTGACAGAGGCAGCCCGCTCGAAACGGGAAGTCGCAAATATGCGTACCGTTCTCGATCTGGCGGAATATGAAGTCTATATCATGGATGCGCAGACGCTGGAGTATACCTACCTGAACAAGGCGGCTTTGCGCACTGTGGGCTGGGCTGACAACGCATATCGCGGCAAGTCGCCGGTTGATGATGACGAACAGTTCGACCGCGAGAGTTTCGAGCGGCGTGTTGCCCCCCTGCGGGAGGGCAAGAAAAATGCCGTGACATTCGAACGCCGTTCGCTGCACCGCCGCCCGACGGAGGTGACGATCCAGAAACTGCGGATGAACGACAAGGGTGACCAGTTCGTCGCGATCGTGCGGGACATTACGGAGCGGGCAACTGCGGAACGGGAAATCCGCCGCTTCAAGACCGCCCTCGATCTGAGTACCGATGCTGTCCACATGTTCTGGCCGGAAACCCTGCGCTACTTCTATAGCAACGAAGAAGCCCTGCGCCGGGCAGGCAATACGTTTGAGGAATTCCTCAATCACGGGCCGCTTGATACCAATACGACGCTGACACGGGAAGCGCTGCAGAAAAGGCTGGACCGGCTTCTAAGCGGCGAGGTTTCTTCCGAGGTTTACGAGACAGAACATCTGCTGTCCGATGGTTCGGTCATGCCGGTAGAAGTGAACCTTCAGTACATCGAACCCAAGTACCACCGCCCGTATTTCCTGGCGATTATCCGCGATCTGACCACGTCCAAAGCAGCCGACAAGGCAAAGTCCGAGTTCGTGGCCACCGTCAGCCACGAATTGCGCACGCCTTTGACCTCCATCAAGGGATCTCTCGGTCTGGTGCGCACCGGCGCGATGGGCGCTCTGCCTGACAAACCCAAAGCGATGATCGAAATCGCTTACAACAATTGCGAACGTCTGGTCCGTCTTATCAATGACATTCTGGATATCGAGAAAATCGAAGCCGGCAAGATGGACTTCCAGATGGAACGGTTGGAAATGACCCAACTGCTGGGGGACGCGCTGGAATCCAACAAATCCTATGGCGAGGAACTGGGCATAAGTTTCAACGTGATTGCGCCTGACACCCCTGTTTATACTCATGGTGACGCGGGGCGTTTGTTGCAGGTCATGGCGAACTTGATGTCCAACGCGGCGAAATTTTCCGATAGCGGCAGCACTGTGGACATCAAGCTTGAAGCTTTCGGGGACAAGATGCGGGTGACGGTGTCTGATCAAGGCTCCGGTATCCCTCTGGAGGCCCAGCCAACAATCTTCGACAAGTTCACGCAGGCGGATTCTTCGGATGTGCGCAAGAAAGGCGGCACCGGTCTGGGATTGAGCATCTCCAAAATGATCGTGGAGCATCACGGAGGCGAATTGTATTTCCGCAGTGTGCCTGATGTGGGCACCGACTTCTGGTTCGATCTGGACCTTCTGGAAGCGGTCAAGCTGGCACCTGCCAGCACACTGGCCCCTGCCTTGCCCCATGTACTTGTGTGTGAAGATGACCGCGATGTCGCTTTGACCCTGAAAAATGTTCTTGAGTTCGAAGGGTTCAACGTCACCATCTCGCTGGATGTTGCCAGTGCACGCGACCGGCTGGCTCACATGAAGTTCGACGCCCTGACACTCGACCTGCAATTGCCAGACGGGAATGGAATCGACCTGCTGAACGAATTGCGCCATACGGACAAACACAATGATCTGCCCGTTATTATTATAACCGGCAGCCAGCTTGAAATAGGCGATCCCGTGCCGGAAAACCTCAAGGGGCTGTTCCGCAAACCCCCTAACAACCACGAACTGATCACACTGCTGCAAACCGTGACAGAGGACGCGGACACAGCCCGGCCGCGTATCCTTCATGTGGAGGACGATGCAGGCACCCGCGAGGTTGTGAAGAACATTATGGGCGAACTGGCGGATGTGGATGCCGCCCCGTCAATCGAAAGCGCCAGAGAGATGATGGAGGCAAACAGTTACGACCTGATGCTGCTGGATTTGAATCTGCCGGACGGCCACGGGCTGGAGCTTATCAAGACGCATAAGCAACGAAATTTCAACAAAATGCCGGTGATTGTATTTTCCGGTGACGAAAGCGCGGATTTGCGTGATGAAAATATCTCGTCGGTATTGTTGAAATCCCGCGTAACAAACGAAAAAATCCTTGCAGAGATCATGGATACCGTGAAAAACAAGCTCACACTATCATAGAGACTAAGTTAATATGGCCGCACTTGAAAAAATCCTCCACGTCGAAGATGACGCGGATATCCGGGAAATAGCTAAAATCGCGCTGGAGATGATTGGCGGCTTTGACGTGCACCAATGCGCTTCCGGTCATGACGCTATTGCGGTGGCCGAAGACTATGCACCGGACCTTATCCTGCTGGATGTAATGATGCCGGTGATCGGGGGGGAGGATACCCTGCGGGAGCTGCGCAAGATTTCGGCGCTGGACGGGGTGCCTGCTGTATTCATGACTGCGAAAGCCCATCAGAAGGAAAAACAGGCGCTGCTGGATCAGGGGGCGAAAGCTGTGATTGTGAAGCCGTTTGATCCGACAACCCTTGCGGATGAGATCCGTGCGATCTGGGACGGGCAGGAGGCCTGAGGGCCTGAAGGGGCAAAGTGCCCCTTCTTTGGAAACGAAGTTTGGATCAGGTCTTTATCGCATCCTGTACGTAACCGATAAGGCTTGTGACACCGTCACATAATGCGCTGCTGTAGCCGCCCTTTTCGATGGCCGCATTAACGTCTTTTTCCAGATTGGCAGCAAAACCGCCCAATGCATTAAAGCCCAAAGTACCGGCCAGACCGTGAATTTTATGCACGATAAAGCGCAACTCGTCCATGTCATTGGCTGTACAGGTGCCCGCGGTCAGCTTTGTGTGAAGGGCTGAAAGACGTTCCTCCCGCTCGGGCAGGCTGCTAACGAACTTTCCCCGTATCTCCAGAAGCTTGTCAGACAGTGCGGGATTCATCAGAAGCCCATTTCCAATTTGGTGACATTTTTGGCCGATGGATGTTTCAAGCGGTTGCGAATGGTATCTATCTTGCTTGACCAGCCGTTGTTCTTGGGAAGCCGGCGCAGGGACTGCGCAGCGGTTTCGGCAGCGTCTACGGCCTTGTACAGTGGTTCAAGCGTGTTCTTGCTGCTGAAGAAACCACATTTGACAGGTTGCCCCATAACCAGTTGCACATCCATCTTGGCGCCATTGTCATAGACAAGTTCCATATCCCGGATCGACATTGCGATTTCACCGGGCAGATCATTGAATGTATCCATTACCACCTTGTGGCAGATGGCGACAAACTGGCCATCGCCCCGATAGCTGAGGAAAAATTCACTCCGGCGCAAGTTGTCGGAAATCGCTTCGGCAATATCGATGATTGTATTGGAGAAGTCGCTACCCGAGCTGTGCGCGTGAATTGTTGAAATATTGGCCACCTGAAAAGCAACGATGCAGGAACCGAACAGCCCTCCGCGTGTCAGTTGCAAAATGTAGTTTTCAAAGGCGAGTTTGCCGATCACTCCGGCCACACCATCGATCCGGATTTCTTCGGAAAGGGCGACAGGGTTCTTGGTTTCGATTTGATCCCGCAGCGCTTCAAGAGCGAAGCTTTTGTCTTCTGCTGCAGCGTGTTCCTGTACCAGACGGGCGGCAAGGTTTACGCGGGTGCCCAGTTCCAGCACGTCAAAGGGTTTGGTGACATAATCCGACGCGCCCGCTGTAAAGGCGCGGTCGATATACTGGCGGTCGGCCATAGCGGTGATCATAAGGATCGGTGCAGAGCGGTAGGCGGGGAACTGGCGGATGTGATGGCACAACTCGATCCCGTCCATTTCCGGCATCTGGATGTCCAGAAGAAAACAGTCAAAGCGGGTCGGGCTGTTTTTGATTGTATGCAAGGCTTCGGCACCGGACGTCACCAGAGTGATGTCAGGAAAGCCGGCAGCCCCTACGACCTCTTTCAGCAGCTCCAGGATGATTTCGTCATCATCAACCGCGAGAATTTTCATTTGCCCCACCATGTCTTTCTTGGTCTCAAGACGCGCTCCTGGGTTTCTACCAAGCGTCAGGGATTGGTTACATCTTGTGGTAGTATTCTCAAATAATGTGGCGGGTTTGTGACGCATTGTTGTTAACACTCGTACAGAGTCTGGGAAAACTTGAGAAAAAAGCGTGAAAAACGATGCAAACTTGTCACGGAGCGCCCGGAATTGCCGGTGGCTCGGTTTTCGCAATTAAATATTCACTTTTAGAAAGAATCGGGATTTCTGCGTCTTTATTTGCAAAATCAGAGGCAAAGCACCGAGTTGTCGCCAAAAACGAAAACTTCGTTTGTAAAGTTTTGTAAAATTTTAACTTCAATTTTGTAAAGTTTTCGCGTGCGTGATGTGCGAGAATCCGCATCTGCCGCTTTCAACTACAGGATATTGAGAGGTTCGGTTGTGTCACACACTATGTTGTTTCAGGATTCGAATTGTTCCTCGGCATCTGGTTGAGCTATGCAACTCTAGGGATAATTCATCTTTCAAAAACTGAGCAGAAAGCGAGTTTTGGCGAACAGAAAAGCAAACAACAGGTCCGTTCATTTTCATGAAATACCGGTCGCTGACAGAGTGGAATCTGTAGACCATGCCATTCAGCTGCTCTAGGATTCGGGTACCAACACAGCGCCTGGACAACGATTCAGAGCGCATTAACCAATCGGGAGATAATATGAAGCTCAACATGCTTATGACCGGGACCATTCTGTCCGGATTCCTCGCCGCCTCTGCTGTAACTGCGCAAGAACTGGTCGTTCTGGATTGGTCCGGCTATGAAGACGAAGGCTTTTTGCAAAGCTACATTACCAAACATGGCGGTCCGCCAACCTATTCCTTCTTCGGTGAAGAGGAAGAAGCCTTTCAAAAACTGCGTTCGGGGTTCAAGGCAGATGTGTCACACCCGTGCAGCCAGTCCGTTTCCAAGTGGCTGGATGCGGGCCTGATCGAGCCCATCGACCCGTCAAAAATCGAACGCTGGGACGAAGTCAATGCAGGCATGAAGGAAGCATTCAAGTTTGACGGCGAATATTACCTGATCCCGTCTGACTGGGGCACAACAGCCCTGACCTATCGCAGTGATCTGGTGGATCCGGCGGCGATGGATACGCTTGAAGTGTTCAAGGATCCCAAATACGCGGGCCGCATCGCGCTGCCGGACAATGTGGATGATGTCTATGCACTGGCCTATCTGGCGACGGGCACGCAAGACTGGTCAAAGGCAACAGACGAAGATTTTGCCAAGGCCAACGAATGGCTGCGTGCGGTTCATCCGATGGTGCGGGCCTATTGGGCGGATGGTGCCGAACTGGCCCAGTTGATGACCAGCGGCGAAGTGATTGTGGCCTGGGCCTGGAACGAAACCCCGACAACCCTTGCAGGGGAAGATATTCCGGTGGAAGCCAACCGTGAAACCAAGGAAGGATCTTCCACATGGTTCTGCGGCTATGTGAACCTGAAGGACGGTCCCAACGACGAAGCACTGGTTTACGATTTTTTCAATACATGGCTGTCACCTGAAACCACGCAATACATCGTGACCCAATGGGGCTATGGCAGCGGCAACGAAACGCAAATGGCCTCCCTTGGGACAGAGGCGCTGGAAGGGGCCGGTCTGGGAGAGATTAACGTGCCAATTCTGGCGCAGATCCCGATGGACCAGCAACTGCGTGAGAAGATGATCGCAGAATTCGAAAAGATCAAAGCCGGTTTCTGAACCGGTAAGATAGACTTGGAAAAGGGCGCCCGCTCGGGTGCCCTTTTTTATTTGTGCGGCTGCAAACCCAAGGCCCCCGTCCCCTCGGCCCCTACTGATGAACCTGCCTGCCGGCTCCGGTGCATGCGCCGGCGATTCGACTTGATTTCCGATTATTTGAAGAAAGCTGCTTCCGGTTCGTGACCGGCGGCGTGTGGCAGGGCGGGAGAGGCGGCAATTCCGATATTTTCCTATGCAAATGGATAGGAACTACGTCCAAGATAGTAGGTATCCTATTCCCTTCCCGACGGGTTTTCGGAAATTTTTCCCGTATATTTGAGTGAGTAACCAAGCTCTGAAGGAAAGATCATGAACTGCAAACAAATCGAGATGAATGTACGGCAATCGCGGATTTCTGCTTTGAAAAGCATAGACGGAACACCCAGATCGGCCCGCCCTCAGCCATTGGTTCTGGGGAGTTCTGCAGGTCAGGCTTACTGGCCGGAGGCGGTCGCCGACGTAGAAGACCGGCTGTTCAAAACCTTTAGCACCATGCGGTATCTCGTGTGACAGACTGTCTTGCCGGACAGGCACCGGAACAGGCCCGGCGACATCTCTCGCGCATGACGTACAAGTCCTGTAAAATCATATTCAGATATCTTAAGAATTAGGCGCGGCCTGATCGATACCGCGCCTATTTCAGCAACAGAACGCTTTCCGCGCCCCAGCCGACACGGGCACGGTCCTGGCGGGACAGGACAGCGCGTCCGGCGGTGTTGCGCATGGATATTGTGACGGGGTGGTCTACGCCGTCCAGCTTAACATCGTAGTAGGTCATATCCCCGTAGTAATAGACATCCTCCACAACCCCTGACGCCTCTCGCTCGGAGCGGGCGTTTTCGCCGGACAGAATTGTCAGCATTTCAGGGCGCACCCCTGCTGTCACGCTGGCATCGACACCGCCGGGTGCTTGTTCCGCCGGAACGACAGCCTTGCCAAGCCCTGCGATCTCGCAGTCAAAAGTACCGGCTGTGCCTGCGCGGACGGACACATCCAGAAAGTTCATCACGCCGATGAATTCGGCCACCTTGCGGTTCACCGGACGGCGGTACAGTTCCTGCGGGGAGGCAAGCTGCCCGATCCGTCCTTCAAACATCACCGCGATCCGGTCGGACATGGTCAGCGCTTCTTCCTGATCATGTGTCACCAGAATAAACGTGATCCCCACAGCCCGTTGCAGGTGGCGCAGTTCGGATTGCATCTGTTCGCGCATCTTCTTGTCGAGCGCGGACAGCGGTTCGTCCAGCAGCAGCACCTTCGGTTTCAGCACCAGCGCACGTGCAAGCGCGACACGCTGTCTCTGCCCGCCGGACATGGCGTGGGATGCACGCTCGCCGTATCCTTCCAGCCCGACCTGTTTCAGCGCGGTGGCCACTTCGGTCGCGATCTGGTCCTTGGGCATCTTGCGCGCTTTCAACCCGTAGGCGACGTTTTCGGCCACCGTCATATGGGGGAAAATGGCATAGCTCTGAAACACCATATTGGTGGGGCGGCGGTTGGCCGGAACATTTTCCATGGACTGTCCGGCAATTTCTACCCGACCGGCAGAGACATCTTCAAAGCCTGCGATGGTGCGCAGCAGGGTTGTCTTGCCACAGCCCGACGGCCCGAGCAGGGAAAAGAACTCTCCGGTGCGGATTTCCGCATTCACATCATAGAGCGCCTGAAAGTCGCCGTAGAATTTGTCGATGCCGCTCAGGCGGATGATCGGGTCGGTCATAGGAATCCTCCGGCATCTTCAATGCCTGTTTTTCTTGCGCTACGGCGGCGGAAATATTCGGCGGTGGCCAGCAGGGTCAGGGACAGGATCAGCAGGATCGTGCCAAGGGCCATCAGGCTGGGCAGTTTTTGCGGAAACCGCAGTTGTCCCCAGATATAGACGGGCAGCGTGGGTTCGGTTCCGGCCAGAAAGAAGGCGATGATGAATTCGTCCAACGATATGGTGAAAGAGATCAGCATCGAGGACACCACACCGGGCAGCACCAGCGGCATCGTCACCAGCCAGAAGGTAGCCAGTTTGGTCTGCCCCAGATCGAAAGAGGCTTCTTCAAGGCTTTGGTCAAGGTTCAGAAAAGCGGAGGACAGGATCGCAACGCAAAACGGCGTGCAGATCAGCACATGGCCCAGCACAATCGTCCAGAGCGACAGGTCAAACCCCATCTGGACGATCACCACCAGCAGGGACACACCAACAATAATCTCGGGCAGCACCAGCGGGATCATGATGAATCCCATCACCGCCTTTTGCCCGCGAAACTTGTAGCGGGACGAAGCCCGCGCCGCCAGAATGCCAAGGCTGGTAGAGATTATTGCGGTACTGACAGCAATCAGCAGGCTGTTCTTTGTAGCTTCGTGCAGGGCTTCGGTTTCCCAAAGCACGTTGAACCAGTTCAGCGTGAAACCTTTCAGCGGAAAGGAGACAATCGAACTGTCGTTAAAGGCAAAAACCGGCAGCAGAAGGGCAGGGGCGTAGAGGAACACCAGAAATACGGCGATATAGAGTTTGAACCATTTGCCGGATTTCATTTCTGCCCCACCAGATATTTGCGGTTCAACCAGACGAAGATCAGGGAAATCACCGATACAAGGAACATGGCCGACAGCGCCAGCGCCGCACCCAGCGGGGCGTTATTGGCCTTTTTGAACTGCAACTCGATCATGTTCGAGATCATCAACCCGTTCGGCCCGCCCACCAGCCGCGGTGTCACGTAATCCCCGATAGTGGGGATAAAGACGATAACGGTTGCCGCCACCACGCCTGGCATGGCCAGTGGCAGGGTAACCCGGATGAACCGGCGCAGCGGACCGTCGCCCAGATCTTCGGCTGCTTCCAGCAGGGAACGGTCGATTTTTTCCAGCGCGACAAAGATCGGCAGAATGGCGAAAGGCACCCAGGCATGGGCCAAAGTTACCACCACAGCGTTCTGATTATAAAGAATGAAGGACAGCGGCTGTTCGATCAGGCCCAGCCCCAGCAGCGAGCCGTTCACCACCCCGTTATACCCGAGGATCACCTTCCACAGGAATATCCGCATCAGGTAGCTGGTCCAGAACGGGATGGTGATCAGAAAGATCCACAGCGGCTTGCGCTTCTGCGGGACGTAGAAGCTGACGTAATAGGCGACCGGAAAGGCCAGCAGGATCGTCAGCGCCGTCACAAAGGCCGAAATCTTCAGGGACCGCCCCATCAGTGTCTGGTAGATCGGTTCGGACCATGCCTCGATATAGTTCTTCAGCGTGAATGTTTTGTCGAGCTGCAGATAATCCTGCGTCCAGAAGCTGAGCGCCACCACCATCGCAAGCGGTGCCGCAAGCATCAGGATTGAATACACCAGCGTGGGGCTGACCAGAAGCCAGCCCGAAGCTTCTTCCGAGCGGCGCCATTTGGTAAACCCGCTCATTCGATAAGGCCCGGGATCATCAGTTTGTAATCACTTCGCATTTTGTGCCTTTGACTTCTGTCCATTGGAACGTCGGAAATCGTTTCAGAGCAAGCGAAAATGTTACAAATGCCCCTCTTTACGCAGTTCTTCCGTGACTTGTGTGATCGCGGCGCGCAGGGTCTTTACCAGAAAGTCCACATCCTTGCGGGTCAGGGTCAATGGCGGTGACATGACGTTCAGATGGCCAATCGGGCGCACCAGCAAGCCAAGGCTTTCTGCGGTGGTGGCAATGCGTTTGCCAATGTCCACTGCGTCGGGGAACAGTTCCTTGCTGGCCTTGTCCTTCACGTTCTCGACACACATCATCAGTTTGCGGCCGCGCACGTTGCCAACGATGTCCAGATCGTTCAGCGTATGAAGCTGCTCTTCAAAATAACTGCCTACCTCGGCCGCGTTCTGCATCAGGTTTTCGCGCTCCATGATCTCTATATTCTTCAGCGCGGCAGCACAGCAGACAGGATGCCCGCTGTAGGTGTAACCACTGGTGAACCAGCGGTTTTCATCGCCTTGGGAAATCACTTCGTGGATGCGATCCGAATAGATCATCGCGCCCATCGGCAGATAGCCCGAGGACAGCCCCTTGGCGGTGGTGATGATGTCCGGCACGACACCGAATTCGTCTTCAATCGCGAAGAAATGGCCAAGGCGTCCGAATGCGGTGACAACTTCATCCGCAACGAACAGGATGTCGTGCTTCTGGCAGACCTCCCACATCCGTTTCAGATAGCCTTTCGGCGGTACAAGCACCCCGCCGGACGCCTGAATAGGCTCTGCAAAGAAGGCGGCGACCTTATCTGCGCCGATCTCTGCGATCTTGGCTTCAAACTCGGCGATCAACTGGTCGGTAAATTCGTCTTCGGTAGGGTTGCCTTCAGCGCGATAGAAATGAGGCGCGGAGATATGGTGGATGCCATCCCTCAGGTACTGGAACTCTGTCACTTTGTCGGCCGCCTTGTTGCCGATGGACATGGTAACGAAAGTTGACCCGTGATAGGCCTGATCCCGCGCGATGATATGGGTCTTTTCCGGCTTGCCACGACAGTAGTTGTAGAACCCTACAAGACGATAGGCCGAATCCACTGCGGTGGAGCCGCCAGTGGTGAAATGCATCCGGTTCAGATCACCCGGAGTCAGGCTGGCCAGCTTTTGCGCCAGCAGCGCGCTCGGCCCGTTTGTCATATCCACAAAGGTCGAGGAATAGGCCAGCTTTTCAACCTGCTCGGCAATGGCTTGCGCCATTTCCTTGCGGCCCAGCCCGATATTGGTGCACCACATACCGCCCACAGCATCCAGATAGGACTTGCCGTTGGCGTCTTTGAGATAACAGCCCTCGCCGCTTTCCACGACCATGGCACCTTCTTTTTCGAAACTGTCGAAATGGGTCCACGGGTGAAGCGTATGGCGCTGATCCAGTGCGCGCAAATGGGCTTCTGCATCGTTCTGGCCTTTATCGGTAAGCATGGTGTTTCCTTTTATCTCTGAAATGAATTCCGGTTGGTCTGTCCTGTCCTGATGTGAAAACGATAAGGCGGCTAACGGCCCTTCCAGACCGGATCGCGGCCTTCGGCAAAGGCAAGGGCGCCTTCCAGCTGGTCTTCGGAGGAATAAAGCCGGTCCACGGATTCAAGCTGGCGTTGTGTGATCCGGTTCATGGCATCCTGAAACTTGCTGTCCTCGGCATCGCGCACGACTTCCTTGATCGCCGCATACACCAGCGGCGGCCCGCTTTCCAGCATCCGCGCCATGTCCCAGGCCTTTTCCAGCAGGTCCGCGCCCGAATGGATCTGGTTCACAAAGCCCCAGCGGTGGGCTTCTTCCGCATCAAGCCAGCGACCCGTCAGCAGCATTTCCATCGCGATGTGATAGGGAATGCGCTTGGGCAGTTTGATGCTCGCCGCATCTGCAACCGTGCCGGACCGGATTTCCGGCAGGGCAAAAGAGGCGTGATCCGCTGCCAGAATAATATCCGCTGACAGCGCCAGTTCCAGCCCGCCGCCACAGCAGATGCCGTTCACAGCCGCGATCACAGGTTTGTTCAATCCGCGCAATTCCTGCAAGCCGCCAAAACCGCCGACGCCGTAATCCCCGTCAACCGCATCCCCGTCAGCGGCGGCTTTCAGGTCCCAGCCGGGGCAGAAGAATTTCTCGCCGCCGCCGGTGACAATAGCCACGCGCAATTCCGGATCGTCGCGGAAGTCTGCAAAGACCTTACCCATGATACGGCTGGTGGCCAGATCAATGGCATTGGCCTTGGGGCGGTCCAGTGTCACTTCCAGAATGCCGCCCTCGCGGCGGGTTTTTATCGGGTCTGTCATGTCAGGGCCTTCTCGTGCGTTTGTGTCTGTGACGTGTTGGTCGCACGCGCACCGGTCTGCCGGCGCAGCAGGGCGTCTGCTGCAATGGCATCGGTGGGGGTGCAGATCAACGGGTTGATTTCAACTTCTTCCAAGCTGTTAGCATTGGCAAGGACATAGTTCTGAACCGCTTCTATAGCATCCAGAACAGCTGGCATATGGGCGGCAGGGGCATTGCGGAACCCGTTCAGCATTTTGCTGATTTTAAGGCTGGCGAGCGCCGCTGTAATTTCTGCGCGGGTAGAGGGGATCAACAGGGAGGCGCTGTCCTCCATCAGTTCTGTCAGCACCCCGCCAGCGCCTATGGTCAGAACGAAGCCGTGGGCCGGATCCTTGACCACGCCGACCAGCAACTCAACCACTGCGCCCGTGATCATTTCTTCCACCAGAAACTGCGCGCAGGGCATCGCTGTGGCTGCTGCTTCCACGGCTTCCGGATGTTGCAGGTTCAAGGCCACAGCGCCTGCCTCGGATTTATGGGCAATTCCCACTCCCTTGAGCACGATGGGAAAACCGGTTTCTGCGGCGACCTGCGCTGCCTGCGCGGGGGAGGCGGCCTGCGCGGATTTGGGGATACGCAACCCGTGGGCACAAAGCGCGGTTTTGGCTGCGGCCTCGCTGACCGTTTCTGCCGCACCACTCTGTGTTGGTAGCAGAACCGGTTGGTCCGACGGGGCCGAAAAGCGCGAAGCTGCGGCGACAGCCTCAACCGTTTCGCGCAGTCCGAGCATCGGGATCACCCCCTTGGCAACCAGCCGCGCGGCGATGGTCTCCGACAGGTTTTCCGGCAGGGTCGCAACCATTGCGACCGTTGCGCCTGTTCGCGCCTTGGCCAGTCCGGCGGCATCAATGGCGCAATCCCAATCCGCATCCGAACATTTATCCGCGCGGGGGAAATCAACCACCAGCAGGGTCAGTGCCAGATGGGGCTCCATCATCGCGGCCCAAGCCTTTGCCATCGCTTCCGTGTTGCGCCAGATATAAGTGTGATAGTCCAGCGGATTGGCCAGAGCCACCATCGGCCCCAATGCGGCGCGCAGGTTGCTGCACTGGGTCTCTGTCAGCGGTGGAAAGGTGACTGGCGTGCCATGTGCCGTATCCGCCGCAAGGCTTGCCTCGCCACCGGAACAACTGATCGACGCAATCTCGCCAGAGGGCAGCGGGCCTGCAAAATGCAGCAGTTTCAGGGTCTCAAGAAAGCTCGGCAGGCTGTCCACCCGCGCAATGTTGAGACGCCGCAACAAGGCCGTCGCCCCCGCGTCTTCCCCCGCGACAGATGCCGTGTGCGAAATGGTAGCGGCCTTTGCCTGATCCGATTTCCCCACTTTCAGGGCGACAACCGGCTTGCCCAAAGCAGCGGCCCTTTGCGCCAGCGCCTCATAGGCGCGGATGTCGTTAAACCCTTCAATATGCAGGCCAAGAGCCGTAACGCGCGGATCTTCCAGAAAATGCGCACCGATTTCCGCCATGCCGGTCTGCGCCTGATTTCCCGCACAGGCCACGGCCGCGACTGGCAGGCCCCGTTGCTGCATGGTGATGTTGACAGCCATGTTGGAGGATTGCATGACAATGGCCACCCCGCTTTGCACCGGCGTGCCGCCATGCTGGTCGGGCCACAGGATTGCGGAATCAAGGTAGTTGATCATCCCGTAACAGTTCGGCCCCAAAACCGGCATTTCGCCCGCCGCCGCAACCAGTTGCGCCTGCAAGCCTGAACCGGCCGCGTCTTCATGATCGGCTTCGGAAAAGCCGGAGGCAAAACAGATGGCGCCACCCGCCCCCATGGCAGAAAGTTCTGCCACAATGTCGAGCGTAGCATGCCGGTTCACCCCGATGAAGCAGGCGTCCGGCGGTTCCGGCAGATTCTGAAGGCTGGTAAGGGCCGTCAGGTTCCCAAGGGGCTTTCCCTTGGGGTGTACCGGAAAGATCGGTCCTTTGAAACCGGCCCGTTGAGCCTGTTCAGCCACTGCTTCGCACCAGGCGCCGCCACCGATTATGGCAATGGACTTCGGGGAAAAGAGTCTCTGCAAGGTCATGGCATCAAGTCTCTCGGGAAAAAAGTTCGCCAGCCTCCGGCGGGGATATTTTCCGCCAGAAGAAGCAAGGATTTGTTAACGGGAATCAGGTTTAACAGGGATGCGGTACAGGCTGGGAAGCCGATGACCGCGCCAGGAGAAGGCCCTCTGCCGCTGATTAAGGCGCAGAGGGCTGTTTCCACCCCGCCGCGCTTTTCTTCTGGCCTGAAATATCCCCGCGCGGAGCGCATGGCTTACGCGCCCAACGCGCGCAAAAGCTCGCGGCTGATGATGTGACGCTGAATTTCGGAGGTGCCGTCCCAGATCCGTTCCACGCGCGCATCGCGCCAGAAGCGTTCCAGCGGGTAATCGTCCATCAGACCCATGCCGCCGTGGATCTGGATGGCTGCATCCGTGACGCGGGACAGCATTTCGGATGCGTAGAGCTTCGCACTGGCGATTTCACGGTTGGCGGGCAGGCCCTTGTCCAGCCGGTCCGCCGCAGCAAGGGTCAAGAGGTCTGCCGCGTCGATTTCGGTAATCATGTCAGCGATCTGGAAGCTGACGCCCTGAAACTTGCCGATGGGCTGGCCGAACTGTTCCCGCTCGGCGGCGTAGGACAGTGCATAATCGAACACACGGCGTGCGCGGCCGACAGACATTGTGGCGACGGTAATGCGCGTGGCGTAAAGCCATTCGTTCATGACGGCAAAGCCACCGTCCACCTCGCCCAGGACTTGTGCGTCTGGCAGGCGGCAATCGTCAAATTCAAGGATCATGTTCTTGTAGCCGCGGTGGGATACGGATTTGTAGCCGTCGCGGATGGTAAAGCCCGGTGTGCCACGATCCACCAGAAAGGTTGTGATCCGTTTCTTCGGGCCCTTGGGCGTGTCGTCTTCGCCAGTTGCGATAAAGACGATGATGAAATCTGCATGGTCCGCACCGGAAATAAAGTGTTTGGTGCCGTTCACCACCCAGTCTCCCCCGTCGCGCACGGCCGAACATTTCATGCCGCGCACGTCCGATCCCGCGCCGGGTTCCGTCATTGCCAGCGCGTCCATCCGCTCCCCGCGCATGGCGGGCATCAGGTAACGCTCCCGCTGTTCGGCGTTACAGGCCATCAGGATGTTTTGCGGACGGCCGAAGAAATGGTTCAACGCCATGGAGCCACGGCCCAGTTCCCGTTCCACCAGCGCAAATTCGCGGTGGTTCAGGCCGGCCCCGCCCACTTCTTCGGGGAAGTTGCAGCCGTAAAACCCCAGTTCCAGCGTCTTGCGTTTGATCTCGTCCGCGATTTCCTTTGGCACTTCGCCCGTCCGTTCTACCAGTTCTTCGTGCGGATAGATTTCTTTCTCAACGAAGGACCGCACGGTGGAGGCGATCATTTCCTGTTCTTCGGTCAGGCCGTATTGCATGTGGGTATCCTTTTGATGTTGCCCTGAGCCTATGCCTCTTGCAAAGGTCGACCTTGCAGAAGTATCCCTTGATCATGCCGGTCTGGAAAAAATCATCTTCGGGAGAGTTGCGAGTCGGGGTTTTGTTGTTCGATCACTTTTCGAACCACTGTCTGGCCAATGCGATTGAGCCGCTGCGGGCTGCCAATGATCTGGCGGGCGTGGATCTGTTCGACTGGCAGTTCCTGTCGCTTGACGGAGACAGCGTGACCAGTTCCAGCGGGTTGGAAATCACGCCGGACGGGCGGCTTGACGGGATGTCGGGCGAAATGCTCTTTGTTATGCCGAGTTATGCCCATCACAGCCACACAGGCGCACCGACCCAGCTCGGCCTGCGGGCGGCGGCCAAGCGCTTTGGCATCATCGCGGGGTTTGATACAGGTGCTTGGCTGATGGCCGTGGCGGGGCTGTTGCGCGGGCGGCGGGCGACCATCCATTGGGAGGAACTGGACGCCTTTGCCGAAACCTTCCCCGAGGTAGAGGTGCTGCGGGAACGCTATGTCATTGACGGGAACCGGATCACCTGCACAGGGGCGATTGCGGCGTTTGATCTGGCGATGCACCTGATTGCCTCCCAGCACGGAGAGGCGCTGCGTCAGGATGTGGCCACACTCTTTATGTCAGATGCGCGGGTGGATGGGGGATTTGGTCGGGCGCGGGACCGTCTGGTAGGGCGGGCGCTTGATCTGATGCAGGCCCATGTGGAAAGCCCGCTGTCCGTGAAGGAACTGGCGCGGCGTCTGGGTGTGTCGCAAAAGACGCTTGAGGCGCGGGTGAAAGCCGCGCTTGGCGCGACGCCACGGCAGGTTTACCGGCGCCAGCGTATGGTGGTGGCACGCAATCTTGTGCATGACACGGAGCTTGGCGTTGCCGAGATTGCGGTGCGTTGCGGGTATCGTGATGCCACGGCGATGACGCGGGCCTTCCGCGCCGAATTCGCGACCTCGCCCCGTGCGGTGCGCGGGGCAGAGGCGCGGGGCGCGGCGGCCTAGCTCGCGTAGGTGGAACCTTCTTCGTCGAGGATCAGTTTCAGTTCGGCCAGATGGCGGTCTGCCTGTTCGGGATAGTCTTCCAGTTCCCGCGCTGTTTTTTCTGCGATTTCGTCGGAAAGTACCCGCAGTTCCTGTCCGGTTTGCAAGGCGCGGATGTAGGTTTCGGCGGAACGTTCGAAGTAATAGAGCCGGTTGAACGTATCAGCGACGGTGTCGCCAATAATCATTACCCCGTGATTGCCCATGATCATTACCTTGACCTTGGGATCGCTGAACAGTTGGGCGCAACGTTCGCCTTCTTCTTCAAAGGCCAACCCGCCGTAATTGTCGTCAATCACATAGCGGTTGAAGAATGTGGCTGTGTTCTGGTCAATCGGCAACAGGCGGCTGTCTTTCAAGCTGGCCAGAACCGTAGCATGGACCGAATGGACGTGCATGGCGCAACGGGCGTGGGGGCAGTGGCGGTGCAGCGCACCGTGCAGACCCCATGCTGTCGGGTCCGGTGCGCCGGGGCGGGACAGGACATCGGGATCATTGGCATCCAGCAGCAGAAGGTCACTCGCCTTGATTCGCGCGAAATGCATCTGATTGGGATTCATCAGGAACTGGGTCCCGTCGTCATTCACGGCATAGGAAAAGTGATTGGCTACGGCCTCGTGGAAGTTCAGCCTTTCTGTCCAGCGAAAAGCTGCGGCGAGATCCACGCGGGCGTCCCAGTGATCCATGTTGGTTGCGTTCGGCTGCGGGGCGTTCATGTCTGATCCTTTCAACGGTTTGGCTGCAAGGTGACGGTAAAATTCGTCGCTGACCAGCCCCAAGCGCAAAGAAAAAGCCGGACCCGAAGGCCCGGCTTTCTGTCTTTACGGAATTGCGCGGTTTTTAGTTTTGCGCGAATTCGGGGTAGGCTTCCATGCCCAGCTCGCTCATGTCGAGGCCGGTTACTTCGGCTTCTTGTGGTACACGGATGCCCATGATCGCTTTCAGGATGAACCAGACTACGGCGGAGGTGACGATCACAAAGACTGCAACTGTGATGATGCCGTAGAGCTGCGCACCAAGGGATGCGTCGCTGTTTGTGAAGACGACGGCGATTGTGCCCCAGATACCGGCGATCAGGTGTACCGGAATGGCGCCAACCACGTCGTCGATGCGGAACTTGTCCAGAAGCGGCACTGTGAAGACAACGATCACACCACCTACTGCACCGATCAGGGTTGCTGCACCGATGGATGGTGTCAGCGGCTCGGCTGTGATAGATACGAGACCGGCAAGCGCACCGTTCAGGATCATGGTCAGGTCAGGCTTCTTGTAGAGCATCTGTGTCAGGACCAGCGCGGCAACCACACCACCGGCAGCGGCAGCATTGGTGTTTACGAAGATACGGGAAACATCAGCAATATCGCCTACAGTACCCATGGCCAGCTGCGAACCGCCGTTGAAGCCGAACCAGCCGAGCCACAGGATGAATGTACCCAAAGTAGCCAGTGTCAGGTTGGAACCCAGCATAGGTGTGACGCGGCCTTCACGGTATTTACCGATCCGTGGCCCAAGAATGATCGCGCCTGTCAGAGCAGCCCAGCCGCCTACAGAGTGCACAACTGTGGAACCTGCAAAGTCAAGGAAACCGGCTTGATCAAGGAAGCCTGCGCCCCATTTCCAGGAAGCCTGAACCGGATAGATAATAGCGGTCAGGATGACAACAAAGATCAGGAACGGCCAGAGTTTGATCCGTTCAGCGAGAGCACCGGACACGATGGAGGCTGTTGCGGCACAGAACATCAGCTGGAAGAAGAAATCCGAACCAACAGAAGCATAGGACAGATCGGCGTCTGCTGCAGCAAGGCCAACCGGCTCAAGGCTTGTCGGGCTCAGGGCGCCGATAACGTTCGGGATGATCCAGGCGTCACCCGGGTACATCAGGTTGAAGCCGATCAGGTAATAAAAGATACAGGCCAGACCAAACAGCGCCATGTTTTTGGTCAGCTGCATGGTTACGTTCTTGGAGCGGACCAAACCGGCTTCCAGCATGGCAAAACCGGCGGCCATAAAGAACACCAGAAAGCCGCCAACCAGAAACAGCAGCGTGGTCAGAATGAAATTGACTTCGGTTGGTACAGCGGTCGGCGTGGCATCCTGTGCCATCGCGACAACCGGCAGGGCGGTAGCCGCCAGCGCCAGAAGCGGGGTTTTCAGGGAATAGGTCATGACTTTATCCTCGTTCATCATCATTTTGCAGCGTTTAGATCGCGTCGTCGCCGATTTCGCCGGTGCGCACGCGGACGGCTTGCTCCACATCCAGTACAAAAATCTTGCCGTCACCGATCTTGCCGGTTTTGGCGCTTTCTTCGATCGCGCTTACGGCTTGTTCGGCCATGTCGGCCGTGACAACGATTTCCAGTTTCATCTTGGGCACGTAGTTAATTGCGTATTCTGCCCCGCGATAGATTTCGGTGTGGCCGGATTGAACGCCGTAGCCTTTGATCTCCGTGACCATCATCCCTTTCACGCCGATGTCCGTCAGCGCTGTGCGGACTTCTTCCAGTTTGAAAGGTTTAATTGTCGCTATAATAAGCTTCATCTGTCCCTCGTAGGTTTAATCAACCGGATCGCCCGGCCGTTGGCTCAGACAAGCCGTTTCCGGCGGGTTGATACAAGTTTAGGCAATTTCTGCAGCGCAGAAAAAATGAGAAATGCCTAAAATTTAATCACACACTAGCGTCTGACCTAAATATAGGCGAAAAAGAATCTGGGCTGGTAGGGCTCTAAGCCCTCCACAAACAGGTCCAACCGCACTATCTTGCAGGGAATGACCTAAAACAGGCACGAGCGGTTATGGCGGATAATGGTAAAAGGCGTCCCTTGGTGGCGCCCAAAAGGGACTACACAGCTGCGAAGGCGAAACCTGCGAAGCGGAAACCTGCAAAAGCGTCCGGTGCAAAGACCGGAATGCTGAAAGGTTTGCTGCCGTCCTTGCGCAAATCGAAACCCAAAACCAAGGCTCCGCGCAAAAAACCGACGGGAAATATATTCGTTCGGGCCTTCAAGTGGGTCGTTGGCGGGATTCTGCGGATCATCTGGTGGATTACCTTCCGCGTGGCCGTTGTGCTCGGGATTATCATCGGCACGACTACGATGTATTACTATGCCAAACTGCCTGATGCGACCGCGCTGATGGATGACCGGCAAAAGGGCTCGGTGACTTTGGAAGATGATACCGGACAGGTCTTCGCGTGGCGCGGGGATCAGTTCGGCGGGCTGGTCCATGCGAAATCTGTCGCACCACAATTGCGTAATGCCGTCATCGCAACAGAAGATAAACGGTTCTATCGCCATTTCGGACTGTCTCCGCGGGGTATTCTGGGGGCGATCCGCACCAATATGCGCGAAGGGCGGCATCCCCTGAAAGGGCACGGCGGGTCCACGATCACGCAGCAGGTGGCCAAACGGGTTTTCTTTTCTGACATGAACTCGATCGAGCGCAAGATCAAGGAAGTCCCCATGGCGCTGGCGATGGAGATTAAATACACCAAAGACGAGATCATGACGATCTATATGAACCGTGCCTATCTCGGGGCGGGGAGCCACGGGTTTGAAGCGGCAAGCCAGCGCTATTTCAGCAAATCCGCAGCAGAGGTCAGCGTGCCCGAAGCAGCGATGCTGGCGGGTTTGTTGAAAGCACCATCGGCCAATGCCCCGACCCGCAACATCGGACGGGCGCAGGACCGGGCGGATCTTATCATCGATCTGATGAAGGATCAGGGGTATCTGACAGAACAACAAGCGGCAGAGGCCCATGCCAATCCGGCGCAGCTCTCGGATGTGGCCAAGGCGCGGGCAGGCGGCTATTTCGCGGATTGGATTATGGAAAGCGGGCCGGAGTTTATCCTGAAGGACAGCATCGAAGATCTGGTGATCCGCACCACCTTTGACAAACGGGTGCAAAAAGCAGCCGAGGACGCGCTGACAAACGTGTTTGAAACCAAGGTGCGCGAAGGCTCCAAGGCGCAGGCGGCGATTGTAGTTCTGTCACCGGACGGGGCTGTGCGGGCGATTGTGGGCGGCAAGAAATCCGGCAACGCAGGCGAATTCAACCGCGCCACGCAGGCGATCCGGCAGACCGGTTCCTCTTTCAAACCTTTCGTTTATGCAACGGCCCTTCAAGACGGCTGGCGCTGGGATACCCGCGTGGTGGACGAGAGGTTTACTATAAACGTGCCCGGCTCGGGGCCGTATACGCCGAAGAACTACACCAAGAATTTCCTTGGAGAGATTTCACTGACAACAGCGCTTGCCAAATCCATCAACACAGTGGCGGTCAAAATTGCCGTGGCTGTCGGGCTGGAACGGGTGCGCGAAACAGCCCGCGGGTTCGGCATCAAGAACGAACTGTCCAACGGACCGGCCATGGCGCTGGGGGCGTCTGAATCTACCCTGTTAGAAATGACCGGCGCTTACGCTGGTATTCTCAATCAGGGTGCTGCTGTAGAACCCTACGGCATTGAGGAACTGACCCTTCAGGGCGACAGCAAGCCCCTGTTCGTAAAGACTGACGAAACACCGGAACAGGTGATTTCGCAAAAAGCGGCACGCCAGTTGATCTATATGATGAATCAGGTGGTTGAAGGCGGCACTGGCGGACGGGCCCGCATCGAAGGTATCGAAAATGCAGGCAAGACCGGCACCACTCAGGGGGCGCGGGATGCCTGGTATATCGGCTTTAACTCCGATTATGTCATCGGCGTCTGGATGGGGTATGACGACAACTCCAAACTGACGGGCGTTACCGGCGGCGGTTTGCCGGCCGAAATCTGGCGCGAAACCATGGTGCGGGTTCTGGACGGCAAGGTTCCGGCACCTCTTCCGATGGATGTACCTGCCAAACAGCCGGTGGCCCCCAAGGTGGCTAAGGAAAACAATCAGAACCAGCGTCGGGGCAATGATACCCTGCGGGATCTGGCAGAGCAGATTGAGAGAGACGTAAAGCGGCTCGATCAGGAGGCAGAGAATGTGCTGAAGAAGGTGATAACCGGAATTTTCGGCGGAAAGAACTAACCACCTGCCGTATTGCGCTGTCAGTATGCGCCACTCTTGATCACATAAAAAAGGCACCGGATCATCATCCGGTGCCTTTTTGGTTTCAGGCCCTGTCGGACCGGCGTGCTGTAGATCAGGACGCCGTTTTCAGATGGGCGATAAGTTTGTCGATGTTGCCACCGCGACGGTCCAGCATGGAGCCGATTTCCTCGCGCTCCAGCCGCAGCATGGAGATGCCCTCAATTATGATGTCGAACATTTTATCCCGACCGGAGGCGTCAGACACCTGCCATTCCACGATAAAAGGCTTCTGGCCCTTAAAGGTCACATTGCTGCTGACCAGATAACCGCGCTTGGTCTTGCGGGCACCTGTTACGTCGATAGTTGCACCGATGAATTCGCGGAAGCGCTTGCCGTATTTCCGTGACACATAGCCTTGAAACGCTTTTGTGTAGGCGCTGATCTGGGCGGGTGTCGCACTGCGCCGTGCCACACCCAGCGAGGAACTGGCGATTGTCGGAACATCCGCGTATTTCGCAAAGATTTTTTCAAAGTCGCGGTACAGGGACGCTTCGGATTTGCCAGAGTTGATCGAGCGGAAAATATCGTTGGTCAGCGCCCCGATCAGCTTTTCAGCCTGTGCCTGTGACAGGGCCGCGGCAGGGCCGGCCAGAAACAGGCCCACGATCAAGCCGAGAAGGCTGCGACGGGAGAGTAGGGATTTAATTCGCATAGGGATCCTCCAGATCGTCCAGATTTACGGAGCCGCCGATATCAAATCTGCGGTTTTGCAGGTAGATGGAGCGGGCCGTGGCGTAGCTGTCTTCGGATTCATACAGCACACCGCTGATTGCATCGTCATATTCGTTACGGTCGCCAAGCTTGTCCACCACATAGAGAGGGTAGGTGACTTTCTGCGCACTTGCCGGCAGGAAACTGCCGAGCGGATCAAGCAGGTAGTCCACAACAATTCCGTAGGTTTCCCGTTCGGTGCGCGGGCCGAAGACCGGCACTTCAAGGTAGCGCCCTTCAGGGAAGCCATAGACGGCCAGCGTCTTGCCGAAATCGGTATCCACGTCCTCATCCATACCCGCAGCGGTTGCGAAATCGAACAGACCACCCAGACCAAAGACGGTGTTGGTGGCAAACCGGATCGTGTTGATGACCACATCTTCAAAGTTCAGTTGCAGCGTGCTGTTTACAATCTCACCCGGAATCGCGAGATGCGTGGCAAGATTGCTGATGGCATTATCGGCCCGCACGGGAACGGTCTTGCCGTAAACCCGTGCAACCGGAGCAACGAGGTTACGGTCGAGCGATTTGTTGAAGGCGTGAACCTTACGGTTCGCAGCCTCGTCCGGATCGTAAATTTCCTGATCCGGTGGCCCTGCCGTGCAGGCTGTTAGGGCAACAGCGCCAATCAGGGGAAGGAGGCTGTGGGACATACGGATTTTCATATCGAATTTATCAACAAGTTAAGGGTCATTCAGTCGAGTGGGTCTTGTACGGCTATCCCTCCGGACTGTCGACCAAAGGCGTGTAAAATCGGCGTGTTTGTGCTTTTTGAGCACTTAGTCTCTAAACAACATGTGTCAATTGGCACATATTTACATCAAAGATTATGTGATCAACACCTGCTTTGATGTTTTTTTTAATCATAAGGCGTTTATAAGTATTTGGATAATTGATTGGCATTAAAAGATTGGAATTGAGCAATGGCCGGCGAAAAAATGCACTATCCTGTCGGGCTGGCGGAACTGCGCGACGTGCGCAGCCGCAGCCGTGGATTGTTTCTGTCCGTAGGATTCTTCAGCATTTTCGTAAACTTGTTGATGCTGACGGGACCGCTATTCATGTTGCAGGTCTATGATCGTGTCCTTGGCAGCCGGTCCGAGGCAACACTGGTCGCGCTGTCCGTGCTTGTGGCCCTGCTTTATATTCTTTTTGGCGTCCTTGACTGGGCGCGGGGCCGTGTTCTGGCTAGGGCAGGTGCACAGTTCCAGTCCGATCTGGATGAACGGGTTTTCAAGGCGCTGCTGAAGGTGCCGTCCCAGCCCGGACGCGGCGATAAAATTCAAAGCGGCCTGCGGGATCTCGAATCAGTGCAGAAGCTGATGACCTCTCCGGCGCTGTTTGCGATCTGCGACATGCCATGGACCCCGATCTTTGCCTGCGCCATTTTCATGTTCCACCCGATGCTCGGCTATCTGGCTCTGGCCGGGGGTGCCCTGTTGATCATCACCACGATCATCAACCAGAAAGTCTCTAAAAAAGGCGTAATCGACGCCCAGATCCAAAGCACAAGAGCCGACAGTTTTGCTGAAAACGTGCGCGACGACCGTGAGGTTGTCCAAGGGCTCGGCATGCGCGGCGCGGTCATGTCGCGCTGGCGCAAGACACGCAACAAGTCCCTGGAATCGAATATGCAGTCCAGCGATGTAACCGGCGCGTTTTCTTCCTTTACCAAAGCGTTCCGCCTGTTCCTGCAATCCGCGATGCTGGCGCTGGGCGCCTATCTGGTGTTGCAGAACGAACTGACACCGGGTGCGATGATTGCAGGGTCTATCCTGATGGGGCGCGCCCTTGCGCCGATCGAGATGGCGATTGGCCAGTGGCCGCTGGTGCAACGGGCCAGCAGCGGCTGGTTCAACCTGTCCAAACTGCTTGAGATCGTGCCTGACGAGACTCCCCGCACCGCGCTGCCCCGTCCCAAGGCTCATCTGAGCGCGCAGAACCTGACAGCTGTTCCTCCGGGGGAATCCCAAGCCAGCCTGAAAATGGTCAGCTTCGAGGTGGAACCGGGAACAGCCCTTGGGGTCATCGGGCCAAGTGCGGCGGGAAAGTCCTCTCTCGCGCGGGTGATCTGCGGGATCTGGAAACCGGCCTCGGGGCGTATCCGGCTTGATGGCGCGTCGCTGGACAACTACGATCCCGATGTGCTGGGCCAGTACATTGGCTATCTTCCGCAAACGGTAACGTTGTTTGATGCCACCATCGCGGAAAACATTGCCCGCATGTCGGAAACCCCCGATGCAGCAGCCGTTGTGGCTGCGGCAAAGAAAGCGGGCGCACACGAGATGATTCTGGAGCAGCCCGAAGGATACGACACGCCCATTGGCAATTTCGGCGGGCGTCTGTCCGGTGGCCAGCGGCAAAGGCTCGGGCTGGCCCGTGCGCTTTACGGCGACCCGTTGATCCTTGTACTGGACGAACCGAACTCCAATCTGGATTCTGTCGGCTCCGGCGCGCTGAATGATGCAATCCGGACGATGAAGTCCGAAGGCAAATCGGTCATCATCATGGCGCACCGCCCCGCAGCGATTGCGGAATGTGAAAACCTGCTGGTGCTGGAAAACGGTATGCGCAAGGCCTTTGGCCCGCGCGATGAAGTGCTGAAGGAACAAGTGCGCAACGTGGCGCAGATTACCGATGCGTTGCAAAAAGGACGGGCGTCATGAGCGTGCAACAACTATCCATGGCCGGCGTCCCCGGCGGCGCAGCCCCCACAGCAGCACGGGCGCAGTGGTCTGCCAGAAAACCGTTGTTTCTGGGCATGCTGGCTGTGGCTGTTCTGGTGGGTGTCCTTGGTATCTGGGGAAGTTTTGCCACGATTTCAGGCGCGGTGATTTCCAGCGGCATGATTCAGGTCGAAAGCCTGCGTCAGGTGGTGCAGCACCCCCAGGGGGGCGTTGTGGGCGAGATCATGGTGAAAGAAGGCGACCGCGTTGAAGCCGGCGATGTCCTGATCCGCTTTGACGATACGATGCTGCGCTCCGAACTGGCCACGGTGAACGGTCAGCTGAACGAAATCCTGTCCCGCCGCGCCCGTCTGATTGCGGAACGGGACGACGCCGATACACTCAGCTTTGATCCCGAACTGCTGGACGTTGCAAAGACCTCTCCCGATGTGAAAGCCCTGATCGACGGGCAGTCCCGTCTGTTCGAGGCACGGCGCGAGTCGCTCGACAAACAGGTGGAGCAGTTGAATGAACGCAAGCAGCAGATCAAACTCCAGATCCGCGGCGTGGAAGCACAGCTTGAGTCTTCCAGACAACAGGTGGAACTGATCACCAAGGAACTGGTCGACCAGCAGGGTCTGTTGGCAAAAGGTCTGGCGCAGGCCAGCCGTGTTCTGTCGCTGGAACGCGAAGCCGCACGGCTGAAAGGCTCCATCGGAGAGCTTGAAAGCGCGGCAGCCCGCGGCGGGGCGCAGATTGTTGAGACCGATATCCAGATCCTGCAACTGCGCAACCAGCGCCGCGAAGAGGCAATTTCGACCCTGCGGGATCTCAGCTATTCCGAAATCGAGATGCTGGAACGCAAGCTCAGCCTGCGCGAAACCCTGAGCCGGATGGACGTGCGCGCGCCTATGTCCGGTGTTATCCACGGTCTGACCGTTCATGCCATTCGCTCTGTGGTACGTCCGGCCGATGCAATCCTTTATGTTGTGCCCACAGATAGCCCTCTGGTCATTACCACGCGCATTTCTGCAATCAACGTGGATCAGGTGCATGTCGGACAGGACGCGAGCCTGCGGTTCTCTACTTTCGACCAGCGCACAACGCCGGAAATTTTTGGCACCGTGGCCAAAGTCTCTGCCGATGTGTTTCAGGATGAAACCACCGGCATGTCCTATTATTCGGCAGAGATCGTTCCCAATGAAGGAGAGATGGAGCGGCTGGGGGATGTAGAACTGTTGCCGGGTATGCCAGTGGAGGCCTTTATCAAAACCGAAGAGCGGTCCCCGATAAGCTATCTGACCAAACCGTTTACGGATTATTTCAACCGCGCCTTCAGGGAATGAACCGGCCGCGCGGTTGAGTATTTCCGGAACATTGAAGCGGATTGCGCATCTTTCCTGTTGCGGGGGCGAACCTGTCAGGTAGCTTGGCAGCAACCTGTTACGGAGAATGAGATGGTTGGAAAAATTGACGCGGTTCTGGCAAACCTTGGCGAGACCCTGCCCGAAGCACCGGCCCCGGCAGCCAATTACGTGCCTTATGTGATTGCGGGGGACATGGTTTATGTGTCGGGGCAGATTGCCAAAGGGGCCGACGGGCTGATCTGCGGCAAGCTGGGCGCGGATCTGGATGTTGCGGCAGGGCAGGAGGCTGCCAAAACCTGTGCGCTGAACCTGATTGCGCAGTTGAAAGCGGCCTGTGGTGGTGATCTCGACCGTGTAACACGGGTGGTGAAGCTGGGCGGTTTTGTGAATTGCACCCCTGATTTTGAAGAGCATCCCGCAGTGATCAACGGCGCATCCGATTTTATGGGCGCGGTCTTTGGTGAAGCCGGCGCCCATGCACGGGCGGCTGTGGGCACTTCTTCTTTGCCGTTCAACGTTGCGGTAGAGATTGAAGGCATCTTCCAGATTTCCTGATGCTGGACGCCTTTCTGAAAGCTCCGCTGGCCCACCGCACCTTACATGACGTGCGCGCGGGCCGGCCCGAGAACTCGCTTGCCGGAGCGCGCGCTGCGATTGCGGCGGGGTACGGGATCGAGATTGATCTGCAACTGTCGTCTGATGGCGTTCCTATGGTGTTCCATGACGGTCACCTGCAGCGTCTGACCCGCCATTTCGGGGCGCTGTGCGAACACACCGCGAGCGCGTTGGGCGCTATGCGTCTGACCCACGGGGACGAACCGATCCCCACGCTGGAACAGTTTCTGGAATTGGTTGCAGGGCAGGTGCCCCTGCTGATCGAGATCAAGGATCAGGACGGCGCGCTTGGACCGGACACCGGCGAGATTGAACGGCTGGTTTGCGACATCCTGCAAGGCTATCAGGGGCCGGTGGCGCTGATGTCATTCAACCCCCATTCGGTGGCCAAATGCGCGAAGTTTGCGCCGGACATTCCCCGCGGACTGGTGACGGATCCCTTCGATCCGGCAGATTGGCCGGAGGTGCCGAAAGAGCGTTGTGCAGAGCTTGCCATGATCCCGGATTACGCGCGGGTCGGTGCCAGTTTTGTATCGCATCAGGTGAAAGACCTTCACAGCGCGGCCCTGAAAGGTCTGATCGCACAGGGCGCTACGGTGTTTTGCTGGACTGTAAGATCCCCCGCGCAAGAAAAAGAGGCGCGCAAAGTGGCGCAGAACATCACCTTTGAGGGGTATCTGGCTTGACCTTGCGGCTCTGGCACCCATGTGGGTGCTGATATGGACGAACAATCACCCCCAGAGACAACCACAGCTACCGCGCCGGTAGAGATCAGCGTTATCAGTGGTCTTGACCAGATCACACCGCAGGAGTGGGACAGCTGTGCCAATCCCGACGGGTCCGGCCAACGCCCGTTTGATCCGTTTACCACCTATCGTTTCCTGTCTGCACTGGAGCAAAGCGGATCGGTGGGCGCTGACAGCGGCTGGATGTCCCGGCATCTTGTTGCAAGGCAGAACGGGCGGTTGATCGGGGTCATGCCTGCCTATGCCAAAACCCACAGTCAGGGGGAGTATATCTTTGATTACAACTGGGCCCATGCCTATGAAAATGCAGGCGGGGCCTATTATCCCAAACTTCAATCGGCTGTGCCTTTTACCCCTGTAACCGGACGCCGCTTCCTGACGGCCTCGGGTCTGGATGATGTCGCGACAGGCGCTCTGGTTCAGGGGGCGGTGCAACTGGCCGCGCAGAATGAACTGTCGTCCTTACATGTCACCTTTTGCACCGAAGAAGAGGCCCTTGCAGGGGAGCAAATGGGACTGTTACGCCGCACCGGACAGCAGTTTCACTGGTATAACGACGGCTACGCTGATTTCGATGCATTCCTGTCGGCACTGTCCTCCCGCAAGCGCAAGAACATCCGCAAGGAACGTCGCACGGCACAGGATTTTGGCGGCACGATCCACAGTTTCGCCGGCGATCAGATCCTGCCCGAGCATTGGGACGCCTTCTGGCTGTTTTATCAGGACACAGGCATGCGCAAATGGGGCACGCCCTATCTGACACGTGCCTTTTTTGACCTCGCCCACGAGCACTTGCGCGACGATATCCTGCTGGTGATGTGCGAGAGGGACGGGCGATGGGTCGCCGGTGCGCTGAACTTTATCGGCCGCGACACGCTTTACGGCCGTTATTGGGGCTGCCTTGAGGATCATCCCTGTCTGCATTTCGAGGTGTGTTATTACCGCGCCATCGACTATGCCATCGAACATGAACTGGTTCGGGTCGAGGCTGGGGCGCAGGGCCCCCACAAGCTGGCGCGGGGGTATCTCCCGACGCAGGTCCATTCGCTGCACTGGATTGCCGATCCGGGCTTTAAGGACGCCGTGGCGCGCTATCTGGAGGCAGAGCGGGATGCTGTTGACGAAGAGATCGAAGTGATGACGGCT
Organism: Paracoccaceae bacterium; assembly: GCA_018223125.1. GTDB lineage: Bacteria > Pseudomonadota > Alphaproteobacteria > Rhodobacterales > Rhodobacteraceae > Amylibacter. The sequence goes on along the minus strand of JAAEZA010000002.1, from coordinate 35,666 downwards.
TACGGCCCGTTTCGAAAGGAAAAAGGAGAATACAATGGCTGAGAAGTTGCAGAACGACGAACCGCTGGCAGAGCTGCTTGATACAGGTTGGGCCAAGGATGACGCCCGCGGGGCAATTCAGAAAACCTTCAAGTTCAAGAATTTTATCGAGGCTTTCGGCTTCATGACCCGCGCTGCCATCTGGGCTGAAAAGTGGAACCACCATCCGGAATGGTTCAATGTTTATAATCGCGTTGAGGTAACATTAACGACACATGATGTGGACGGCCTGTCTGATCTGGATGTAAAGCTCGCACGGAAGATGAACGCCCTCGCTGGCGAATAGGAAAAGGGTAAGATTATGGAATGGATTGTCGCACTGCTGCTGAACGTGCTCTACGCAGGGCTTATTCTGGCAGCTGCTATCTGGCTTGGCGGGGTGCTGCAGCGCTATATCGCCGGCTATGCCAAAAAGCACGAGAAGATCGACGATATGTTGTTCTCCTTTCTTGGCAGCCTTGCCCGATATGCGTTGCTGGCCTTTGCCGTCATCTTTGTGCTGGCGCGTTTCGGAATCCAGACAGCCTCTCTGGTTGCAGTTATCGGTGCCGCCGGTCTTGCAATCGGTCTGGCGCTGCAAGGCACGCTGGCCAACCTTGCTGCGGGGGTGATGCTGGTTGTATTCCGGCCGTTCAAGATCGGGGATTTCGTGGAAATTGGCGGGTTTTCCGGCACCGTGGTTGATGTCAGCCTTTTCACAACCGAACTGGCCACCACTGATAATGTGCAGATTATTCTGCCCAACGGGGAAGTCTTCGGTACGGCAATCAAAAACTACTCTTTCCATGATACGCGGCGCGTCGATCTGGTGCTCGGGGTGTCTTATGACACGGATCTGAAAAAGGCCGAAGGGATCATCAAAAAGCTGGTGGAAGACGACGAGCGCATTAACGATCTGCCGGAGCCTTTTGTGAAAGTGACCAATCTGGGCGACAGTTCTGTGGATTTCACCATCCGCGCATGGACCGATGCTGCGGATTACTGGAATGTGAAATTTGACCTGATGCGCAAGGCGAAGGATGCTTTTGACGAAGCCGGTATCGATATTCCGTTCCCGACAAGAACGATTGTTCAGGTGAGCGACTGACGCGAGCCACTGCCAAAAACCATTTGGCCGCCCCCTGAAGCAGGGGGCGGTTTCTTGTGCCAATGACCCATTTGCCCTTGGGCGGCAGTTCGCATTTTTTCCGTTTAATCAAATTTTCAGCGACGGAAGTTTTTCACCGCACCGTATAAACCTCAGTTCCCGATTTTTGGGTCGACATACTGAAGAGGTGAATATGACAGTTCCAACCGTGAAACGTGTGCTTTTCTGCGGGATCGCAGCAGCCCTGACTGCACCGATGCCGGTTCTTGCCCAAAGCGGCGCGCCCCAAGGGCCACCCATTGCGAAAATTGCATCTGCCTTGGATGTCTCTTCCTCGGCTCTGGAAAAATGTATGCCCCGTCCTGCAAAAGGTGCGCGCCCGTCCCGCCCTGATGCCGCCGCCATTGCCAGTTGCCTGAAGTCGGATAATGCCTCTGTCACAGAGAAGATGGTCGACAGGGTCTTGAAGGAAAACCAACCGGAACGGCCTGCCCGTTCCTGACAGGTCCGCGCAGGGGCAGATGGGCCCTATGTCCTCGGCCCTTGCGTGCGCACTGGCGGGACTATCCCCCTCTCGGTTCCGTCAGAGAGAACAGACGTTGCCAACAATCCGGCTTGACGGCAGCGTCTGTTCCCCTCCGTTGTTACTACAGGCAGGGCAGTGCCTAAGGAATTTCAATGTTCCCGAAATACTCCCGCCGGAGGCCCTGAACCGAAAAAGGCCCCGTCCGTCAGGAGGGGGCCTTTTCAATTTTACAGGATTTAAAACGGTAACGGGTTACAGCGTTTCCAGTATCGCCTCGCCGCCGGATACGTCACAGACGCCCGGATTTTCTTCTTCCTGTAGTGTAACGATCTTACCGTCTTCAACGACCATAGCATAGCGTTTGGAGCGGTCGATCAACCCGACCGGCGGAGCAGAGAAATCGCGCCCCATTGCCTTTGTGAAAGAGCCGTCGCCATCTGCGAGCATCTGGATGCCTGCTTCGGTCGCTCCTGTCTGCTCGCCCCAGGCCTGCATGACGAACACGTCATTGACCGAAACGCAGACCACTTCGTCAACACCTTTGGCTTTCAGGTCGTCGATCGTGCGGATGAAGCTCGGGACGTGGGCTGTCGAACAGGTGCCGGTAAACGCACCCGGCAGAGCAAAGATCGCCAGTTTCTTTCCCTTGCCCATTTCATTCAGGTCAACCACCTCGGGTCCGTCCGCGCCCATCTTGGCCAGTTTTGCTTCGGGAAGTGTATCTCCGGGTCCGATAGCCATTGCAGTTTCCTTTCCAGTTCTGTTTATCTTGGGCCTGACTATAGAGCGGTGGCGCCAAGGTGCCAGCATGATTTGGAGATTTCTCATGAGGCATGTGGTGGTTGTGGGTGCGGGGCAGGCAGGCAGCTCCTGTGTCGCCAAGTTGCGGAATTCGGGCTTTGACGGCAGGATCACATTGATCGGTTCCGAGTCCGCGCCCCCCTATCAACGTCCGCCCCTGTCCAAAGCCTATCTGCTGGGCGAAATGGAACTTGATCGGCTGTACCTGCGTCCTTTGTCCTTTTATGAGGACCAGACCATAGACATAAGGCTTGGTGCGACTGTTGATGCGGTTGATCCGGCAGGAAAAACCGTCACGGTGGATGGCAGTGCTCTGGAGTATGACGACCTTGTTCTGACAACCGGCTCCCACCCGCGGCGTTTGCCTGCCAGTGTCGGCGGCGATCTTGACGGGGTTTACGTGGTGCGCACCTTAACGGACGTGGACAGTATGGCGCCCGAGTTCGCCGAAGGGAAACGCGTGCTGATTATCGGCGGCGGTTATATCGGCCTTGAAGCAGCGGCAGTTGCGGCCAAAAAGGGATTGCAGGTCACGCTGGTGGAGATGGCAGATCGCATCCTGCAACGGGTCGCTTGTCCTGAAACATCCGATTTCTTCCGCAAGCTGCACCAGTCCCACGGCGTCGAGATTGTCGAAGGTGTCGGGCTGGACCGTCTCACAGGCGAAGGGCGTGTCAGCGGTGCGGTTCTGACGGACGGACGCGAGATTGACGTGGATTTTGCCATCGTCGGGGTCGGGATCACGCCTGCGACGGAACTGGCCGAAATGGCTGGCTGCACCCTCGACAACGGCATCGGCACGGATGCGCAGGGCCGCACCAGTGTGGAGGGCATCTGGGCTGCAGGGGATTGCGCGTCTTTTCCCTATCGCGGCGGGCGCATCCGGCTGGAAAGTGTCCCGAACGCTATTGATCAGGCGGAACTGGTGGCCGAGAACCTCATGGGCGCGGAAAAGGAATACGTGGCAAAGCCGTGGTTCTGGTCCGATCAATACGATGTAAAGCTTCAGATTGCGGGGCTTAACGTGGGCTATGACAGTGTGATCACCCGCGCTGGCGACAAGGCAGGCGATGCCTCCTACTGGTATTACAGGGGCGACGAACTGCTGGCCGTGGATGCCGCAAACGAGCCTCGTGCCTTTATGGTGGGCAAGCGCCTGATTGAATCCGGCAAGTCTCCGGCCAAGGAACTGGTGGCAGACACCGGCGTAGAGCTGAAAACCCTGCTGCGATGAGGATTGTTTCGGGCCGGTTCAAAGGCACGGCACTGACTTCGGTGGGTAAAGGGGATGCCGGCGCGCATCTGCGCCCCACCACGGACCGCGTGCGTGAGAGCATCTTTAACCTGTTGGTCAATGGCGGGTATGGCGATCCGGTGCGCGGCGCTCGGGTGCTCGACCTGTTTGCAGGCACCGGTGCGCTGGGGTTGGAGGCGCTGTCCCGTGGTGCGGCGTTCGTGCAATTTGTCGATGACGGCACCAAGGCACAACGCTTGATCCGCGACAATATCAACCTTTTGCGGGTGCAATCCGAAACGAAGCTCTACCGCCGCGATGCGCGCAAGCTGGGTCCGATAGAGGGTGCGCCCTTTGATCTGGTGTTCCTTGATCCGCCCTATGGCAAGGCGATGGGGCAAAAGGCCTTGTCAGCGGCGCGGGACGGGGGCTGGATTGCGCCCGGGGCGCTGATCGTCTGGGAAGAAAACGCCCCGCAGCCCGTGCCAGAGGGTTTCACGCAGTATGACATGCGCAAATACGGCGACACCTGCGTGCATATTCTGGGGTTGGCAGAGGCTGGTTAATAGGCCGCGGCGGCGCGGGCGGCCTGATCGTAGTGGCCCGACATTAGACGCAGCAATGCAGCCAGCCTGCTGATCTGTTCCGGCTCGATCCCCAAATCCTGTAGCGCGGTCAGCAGCAGCTTTTCGCGGGTTTCCGCGTATGCGCGGCAGGCCGCTGCCCCTGCGTCCGTGGCCTCTACCGTTTTTTCCTTACCCTGCCGACCAGAGCGCACCAGCCCTGCCTTGGCAAGCTTCTTTATGGCGTAATTCACTGTATGGGTGTCTTCGATATTCAGCACCAGACAAATATCGGCCAGCGTTTTAGGCCGCTCGCGGTGATGGACAGAATGCAGAACCTGCACCTCCAGCGGGGACAGATCGGGCGTTCCCGCCGCCGCCATGCCCCGCACAGTCCAGCGCTGAAACGCGTTGCTGGCAATGGTCAGGCCGAACTCCAGCTCTGACAGTTCGGGAAAGCTGCCTTGCGCAAGATGGGCAGAGGATACAACGGGGCCGAGGTTGGACATAGGAGCTCTCTCAAATAACGTTGACAAATTATCAACAAAATGTTGATGTTTTGCAAGTTTGAATTTTGAGGAATCAAAAAGGGGTTTTTGGAATGACACAGGGCAAATGGGATTTCTGGATTGATCGCGGCGGCACCTTTACCGATCTGGTCGCCCGCGATCCCGAAGGGAAGATCACCACCCACAAGCTGTTGTCGGAAAATCCCGAAGCCTACCGCGATGCGGCGATTCAGGGCATTCGCGACTTTCTGGGTGTGCCTAATGGGGGGCGTATCCCCAATGAAAAGATCAACACGGTCAAGATGGGCACCACCGTTGCCACCAACGCCCTGCTGGAACGCAAAGGCGATGCAACGGGCCTGCTGACGACCAAAGGTTTTCGTGATGCGCTGGCCATCGGGGATCAGGGCCGCAAGGACATTTTCGCCCAGGACATCATCAAACCCGAACTGCTTTATACGCAGGTGGAAGAGGTGAACGAGCGTATCCGCGCAGATGGTACAGTTGAAACTGCCGCGCAGGATGAAGATATCCGCGCCGCCCTGCAAAAGATCCACGACAGTGGCATCCGCGCTGTGGCGATTGTGTTCATGCACGCCTATGCTTATCCCCAGCACGAAGAACAGGCGGCAAAAATTGCGCGGGAGGTAGGCTTTACACAGGTTTCGACCAGCCACGAGGTTTCCCCCCTGATGAAATTTGTCGGGCGCGGTGATACCACTGTGGTGGACGCCTATCTGTCGCCGATCCTGCGCCGCTATGTGCAGCAGGTGGCGGATGAACTGGGGCTGGATGATAACAGCGAAACACGTCTGATGTTCATGATGTCCTCGGGCGGGCTGACGGCAGCGGACCGGTTTCAGGGCAAGGATGCCATCCTGTCCGGCCCTGCGGGTGGCGTTGTCGGGGCGGTTGAAACCTCGCGTCTGGCCGGATTTGACGAAATTATCGGCTTTGATATGGGCGGCACCTCGACAGATGTGTCCCATTATGCGGGGGATCTGGAACGGGCCTTTGATACCGAAGTGGCCGGTGTGCGGATGCGCGCCCCGATGATGCGTATTCACACGGTTGCAGCGGGCGGCGGGTCTATCCTGCATTATGAAAACAACCGCTACGTTGTGGGACCGGACAGTGCGGGCGCCAACCCGGGACCGGCCTGTTACCGGCGCGGCGGGCCGCTGACGGTGACGGATGCAAACGTGATGGTGGGCAAGCTGCAGGCGCAGAATTTCCCTGCGATCTTTGGCCCTGATCAGGACCAGCCGCTGGATGTGGAGGTGGTAAAACAGAAGTTCGAGGCCCTGACCGAAGAAATCGGCGACGGACGCAGCGCCGAAGAAGTTGCCGCCGGGTTTCTGGCGATTGCCGTGGAAAACATGGCCAATGCGATCAAGAAGATTTCGGTGCAACGCGGCTACGACGTGACACCCTATGCGCTGACCTGTTTTGGCGGCGCAGGCGGGCAGCACGCCTGTTCTGTGGCGGATGCGCTGGGCATGACGACGGTACATGTACACCCCCATTCCGGAATCCTCAGTGCCTATGGCATGGGGCTGGCGGATATTCGCAGCACGCGCACGGCTTCTATCGTCAAGCCGATGCTGGCGGAAAATCTGGATGCGGTGCAGGCCGAGGCCGAGGCGCTGGCCACAGCGACAGAGGCGGAATTGCGCGATCAGGGCGTGGATGCGCCCGAGACGGTGAAGCGGGTTCACCTGCGCTATGACGGGACGGACACGCCGTTGCAGGCGTTGCTCGGGGATGTGGATGCCATGAAGGCGGAATTCGAGGCTGCTCATAAATCCCAGTTCGGGTTTGTCTATCCTGACAAGCAAATCGTTATTGAGGCGATTGAGGTGGAAAGTGCTGGCGGCGGGGCGGCGATTGACGAACCTGCGCAGCAAGAAACAGAGACGCAAGCCGAGGCGAGCGGCCAGACACGGCTGTTTTCCGGCACCGACTGGCATGATGCAGGCGTCTACAAAGACCGCGCCGCGCTGACGCCGGGACAGGTTATCCCCGGTCCTGCGCTGATTGTGGAGCCGCATCAGACCATCGTTGTGGAACCCGGTTGGGAAGGGCGGATCACCCGCCACGACCATATTGTTCTGAAACGGGTAGAGGCTCTGCCTTCGGCCCATGCCATTGGCACCACCGCCGATCCGGTGATGCTGGAGGTGTTCAACAATCTGTTCATGTCCATTGCAGAACAGATGGGGCTGACCCTTCAAAACACCGCCTATTCGGTGAACATCAAGGAACGGCTCGATTTTTCCTGCGCGGTGTTTGCCGCCGACGGGTCTTTGGTGGCCAATGCGCCCCATATGCCGGTGCATTTGGGATCCATGGACCGTTCGGTCGAAAGCATTATCAAACAGAACAAGGGTAAAATCCGCCCCGGCGATGTGTTCTGCCTGAACGCACCTTATAATGGCGGCACGCACCTGCCTGATATCACCACAGTGACGCCGGTGTTCGATGACGCGGGGCAGGAGATCCTGTTCTACACAGCCTCGCGCGGGCATCATGCGGATGTGGGGGGCACGGCCCCCGGTTCGATGACGCCGCTTGCCACCAATGTGGATGAAGAAGGCGTGTTGTTTGATAACTTCCTGATCGTGGATCAGGGGGAATTCCGCGAAGATGCCCTGCTGCATCTGCTGACGGATCACAAATATCCCTGCCGCAACCCTTATCAGAACGTGGCAGACCTGAAGGCGCAGATCGCGTCCGAGCAGATGGGCGCGCGGGAATTGCGCAAGATGGTCAAACACTTCGGTCTGGACGTGGTGCAGGCCTATATGAAGCATGTGCAGGACAACGCCGAAGAAAGCGTGCGTCGCGTGATTGACGCGCTGCATGACAGCAGCTTTGAAACCCGTACCGATCAGGGCGCAGTGATTAAGGTTGCCATTTCCGTGGATAAGGAAAAGCGCGAGGCGACAGTGGATTTCACCGGAACCTCTCCCCAGCAGGGCACCAACTTCAACGCGCCGGAACCTGTGACCCGTGCGGCAGTGCTCTATGCCTTCCGCGTGATGGTGCAGGGAAATATCCCGATGAATGCGGGCTGTCTGCGCCCCATCAACATCATCATTCCTGACGATTGCATGCTGCGCCCGAAATACCCTGCGGCTGTAGTGGCGGGAAATGTGGAAACCTCGCAAGGGGTGACCAATACACTGATGGCGGCGCTTGGGGTGATGTCCAACAGTCAGGGCACGATGAACAACCTGACCTTTGGCAATGACAAATACCAGTATTACGAAACCATCTGTTCCGGCGCGCCTGCAGGTGAAGGGTTCAACGGGACGGATGCGGTGCAGGTGCATATGACCAACAGCCGTATGACCGACCCTGAAATTCTGGAGTTCCGTTTCCCGGTCCATCTTGAGGAATTTGTCATTCGCGAAGGCACCGGCGGCAAGGGCAAATGGTGTGGCGGCAACGGTACGCGGCGCACCCTGCGTTTCCTAGAGGAAATGGAAATGGCGATCCTGTCGGGCAACCGGCAGAACCGCCCCAAAGGGATCAAGGGCGGTGAAGACGGGTTAAGCGGTAAAACCGAAGTGCGGCGTCAGGACGGCAACATAGAGGTGTTGAACGGCTGTGATCAAACCGTGCTGAAACCCGGTGAGGCTGTAATCGTGACCACACCAACACCGGGTGGATACGGCGCAGCCTGATCCTTTCTGGGGCGCTGGTGAACCGTGGGGGCGGTGCAAACTGCCCCTTTTGGACCACTACACCGGCAGGCGGGATCCGGCACAAACCTGCCGGATCAGGCTGTTCACGGTTTCGTGATGGAACCGGAGTGATCCGTTCTGATCCGTCCCCCGTACCTCTGTCATGCGGTTGACGTAGCGTTAGATCGTTGCACCGCCGCCTCTCTACTTCCGGAGAGGTGAGATTTGGGAGGGAAAGATGAAATTCAACACTTGTATTATAGCCAAGGGGCTCGCGGCGACCGCCTTTGCGGCCTCTGTCGGGTTTGGCGCACAGGCCGCATCCCACAGGGAAGCGCCGATGATCGCCAAAATGCCCAAAGTGGACGCGACAGATTTTTACATGTTCCGCTCTTATGAACGGGGTCGCAAGGATTATGTGACTTTCATTGCAAACTACCAGCCGTTGCAAGCCCCCTATGGCGGGCCGAATTATTTTACGATGGATGAAAACGCGGTTTACGAAATCCATATTGATAACGACGGGGATGCCAAGGAAGACGTGACATTCCAGTTCCGCTTCAGCAATGCGCTGGTCAAGAACGGCAAGCACATTCGGGTGCCGGTCGGGGACAAGAAGCTTGCCGTGCCGCTTCGCGCTGTGGGGCCAATTTCGGCAGCGGACCAGAAAAATCTGGGCCAGCATGAATCCTATTCCCTGACATTGAAGCGGGGACATCGCAAAGGCGGGAAAACCAGAATGCTGCGCTCGCCTTCGGGCATGACCAGCTTTGTCAAACCGCTGGATAATGTAGGCAAGAAGACCATTCCGGATTATGAAGCCTATGCGAACGCCTATATCTACGACTTCAAACTTCCGGGCTGCAAGAAAGACGGGCGCGTCTTTGTCGGACAGCGGGCCGAAGCTTTCGCCGTTAATCTGGGCGAGATTTTCGATCTGGTGAACCTTGTGCCGCTGGACGGAGAGTCCTTCCCGGGAGGCATCAAGCAGTCACGCAAGAATGATGATCTGGTTGGCAAGTCCAATGTGACCTCGCTGGCGATCGAAGTGCCGACGAAATGTATCACCAAAGACGACGAGCCGGTCATCGGCGCATGGACCACAGCAAGCATTGCCGGACCGGCGACAGATGGCGTTCCTGCGGACATGCAGCAGGTATCCCGCCTGTCCAACCCGCTGGTGAACGAAGTGGTGATCGGCCTGCCGGACAAGGACACATTCAACGGGTCCAAGCCGAGACACGACGGCCAGTTCGCGAAATATGTGACCAACCCGACCCTGCCGTTCCTGCTGGACGCCCTGTTCCGCGATGCTGTCGGGGCGAAAGACAATATCGCACCGTCGAATTTTCCCCGTCAGGATCTGGTCACAGCCTTCCTGACCGGATTTCCGGGGTTCAACCAGCCTGCGGGGGTTGTCGGATCTGAAATGATGCGTCTGAACACGGCAGTCGATCCCACATGGCGCAACCGCCAGCATCCTTATGGTGTGGTTGCCGAAGATCTGGCCGGCTTCCCGAACGGCCGCCGCCCCGGCGATGATGTGGTGGATATTGCGCTGCGTGTGGTGATGGGCGCCTTGTGCCATCCGGTGCCGCTCGGTGCGGAGCTGGGTGTTGAAGGCGCTGTCGAGGACGAGGACAGCGATCTGATCAATCTGGGTCTGTGTGATCCGGAAGACGCGCCTGTCGGGACTGCGCCCTTCACCGATGGGGCCCCGATCAGTGCGGCTGAATTGCAGAACGTGTTCCCCTATCTGAATACGCCACTGGCCGGTTCCCCGAACTGATCTGGTGATGTACAGGCCCCGTGCAGGGGCCGGAATGAAAAAGCGCTCCGGCATGTCCGGGGCGCTTTTTTGAATGCCGAATGGTCGGGGTCGACGGGGGAGGCTGCAACATGTTGAAAAGAAACGTAAAAAATATATGACCCTGCAAATATGAAGCGTCATAAATGAAGCTTCAGGGTTAAGGTTTTGGAAAGGTTTCGGGGCTTGTGGGTTGGCAGGATGCAAGAACGCCAGCCCTGCGCTGGAACAGCTGGTCAAAATCCGGAAAGCTGTGCTAGCCGGTCCAGCCCTTTGGTGCGGGTGCGGATCCCCGTACGATCAGGGGGCCGGCAATCTTCAGATTGACGACCGGAGCCTCTCCGGTGGTGATCGCGTTCATCAAGACTTTCACGGTTTCTTCCACCATCCGGCCGGTGCGCTGGCGCACAGTCGTCAGGCTGTATCCGGCCCAGACCGCCGGTGGCACATCGTCGTAGCCGACAAGAATCACATCCCCCGGAACAGACAGGTGAAGGTCGCTGCGCAACACGTCCATCACGGTAAACGCCATATGGTCGTTGGCGACAAAGACAGCATCGGGATGGCGCGGCGCTGAAAACATGGCGAGCGCCGCGGCGCGGGTCTCTTGCGCGTTGAAATTCCCGACGGTGCGGCTCGATACCTCCCGTCCGGCGGCTTTCAAACCGTCAAGGAAGCCGGCTTCGCGATCCCGCTGTGTTGATGCGCCTTCAAACCCTGCAATATACCCGATCCGTTCGGGATGGTGTGCTGCAAGAAACCGTGCGATCTCCTTGCCGCCTGCGTAATTGTCCGCAGTAACGCTTGTCAGGTTCTCCCCGTCCTGCGAGCGGTTGAAAAACACCAGCGGAATCCCTTCGTCACGGCAGCGCCCTGCCAGATCGGATGACAACGGGACAGAAGCGGCCACAATGGCATCCACCTGATAATCCAGCATTTCGTCCACCACCCGTTCAATATCCTTTGTGGTGTCCGATGCCATGAAAACCATCACGTGATAGCCTTCCTCCTTCAGTGCATTGGACAGTTTTTGAAGGGCAACAGGGTAAAAATAGTTGTCCAGATAGGCCACGACCAACCCGACAATACGCGAGCGCCCGGTGATGAGCGAACGGGCCAGTACATTGGGCCGGTAACCCAGTTCCTTTGCCGCCTTTCTGACTTTGTCGATGGTTTTCTGGCTTGCCGAAGCCCCTTTGGTAAAAACGCGGCTGACGGCGGATTGTGACACACCTGCACGTTTGGCAACGTCGAGGGATGTGATCTTGTCGTTTGGCATGCGCTTGCCTCTTTATGAGTATTTCGGGAACATTGAAGCGTCGGTCAGTCTGCGGTCCACCCCCCGTCGATCAGCAGGGAGCTGCCGGTAATCAGGGCGGCGGCGTCCGAGGCGAGAAAGACTGTAGCACCCATAATGTCTTCCACTTCGCCGATACGCCCGAGTTTGATTTTGTCTTTAATCCAGGCCACCAGTTCGGGGCGTTTGAAGGTCTGTTCGGTCAGGGGGGTGCGAATGAAGGTCGGGCAGATCGTGTTGACACGGATACCATGTGGGCCCCACTCGATTGCTTGGGCCTTGGTGTACCCTTCGACTGCGTGTTTAGAGCCGCAATAGACCGCCCGTTCCTGTCCGCCCACATGGGCCATTTGCGATGAAATCTGGATAATGGAACCGGGTTTGTCCGCTGCGATTAATCCTTTTGCGACAGCTTGCGCCAGAAAATAGGCACCCTTCGCGTTCAGGTCGGTCATTGCGTCAAAGTCCGCTTCGGTTGTTTCCAGCGCGGGGGCGTGGCGGGCGAAACCGGCGGAGTTGACCAGAATGTCAAACGGGCCGCTTTGTGCCACCTGCGCCTGTGTTGCCGCCACATCGGCCACGTCCAGCACCAGCGTGTCCACCTGCCAGCCTTCGGCGCGCATCTCCTGTGCCGCATCTTCCATCCGTTCTGCATTGCGGGCCGCAATGGTGACATGCGCCCCGTGTTCGGCCAGTGCTACCGCGCAGCCCAGTCCGATGCCGGATGTGCCTCCGGTCACGAGGGCGCGTTTTCCATCCAGACGGAAACTCGGGGTGCGGGGCAGGGGCATGGTTTGATCCTTATTCATCAATTGACTTGCCCTGCCAGCGATCGGGCGCTGTCAGGGGCGGGTAAGTGATGCCGCGAAACGGCGGAAAATCGGCATATCTCTTCCGGCGCTGTGCCGGAGGTTCGTCAGGCGCTTTATCGGCCGGAACCAGAGTGCCTTTAGGGGCAATATAGCTGAGAATTCTGCGGGCGGGATCTTCCCGCCAAGTCAGGTTCAGGGCGGCGAGTTTCGGGAAGAAGTATTGTTCGTGATAGGGGAGGTGATCGTGAATCCAATAGGCCAGATCGCGCCAGTCGCGGCCCTGATCGTATTGGTCTGCAAACCACGGAATGACGATGGTTGCGCAAGCCCCCATACGGCCTTCGCTGTCGCGCCTGTCCCAGATACGCGAGGCTGCGTTAACTTCATTGCGAGAGCAGTTCAGCCTGTGGTCATTACCGAACTTATTCAGCGCGGGCGCTCGATAGCCGGAGCGAACTGCCACCGGACCGAAGGTTTCCACCAGCGGATCAAGCAGCTTCGTCGCCAGCGCCCTGCCGGCCGCTATGACCGCGTCGGGTTTTTCGGGAATGTTGGGAATACCGTAAAAGGCGCTGATTTCGGAATGCATGAAATCACGCAGGAAGAAATAACGCGATAGACGGGTACGGCCCAGCGTCTCCAGAGACCACATGGATTTCGGGGTCTGTCGCAACGGTTCCTCCTCCCTCGCACACCGGTGACACTCCCCTGTCGGCCGGCGGCGGCTGCTGCTTTGACGAGCCTAGAGCGGGGTGGCCCCCGAGCGCAAAAGAATAATGCAATCGAATGCAGAATTTACACGTAGGGTCATCCGGCACGGCAGGGATATTTTTGCGGTGGACAGAGTTTGTCAGGCTTTGCACAGTTGGCCGAAATATCAGGAGGTTAAGACAATGGCTGAATTCACCGGACCGGAACTTTGCGCGAAATCCGCACGCGAGGTGGTGGGAATGTTGAAGCGCAAGGAGGTGTCCCCAAAAGAATTGCTTGATGTTGCTTATGCGCGGATTGATGCGGTTGGACCGGCCATCAATGCCACTGTGACCCAGTGCCGCGAACGGGCCTATGCACAGGCAGAGACTGCCGGAAATGCGGATCAGAGCGATCCGGGGTGGCTGGGCGGTCTGCCTGTCGGGATCAAGGATCTGAACGAAGTGGGGGGCGTCGTCACCACAATGGGGACGCTTGGCATGAAGGATTATGTTTCACCCGCCAGCAGCCCGTTTGTAGAGATGATGGAAAACCGCGGCGCGGTGATTACAGGTAAGACCAATACGCCTGAATTCGGTGCAGGCGGAAATACTTTCAACGCGGTTTTCGGCTACACGCGCAACCCTTGGGACACCCGTAAGAATGCCGGTGGTTCTTCGGGCGGGGCGGCGGCCTCTCTGGCGGCGGGGGAAACCTGGCTGAGTTCGGGATCCGATCTGGCCGGATCATTGCGCACGCCCGCAGGCTACTGCGGGGTTTGCGGGTTCCGCCCGACGCCCGGGCGTGCGGGGGGTGGTCCCGGTCCGGCGGCATTTCTGAACGAGGGAATAAACGGGCCGATGGCGCGGGACGTAGAGGATGTGGCCCTGTTTCTGGATGCAATGACGGGCTTTGACCCGCGGATGCCGCTGAGCCTTCACGCACCGGAAGTTTCGTTTCAGGACTCCCTGAAGCAGGAAAAGAAGGATATCCGCATTGCCTTCAGCCCCGATCAGGGCGGCTTTGCGCCGGTGGAACGGGAAATCCGCGATATTCTGGAAGCTGCGATGAAAACCGCCGAAGGGGCCGGAATGCGGGTGGAAGAAGCCTGCCCCGCAACACCCGCGCTTTATGACAGCTATGTGGCCTTGCGGGGGATGCATTATGGTGCTGTGAACAACTTCGTTCCGGATGAGGTGAAGAAGCATTTCAAGCGCACCTTGCGGGAAAATATCGACGTGGGGGTGAACCAGTCGAGCCATGACATTTATCTTGCACAGCGCGGGCGCACCGAAGTCTATCACCAGATGCGGGAGTTTCTGGCGGATCACGATGTGCTGGCGATTCCTGTTGTCGGGCTGGAGCCGACTTTGGTGGAACAGGAATATCCCACCGTTGTGGATGGTCAGGAACTGAACGATTACGTGGAATGGCTGCGTTTTTCCTTCCTTGCTACGACAGCCGCACTGCCTGCACTGGCGCTGCCTGCGGGCTTCACCAGATCCGGTATGCCAATCGGGATTCAACTGGTTGGACCGCCCAAAGGGGATGCTTTGGTCTTGCAGGTCGGGCTGGCACTCGAGCGGGCTTTGAACCTGCCAAAGGGCCCGATTGATCCGAATGTCCGGCATGTCTGAGTATTTTTGGAACATTGAAGCGGGGCGGTGTTGTGGAGCGGTCTGAAGCAGAGGCGCGGCTTGCGGTTCTGGAACGGGCGGAGGCGCTGAAGGATGTGTTCCGTTCCGGTTTCACAGGGGAGGGGCGGCCGGAGAGCACGGCAGCCCATACCTGGCGCTTGTGTTTGTGGATTTTGCTGTTCGAGGACCAGTTGGAAGGGCTTGATATTGCCCGCCTGTTAAAGCTGGCGGTGCTGCATGATCTGGGGGAGGCTGTGTCTGGGGATATACCCGCAACAGAGCAGGCAGGGAATAAGAGCGCCGGGGAGCGCGCGGATTTTGCCAGCTTGTTGGAAGGGTTGTCGTCTGCGCAGGCTGACGGGTTGCTTGTGCTGTGGGACGACTATGAAAATGCGGCCAGTCCGGAGGCACGGTTGATCAAGGGGCTCGACAAGCTGGAGACGATCTTGCAGCACACGCAGGGGCGGAATCCGGCGGATTTCGACTACGGGTTTAATCTGGATTACGGGCAGCGCTATATGGACGGCCACCCGTTGTTGCAGGTGCTGCGGCCCTTGTTGGATGAAAAGACCCGCGCACGGATGGAAGGGTAGGCCGGTGGCCTGCCCTATTTGTGATAGGGTTTCCCGATGGCAGCAGGCGGGCGCGGTTTGCCGATGAAACCTGCCAGCAGCAGAACTGTCAGCACATAGGGCATGGCCAGCATCAGTTGGGTTGGTACCTCTCCGATCAGGGGCAGGGCAACCCCTTCAAGGCGGGTGGTGGCTGCCTCCAGAAAGCCGAACATCAGGCAGGCCATAAAGGCGCTGAGCGGTTTCCAGTTGCCAAAGATCACCGCCGCCAGCGCGATATAGCCCTTGCCTGCGGACATTTCGCGCACGAAGTTGCCGCCCTGTGCGATGGACAGGTAGGCGCCGGCAATCCCGCAGAGCGCGCCGCCCACGATCAATGCGCGGTAGCGCAGCCATGTGACAGAGATACCGGCGGAATCTACGGCTTCGGGGACTTCGCCGACGGCACGCAGACGCAGGCCAAAGCGGGAGCGGTAGAGGATAAATGCGGTCAGCGGCACGGCGAGCAGGGCCACATAGACCAGCATGTTATGACCCGAGATAAGCTGGCGGTAGATGGTACCAAGGACCGGCACGCTGTCCATCAGATCGACGCCCCACCATTCTATCGGGGTGAAACGGTCTTCCCGCGGCAGCGATGGCGTTTGCCCGCCCCGTTTGAACAATGCAATGCCAAGTACGATGGTCAGCCCGCTGGCCAGAATGTTGATTGCCACGCCGGAAACAACCTGATCGCCTTTGTGGGTGATGCAGGCATAGCCGTGGATCAGGGACATGAAAATCCCCGCCAGCATTGCACAGCCAAGGCCGAGCCACGCCGAACCTGTCAGCGCTGCAATTGTGGCGGCAACAAAGGCACCGGACAGCAGTTTGCCTTCCAGCGAAATGTCCACGATGCCGGAGCGTTCCGAGAAGATACCCGCCATAGCGCAGAGCATCAGCGGCGTTGCAATCCGCAGTGTTGCATCAAAGGACAGCAGCAGTTGATAGAGGAAATCAGCCATTCGCAGGATCCTTCGGGGCTACAAATTTCGCAATCATCCGCGCCAGTGGCGGGTTGAACATATAGGCCAGCGCACCGGAGAAGAGGATGATCATCCCCTGTATCAGCAGCACCATTTCACGGGTGATGGACTGGAATTCAAAATCGAGTTCGCCGCCCCCCTGTGTCAGCGCCCCGAACAGAAGGGCTGCGAGGAAGATACCGATGGGGTGGTTGCGTCCCATCAGGGCCACAGCAATTCCGGTAAATCCGTATCCGGCGGTGAAGTTCAGTACCACCTTGTGATTGAACCCGAGGATTTCATTGGTGGCAAGCAATCCGGCAAAGCCGCCGGAAATGGCCATGGTGATGATGATGGTCCGCGCGACGTTGATGCCCGCGTAATGGGCCGCTTCCTGATTTTGCCCGACCGAGCGGATGTTGAAGCCAAGTCGTGTGTGCCAGACCAGCACATAAAACACCGCCATGGCGCCAAGGGCGATCAGGAAAGACGCATTCAGAGGGGAACTGGTAATATTGATTCCCAGTGGCCGCAGCAGATCGGCCATCTTCGGCAGCAGCGTGCTTTCGGCCAGTCGGGCGGTTTGCGGGGATTGCTGACCGGCTTCAAGCATCGGTCCGGCCAGAAGATAGACCATCAGGGATGCTGCGAGGAAGTTGAACATAATCGTGGTGATCACGATATGGCTGCCCCGTTTGGCCTGTAGATACCCCGGAATAACGCCCCAGATACCGCCCGCAACAAAGGCGCCCAGCACAGCCAGCGGAATCGCCAGTGGCGCAGGCAGGTATACGCCCAACCCGAAAGAGGCGAGCGCAGCACCCAAACCGCCAATCAGGGCCTGTCCCTCACCGCCGATGTTGAACATCATACAGTGAAAGGCCAGCGCGACGGCCAGTCCGGTGAAGATATAGTTCGTGGTATAAAACAGCGTATAGCCCAAACCGCCGGAGTAGACGAAAGCCCCTTTGATCATCACTCCCAGCGCTTCGATCGGGTTTTCGCCGATGGCAAGCACGATCAGCCCGCAGATGAAAAATGCGGCGAAGAGGTTGATGACCGGCAGCAGGATCAGGTCTGCCCAGCGGGGAAGGGGTGGAGTTGGCGTGCTCATGCGGCGGCCTCTTGTCTTTGACCGGCCATCATCAGGCCAAGGGTTTGTCTGTCTGCTTTGGCGCTGTCGATGATGCCCACGTTCTGCCCGTCACACAGCACCATGATACGGTCCGACAGGGACATGACCTCGTCCAGTTCGACCGAGACCAGCAGGATTGCACAGCCTGCGTCGCGCAGTTCCAGAAGCTGTTTGTGAATGAACTCGATCGCGCCGACATCGACACCGCGGGTGGGCTGGCCCACCAGCAGCACGCCGGGGTTTGCGGAAAATTCCCGCGCGATGACGATTTTCTGCTGGTTGCCGCCGGAAAAGTTTTTGGCATTCAGGCGCGGATTTGGCGGGCGCACATCGTAATGGGCCATTTTGTCTTCGCAGTTCTGCTGGATCGTTTTGTAGTCGAACAGCTTGCCGCTGCCCGCACATCATAATGGGCCATTTTGTCTTCGCAGTTTTTCTGGATCGCTGCGTAATCAAACAGTTTGCCATCCCCTGCCAGTTCGCTGTCCTGAAAGCCGAGGATCATGTTTTCCCGCGCTTCAAAGTTCAGCACCAACCCGTGGGTGTGGCGGTCTTCGGGGATATGGCCAACCCCGAGATCGCGGATGATGCGCGGGTCGGTCTGATCCGCAGCGGTGACTTCCGTGCCAAGGATGTTCAGGCTGCCGCTGGTCAGATGGCGCATGCCGGCAAGGGTTTCCATCAGTTGGGTCTGGCCGTTGCCGGATACACCCGCCACCCCGAGGATTTCTCCAGCGCGGACTTCAAAGTTGATATCTTCCAGTTCCACCACACCTTGTGCATTGGTGTAGCCGAGGTTTCTGGCAGAAAACCGAACTTCGGCGGGTTTGGCCGGTTTGCGGTCCACTTCCAGCAGCACTTCGCGGCCCACCATCAGTTCGGCCAGTTCCTGCGGCGAGGTTTCGGCAGTCTTGCGGTGGCCGACCATTTCGCCCTGACGCATGATCGACACGGTGTCGGTGATGTCCATGATCTCGGACAGCTTATGGGTAATCAGCAGGACAGACACTCCGTCATCGCGCAGAACCTTGAGAATTTCGAAAAGCTGGTCTGCTTCCTGCGGTGTCAGAACGCCTGTGGGCTCATCAAGGATGAGCACCTTCGCGCCGCCTTTCAGGGCCTTGATGATCTCTACCCGCTGTCGCTGGCCCACGTTCAGATCGGACACCAGCGCATGGGGGTCCACCTTGAGGTTATAGGTTTCGGAGAGATGCAAAAGCCGTTCCAGTGCTGCGCCGCGCCCGTCCCGCAGCATCAAACCGCCTTCGGTGCCAAGCATGACGTTTTCAAGAACGGTGAATGTCGGAACCAGCATGAAATGCTGATGGACCATTCCGATACCGTGTTCGATGGCATCTGCAGAGGAACGCACATCCACATGCTGCCCGCCGAAGTGGATTTCGCCACTGTCTGCACGGTGCATCCCGTAAATGATGTTCATCAGGGTGGACTTGCCTGCGCCGTTTTCCCCGATAATACCGTGGATGGAACCGGCCTCGACAGCAAGATTGATGTTCTTGTTGGCTTTTACCAAGCCGAATGACTTGCTGACGTTTTTCAGCTCCAGCGCAGTATTCATATTTGTCCCTCACCCTGTTGAAGGCCTGTTGTTGATCCGGATCGTTGCCTTGCCCGGCTTGCGTTTAGGCTCTTGATCAGGAGCGCAAACGAAATTCGGGGCAGGGACGGGACGGCCCTTGGGCCGCCCCGTTATTGGTGTTGGATTACATTTTGCAGCTGTTGTCGGAACGATAATCGTGTACTTCGATTTCGCCCGAAGTGATCTTTGCTGCGGCCTGATCAATTGCGGATTTCATTTCCGGCGTGATCAGATCGGCGTTATATTCGTCCAGCGCCCAGCCAACGCCCCCTTCAGCAACGCCCAGCAGACGCACGCCGGTTTCGAAATCACCGGACATGGCGTCTTTCATGGTTTCATAAGCAGCCACATCCACACGCTTCAGCATGGAGGTTAGAACATTGCCCGGCGCCATGTAGTTCTGGTTGGAGTCAACGCCGATGGCCATTTTACCGGCATCCGCTGCAGCTTGGATAACACCAACACCGGTGCCGCCAGCGGCCTGAAAGATCACGTCCGCACCACGGTCGATCTGTGCTTGTGTCAGTTCGGATCCCTTGGTCGGGTCATTCCATGCGGCAGGGGTTGTGCCGGTCATGTTTTGCAGAACTTTGGCGTCTTCTTTGGTGGCCATAACACCCTGTTCATAGCCGCAGGCAAAGGCGCGGATCAAAGGAATGTCCATACCGCCGACAAAGCCGACCGTGCCGGTTTCAGAAGCCATAGCAGCTGCAACGCCGACCAGATAAGAACCTTCTTCTTCTTTGAACGCATACTGGCGCAGGTTCGGGTGATCCAGCCACGATACGTCGATGATGGAGAAGTTCACATCAGGGTTGGCCGCAGCCACAGCCGAAATCGCGTCAGCCTGTGCAAAACCTACACCCAGAACAACAGTCGCACCGCGTTGAACCATTTTCTCCATGGCTTGCTGGCGCTGTGCTTCGTTGGTGACTTCGAATTCCATCACCTCGACGCCGGTTTCATCCTGAAACTTCTTGATGCCGGCATAAACGCCTTCGTTGAAGGATTTGTCGAACTTGCCGCCCATATCGTAGATAACAGCGGGTTTGAAATCGCCGTGGCTCTCGGCCACTGCGAAAGAGGATACGGCTGTAAATGCACCAGCCAGTACCGTTGTAAGTACTTTTTTCATTGAAGTCTCCTTGTTGGCGGCACCGCAGCGGCACCTTTGGGTTTGTAACGGCCTTGGGCGCGGGATTAACCGCGCTGGCCGATCTCTTTCAGTCTTTCTTCCAGAAACTCTCCGGCTGTCTGGTGGTCAAGCTGCACATCGGGGCGCGGGTGCATGAACAGCGGCAGGGAGTAACGGGATTTGTTTTCCTGTTTCGGCGGGTTTACCACACGGTGGATGGTAGAAGGGTAGTAGTTGCGAGACGCCCGCTCCAGCATGTCGCCTGCATTGACGTTGATGTAGCCGGTGCCGCAGGGAATGTCGTGCCAGTTGCCGTGCACGTCCTGTGCCTGAAGGCCGGGCTCCGATCCTGTCACCAGCAGGGTGATCAGGTTGATATCGCCATGGGCTGCTGCACGCACTTCGCCGGGTTGAACGTCATCAGGAAGGGGCGGATAGTGCAAAACCCGCAGAAGGTGGCTTTCACTGTCCTTGATCATATCCTGAAACGGCATGGAAAGCTGTTGCTTGACGTCATCCGGTGTGACCTGATCCAGCCAGCCGAGCAGCATCTTGCCCATGCCGACCATCTTGTTGTGGAAGTTCTTTGTTACCTCGGAGACGCCTTCGGGCAGGTCGTTCTTCTGGTAGACGTGATAAAATTCTTTCAGGTCTTTTTGGGCCGCGCCTTTGGCGTTTTCGGATTTATAGCCGAAATAGCCCGAAGGATCGCCCATTTCCGTCGCGTCTTTCAGCTTGTCGTCGCTGGCGAAATAATCCGGCCACACGTCATACATGGCTTCAATTTCGGACATGTCGATGTCGTGGTCCTTGATCACCGCAAAACCGGTTTCGCGCAGGGATTTGGCGAATTTTTCCGGTGCGTCCGGATCGGACGGGCTGACGGCGAGTACAGCGAATTCTGTCATGGGAGTTCTCCTGTTTTAAGAGCCGGTTTGTAGCATTGTCAGAAACCGGCGTTTCACACCATCAATGTCCACGCCCATGGGCACCTTGTGTTTTGGTCGGGACGGATCGGTAGAACGTATTGTCTGGCCTATGCGATCACCTTCCACGATAACTTCTAGCGCGTGGTTTTCAATGGTAAAATACTGGGGGTCTGTGATGGCGATGACTGCCGTAGGGTCATGCATTTGCGAGCCTGAAATCCCGTGGTGGGTCTCGTAAAAATTCACGTAGTACTGGACCGCTTCGTTCAGGAAACCGCCAAGTTTCGGGCTGGCCTGCGCGATTGCGGCGAAATCCGGCTTGTCACAGACGACCTGTGTTGTGACATCAAGCCCGACCATGGTCAGCGGCCAGCGGGCAGCAAAGACCTCATCCGCGGCGTGGGGGTCGTTCCAGATATTGGCCTCGGCATAGGCGGATACATTGCCCCGCTCCAGCCCGCCACCCATAATCACGACGGATTTGACCTTATCCGCGATCGTCGGGTCGTGGCGCAGTGCGAGCGCGATATTGGTGAGCGGGCCGATGGGGCAGAGCGTAATCTCGCCCGGATTTTCGTTGATCAGGCGGCAGATGAACTCATGGGCCGGTTCGTCAACCGGACGCGCGGTGGTGTCTTGGGCAGGCATGTCGCCAAAGCCTTCGGCCCCGTGCACGTAATCGGAAACCGGATTCGGCGTCTGCACCAGCGGTTTGCCAGCGCCCATAGCTACCGGAATCTCCTGCCCGGCCCGTTCTGCGAGCACGATGGCATTCCGCGCGGCGATTTCCGTTGTGACATTGCCAAACACGCTGGTCATGCCGACGATTTCGATATCGGGGTGCAGGGCGGCATAGAAGATCGCCATGGCATCGTCGATGCCGGGATCGGTGTCGATAAGGATCTTGTGGGTCATGTGTTGGCTTTCAGGAAGGACAATGTGTCTTCGCGGGTCGGGATCGCGGGGGCTGCGCCGGCCCGTGTCACCTGAACGGCGGCGGCGGCGGAGGCGAATTGCAAGGCTTTGGCGGGATCGTCAGTGGCGGAAAGTTCTGCCACGAAAGCGCCTAGGAATGTATCCCCCGCACCTGTTGTGTCTGTCGGAGTTACAGCAAAGCTGTCCTGATCGAACCGTGTTTGCCCCGCGAAAAGGGTCGCGCCCTTGCTGCCTTTGGTGATCAGCAGATAGGGCAGGTCGAGGCTTTGGAGATCTTTGCCAAGGGCGGATTGCAGGGCAGCTGCTTCGCCTTCGTTCACAGCAAGAAGATGGATGTGATCCAGCATCGGGATTGCATGATCCGCATCAAAGGGGGCTGCGGAATAGACCACGCGCAAGCCCTTTGCTTTGGCCATACGCGCCATGTCCGGCACGTCGTTTGTTTCGTTCTGGCACAGGATCCAGTCCTTTGCGGGATCAGCCTGTGCCAGCGCCGCTTCGAACTGGTCTGTGGTAAAGGCTTGGTTGGAGCCGCCAAACAGGACGATCTGGTTTTCCGCATTGTCATCCACAAAGATCACCGCATGTCCGGTGGGGGTTTCAACGTTGCGCAATCCGTCAATGGACAGACCGAAGCCGGCAATCTGTTCGCGCAGCCAGTCCCCGTCCGGTCCAAGACAGCCAAGATGCACGGTTTGCGCGCCAGAGCGGTGCGCCGCGATGGACTGGTTGATGCCTTTGCCGCCGAGGTATTTTTCAAAGGAAGCCGAGGCGAGAGTCTCTCCCGCTGCCGGAAGATGGGGCACACGGTAGACCAGATCGAGGTTTATAGAGCCGAAATTCAGGATCATTTATTTGGGTGTTTTCCCTGTTGGGGCGAAGATAAAGAGCAACGCTAGCGGGTTTGTTGCAGCTTCTCTAGTATTTTTTTCATTTTTCCTGACCAAACGGACAAGTTGTCGGTGCGGGGTGCAGAAATGCGCTCCGCGCGGGGATATTTGTCGAAAATGGAGCCGGAGCGGATCAGGCTTTGGTGAGGATTTCGGAAACTTTCAAAGCGCGCATGTTGGAGCCGTCTACTTTCAGTTTGCCGGACATGAAGGCCATCGCGGGGTTCTGGCTGCCGTCCAGAATATTGCGAAAGGTCTGTTCTGTTGCTGTCAGTGTGACGTCTGCATCGGCGTCCGAAAGGGTCGCGCCCTGATCTGTCAGATGGACGCTGCCGTGATCGCGGATCACCAGTTTGGCACTGCCTTGCAATGTGCCGGTGACACGGGGGGACAGGTGATCAAGGAACTCTTGCAGGACTGCGGACATGAATAAGCCTCCGGTTGGGTGGCCGGAGGCTTAGCCGCGCAGGGCGCGTTTGGGCAAGCTTGCCGTTGCGGCAGCTATTTGGTGATCATTTCCGGTCCCATCACCAGATTTGGCAGGAAGGTCGAAATGATCGGGATGTAGGTGATCATGATCAGGAACACAAAGAGGATGGCAAGGAACGGCAGTGCTGCACGCACCACCGCCATCATCGGCATTCCGGCCACACCGGAGGTCACAAACAGGTTCAGCCCTACAGGCGGCGTGATCATGCCGATTTCCATATTCACCACCATAATGATGCCAAGGTGGATCGGATCGATGCCCAGTTCGATGGCAATCGGGAACACCAGCGGTGCCACGATCACCAGCAGGCCGGAGGGTTCCATGAACTGGCCGCCGATCAACAGGATCACGTTAACCACAATCAGGAAGGCAACAGGGCCAAGTCCGGCGGCCAGCATTGCCTTGGTGATCTGCTGGGGAATCTGTTCGTCGGTCAGCACATGCTTCAGGATCAGCGCGCAGGCGATCACAAACAGAAGCGTGACCGTCAGTTTGCCCGCTTCAAACAGGGTGTCTACCGTATCTCTGTGCCAGATCGCCGTGAACAGTGCTTGTGGCTTTTTCAACAGCGAGGTGTTGTTTTGGCCTTCCGCCGTGGCCAGCGGACCCATGTCGCGGTAGACAAAGCTGGCGATGAACCATGCGTAGATTGCCGCAACCGCTGCGGCTTCGGTCGGGGTGAAGATGCCGCCGTAGATGCCCCCAAGGATGATGACGATCAGGAACAGGCCCCAGCCGGCCTCTCGCGCGGCGGCGAAACGTTCGGACCATGGCGCGCGCTCGCCTTTGGGCAGACCCTTGACGCGGGCCATGACATAGATGCCGATCATCAGCATGATACCGGCCAGCAATCCGGGAAACACACCGGCAAGGAACATGCGGCCAACCGAGACCTCTACTGCGGCGGCGTAGACCACCATCACGATGGACGGCGGGATCAGGATACCGAGCGTTCCTGCGTTACAGATCACACCGGCGGCAAATTCCTTGGTGTAACCCACCTGACGCATCCCAGCGATCACGATGGAACCGATAGCGACCACAGTCGCAGGCGAGGAACCGGAAAGGGCGGCGAACATCATGCAAGCAAAGACGCCTGCAATGGCCAGCCCGCCGTGGAAATGCCCGACGCAGGCGATGGAAAACCGGATGATCCGTCGCGCCACGCCGCCGGTGGACATGAAAGAGGAGGCGAGGATGAAGAAGGGAATCGCCAGCAGCGTGTAATGCCCTTCAAAGGCGTTGAATAGAGTTTGGGCGACAGATGCGAGCGAACTGTCCGAGAACCAGAGCAGAAACAGCACGGAGGAAAAGCCAAGCGATACGGCAATCGGCACGCCGATCAGCAACAGGCCAATCACCATGGCAAAGAGAAGAATGACTTCCATGATTAATTGTCCTTCACGTATTGAGCGGCTTTGTCGACAGAGTCTTCGGCTTCATGGCTGACGATCAGCATGGAAATCTCGCCCCGCCACAGTTTCAGACCGGCCTGACAAAAGCGGAACAGCAGCAGTGCCATAGACAGCGGCAGCACCATATAGGGGATCAATCGGGGCAGTTTTTCGTATTCGTCGCCATCGTTGAACAGGTTTTCCATGAACCCCAGAATGGCAGGCATTGGCACATCGTCGGTTTCGTACCAGCCTTTGCCGCGGAATTTTTCTTCAAATCCGGTAGGAAACCAGCGGCCGGTCGTGGCGGGGAGGTTGGCGAAATTGGCCCAATAGTCCCAAGCGCCTTTCAGCAGTAGAAAGGAAAAGATGATGCATACGGTTACCGAGATCATCCCGAGTGTTTTGTGTGCCTTAGGCGGCACAATGTTCAAAATTGCATCGACCCCCAGATGGGCATTGATCTTTACCGCATAGGACGCGCCGAGCAGCACCATCCAGCCGAACAGGAAGACGGTGAATTCTACCGCCCAGAGAATATTCGAGTTGAACCCGTAGCGCGCGACAACATTTGCAAATGTCACCACTGTCATAAGACCGAGAATCGACGCGATCAGCGTTTCCTCCAGACGGTCTGTCCAGCTTTGAGCTTTCTGTGACATGTGCAAATCCTCCCGAGATTTTAGGATAAAAAAGGGACGGGCCACCACAGGCCCGCCCCGCAACAGGTCTTAGTTTGTCATGGACATGTTGATTTTCTGGGCGGCTTCGATGTTATCCGCACCGACATCGCCTTCGAACTTCGCCCAAACCGGCTTCATCGCTTCAACCCATGCAGCACGCTGTTCGGCGGTCAGTTCGCGCACGGTGCCACCGGCATCGATCACGGATTGTTTGGCGGCCTGGTTCACAGCATAAGCTTCGGAGTTGCGGGCTTCGGTGACTTCGCCAACGATGGTGAGGAACTGGTCGCGCACGTCAGCGTCCAGACCGTCCAGCCAGTCGACCGAGGCCACCAGCAGGTAGTCGATGATGCCGTGGTTGGTTTCGGTGATACCGTCCTGAACCTCGAAGAATTTCTTGCCGTAGATATTGGACCAGGTGTTTTCCTGACCATCCACAACGCCGGTTTGCAGGGCGCCGTAAACCTCGGCGAATTTCATCTTCTGCGGGGAACCGCCGATGGCTTCCATCTGCGCCACAAGAACGTCAGAAGATTGCACGCGGAACTTCAGACCGTTTGCATCTGTTGGCAGCAGCAGCGGTTTGCTGGCGGACATTTGCTTCATGCCGTTGTGCCAGTAGGCCAGGCCCTGCAGGCCGCGCTTCTGCATGGAGTCGAGCATGGCCTGACCCGCATCAGAAGCCTGATAGGCGTTCACGGCTTTCATGTCGTTGAACATGAATGGCAGATCGAAAATGCGGAACTGTTTGGTGAACTTTTCAAACTTTGACAGGGAGGGTGCAGCCAGTTGCACATCGCCCTGAAGCATTGCCTCAAGCACCTTGTTGTCATCATAGAGCGTGGAGTTCGGGAAGACCTCCATACACATCTTGCCGTTCATTTCCTCGTTCACGCGTTTTTCGAGGAGGGATGCAGCGATCCCTTTGGGGTGTTTGTCAGTGTTGGTAACGTGTGCGAATTTTACGACCACTTCGCCTTCTTCGCAGGCAGCAGCAGCGATGGATGGCACAAGAGCAACGGCTGCAACGCAGGCCGCTTTCAAGAAAGTCTTCATGGTTTCCTCCCAATGGATATCTGTCGGACCGTAATCCGGCCAACTGTAGGGAAACGATCAGCGGATGTTTGCGCAAAGGGTTTTTTAGCTTTCGGAAAAACGGTTTGATATTCGGGGGTTAAGATTTAGCGCTTTGCCCTTTCGGTGATTTGTGCGAAATCTCGGACAGCTTCGCGCCGTCGCGGTTCCAACGGGCGGCGCGTCGGGGCGGGCGATTCACCTGCCTGTGGATGGCAACCTGAGGGGTCCGCTTTGAGACGACTATTCCCTGTGCTGGCATTTTGTGGTGTCGCGGTCCTTGTGGCGGCTGGCGTGTTCGCGCTGGCCTATCGGGCGAACCTGAACCAACTGTCGCGCACGGGCGCGGTGCAGCTTGATCAGGCGTCGGACCGCGTACTGGCGCAACTGGCACGGTTCCAGCAATTGCCCAACCTTCTGGCCCGCCATCCGGTCGTTATTGGCGTATTGACCGGCGAGACCGATCCGGCGCGGGCCCATGACTTTCTGGAGACCACAGCGCTGACAGTCGGGGCCGAGGAAATCCTTGTGCTTGACCGGACGGGACGGGTGCTCGCCGCTTCTGATCTGGAGGAGAACGGTGCGCGGGTCGGGGATGATCTGGGGCAAACGGCCCATGTGCGGCGGGCGCTGACGGGCGGGCTTGGTGTCGATCATGCTTTCGAGCCCAAGGACGGCGGGCGCGACTTTTTCTTTGCCCGTGGAATTATCAACGGGGTGGCACCACCCAGCGGCGTCGTCGTGGTGCGTGCGGATGTCGAGCAGTTGGAGTTTGAATGGGAAGTAGACGAGACTGTTGTCACCTTTCTCGATGCCTATAACGTGGTTTTTCTGTCCAATCGTGTTGAACTGATATTGCGTCGTGACGGGCAGGGCGCGTTTCCGCCATCAGCTGCCCGCATCTACCCTCGTTCTGTGGTGCAGCCCTTCTATGACTATAAGGAAAGCAACTGGGTCGGTCACAGGTTGCAGCGTTTTGGCGCAACGGGGGTGATGCCCGAACAGGCTATGGTGCTGTCAGAGTTTTTGCCCCGTCTGGATCTGACCACGCGGGTTTATCTGAACGTGAAGGATGCAGCCCAGAACGCCCGCGTGCTCGGGTATCTGGCGCTTGCAATTATGGGGCTAATAGGGGCCGGACTGGTCGCTCTTGGCCAGAGGCGGCGAAGACTGTCAGAGCGGCTGGTGGTTGAAGCGGCCGCTAACGCGCGGCTGGAGGCGCGGGTGGATGAACGCACAGCGCAGTTACGGCAGGCACAGGACCAGCTGGTGCAAGCGGGCAAGCTGACGGCGCTTGGCCAGATGTCTGCCGGCATCAGCCATGAAGTGAACCAGCCCCTTGCCGCGATCCGCAACTTTGCTTCCAACGGGATAAAGCTGATAGAGCGGGACCGTATTGCCGAGGCACAGGACAATCTGGACCAGATCACGGTGCAGGTGGACCGGATCAACCGGATCATCAAGAACCTGCGCGGCTTTGCCCGTAATGAATCCGAACGTGTGGAACCTGTTGATCTGGTCGCAGTGGTCCATGACGCCCTGCGGCTGGCAGAAAGGCGGTTGCGGGAAGAGGGCATTACGGTGGAAACTGCCCTGCCGCCGTCTCCGGTCATGGTTTCGGGCGGGCCGGTGCGGCTACAGCAGGTGATCGTCAACCTGATGGGGAATGCGATGGATGCGATGCGCGACCAACCCGACAAACGCCTGTCCCTGACGACAGAGCATGCGATAGACGGCAACACCGTGCGACTGCGGGTCAGCGATACGGGCAGCGGGCTGGTTGAACCGGACCGCGTATTTGAACCCTTTTACACCACCAAGGACGTGGGCGCGAGCAAGGGGCTCGGGCTTGGCCTGTCGATCTCTTACGGAATCGTGGGCACTTTCGGTGGCAAGCTGAGCTGCCGGAACCTTCCGGAAGGCGGCGCGGAATTTTGTGTAGAATTGAAGAAAGCCGGAGGGGCGGAATGAAACGTCAGGTTTTGTTGATCGAGGACGACGATGCTTTGCGGGCCTCTTTGGCGCAGACGCTGGATCTGGAAGGGATTGATGTCATTTCGACCGCCCATTTCGTGCAGGCGCGTCGGACCCTGCGGGCCAACTTCGCCGGAGTGGTTCTGACGGATATCCGCATGCCCGATAAGGACGGTTTCGAAATCCTTGCGCTGGCGCAAAGTATCGACGCGGATCTGCCAGTGGTCATGCTGACGGGTGAAGGCGACGTGCCGATGGCCATTCGCGCGATGAAGGAAGGGGCGTATGATTTTCTGGAGAAACCTTGTGAAACCTCCCATCTTGTCGGGGTGCTGAACCGTGCTTTGGCCCATCGCGAACTGGTGTTGCACACACGGCGGATGGAACAGAAGATGCGGCGCAGCGATCCGGCTTCGGTGCATTTTCCCGGCGACAGCCCCGCCAGCCGTGATTTCCGAGAGGCCCTGCGCCGTGCGGCGGACAGCGGTCGTCACATCCTTCTTGTCGGGCCGGAGG
Source organism: Paracoccaceae bacterium (assembly GCA_018223125.1). Taxonomy (GTDB): domain Bacteria; phylum Pseudomonadota; class Alphaproteobacteria; order Rhodobacterales; family Rhodobacteraceae; genus Amylibacter. The sequence continues at coordinate 6,643 of JAAEZA010000002.1, read as the reverse complement.
GGGCGGGCAAGAAACTGGCCGCCCACACGATCTTCGCCATGTCCGAGGGGCGCGACACTTTTGTGTTGGTGCGGACGCCGGAGATTGATCCTGCCGGTTTCAAAGTCGAGGACGGTGCGGTTGATTTGTCGGTGAAGCGTGTGCATCTGGCCTCCTACAGCCAGTTGGACTGCGTGATCTCGCAGGTGGAACAGCGTCCCGAACTGCGGTTTATCGGCTCGGCCGAACATTCCGTGCCCGAGGTGGCCGATCGTTTGAATTGTATCACCGTGGCGGTGCCCGATCTGGCAGCACGGCGCAGCGATCTTGGCGTGATCTTCGAGGTGCTCTTGCGCCATGCGGTACGCTACGCCAATGCCGAAATGCCCGATATTCCCGCAGCGACGCTGGCAGAGATCGAGGCGCGGGACTGGCCGGGCAATCTGGCGGAACTGCGGGATTACGCAAACCGTTTCCTGTCGGACCCGCAAGGCGGCACTGCGGAAAACCCGACACTTGCCGAGCAGATGGAAGCGCATGAAAGGCTGGTACTGGAAAACACCCTGCGCAGTGTGCACGGGAAAGCCGCAGAAGCTGCCAAGAAGCTCGGGCTGCCGCGAAAGACTCTCTATGACAGGCTGGCCCGTTACGGGTTGCGTCCAAGGGACTATCAGGGGTGAACCGGCCAGCGGGCTAGTAGTTTACCGTGACAACCACACTGTCCGTATAAGTGCCGTAGTAGGCCGGTTGTCCCGGAGGGATACGTCCGTAAATCGTGAAGGACTGGTTCGCGCCGATCCCTGTTGAATCCACATCATTGCTGGCCAGAGATCCCCAAGGGGCCGATCTGGCGATATCCCGATAAAGCCCGTAGCTCAGTTCGTGACTGCCGTTCTTCATGCGCCGGTCCGCAGGGCCGGTGCCGCCGCCGAGCCCCTGATCCAGTGTCACCGAGTAGTCGGTGGCATTGGTACAGCGCACATTTACCGTGGCTGTTTCATCTACGGGGCTGGCGATTGGCGTTTGCAGGCTGCCGAAATCCATAGCGGTTACATCCAGTTCGCAGCTTGGCACGACTTCCGCAGAGACCGCGAATTCCGGAATGCCCACTTCGGTCCCAAGCAGACCGCAAGACAGAAGGCCATATGTGATGGAAGCGTCCGACACGCCGGAAAAGACAGAAGTATAAGCCCCTGTATCGACAGCAACACTGTTGGATGTGATGCTGGCGTAGACCGGAATATTGGCCGACGCACTGCCGAGCACAACGGGTATATTGACATAAACTTCGTTCCATGTGCCATTGACCGCACTGTTTCCGATCGGGCGTAATTCGTAGTTTAAAGCTCCGCCGGCACTGTTTCGCATATAGCGGGGAGAGTTGCTCGGCGCGGCACCACCCCCGCCGGGACCGATCCTGATGCAAATACCGATCAATGCGCCGACCACGCCGCTGCAAGTGACGTTAACCGTTCCGGATGTTTCGTTAACAGCGCCAGCGCGTACAGAAATTGATCCGAAATTTATGTCCGAGATTGAAGCGCTACAGGTCGCGGCCTCGACCAGGGTCGTTTGGATCAGCAGCCCGATCAAAAGGGCGAGGGTTTTTAAGGGGGCGTATGTCATCATCTGCACGTCAAAGGACCAAGGGACTGTTGAATCTCGTCGGTGGGGCGGTAAGCAAAGGTAACAACGCAGTCTTTCCCTTCGGTCGTCACACGTACTTCGTTGTTTGATTTTACGTTTTCCACCCAGACAAGCCCGTCGTAACCGACATAATATTCGGCTTTCGTTCCATTCAGATAGGCAGCAGATCCGGCTGGAATAGGGGCGCCGGACGTATCGACCAGCGTAAGCAGGGCAGCATCACCCCCGCCGCTGGCAAAACTGACAAGGGTGCCGGAATGCCGTGCCGGTATCACTTCCATGGCAGAGGCGTTCAGCACCACATCTTCGGGCAGTTGGTCTGTATCGACGGATACACGGTTGCGCCGGTATGATGCCAGTCCGGTGACCAGTGCCCGTCCGAACCGGCCGGTTTTCGTGACCGGGCGGTTTTGCAGGTTCACATCTACGTTCGGGGCGCCAACATCGACAATTGCGAAACTGTCATTAATGATATTGCCAGCGGCCAGTTTGCCTCCGGCCAGCACCACAGAGCCTTCGGCGGTGGCCCGTGCGAAGGTCGAGGAGCCGGAGCGGAAGACCTCACCGCTCAGCTTGGCGAAACGTGTCCTGTAAGACCCGCGCACATTGGCAAACCGGTTTTTGCTATTGTTGTCGATCTGGGCCTGATACCCGTAATCGCCTACTCTGTCGCCCAACGGACGGGAAAGAGACAAGGCTGTATGAAGGTCGCCATCGGCATCAGTGGCGGCAGAGGTGCGCAACTGGTTCTTCTTGTTCAGGGGCATGGCAAAGTTAATGGCAAGGCGGGTATTATCGTTTTTGATATTATGAGAGCCGAACAAGCTGATGGAACTGTCGTTAAAATCCAAACTGCGGGCGTAGGAGGCTGACAAGATAACATCTTCCGAGCTTGCCCTTTTCGAGCGCACGAGGCTGAGGCCGATGTCCTGTTCAGAGTTGAACAGAGGTACGCCAAGTGACAACACCTCGCGTGCGATCGGGAATTCCAGCAGGGAGGCACCGGAAGCAATGGTGCTTTCCCCCAGATAATCCACGCCGGTTGCTTAAGCCAGATCCGCAAACCCGGGCTCGGAGCGCAGAACGTTGAACTGGATGTCCACATTTCGGATCTTCGTACGCAGGCTGGTCTGGGCAAAGGCTGCGGTGTCTCCTTCATAACGGCTCATCCCAGCGGAAAGGCTGAACTCGGCTTTATCAAAAGGAACAGTCGTAAACCCGATCCCCCCCATGACCAGATCGCTTTTCCCTTCCAGATGGGCTTCCAGTGTCAGCTTTTCATTCCACCCGTATTTCAGGCTGCCCGAATATGCTGTGTCAGACGAGTATTCATTACTTTTCAGGCCGTAGGCCTCTCTGGGTTTTCCGGCTTCAAGGGAAAAATCCAAGGTTCCGGCTTTGACAAGGTTTTGCGCCGCGAAGAAAGACACTTCCTGTAACCGTTCGTTACCGTTTGAATCACGGATCACCACAACGGCATCACCAGACCCTGTAAAGAAGGGCACATCTTCCAGCCGGAAGCGCCCCTGACCGACTGACCCCGAATAGGCACGGTTGTTTTCGATAAACACATCAACTGTGGATGGCACCGCAGCGGCACCCTCGAAAGAAAAAAGCTGTTCGGTGACAATATCGGAGCGCAAACTGAAATCGCGGCGGAACTGTACTCCTCCCATGCGGATCGGGCGGCTCCATGACACAGAAGAGCTTTGAAAATCGCCAAATGAAAGATTGAGCGCATGTTTGACGTTGTTGAATTCAAGCTTCGTTTCCTGCCGGATGAAATCCGGCGTGCTTAAGGAGCCGCCCGGCGAATTGAAAAAGCCGGAACTGGAAAGGGCGCCGAACGGGGCAAAGATCCAACCGTTCAAAGAACCGGAATAGCCCCTGAAATGCAGACCCGAGCTGCCGGATTTCGGCCCCAGATTTGCGGTGACTGCATAGTTCATTACAGCACCATAACTGCGTTCGGGGGCGATCATCTCGGGTTTGCGACGGGCGGAAGTCACTGTGGGCAGCAGGGATTTGTAAGGCGCAGTCACATAGATGGCCTGTGCTTCCATATTATAGCGGAAGGTCAGGCCTTCGATACTGTCCAGATAAACGTTCTTGGAAACACCGGCGGGCGGGCGGATGCCCACCTCCTCCAGCTCGGAACGGGGAGACGAGAACCGGTTGTCGGTGTGGTGCGTGAACTCTGCAACCAGTCGGGTCGGTTTACTGTTCACAAACACTTCAAGAAACAGGGGCGTATCCTGCGGCGGTGGGACCAGTTCGTAGGGTGCTCTTGCCTCGTCGATCTCCGCAGTGATTTCGAGGTCTGCCGATATTGTCTGGTCCAACGCAAAACCGGCCGTGAAAGCCAGGGCCGTGGAAGCCAGAAAGAATTTATGCATTAGTCGCATGTCTTGGTCAGAGCCATCCTGTCTTGAGGTGACAAACCGCAGGAGCTTTACTTAAGAGGTGAAACACAGGGGCAGAGAGTGCCGTACTTGCAGTTTCACCATTTGCCCTTTGGTCCTGCGGTCCGGCAGGCGGTCCACCAGAACGCGGTAGCATTCCCGTTTGCGCACAGCCCGTTTCTTGGTGCGCACAATGCGAACTGTCAGTTCCTGTCGGGGGCCGAGTTTGGCTGCAGGCGGGCTGATGACCACGTCACGGGTTGCCTTCAGCCTTGAAGGATCACTGCCTTCCTTCCAGGCCATGACCCGCATTTGCACGATCGACGGGCCGTTGCCCTTGGCTTTTACAGTCAGTGTGGTCTGACGCGCACCGTTGGCGGCTTCCAGTTTGGTGGGGGAGACCGAAAGCGCTTGCGCTGTGGCGGCCCCCGGCAGAAGTGCGAACAGTACTCCCGCCAGAAATAGGTTTGATTTAATCATTTTTCTGCTCACTGTCTGAGCCGGTTCGTCCGGCTTTAGTAAGTTAATGTGACGGTAATTGTGTCTGTATAAACACCTTGAACGTAGTCACCTGCCGGCACCTGACCGTACACGCTGAAAGTTTGCGGGGCTCCTGCCGTTACGGCGAATGCACTGCCGAACTGCTCGTCGATACCCACTTCGGTTGTGTGGCTGCTGTCCGAGTGGATCGCGTAAGGCAGATATCCGGTCAGACCGTTGAACATGCGCCGTTGGGTGCCGCTCTTGTTGGCGCTGCCGCCCATTGTCAGTGTCAAACCGGTCTTGGCTGTGGTGCAGGATACGGTGATTTCACCGGCAACTGTTTCGTTGGTCACTGCTGAACCGTCAATCGTGCCGAATGCCAGTCCGGGGGCGGCTGCGATATAGCAGGTATCGTCCACTGTGGCAGAAACCGAGAGAACGGCCGTTTTCGTTGCAGAGACAACCGGAACTGTTGAAATGGCCAAACCGGCTGCTGCAATGCTTATGAACTTGAAAGTATGTTTCATCCTGTTTCCCTTCACTTACTCTCGTTCGGGGGCAGTCTGGTATTGCTTAAGTATTGATTATGCTGCCGCCAAATTTGTTTATTCACTCCTCAATGGTGCCGGTTAATATTGGTGAGACTATGTCCCGACCCGCCGGTTCGGGTGCAGTCCAACTATAAGATGATAACGTGTTATAATAGAAAGTTTTTTTGCAAAATCTCCTTCAGGTTGTTTTTCGGCTTTTGCAATTATGCAACACCAAAAAGCCACAAATTTGTCTAAATTCGGAGGGGTTTTGCGGTCTTAACTGGGATGAGGGCCAGCAAAGACAGAATCGCCCCTGCTTGATCCGGGGGCTGCTACGCGTCTTTTTCGTGAATTTCGGCTTCAAAACCAAAAAGGTCTGGCGATTTGCCAGACCTTTTGGAATTTTGGTGAGCCCTGATGGGTTCGAACCATCGACCTACTGATTAAAAGTCAGTTGCTCTACCAGCTGAGCTAAGGGCCCTCACCGTGCTGTGGGGGCGTCTTAAGGGGGCTGGCGGGTATGGTCAAGAGAGAAATTCCGAAATAATGACACGACTGGAATGATTGTGGACGAAGGGCTATATGGCGGGGATGAAAACACTCGATACACTTGATGGCGGGCTGCCGTTTCTGAAGATGCACGGTCTGGGGAATGACTTCGTCATACTGGACGCGCGTAAGGCGGATGTACCCATGACTGCGGCGATGGCAAGGGCCATCGGGCACCGCTATTTCGGTGTGGGTTTTGACCAGCTTGTCGTGCTGGGCAACAGCGAAGATGCGGATGTGGATATTACCTTTTGGAACACCGACGGCTCCACGGCTGGTGCGTGCGGCAACGCAACCCGTTGTGTTGCAAGGATCATTCTGGATGAAACCGGCAAATCCGAACTGACCCTGCGCACCGAACGGGGGCTTTTGTCTGCAAGGGAAGCAGGTGATGGTCTGGTCAGTGTGAACATGGGTCAACCACAGCTTGACTGGCAGGATGTGCCGCTGGCACGGGAAGTGGATCTTGTGGAACTGCCGATAGAGGGCGCGCCCGGTGCGGCGGGGATGGGCAATCCCCATTGTGTGTTTGTGGTGGAAGACGTCGAATCGCTTGATCTGCACGAACTTGGCCCCGTGTACGAACATCACGAGCTTTATCCCGAACGCACCAATGTAGAGTTCCTGCAAATCATCGACCGCCACACCATACGGATGCGCGTCTGGGAACGGGGCGGCTTGCCGACCCTTGCCTGCGGTTCCGGCGCTTGCGCCAGTGCGGTGGTAGCCCACCGCAAAGGGCTGACCGAACGGAATGTGACGATCAAACTCGATGGTGGCGATTTGCAAATCGACTGGCGCGACGACGGGGTCTGGATGACAGGCCCGACACAATTGGTGTTTTCCGGTGTTCTCTCCACCGATTTTCTGGACAAGATAGAATGAGCAAACCCCCCGTGTTCGCCACGTTCGGCTGCCGGTTGAACACCTACGAAACCGAAGCCATGAAAGAACTGACCGCTGCGGGCGGTCTGGAAAACGCTGTGGTCGTGAACACCTGCGCTGTCACCGCCGAGGCCGTGCGCCAGTCCAAACAGTCCATCCGCAAGC
>JAAEZA010000050.1 GCA_018223125.1 Paracoccaceae bacterium | reverse complement strand
TCCTGCAAAAGTGGCGATCCCATCAGGACTCGAACCTGAAACCCTCTGCTTAGAAGGCAGATGCTCTATCCAGTTGAGCTATGGGACCGTTACGGGCCTTCTGGCTAAAAATTGTGGGCTTTGCAAGCCCTTCAATGGGTCCAGACCGCGCGCCGGTTTGTGGCAAAGTTGTCACCATAACCGCCACTGCGCACATTTTGCTTGCGGTTCTTCGGATCAACAATCGTGTAAGGAATACCGTTGGAGGAGGCATAGTCGACCGCGGCATCCTTGCTGTCGAACATCAAACGAATCTGGCTGTTCATGTCACCGGAACCTGTCCAGCCCATCAGGGGATCAATCTGGCGCGGCTCTTGCGGGCTGAATTCCAGAACCCAGTTTTTGGTTTTTGCCTGACCAGATGTCATGGCATTGCGTGCAGGTTGATAAATTCGTGCCAGCATGGGTATCCTCAACTCTCCCGTTTTGGGGTGATCTAGCGCATTATGAGCACTGACAAAAGGTAAAATACACCGCTCTGCGCTGCATTTCGCATCATTATTCAGCCGTATAATAACGCGGAGCACGGGGTTTGCACATATTTTTTAACGCGGCAGGGTCACACAAAAGGCCGCGCCGCCCATGGCTGACCCCGCAACGGCAATTTCACCACCCAGCCTGCGCACGATCTTGCGTACCATCGGCAGGCCGATTCCCGCGACCCTGCCCTCTTGTCCCGTACTGTCCAAAGTCGTGAACAGGGTAAAAATTTTCTCGCGGTGTTCTTCTGCGATGCCTGGCCCGTTGTCTTCAACCGAAATTTCAACCGTATGGTTCTTCTGCACGAGCCGTATTTTCAGGCTGGGATCTTCGGACGCGCCGTGTTTGACCGCATTCGATATAAGATTGCGCAGGACAATGGTCAGTTTCGCCTTGTCAACACGGATTTTGTCACCGCCTTCGATAACAACCGGCAAATGGGGTGGCGCGTCCATTTCAACGATCGAACGTACCAGAGTGCGCAGGTCCACCGTTTCCACCCGATCAGCGAGCGCACTGGTCCGCATCAGGCCGAGCGTGGCCTCCACCATAGCGTCAACACGCAAGGTCCGCTCGCGGATGAGTGCCAGATCATCGCGGCTTTCCGCACCCAACCGTCCGTCATTCCCATTACAATCTGTGATCACCTCCTGCACAAGAAACGCAATCTGTTTAAGGGGGGAGCGGATATCATGGGTGGCAATACGTGCCATATCCTCCAGATCATCTGCGTAATTATGCGCTGCAACCAGTTCGCGTGCGCGGCGGCGGCGGTCGGCGACAAGAAAGACCATCACAAGCCCGACAGACAGCAGGAAAGCCGCCACCAGCAGGACGATTGCCGCTATCATTGTGGCGGTCCGTTGTGCCTGAAGGCTCGCACGGGCGATCAGTTCCTCCCTCGAAGCGGTGGCCACCTGCTGGATATTCATAAATGCTGAACTGTCATCAATGCGCACCAAAGGGTCTATCTGCGCCGGAGAGAGACCTTGCTCGTGAAAACTTTCCACCCGATCAATTGCGTCAGAATACTGGATGACAACACGACGTGTCGCTTGAAAACCGGAAGCCATGTCGAGGTGTTCTACCAGTCTGGACAACCCGTCCAATTCAGCGAGCAGACGGTCAACGTTCTTGCGCGCCGCATCGCGGTAGCCGGTTTCATCCGGTCGTAAAAGGTAGTTCTTAAAGTTGTGTATTAATCCCCCGTATCCCAATTCCCTTTCGAATTTCAACATCCGCGCTGCGAGTTCGGAGGCCAGATCCCGTTCCACCCGCGGCGACACCCAATTGGTGAATGTCAACAACGCCAGGGCTGTGATGCCCAACACTGCTCCGGCGGCCATAAAACCGAGCCTGTTAAAATATCTGCCTATCAATTCCATACATCGCCCCGGCGATTGCTCGGCTACAGGCTAAAAGCAATAGATTACCAAAAAGTGTACAGACACCGGAAACCGGCTCCGGCCAGTCGCATTTATATTCAGGGGAATTGGAAGGTGGCTATCGATCGGACGCAGGGAGCGAGGGGTGGGTGGGTGATATGCACCCGATCGATAGCCGGTCTTGCTGCTTGCAAGAACATTCAGGCATCTATTCGCCCGAATTGCAATCACAAATATCCCAAAAGGTTGCATCATGTGCAAATTAACAACTCTGAATTGCGCCTGGCGCCGTACTCTTTACTGCCCGATTTCCGGATATTTGTCGTTTGGGCCGGGATGGGTCCGGCCAACCCCACTATTAAAATCAATAGTAAAAAAATTGTTAACTTCATTAACCAACTTCCACTTCGTCCTGACAGAAAATGTCACCAGAGTCCCGTTCACAAGACAGGGGGAATGGTGAAAGCCGGTAAAATCCCTTATTCACACCTTGAACGGGAACAAAAGACGATCATTTAGTGACGTCAAAGGAGTCTCCATGAGTGAAATGCAAATGCCTCTGACCACGCCGGTCCCACAACATCGCGGCAAGCTTGAGGGCGGGCGCAAAATCGTGATGCACACGGAATTCAGCCCTGCCGGAGACCAGCCGACAGCCATTCGCGAACTGGTTGCCGGTGTGCAGGAAGGGGAGCAAAATCAGGTTTTGCTGGGGGCAACCGGCACAGGTAAAACCTTTACAATGGCGAAAGTTATTGAGGAAACACAAAGGCCTGCGATTATTCTGGCCCCGAACAAAACTCTCGCGGCCCAATTATACGGCGAATTTAAATCGTTTTTTCCAGACAATGCAGTGGAATACTTCGTCAGTTTCTACGATTATTACCAGCCAGAAGCCTATGTTGCGCGGTCGGACACCTATATTGAAAAAGAAAGCCAGATAAACGAACAGATCGACCGGATGCGCCACTCTGCCACCCGTGCGCTGATGGAGCGGGACGATGTGATTATCGTGGCTTCTGTGTCCTGTATCTATGGGATCGGGTCGGTCGAAACCTACACGGCCATGACGCTCGATCTGATAACCGGACAGGATTACGACCAGCGCGCGGTCATGGCCGATCTGGTGGCGCAACAGTACAAGCGCAACGACAACGCCTTTACGCGTGGCTCTTTCCGCGTGCGCGGCGACAGTCTGGAAATCTGGCCGGCCCACCTTGAAGATCGCGGCTGGCGCCTGTCATTCTTCGGAGAGGAACTGGAAAGTATCGTTGAATTCGACACGCTTACCGGAGAAAAGCACACCAGTCTGGACAAGGTTCGCGTCTACGCCAACAGCCACTATGTGACCCCGCGCCCGACGATGAATCAGGCGATCAAAAAGATTAAGGAAGAGCTGAAGATCAGGCTCAAACAGCTGGAAGACGAAGGCAAACTGCTGGAGGCGCAGCGTCTGGAACAGCGCACGAATTTTGATCTTGAAATGCTGGAGGCAACCGGCGTGTGTAACGGGATCGAAAACTATTCCCGCTATCTGACGGGCCGCGCTCCGGGGGAACCGCCCCCTACACTGTTTGAATATATTCCTGACAATGCCATTGTTTTTGCAGATGAATCCCATGTCTCCGTTCCCCAGATCGGCGGCATGTACAAGGGGGACTATCGACGCAAGTTCACCCTTGCCGAACACGGTTTTCGCCTGCCCTCCTGCATGGACAACAGACCGCTGAAGTTTGAGGAATGGGATGCGATGCGCCCGCAATCGGTCTTTGTTTCGGCGAGCCCGCAGAAATGGGAACTGGAACAATCCGGCGGTGTCTTTGCCGAACAGATCATCCGCCCGACGGGCTTGCTTGACCCGCCGGTGGAAATTCGCCCCGTCGAGACTCAGGTGGACGATTTGCTGGATGAAGTGCGCAAGGTTGCACAGGAAGACGGGCGCGTGTTGGTCACGACCCTGACCAAACGCATGGCCGAAGACCTGACCGAATACATGCACGAACAGGGTATCCGCGTGCGTTATATGCATTCGGACATCGACACGTTGGAACGCATTGAAATTCTCAGGGATCTGCGGCTGGGAACCTTTGATGTCCTGATCGGGATCAACCTGCTGAGGGAAGGACTGGACATTCCGGAATGTCGGCTGGTGGCCATTCTGGACGCCGATAAGGAAGGTTTCCTGCGCTCTGAAACCTCGCTCGTACAAACGATCGGACGGGCCGCGCGGAACGCCGATGGCCGTGTGATTATGTATGCCGACCGGATCACCGGCTCTATGGAGCGCGCCATCGGTGAAACCAACCGGCGACGCGAGAAACAGAACGCTTATAATCTGGAACACGGAATCACACCGGAAACCGTTAAAAAGAACGTGGAAGATGTGCTTTCCGGTCTTTACGAAGGCGACACTGATATGTCGCGCGTAACTGCAAAAATCGACAAGCCAATGGTCGGTGCTAACCTACAGGCCCATCTGGACGGGTTGCGCAAGGATATGCTGAAGGCGGCAGAAAACCTTGAATTCGAGGAGGCAGCCCGATTGCGGGACGAAGTGAAACGGCTTGAAGCGGTAGAACTGGCGGTGGCGGATGATCCACTTGCCCGCCAGTCGGCGGTGGAAGCGGCCTCTGACGCCGCGCAAAAATCCAGAGGCCGCTCCACCGCAGGTAAGGCCGGAACGCGGGTCTACAAAGGCAAAAGCCAGAAACGTAAATTCTAGGCGCAATAAACACCTTGCCCGTCCCGAGGATCAGGGCGGGCAAGGCTTTCAGCCGACCAAGGCGCCGGTTTAAATGGTGTCGTCGCAACGCACGGTCGCACGCACGGCCCCTTTCGCCGCCTCCGACCAATTGATATCAAAGCTTTTTCCATCCGTCCCGACGCCGCCCTCACAATAGGGCTGTGTATAAATCTTGGAACCGGAGCTGTTACGGATCGCACCATCCGGAACCAGTGCCGTCACATAGCGCGCCTGCCCGTCAAAAGGCACATGCTGGTTCAGACTGGTTCGCCAACTGTCGTCAGCTGTATTACGGCTGACCTCAACCGTTACGGGGTTCATAAAGGGCGCATCCACATTGTTAAATGTATTTCCCTCTACAGTGATGTTGCGGAATTTGCTGCTATCCAAACCGGCAATGGCATCATCGACCATTTCAACCCGCTGCAGGGACGGCCCGTTGAAGGCTTTGAAAACATTCCCACTGATGTTTAACCCGTTGATGAAATGACCGGTGCCATGGGGTTTTAGCGAAAGCCACCGGAACCAGGCCGCAGCCCCCGAGGCGGTAAAATGGTTGCCCGTAACTGTCAGTCCGCCAAAGGAAAAACCGCTGGTAATACTGGGGGTAGCATCGTGTTCGTTGGTCCAGTCGATAAAGGCGTTATCAACATAATTTCCCACAATGGTCATTTTCGGGTGGTTGCTGGTAATGACAAGCCCCGCCGAGCGGATGTTCCCGCCCGTCGCATCGTCCTGAAAGAAATGATTGCCGGATACAATCGCACCGGACCCGCCGACCACAGCCCAGTGCAAGAACCGCAGCGCCCTGTTATGGCGCAGTTTCAGATCGTTGCTGTTGCAATTAAAGCCGATCGTTTCGCGATCCGACACGGCCAGTGGCTGTTCGTTCGACAGCCACTGGTTCCGGTCCAGCAGCATCCCCGCACAGCCGCGCCCCGCAGAGGTAAGACCGCGGTCCTTGGGAGAAGTGAAAAAGCAATCTTTTACATGGAAAATCAAACCTGTATCCGCCAGCAGAATACCACTGGAACGCCCGTTACAAGCGAACTCCATATTCTCCAGCGTAAAGCGCGCCAGATTGGAAAATCCGGAAAAATCCAGCATGTATTTAAAGCGCGTAAAGGTATAGCTCTGGCTTGCAGGGGCATCCCACAACGGATTGGACAGGGTAATCTTCCCCGTCCCCTCATCCACGCTGCGCACATAGATTTCCCGCCCGACGCCACTCCCCGTCACCAGAGATCCCGCTTCAACGCCCGCCGGACTGGACACACCGGAAAGAACATAAGGGTCGGCGGCATCATAAGTTGCTGTTCGCGTCACCGAAGTGACATCCCACGCCGCACTGGACGCCGCTGAAATCCTGCCGTTCCGGATCACCCTGCGTGTAGAATAGGAACTCTTGTTGCCCACCGCCGCCTGCACATCAATCGGGGCATCAATTTCGACCGACCGCCCGCGCAGATCAAGTGAATCATGGTCGGTAAAATTGAACAGCGCCTGAATGGCTTTCTTCAAAGCCAGTTCTTCATTCCCGAAGGCGGAAAAATAGGTGGGATAGTCAAAATTCTGCAGAAGTTGGAAAAGGGCATTATCGTGCATGGATACTGTGCCCTGAAACCGGATTTCCGACGCAATCGTGATAGAACTACCCAGATAGAACTCCCCCGCCGGCACGAGAACCGTCCGCCCGTCCGCCGCCGCGTCTGCGGCCTCGAAGGCCGCTACGTTATCAGTTGTGCCATCGCCCGAAGCGCCAAAATCCGTCACGTCGACAACGTCAATCACTGAGCGGGTGTAAATGCTGCTTACATCCTCGATAACCAGATCGTCGATCCGCACCACACCGTCATTCACACCCGTCAGATCAATACCGAAATGCCCGTAGACAGCCTCCTGCCCCCAGACCATATCAACCCCGCCCCGATTGCCGGAACCAACAATTGCAGAGACTTCAACCACCTCACCATAATTTTGAAGGGCCGTAGACGGGCCGGTTTCAACCACGCCGGACAAATGGGCACCGCCGCTCTTTCCAGCCCATGCTGCAATGCGAACAGACGGCAGCGGACCGCTCACGGCTTTGATCCGCGCCCGTATCTGCCAGTAGCTTCCGGGTTCCAGCGGCGTTTGTCCCGTGTAGCGCAGGCGCTGCGTTGTGTCGGTTTTCAACAGTTCAAGGCAGCCGCCGAAATCCGCATCCGCCGCAACCAGCGTCGCATTGGCCGCCCCGTCGTAAGTGGCCGACCCCGGAGTACCGTCTTCGCTCGACCAGACATCCAGACCAAATTCAAACGCGGGCGGCATCAGTTGCAAACCGTCAGTTAGTGCTTTGTTCATAAAAATCCCTCTCAAATCCGGCAAACCGGCATTTGGGCCTGTCTGTGGCAAGACGACCCGACTGCTGCGCAGCAATAATTCGCCGCAAGCAAATTGAGAGTTAACAAGGAAACCTGAATAGGACGGAACGCCCCAGCACGCGCCCTTAATCAAACATTAACCGGATTTTACACACCCACCGCGGGCGAACGCTCGATACTGACACCAGTGATTTGCCAACTGCCATCAATTTGCGTCATCGAATAACGGGCGATATAGTACTGGCCCTGACTGTCCATGATCGAGACATATTGCTGAAGGGTTCCTTCCTCTTCCCGCAACTCCTTGAAAATTACTTCGGCTGGCCGGTGCACCATCGGATACCCCCGTTGCACCATAACGCCGAACCGTTCAGGCGTGCGGAATATTTCTTTGATATTCGGGGCTGCGTAGGTGAAGGCTGTCTCGAAGTCATCCTTAAGGAAAGAGTCGATCTGGGCACCGATCACAGCTTCAATATCGCTGTTTTGGGCCTGCGCCGGCGCAAGCCATAATAAGCCGGCTGTCGCCAATGTCGCAAAAAAAGTGAAAAACCGCATCTCAGACCTCCCCTAGGATGCCTTAAACGTAGTCCGTTACAAGGCGCGGTCAAACCGCTCTTGATCGCCATCCTGAAAAACGCCATCAATGCCACAGCCGTCAGAGCCATTCCCGAACATTCAAACAACAGGTCCGCACCATGCCCCAAGACCCGATCCGCCCCACGGATGCTGAAGCGATTACTCTGGCAAAGTCATTGATCAAAAACGCGAATTTTGGCGCCCTTGCCTTTCTTGATCCCGAAACCCGTACCCCGACGGTGACGCGCATTGCCATTGGCACGACACCGGACGGCGTCCCGCTGACACTCATTTCGGATTTATCCGCGCACACCAAAGCTTTGCGCGCAGAGTCCAACTGCGGCCTGCTCCTCGGAGAACCGGACGGAAAAGGTGATCCTCTCACTCATCCACGGATTTCCGTGCAAGCAGTGGCTTCTTTCGTGAATAGATCCGCACCGGAACACAAAGCCCTGCGCGGACATTATCTTTCGACCCACCCGAAATCAAAACTCTATATCGATTTCGCCGACTTCAGCTTTGTGACTTTCAAAGTCACCTCGGCCGCGCTAAATGGCGGTTTCGGAAAAGCCTATCACCTTACCGCCGAAGATCTGGCCTGACGCACAGGCTTCTTCTGGCCTGAAATATCCAAATCCCGACACCCGCAACCAACCAGAGACCCGAAAAAAGGGCGATGAACCTGCGTCCATCGCCCGAATTTTTACACAATCACGACAATCCGGTCTTCAGCCCAATTCTCCGGCCAGTCCGGCTTCGATCAAAGCGATTGTTTCATCCACACCATAAAGCGCAATAAATCCGCCGAACCGCGGCCCCTGCGACGCGCCGAGCAGCACCTCATAGATGGCGGTAAACCAGTTGCGCAGCGGCTCGAATCCGTGATTTTTGCCAACAGCAAAAACAATGGACTGCAAATCATCCGCGTCACTGTAATCCAGAGTTTCAACCGGCGCTTCCCCTTTGCCCATGGCCGCGTTTTTCTTGTCAATCATCGCCTTGGCCACATCCGCATCCCGCAGCGCAGCAGCAAGATCTTCCAGCGCAGCCCTCTCCTGATCGCTTGGCGCGCGGAATTTTTTGCTCGGCTTCACAAAGTCGTGGTAATAGCGCACCGCAAATCCGGCGGCAGCATCCAGTGTCGGGTTTGCCTCGGCAGAGGCTTCAGGGGCATATTTGTTAATGAATCCCCAAAGCGCATCCTTGGTTTCCGCGCTCGACACAGACGCCAGATTCAACAGCATCGAGAAAGGCACCACCATATCGCTTTTCGGCACATCGGCACCGTGGATGTGGAACACCGGATTATTCAGCCGCGCCGCAGCATCCTGTGTTTCATAAGCCCGCAACTGCTGGTGATACTCGTCAACGGCTTTGGGGATCACATCAAAATGCATCCGCTTCGCTGTTTTCGGCTTCAGATACATGAAGTAGGCCAGCGATTCAGACGACGCATAGGTCAGCCATTCATCGATCGACACACCGTTGCCGGAAGTCTTGGAAATCTTGCGCCCCTCTTCATCGAGGAACAGCTCGTAGGTGAAATGCTCCGGCTTGCGCCCGCCAAGAATTTCACAAATGCGATCATAAATTGGCGTATTGGTGGAGTGATCCTTGCCATACATTTCAAAATCGACATCCAGTGCTGCCCAGCGCGCGCCGAAATCCGGTTTCCACTGCAGCTTCACATTGCCACCCGTGACAGGCAGGGTAATCTCTTTGCCCTCCTCGTCATCAAAAGTGATCGTGCCGTTTTTCCCGTCCACATGTTTCATCGGTACGTAAAGCACACGGCCGGTTTCCGGATGGATCGGCAGGAAAATCGAATAGGTCTCCTGACGTTCCTCCCTCAGGGATTTCAACATCACCTTCATCACGTCGTCGTAGTGTTCTGCCGCGCGCAACAGGATCTCGTCGAATTTGCCCTCACGGTAAAACTCGGTAGAGCTGATGAACTCATATTCGAACCCGAAGGTATCAAGAAAACGGTTCAGCATCGCATTGTTATGGGCGCCAAAACTTTCATACTTCCCAAACGGATCAGGCACCGAGGTCAGCGGACGCTGGAGATGCTCGACCAGACTGTCGGGATTGGGCACATTGCCCGGCACTTTGCGCATACCGTCCAGATCGTCGGAAAAACAGATCAGGCGGGTCGGAATATCCGACATTACCTCAAAAGCACGCCGCACCATTGTGGTACGCGCCACTTCGCCAAAAGTACCGATATGCGGCAGGCCGGATGGACCGTAACCTGTTTCAAACAGCACATAACCCTTTTCGGGCGGTGCCTTTTCGTACCGTTTCAAAATCTTGCGGGCTTCCTCGAAGGGCCATGCTTTGGAGCTCAGGGCAAGATTACGAAGGTCAGACATTTTTATCATCCGGTTTTAGAGGGGTTCAAAGCCCACTCCCTATTGCTCCTGCCCGCTTGCGTCAATATTATCAAACCGATTAACCAATAAAGGGCGAAAGCATGACCCGCACAAACCCGACGGACAGTCTCTGGAACCTGCAGGACGGGCTGGTGGCAATGATGATTGCCACCTCTGTCTCGGACGAACTGATCCGCACCGCCGAACTGCTGTCGATCGAACGGATTGTGAACCATCTACCCATATTCGGCGCCTATGATGCGGACCGGATTCGCGGCATTTCGCAAAGCGTCTTTGACCTGCTGGAAGAAGAAGACGGTCTGGACGCCCTGTTCGGCATGGTGCGCGAAGCCATCCCTGAACGGTTCCATGAAACAGCCTATGCTTTGTGCTGCGATGTGGCGGCTTCGGACGGGCGCCTTGGGGAAAGCGAACTGCGGTTTCTGGAAGAAACCCGCTACGAACTGAACATTGACCGCCTCCACGGCGCGGCAATCGAACGGGGTGCCCGCGCGCGCCACCTCTCGGAATGATCGGGTGACACCGCTCGATTTTTACTACTGGCCCACGCCGAACGGCTGGAAGGTATCCATCTGCCTTGAAGAAATGGGCCTTCCTTACATCACCCGAATGCTTAACATCGGCTCCGGTGCACAGTTCGAGCCGGAGTTTCTGGCGATCAGCCCGAACAACAGAATGCCAGCTATTGTCGATTACGAAGCCGGCGCCAGCCCTGTACCCGTCTTCGAAAGCGGTGCAATCCTGCTGTATCTCGCAGAAAAGACGGGAAAATTCATCTCCACTGACCCCCTTCAGCGCAAGGAAACCTTGGAGTGGCTGTTCTGGCAAACCGGCAATCAGGGGCCGATGGCAGGGCAACACAGCCATTTTTACAATTACGCCCCTGAAAGCGAACGGGACGGCTATGCGGCTGAACGCTACGCCGGTGAATACATGCGCTGTCTTGGTGTACTCGAACGACGCCTTGACGGACGGGACTATATCATTGGAGATTATTCGATCGCGGATATGATGTGTTGGCCATGGGTGCTGATCGGCAAGGCAATGGGCCTGTCGCTGGACGATTACCCCAACGTCGTGGCGTGGCGCAAACGAATAAAAGACAGGCCGGCGGTACAAAGAGGTGTCAATCTGGGCAAGGAAAGCCGCCCCAACCGCCCCCATACAGATGCGGAACGCAAAATCCTGTTCGGACAAAAGTAACCCGAAAAAGCAAAGTGCCTTACAGGCTCTTTTTGGTCCAAATATCCAAATCCGCTATCTCGGGCACGACCAGCCTGTGCAATCCGGCCTGCCTGGTCCGCTTAATCAGCCAAGGCAAAACCTTTAGCCGGTCTCAAACCAGCTTCAACTGTACATCCTCTAAGCCCATTCCCTGCCCGCCCGGAACGCGCATCACCTCATGGCCGTCAACAAAGACTGACGCACCGGTTCCATCGGCAAAATCCAAAACCTCCACTTCAAAGTCCGAGAGATCCTGCACACCTTCGTGGCTGTCGATTTCAACACATAAAAGATCTTCCGCCGGATTGAAGTCTTCTATGACAGGGGCGTCTTCGACCCATGTATTGGCATATGTTGTGAACCGGTCCACACCTTCGCCGCCATAAAGCCCGGCTGTGCCATAGGCGTAAAGATCGTCGTCGCCGGCACCACCAAACATAAGATCGGGGTCGTCAATGTCGCCGCTCCCAACGGATACGAGCCGGTCGTCACCCTCTCCGCCGAATACGGTATCGGACTGAATGCCGGTGTCGATCACGTCATCGCCCGCGTCGCCGTAAATTTCCGAACGGCCGTGGCCGCCGGTGATCCTGTCGGCACCATCACCGCCATAGATCAGCGCGTCATTGTCTCCGTCGCGTATGGTGTCGTCCCCGTCCCCGCCATAAAACACGCTGTGACTGCCACCATCATAACCGCCTTGCAGGATGTCATCCCCGCTGCCGCCATAAAGCTCCACATCTCCGTGCCAGTCGGTCAGCAGATCGTCGCCCCCGTCGCCGTAAACCGCTTCGCCGGAGCGTTCCGCCGTGCCCGCAACGTCCGGAGGTGCCTCGGGCATAAGAAGGCTTGTGTCGATGGGCAGGTTCTCTTCCTCTGACTCCCCATCGGTTGCGGCCTCGTCATCGGCAACCGCGCCGCCCAGCGCAGAACCGGCCAAACCCAGCATCGAGAGAATGAGAACTTCCAACATAAAACACCCGTCTTACATCCGTAACTTGCGCCAAGCTGACAACAGCTCCTCCCCGGAGCCTAGCAGAAGACGGAAGAAAATTACATATTTTCAATTACTTATGGTTAACGCTCATTAACCTTAAGCAGAGAAACTAGGACGCTTTTCCTTTAATTCCCCCTTTTTCCTTTTCTTTTTGCAGATTCCCGCCTATAGACCCCCATCCGCCATTCGGGCGGTGCCTCCACGGGCCATGCTGGACGACATCCCGGCTTGTGCCATAACCCTTAACCTTATGAAGGAGACCCCGATGTCGATTACTCCAGAGCTTAAAGCTCAACTTATGAAAGAATATGCAACAAAAGAAGGCGACACAGGTTCGCCCGAAGTCCAGGTTGCAATCCTGACATCCCGCATCTCCACGCTGACAGAGCACTTTAAAACCCACAAAAAAGACAACCACTCCCGTCGTGGTCTTTTGAAACTGGTTGCTCAGCGTCGGAAACTGCTGGACTACACCAAGGCAAAAGACGAAGCACGGTACCAAGACCTGATCAAACGTCTGGGCATCCGCCGCTAAGGCAACCGCCACTTACAGTTTGGAAACGCCGCACCGTGTTATCACGTTGCGGCGTTTTCCGTTTGGGGGTAGCGTCCCGCAAATGACCCGTAGATTTCATTTTTCCTTACAATCATTCATTGTAATTACTGTTTGTGTCTTCCTGTTTGGAATGGGCCAGTTCCACCGTGCCGCCGGAGCCATTGTCGCTCCGGTCTGGCAGGATGAATACCTGCTGACGGCGGACCAGCTTGGTCTGGTGATTTCCGTAATCTTTATCGTCAACATCGTCGCGCAGGGGTTTATCGGCTTCCTGCTGGACCGGATCGGGCCGCGCCGGATTATCAGCCTGTTCCTGCTGATCCTCGCTTTTGGAACGCTGGCTTGTATCTTCACTTCCAGCTTCACCACCCTCATCCTCGCCCGTATTCTGCTGGGACTTGGCCTGTCTGTGGGCGGTGTTGGCATGTACATGCTGCTGGCGCGAAACTTTCCAGCGAGCCAATTCGGGTTCCTGAACGGGCTTATGGTAACACTCGGCGGATTTGGCGGCTTGCTCGCCACCTATCCTCTGGCGGTTGGCATAGCGCGGTTCGGCTGGGTCAATGTCTTTATCGGCCTGTCCGTCTTTACCGCTGCCTTCGCTGCTGCTGTGTTTCTGGTCACAAAGAAAGACCCAGTCGCTTCACCAGAAGCAAACGGCCCTGCACCCGGATTTCTCGATCTGATCAAAGACGGCAGGGTACGCCCCGTTCTGATCATGTCCACCGTGATCTGGGCTCCCATAACCGCCATAACCGGCCTTTGGGGTGGACCCTACTATAAGGCGGTCCATTCCCTTTCGTTAGAGGCGACTGGACTGTTTCAGATGCTTTTCTTCTGCGCCACCATGGCATCTGGGATGGCCTACGGATTTATAGACCGTTGGGGACGGTTTTCACGCTATAGCGTTATCCTGACAGGCGCCCTGATTTCCGTGACCAGCCTTGCCGTTCTTGCAATCACACCGGATTTGCCGCTTTGGGCGGCTAATTTTCTGTTGTTTGTTATGATCTTTGCCCAACAGTTCTATGTGCCACTGATCGCCCAATTACGCCAAGTGGTGCCCGATGCGGCCATCGGGCGGGCCACCAGCCTTTATACAATCATTGCTGTCGCAGCCATCCCCACCTTCCAGACGCTGTTTGGCGTGGTGATCCGGCAAACCGCCGGTCTTCCGGCAGAGCAGAGTTACCGGCTCGGATTTGCTTTAATGGCAGTGATGGTGCTCACCCCGACACTGGTCTTTGCCTTTTCCAAAGCCGCAAGGCAGCCATGAACCTGTAACAGCACCGCAAATCCCCCTTTTGCTTTCCTTTTTGCCCAAGCTGCTGTATGGGGGCGCATCTGAAATGCAGTGATACGGCCCCGCCGCTGCAAACGATGGTACGGGGCGGGATGCAATGGGGCATCCAAACAACGATGGCTATGCGGGAAGGCCCGATAGCCTAGACAGGAAAAAGTATGTTTGACGAAGTCAAAAAATCAATCGAATGGGGCGGTGAAACGCTGACCCTCGAAACAGGTAAGATCGCACGTCAGGCCGACAGCACAGTAATCGCCACTCTGGGTGAAACATCTGTTCTGGCCGCGGTTGTATATGCCAAGAAAGAAAAGCCGGGAATGGATTTCTTCCCGCTGACCGTAAACTATCAGGAAAAATACTACGCCGCCGGTAAAATTCCGGGCGGCTTTTTCAAACGCGAAGCCCGTCCGACCGAAAAAGAAACACTGACAGCGCGTCTGATCGACCGTCCGATCCGCCCCCTGTTCATTCCGGGCTTCAAAAACGAAACGCAGGTAACACTGACTGTACTGTCCCACGATCTGGAAAACGATCCGGATATGGTTGCAATGATCGCGGCTTCTGCTGCGCTGACACTGTCCGGCGCGCCCTTCATGGGGCCAATCGGTGGCTGTCGCGTCGGGTATGTTGACGGCGAATATGTGCTGAACCCGACTGTGGATGACATGCACGAGCTGCGCAACAACCCCGAACAGCGCCTTGATCTGGTTGTGGCCGGTACAAAAGACGCCGTGATGATGGTTGAATCCGAAGCTTACGAGCTGTCCGAAGCCGAAATGCTCGGCGCGGTTCAATTCGCTCATGACTCCATCCAGCCGGTAATCGACCTGATCATCGACATGGCCGAAGAATGCGCCAAAGAACCGTTCGATTTCCAGTCACCGGATTACTCTGACATCCTTGGCAAAATCACGGCAATCGGTGAAGCCGACATCCGCGCAGCTTTTGCCATTACGGACAAACAGGAACGCACAGCTGCCATTTCCGCAGCCCGCGAGAAAATCATCGAAGGTCTGTCCGAAGAAGATCGCGAAGACAGCAACCTGTCCACCGCCATGAAAAAGCTGGAAAGCTCTGTTGTGCGTGGTGACATTGTCAACACTGGCAAACGGATCGACGGGCGTGACCTGTCAACAGTGCGCTCTATCGTCGGTGAAACCGGCCTGCTGCCACGGACCCACGGCTCTGCCCTGTTCACCCGCGGTGAAACACAGGCGCTGGCTGTGACCACATTGGGGACAGGCGACGACGAACAGATGATCGACGCTCTGACAGGTATGTTCCGCTCCAACTTCATGCTGCACTACAACTTCCCGCCCTACTCGGTCGGTGAATGTGGCCGCATGATGGGCCCGGGCCGTCGTGAAATCGGTCACGGCAAACTGGCATGGCGCGCGCTGCAGGCTGTTCTGCCTGCGCCAACAGATTTCCCTTACACCATCCGCGTTGTGTCAGAGATCACGGAATCCAACGGTTCCTCCTCTATGGCTTCCGTTTGTGGTGGCTCCCTGTCCATGATGGACGCGGGCGTTCCCCTGAAAGCACCGGTTGCCGGTGTTGCGATGGGCCTGATCCTTGAAGATGACGGCAAATACGCTGTTCTGACAGATATCCTTGGTGACGAAGACCACCTTGGTGACATGGACTTCAAAGTGGCTGGTACAGAAAACGGCATCACCTCCCTGCAAATGGACATCAAGGTTGCCGGTATCACCACCGAAATCATGGAAAAAGCGCTGGCACAGGCCAAAGACGGCCGTCTGCACATTCTGGACGAGATGAACAAGGCCCTGTCCGAAACCGGCGCTTTCTCTGAACACGCGCCACGGATCGAAACCATCAACATCAATCCGGAGAAAATCCGCGAAGTGATCGGTTCCGGTGGTAAGGTCATCCGCGAGATCGTTGAAACATCCGGCGCAAAAGTCGACATCAACGACGACGGTGTAATCAAGATCGCCTCTTCCAACGGTGCGCAAATCGAAGCTGCCCGTGAAATGATCATGTCCATCGCGGCAGAACCCGAGGTCGGCACGATCTACACCGGCACTGTTGTAAAGGTGATGGACTTTGGTGCCTTCGTAAACTTCTTTGGCAAGCGGGACGGCCTTGTGCACGTGTCCCAAATGGCGAACGAGCGTGTTGGCCACCCCAAGGATGTTGTCTCCGAGGGCCAGTCCGTGAAGGTCAAACTGATGGGCTTTGACGATCGTGGCAAGGTGCGCCTGTCCATGAAAGTTGTCGATCAGGAAACCGGCGAAGAAATCGCCGCAGCCGAATAAAACAGTCCACGCCGGATCCCATCCGGCGCCCTGTTTCAAAATTCCGAAAGGCCCTGCACACCGCGGGGCCTTTTGTTTATGTCAGCACATGTTTTCCACGCTATAACAGTGGAAATCACACCCAATGCCAAAGCGATCATGCCCCCACACGCCCATATCCTGACAGACATAGACCCGCGCCTGTTCCTGAAGCAGACACCGGACAAACAACCGGAATTCCGTGGCGTGCGCTTTACCTTCGGATTAGAAGTAGATCCCGCTGCCGATGTGCTGATCATCTACACCCGTGCGTCATGGTCGCTGCCTACCACCCTGCCCCGCGCCCGCACGTTTTTCGTTGCCGGAGAGCCGGAGGAGATTCACCCCTATTCTGCCGCCTTCCTGAACCAGTTTGCCGCCGTTGTCGCTCCGGGCGAAAAGCCGCTTGAAACCGAACGGCTTGACCATAATTACTGCCTGTTGTGGTTCGTCGGAGTCGACTTTGCCAACCTCGACGGGGCATTTGGCTATGACCATTTCAAGGCGCTCCAGCCGCCCGCCAAAGATGACAAAATTTCCATCGTCACCAGCACCAAGGCCAGCACGGAATACCATCGTAAGCGGCTGGCGTTTATTGAGGTGCTGAAAGAAAAGATCCCCGAACACATCGAACTTTACGGGCGCGGTTTCAAACCTGTTGAAGACAAGATGGACGCGCTGCTTCCCCATAAATACCACCTTGCGCTCGAAAACGGGGCGGGGCGGTATACCTGGACGGAAAAACTGTCTGATCCGCTGCTCTGCTGGGCGCTGCCGTTTTATGTCGGCTGCACAAATGTGGCCGAGGAACTACCCGCTGACAGCTTCGTGCCGCTGGATATGGACAACCCCGAAGAGGCGATCAACCGCATGATGCAGGCCCGCACGGACGATCTGTGGTCACACAGGCTTGACACGCTTGGCAAGGCGCGGGAACTGCTGCTGGAAGAGTACAATACAATGGGCCTTTTCGCACGGCTGGCGAAACAGGGGATGGACACACCCGCAGCGTCCGGACCGAAGCGGATGATCTATGCCGAACGCACCCTGCCGCCGGAAAAGGGCAGCCGTGGCAGCCTGCCCGAAATGATCCTGCGGCGCGGGATCTCGACACTCGCACCCGGATTCGACCTGCGCATGGCCCGATTGCGCAAACGCATGAAGGAAAAACGCGGCTGAAGGGGCAGGACACCTAAATCGTCAACCAGCTTTCCGGCAGGATATCAGGATTGTTCTTGTCAGGATCCGCATACCAGCGGGTTGGCGCAATAACCGTTTTCGCCGGATCGGGGTTCAGCCACGCGCCCCACCATGAGAACGAGGAATTGGCGATGATGTGGTGCTTGCAGGCCGACATGAGCCGCAAATCCTCATAGTTTGTATCCCCGTCGTTGTGCCCAACATAGCGCACCTCGAACGGCAGTTTCAGGTTCTCGGCCACCCAAGCCGGATCATCCGAAAACGCATAGATCACAGGGGCTTCCACCTGCTCTGCCACGAAGCCGGCGGCCCTTTCGTAATAATTCAGATCGCAGGTACCATGGGCCGCGTTATACTTTTCGTTGCTGACATAATCCCCCCGCCGGATGTGCAGGGACACCGCATTACAGCCCGAGATTTCCGCCAGCATATCGGCATTCTTGGCATTCGGAGGCGTCACAATCTGCAAATCCTCGCGGATTTGCGCCGCAACATCCGCAAAGTAGCGTTCCGATTGCCAGTAGCCCTTAAGATGGGTGTTATCCCCCAGATGCTCATATCCCGTATCATAACCCATTGAAGCTTCGCGGTAGGTTTTCATCCCGCCCCCACGCAGCAGTTTGGACACCAGTTTTATCACGCCGTCCTCTTTGGAGGGGGGCAGGTTTTCGGGTGGAACGGTTGTGATGTTGAAATGGTCAAGCCCGACCTTAAAGGCTTTGGGCCGGTCATAATCCCGCAGGTCCAGCGACAGATCCACACCGAAGCGCAGCGCCAGTGCCCGTCCGGCGCAATACTGGAACAACTGGTTGCCCAGCCCGCCGCGAATTCGGGTCGATATCATGGCTGAGCCCCTAACTCTTTTATTTTTGCTGCCGCCGCATCACGGTCCAGCAACCACCATTCACTGGCTGCGATGGCCTGTTCCCGATCCGGCGCAAACCGCTTGCGGATCACCCGCGCGGGGCTGCCAGCCACAACCTCGAAAGGTGCCACATCTTTTGTAACCACAGAATTTGCGCCGATGACCGCCCCGTTTCCAATGCGCACGCCCCGCAGGATCACGCATTGCGCCCCGATCCAGACATCATTCCCGATCTCGCAGGGTTTCGCAGTCAGTTGCGCAAACGTGTCTCTTGCAAATTCGGCAGAGGTCGATACTGCCTCAAGATCATGTTCACCGGGACCGATGATCACACTGTCCGCAATCGAACAATACCGGCCGATACGCGCCACAGACACCGAACAATTATTCCCCAGATAGCTGTACGCGCCGATGGCACTGTGTTTGTCCAGATAACTGCCCCGCTGGATTTTAACACCCCTGCCAATGTCCGCACGCAGGGAAACCCGCCCGCTTTTAATCCGTGTGCCCCTGCGTTTGTTGAACAGCATCCGCCCCAAGACGTTAGACATCTTTGCTCCGTCTTTTCACAGACCGCCGGTAGCGCAACCGCTTCCATTCCCGCCCGAGCTTCTCGCTCAGGGGCTGGCGGGTGGAAATAGTGCTGCCGCCGGATTGCGCAGTCCGGTCCTCGACACCCGAAGGCGCAACACAACAAGGCTTCAATCCGGTGTGCCAGTGGCTTTGCAGGAAGGTATCAACAGGACGGTCAATCTGTTCTGTCAGGGCCAGCAGCTTTCTCGCAGCAGCGTTGCTGACCATCTGCGCCGAGGTGCGCAAGGGTGTTACAGCAGGCTGCAATATGCGAAGATTGCCTTTTTTGACCAGCGATCTGCACTCCAGAATCTGGCGGGTCTGGAACTGGATGTAACCTAATTCCGACACATGTTCGGCGGCGAATGCTGCGGCTTCGGCAAAGCCGTCCAACAAGGCCACGTCGTCCTCCAGCACCAGGCCTGCCTCCAGATCCTTGTCCACAATAAGCTGCCAAGCGGTGCGGTGGCTCAGGAAACAACCCAACTCTCCGGGGTTCAGGGAAAAAGGGTAGCGGGGTTTGAACAGCGGACGGTCCGAAAGAACCCGCTCCGTATGTTCGGCGGACAGCATACAACCCTCTACCGCGGAAATAACGTGCGCGGGATAGGGCGAGCCTGCCAACAGCCCGTCCACCTGCGCCCTGCGCGCAGTGGCGCGGGCCAGATGGATGATCAGGGTTTCTATCCGTTCTGCCATAATGCCTCGTAGACCTGTGCGATTCCCGCGACTTCTGTTTCTATACTATGATGTTCCCGCGCGCGCGCCACTGCTGCGTCAGACATTTCGGACAATAGAGCAGCATCCGCCAGAAGTGTGCCTATTTCGCAAGCAGCCGCGGCCACGTCTTCCTGCGCCACGACACGGCCAGCCGTGCCTGCGCCGCTGAATGCGCGGTAATACCCCGCCTCGCTTGCCACGAAGGGTGCGCCCGAGGCCATGGCTTCAAGCGGGGTCATCCCGTAACCTTCATAGCGGGGCAAGGCCACCAGCAGGGAAATTCCCCGCATCAACGCGGGAAGCTTTTCGGGGGGCAGTTCGCCGATAAACAGGATGCGGTCGGACAGTCCCGCGCTCGTAACCCGCGCCTTCAGCTCCTGCTCGAATGCGCGGTGTTCCCGCGCTGCACGCCCCACAACAAGGGCCACGCCATCTGGGTGCTGCGGCAATATACGGATCATGGTGTCTATAAACAGATCGGTGCCTTTTTCGGGGCGCACCCGCCCCACGGTGGCCAGTCCGAAACGCCCGCCATATCCCAAAGCCGCCCAATCCGCGCGCCGGTCCTGTCCCGGAGAGAACCGTTTCGTATCAACGCCGTGGGGCACAACCGCCCGCACATGGGGCACGTATTTGGCAGCTTCCGGTGTCGTTGCAATCACCGCATCCATGCGGTTTATCAGCCAGCGGGGATAGGCGGAATGAAACCGTTGCGCCGCCGAGGTAAAAACAATCCGGATCGGGCGTCGCAGCACATCCCGCGCCCAAATCGCCACCCGCATTTCGGGATTGCGGCGCACGTGCCAGATTGCAAAGGGGCGGCCCTGCGGTGGTGTTTTACTGGCAGTTATCGCAGCTTTCCGACTGACTGGCGCAGGACAATCGGGCAAGGGCTCTCCCACCAATGCAAGATCGAACTGTCGCTGCTGCACACCGAGAACCCCCGCCGCCGTGGCCGAGACTCCGGTGAAGTTCGGATTGAAATTGGTGACGAACAGCTCTGTCACACAGCCCCCTTTGCCCCATGAGAATCTCGGGCTGTCTGCCGGATACCACAGATGTTACCTGTCTCTATAAGCCACAGTTCAAAAGGGCGCAAACAGGCGATGACCAAAGGGGCAAGGAATCTTCCGGCGATGTACGGCCGGAACGCAACAGGATACACGGCAGGTGGTCCTGCCGTGTATCATGGCCGGCCTTAAGCGGGCAGTTTGGTCTTGCGCAAATAGGGCAGAACAGTCTCGAATTCGCCGAACTTCTCCTTGGCATCCTCGTCAGATACGGTCGGCGGGATGATCACGTCCTCTGATGTTTGCCAGTTCGCACCGGTCGCAACCCCGTGTTTCGCCGTGGTCTGCAAGGCATCAAGAGCGCGCAGGATTTCAGCAAAGTTACGGCCCACAGTCATCGGGTAGGTCATCGACAGTTTCAGTTGTTTGTCCGGCCCGATGATAAAGACAGAGCGCACGGTCGCGCTATCCGCAGGGGTACGCCCGTCCGGCAGATAGGCTTCGGCGGGAAGCATATCAAAGGCTTTGGACACTTCGAGCCCCTCATCCGCGATAATGGGGAAACCTGCGGTTGCGCCGGACACTTTTTCAATGTCCACTTTCCATTTCTTGTGTTCTGGCACACCATCGACGGAAACGCCCATCACCTTGGTGCCGCGTTTTTCCCATTCATCGGCCAGTTGCGCGACCGCACCGAATTCCGTGGTGCACACAGGGGTGAAATCCTTAGGGTGAGAGAAAAGAATCGCCCAGCTGTCGCCAATCCAGTCATGAAACTGGAAAGTGCCCTGATCCGTTTCGGCGGTGAAATTCGGAACAACATCGTTAATACGCAAACCCATGGTCTTCTCCTGTGATTTGGTTCGTTTGGCTACAGTTAGGGATGCCGCAGGGGAAAGTTCAAGGCTGAAACTTATAAAGTGATCCCCCTGCCCGTGGCTCTGCTGTCTTTTGCCGATGGATGCACTAGGTTGCGATTTCACTTGCGCCGCAACGGCGGTCTGTGTTCCCTCGCAACAAATTCTCACCCGTCACTGGATGGTCCGTTTTATGAAAAACCTTTTGGCAACTGCTCTGATCGCTACATTTGCAACCCCGACATTCGCACAGACCTGTGGAGGCTCGTTTAGCAGTTTTCTCTCCGGTGTTAAGGAAGAAGCCGTCGCCAAGGGACACAATCCCGCCAAAGTGGATCAGTTTCTGGCCCATGCGCGGCAGGATCAGAAGGTGATTTCTGCGGATCGGGCACAAGGCGTGTTCAAACTGGATTTCACCGATTTCGCCAAACGTGTCATAAGCGCAAACCGTATGGCCAAAGGCAAGGCGAACCGCCAGAAATACGCCTCTGTGTTTGACCGTATCCGGAAAACCTATGGGGTTGATCCCGCTGTTATGCTGGCGTTCTGGGCGCTTGAAACAGACTACGGCGCGGTGCAGGGGGATTTCAACACACTGAATGCGCTGCTGACGCTAAGCCATGACTGCCGCCGCCCCGAGCTGTTCCGCCCGCAGATTTTCGCAGCCCTGACCCTGTTTGAACGGGGCGATTTCTCACCCGCCAAAACCACAGGGGCTTGGGCGGGGGAAATCGGCATGGTGCAGATGCTGCCCAAGGATATTATCGAACGGGGTGTTGACGGGGATGGTGACGGGCATGTGTCGCTGAAAACCTCCGCCGCGGATGCGCTGATGTCCGGTGCCAATGTGATTTCCCATCACGGATGGCGCCCGAATGAACCGTGGCTGGTCGAAGTCACGGTCCCGCAATCCCTTGATTGGGAAAATACCGGCCTCCACGCCAGCCGCAGCGTGGCGGATTGGGCCGCTGCAGGGGTCAAGGCGCGGGGTGTCAACATGCCGGACGGCGGTTTGCAAGCCTCGCTGCTGCTGCCGCAGGGGCGCAAGGGTCCGGCCTTTCTGGCCCTGCCGAACTTCAGGGTTTACCTCGAATGGAACCAGTCGCTGGTCTATGTGACCACCGCCGCCTATTTCGCGACCCGCCTTGCCGGTGCGCCCCGTTTTGACGAAGGCAACCCCGAGCCGGGCCTGTCTGACAGCCAGATGAAATCCCTTCAGCAAAAGCTGAAATCCCGCGGCTATGACGTCGGTAAAGTGGATGGCATTCTGGGGGCAAAAACCCGCGATGCCGTGCGTCAGGAACAGATCCGCCTTGGCCTGCCTGCAGACGCATGGCCCACCGCCGGATTGCTTTCAAAACTTTAAAGCGGCGCGTTGAAGGCCGAAAGCTGGTTGGTACAGGGCGCACCATGCGGATCGAAGAAGCCGGTATATTCCACCAACTCGCCCGTTTCGGCAGCGGCAATAACGGTGCTCGACATGGCGAAACGATGCACCATAAACGCCGCGATCCAATCCGCGCTGCCATAGCCTTCGGGCAGGCCAAAGGCCGCGTCCATGAAATAGAGCGTTTGCGCAGTTTCAAGTTTGGTCTCGCGGCGCAAAAACGCATCTGCATCGGCCAGAAACAGTTCGACAGCCGCGGATGGCAGGTTCCGCCCGTATGCCCGCCGCAGGGCTGCGCGGCCGATTTCAACAAACCCTTGCGGGCGGAAGGTAAAAACGGCAAGCCCTGCAGACGCGATCACAGCCCCGCCCGAAAGCAAAAGGGTTCTTCGCGAAATTCCCATCACACCGCCCTTCCCGCACGCAAGGACAGGGCCGACAGGGTCAGCGTCGGATTCGCCGCCGGTCCGGTCGGGAAGGCCCCCGCCCCCAGCGCCAGCAGGTTCCGCACCCCGTGACACTTCAACTCCGGATCAACCACCGAATCCGCCGGATCAACGCCCATCCGGTGCGTCCCCTGAATATGATCCTCTGAAACCAGTCGCGGGCTGACGATCTGCCCTTCGATGTCAAACGGCAGGATTTCCGGTAATTTCGCCACCGCAGCATCCAGCGCCTTAAGCCCGTAACCGGTATGCCCGTCCCATTCTGTAACGACTTCGCCATCCCGCAGCACCACGCGGTTGTCAGCCACAGGCAGATCCTCGGCAATCAGTTTCAGGCGCAACCGTTCTGTCCAGCGCCCCTGCTCCCCCCGCAGCGCCGCAGGGGCGTTGTGGTTCTCCATCAGGACCGCGCCATAGTCCGCCCTGTGCGCCCCGTCATACAGATCATACCCGTGTCCGGTGATCGACGTGCCACCGTAATAATTCCTTTGCCCCGCACCGAGGTCCAGCAGCACCGTCACAGCAACCTGTTCATGCAGATACCGGCCCAGCGCGGCAGAGTGCAGCCCCGAACGCAACAGGATACCCGCGTTCCAGACCGCATTTGTTCCAAGCGCCACCAGATCGCTTTTCAGCAGATGCTCTGCCCCTGTTGCGTCGCGCACCAGAACGCCTCGGGCCGCCGATGCTGCCAGATCGACAGCACGGACCTCAGTATCCAGTAACAGGGAAACACCTTCACGGGCGAACTGGTCCACACTGTTCGGGATCGAAAACTTCGCATCCACGGGGCAGAGATCACAAATCCCGTTCACACAGCATTGCGCGCGCCGCCCGCCGTTCGAACGTGCAGTCGGCTGGGCAAACCAGTTGCGTGAATGGGCCTGCAAGGCCACATCGGTGCGGCTCGGGGCGTGGGGCGGATAGGGAAACGGCGTGCTGCGGGGCAGGATGTGATCCGATCCCCCGCCGGAGATCTCCATCACCCGTTCCACTTCACCGTAAAGCGGTTCCAGTTTGTCATAGGACAGTGGCCAGTCCACGCCGACACCATAAAGACTGTTCAACCTGAAATCATTCGGATGAAACCGCGGCGTGCAGGCCCACCAGCAGTTCGAATTCCCCCCGAACAGCGTATGCGCCTTCCAGCGTTTCAGATAGCCGGAGCGATTGTCGACGGGAATATCCTCTTCCACGAGGATGTTGTTTTTCAACTGGTCGGCATGGGGCTGTATGGTCCCTTTTTCGACCACCAGAACCCGCAGGTTTTCAGGCAGGCCACGCAGGAAGAACATCGCCGCAAAGCTGGAGCCTGCGATGATCACGTCCCAAGTCTGCGCTTTGGCTTGTGAAAGGGTCACGCTGCTTAAAATGGCCGGCTCCTGTAATGGTAACTGGCCCTTTTAGTATCCATCTGCGATCCCCGTTCAAGCGCGATTACACAAAGCCGCCCTGTCACCCGACCAGAAGTTCGGCCTGTTGCAGATCGACACTGACCAACTGGCTTACGCCAAGCTCTGCCATCGTCACACCAAACAGACGGTCCATCCGGCTCATGGTGACGGCGTGGTGGGTGATGATCAGGAACCGCGTGTCGGTCCGGCGGGTCATTTCATCCAAAAGGTCGCAAAAGCGCGTGACGTTGGCATCATCCAGCGGCGCGTCCACCTCGTCCAGCACACAGATCGGGGACGGATTGGCCAGAAACACCGCAAAGATCAGGGACAGCGCGGTCAACGTCTGCTCGCCACCTGACAGCAGGCTCAGGGTGCTCAGCTTTTTGCCGGGGGGCTGGCACATGATTTCCAGCCCTGCCTCCAGCGGATCGTCGCTTTCGACCAGCACCAGATTGGCATCGCCGCCGCCGAACAGATGTTTGAACAACAGGGCAAAGTTGCTGTTCACCTCGTCAAAGGCGGCCAGAAGCCGTTCGCGCCCTTCCCTGTTCAGGCTGGCAATGCCCGTGCGCAACGTCTTGATCGCCTCTTCCAGATCGGCCTTTTCCGTGACCAGCGTGTCCCGCTCCTCTGTCACCTCTTTGGCGTCCTCTTCGGCCCGCAGGTTCACCGCACCAAGGGAATCCCGCTGGCGCCGCAGGCGGGCCACATCGTTTTCGATCATCTGCACGGGGGGCATATCCTCGGGATCGGCCTGCAGGCGTTCCAGCAGTTTTTCCGGCGAGATTTCCAGCTCCTCGCGGATACGGTCCGCAGCCGTGTCCACCTGAACGCGCGCCGAATCTGCCACGGCATCGGCACGGGCGCGGGCCTCGCGGGCCTCTGAAGCGGCCCGTTCGGCGTCCCGTTCGCCCTGTTCGGCCTGACGCAGGTTGGTTTCCGCCACCGCCAAGGCATCTGACGCGGCCTTTACCCGGTTTTCAGCCTTTTCGATCTCGCGTCCCAGTTCCTCGCGCTTGGCGCGGATTTCGTCCGGTGCAGCTGTGGCCTCTTTCAGTTCCTGCTCCGAAGCGTCCTTGCGGCTGGCAAGCTCTGCAATACGGGCCTCGGCGGTTTCCAGACGATGCCGCCAGCCGCTGACTTCCTGGGTGATCTCCTGGCGGCGCTTGATCCGCGCCTCACCGTCGCGACGCTGTTCGTCGTGAATGCTGCGCTTGGTCAGCATCGTCACCCGTGC
>JAAEZA010000049.1 GCA_018223125.1 Paracoccaceae bacterium | reverse complement strand
AGGAACAGTGTTACCCCAAGGGTATTGCTTCTGACGGGCAGGTCTAGGGCAAAGGTGCCGGAACGTAGCGGTTTTTTCCTTCAAATGCGGCATCGCACGGGTGTTGTGCGATGCCGGTACGCTTTGGCCCGATGCAAGCCGGAATTATTCTGCGCCGTGACTGGCCAGAACAGTGCTTGCCGCGTCCAGCGCCCCGCTGCCATGGGTGATGCCCAATGCCTTCAGGCCGGTATCCATCGTGCCAAGGGCGCCTATCAGCATAACCGGATTGAGATGCCCCATGTGTGCAATGCGCAAGACCTGTTCCCAAACCGGCTGGCCTTTCTCTGCAAAGCCCAGTCCGATGCCCAGTGTCAGCCCGCCCTGATGTTCGCACCAGTGACGCAGGCGGCCGCAGTCATCCCCGTCGGAGCGCACGGTCGTTACGGCACGGGATCGTCTGGCCGGATCCGCAATGTTCAGGCGCAGACAGCCCCATGTTTCCACAGCAGCCCAAACGGCACGGGCGCAGGTGTCGTGGCGCTTCCATGCCTGCTCGATGCCTTCTTCATGCACAAGCATGGTCAGGGCCTCACGCAATCCGAACAGGTGATGGGTCGGGGCGGTGCCACCGAACTGCTGGTAAAACTGCTTGGGATTGGCGCGGGGATGCCAGTCCCAGTAGTTTGTCACCAGATCCGCATGCTCTTGCGCGGCAGCAGCTTTGTCATTGAAAAAGACAAAAGACAGGCCGGCGGGTGTCATCAAACCCTTCTGACAGGCCGTGACCATCACATCGACGCCCCAGTCATCCATTTCGTGCCGGTCGCACCCCAGAGAGGCGATGCAATCCACATAGAACAGGGCCGGATGCCCCGCCTCGTCCATGGCTTTGCGGATTGCGGGGATATCGTTCTGCACGGATGAGGCCGTGTCGGTTTGAACCGTGAACACGCCCTTGATGTCATACGCTTTGTCTGCCTTCAGCCGGTCGCAAAGCTGTTGCGGATCAACCGCGCCCTGCATCCCGAAATCCATGGTTTCCACTTCGATGCCGCTACGTCCGGCAACGTCTGCCCAGCCCTGACCGAACCGCCCCGTGACCAGCACAAGGATTTTGTCCCCCCGTGAACAGGTATTGGCAAGGGCCGCTTCCCACGCCCCATGCCCGTTGGCGATATAGATCGCTGCATGGTGTTTCGTGCGGGCCACGGCTTTGAGATCGGGATAAAGGCTGGCTGTCGTCTCGATCAGTTCCCCTTCGTAAATGTTGGGGGAGGCGCGGTGCATGGCGTTCAACACGCGATCGGGGATAACAGAGGGACCGGGGATGGACAGTTGGGCGCGGCCGAAATTGAGCGACATGGACAGAACTTTCATGTGGGATATTCAGGCAAATGCGTACCCCCGCCTTGGGGAAAGGTCAAAAGCAATTTGTCAGCCGCGCCCGAGCGGGCAGCAGCAGCAGATGCAAGAGGCCATAGACAGCAGGGGTGCAGATGGTACAAGGTCGGCCCGCAGGCCAGTGGCCGCAACATGCAAAGGTCTTCATGAGCGAAACTGAAACACCGCAGTTGAATGCACGTGCCGCCTATGGCCGCCTCTGGCGGAACTGGCTGGCGCCCCACTGGCCCAAAATGCTTTTGGCGACTGTTTTCATGCTGATCGTCGCGCTGGCGACGGCGGGCTATGCAAAGTTTATGGAATGGGTCATTTCCGCGCTGGAACACAAGGATGCCAGTGTTATCTGGTGGGGACCGGCCGGAATTGTTGCGCTGACGCTGAGTAAAGGGGTCGCCCATTACCTGCAACAGGTGGTGCAAAACCGCGTGCTGAGCCGCGTGCAGGCGGAAATGCAGAAATTCATGTATGACCGGTTGGTTTATATGGATCTGGCCTATCTGCTGGCAGAGGCGCCTGCGGCGCTGGCAGCGCGGTTTTCGGCGGATATCGAACTGGTGCGGCAGGCCTCGATCACGGTTTTCGGATCGGTGCGCGATGTGCTGACCCTGATTGCTGCGATCATCGTAATGCTGTCGATCGACTGGGCCATGGCGATCGGGCTGGTGCTGGTGTTTGCGCTGGCTTTCGGGCCCATTGGCATTGCGGGTGCCCGTATCCGGAGGATTTCGGCAAGCACCCAGAGCGAGATTGCCCATATGACGGAATCCGTGAACGAAGGTTTGACCGGCATTCGCATGGTGCGGACCTACCAGTTGGAAGAATCGCTGAAAAAAACCTCGAACCATGTGTTTGACCGGCTGGTCGGCTTGCGGATTTCGCTGGTGAAATGGCAGGCGCTGATTACGCCCATGATCGAGGTTCTGGCCGGTGTCGCCATCGCGGTGCTGCTGTTTCTGGTGGCCTGGCGGATGCAATCCGGTGCGATTGATCTGGCCGGTTTTATCGGGTTGATCACCGCGCTGGGCGTGGCCACCAATCCGGCCCGCAAACTGGGCGGCGCCTATGCGGTAGGTCTGCAAGGCATGGCGGCGCTGGAGCGGGTTTATGCCCTGTTTGACACCAAGAATGATATCGCGGACGGAAATTTTACCTATCCGGAAGGCAGCAAGCCCGAAGGCCATATCGAATTCCGCAATGTGGGTTTCACATACCCTGACGGCTATGCAGCATTGCATGACATCAATCTGGATATCGAAGCTGGTAAGACCTTTGCATTCGTCGGGCGTTCAGGTGCCGGCAAATCGACGATTTTCAATCTGTTGCCACGCCTTTTTGACGCCAGCGAAGGCCGTATCCTGATCGACGGGCATGACCTGACAGACCATCAGATCACATCCCTGCGCAACCAGATTTCAGTCGTCAGTCAGGACAGTGTGCTGCTGACCGGTACCGTGCTCGAGAACATCGGTTTCGGGCGGGAAGGGGCCACGCGGGAGGCCTGTATCGAGGCCGCAAAAGCCGCCGCTGCGGATGAATTCATCAGCGCGTTGCCACAGGGCTATGACACGCGGATTGACCCGTCCAAATCCAGTTTCTCGGGCGGGGAGCGCCAGCGCTTGTCCATCGCCCGTGCCATGTTGCGGGACGCACCGATCCTGCTGCTGGACGAGCCGACCTCTGCGCTGGACGCGGAATCCGAGGCCGCGATCCGCAAGGGGCTTGATGCCCTGTCCAAGGGGCGCACCACACTTGTGATTGCGCACCGGCTGGCAACGATCCTTGATGCGGACCAGATTGTGGTGATGGATCAGGGGCGCATCGTGGATCAGGGCACCCATGAGGAGTTGCTGAAACGGGGCGGGATTTATGCCGATCTGTTCAACCTGCAATTCGACATGAAGGCCGAAGGGGGCAAGCGCAAGCGGCCCCGCTCTTTTGCGGCCCGCAAGCGCAAGCGGGGGTTGATGGAAATGGTCAGCCGCTTTGTCGGGATGGGGAATTCGAACAGCCCGTTGTAGCGGGGAAGGGGCGCTGCCCCTCTGCGCTGTGCGCATTCACCCCTGGATATTGTACGCCAGAAGAAAATGCTGTCAGCGGCGCGTGTAGCGCTGTGCCAGTTTTTCGGGTGCCGTGCCCAGAAAATAGAGCGCAAGGGTGGTCAGGTTGCGTGCGCCCCGTTTCAGCCAGCCCTGTTCGCGGTATTTTACGGCACTTGTTGTTGCGGTAGCATCGAGCGGGGCGATCTGGCCGCGCAATTTGCGGGCGAGCGCGACATCTTCCATCAGGGGAATCTCGGGAAAGCCGCCGGTCTTGGTGTACAGGCTGGCGGGAAGCAGCAGGCCCTGATCGCCGTAGGGAAGGCCGAAAATCCGCGCACGCAGGTTGGCCCATGCGGCCACCAGTCTTCCGGCAGGGCCGCCAGCGTCAAAGCGCAATTTGAAGTAGGCGGCACCGGATCGGGTTTCCACATGGGCGCGGACGGCGGTCGTCCAGTCTTCGCCAAGCACCGTATCACTGTGCAGGAACATCAGCCAAGGGGTTGCGGCTGTGCGGGCAGCACTGGCCATCTGAATACCGCGACCCATGGCGGATCGGTGGAATTCGATGCCGGTTTCTTCCGCGATATGGGCGGTGCCGTCCGTGGACCCGCCGTCCGCAAAGATCACCTGATGCACCAGTCCTGCGGCCACCCCGTCAAAGAGGCTTGCCAGTGTCGGGCCGAGTGTGCGGGCGGAATTGAGGGTCGGGATGATGACGGTAATCGGTGCAGTCATGGCGTGTCGGAATGGTTCTGGTCACGGTCGGGTTCGCAGGCTACATAAACTGTTAACCGCCAAAGGGCGAATAAAATTGAAGGATGTGAGACCATGAGTAAGGACACACGCCGCGTTTTGCGTATTTCAGGGGCCGACCGGATACGATTCCTGAATGATCTGGTGACAAATGACCTGAAGGGGCTGGAGAGTGGCTTGGTCTATGCTGCCTTGCTGACGCCGCAGGGGAAATACCTGTTTGATTTCTTTCTCGCCGCGGACGGTGAGAGCATCCTGCTGGATGTGGATGCGGGCCGCGCTGACGCACTGGTGCAGCGGTTGAGCATGTACAAGCTTCGGGCGGATGTCGGGATTGCGGATGCCGGCCTGTATGTACATCGCGGCATCGGGGAATTGCCTGACAGGGCGCTGGCTGATCCACGTCATCCGGCCCTTGGCTGGCGCATGTATTCGGAAACACCACAAGAGGCGGACGCCGTGGATTGGGATGCTCTGCGGGTGGCCCATTGCGTGCCGCAAACGGATGTCGAGTTGATCGCGGACGGATCATTCATTCTGGAATGCGGTTTCGAGCGGCTGAATGGCGTGGATTTCCGCAAGGGCTGCTATGTGGGGCAGGAAGTGACCGCGCGGATGAAGCACAAGACCGAGCTGCGCAAGGGACTGGCTAGGGTGAATGTGGAAGGGGCGGCACCTGTCGGGACCGAATTGCGCTGTGAGGGCAAGGCGGCAGGCACGCTCTATACCCAAAGCGGCGGACAGGGCATTGCCTATCTGCGGTTTGATCGGGTGAAGGGCGAAATGCAGGCGGGCGACGCGACCGTCACCCTGCCGGAAGCGGGGTAATCCCCGCTTTTCGGGTTATTTGTTGTTGCGGACCAGTTTCGCGAAACGATCGAACACCTGATCGTTCGCGGCGATGATAGTACCATCCGTAACGGGATTCGCTTCGGGGGTGATGCTTTGCACGAAGCCACCGGCCTCTTTCACCAGCAGGATACCTGCGGCCACATCCCATGCGTTGAGCCGGCGTTCCCAGAAACCGTCGTACCGTCCGGCCGCCACATAGGCGAGGTCGAGCGCAGCAGCACCCCAGCGGCGGACACCGGCACATCCGGGAAGGATGCGGGCCAGATCCTGCAATGTGTCCGGCAGGTCCGGACGGCCACCAAAGGGCAGGCCGGTGGCGAAGATCATCTCGATCATTTCACGGCGGCCCGACACCCGCAGGCGACGGTCGTTGAGCCATGCACCGGCCCCTTTTTCCGCTGCAAAGAGTTCCTCTCCCGCGGGGTTGAAAATCACGGCAGCAACGATTTCACCCTTATGTTCCAAGGCGATAGAGATTGCCCAGTGGGGCAGGCCGTGCAGGAAGTTGGTGGTGCCATCCAGCGGATCGACGATCCAGCGGCGGGTCGGATCCTCTCCGGCGATTTCCTTGCTTTCCTCAGCCATCCAGCCATAGTTCGGGCGGGCTTCCATCAGTTCCTCTTTGAGGATCTCTTCTGCCTTGAGATCGGCGCGGGATACGAAATCCCCCGGGCCTTTGGCACTGACCTGAAGATGTTCCACCTCGCCGAAATCGCGCATCAGGGACCGGCCGGCCCGTCGGGCGGCTTTGATCATAATGTTCATATTGGCAGACATTTGCGACATGGGGTGCATCCTTGGTGGTGGAATTTTGCTGTTTAGGCGCTGGTTTCCTTATTGCCAAGGGGATTCGGTCGTTTTTCAGGCCACTTGCGTATTATCGGCATCGGCCTGCCTGTCCCGCGTGATCATCACGAAATCCCGCATATAGGCGTTGTCCACCTCGCTGCTGCGGATCGCCGCGTAAAGCCTGCGGTTCAACCCGTGCTCTGTAATCGGGCGGGCGACGAAGTCATGCCCGTATTTTTCCTCGGCAATAACCCAGTCAGGCAATACGCTGACACCGCGTCCCGAAGCGACCAGCAGCATGATTACCGCAGTCAGTTCCACCTGCCGGATGGAGCGCGGTTCCACCCGCGCCGGTGTCAGCAGTTGGGTAAAGACATCGAGGCGGGATTTGTCCACCGGATAGGTGATCAGTACCTCTTCGCGGAAATCCCCTGCCTCTACAAAAGGCTTGGCGGCCAGCGGGTGTGAGCGTGCGCAAACAAAGGTCGGTGCATAGTCAAAGAGGGGGATAAACTCAACGCACTCAAGGGTTTCCGGATCGGCCGAGACCACAAGATCGACCTCCTCCCGTTGCAGGGCCGGCAGGGCGTCAAAGGCAAGTCCGGGGCGGATGTCCACATCCACATTGGGCCAGCTTTTGCGGAAATCCTCCAGCACGGGAAACAGCCATTCAAAACAGGCGTGGCATTCAATCGCGATGTGCATCCGCCCCGATTTGCCTGTGATCAGTTCTGCAAAGTCCTGTTCCAGCGCGTCGATCTGGGGCAGCACCTTATCGGCAAGCTGCAAGAGCTTGTGCCCCGCCTTGGACAGTTTCAGCGGCTTGGAGCGGCGCAGGAACAGGTCCATCCCGACCTGTTCTTCCAGTGCCTTGATCTGATGGGAAAGGGCGGATTGGGTGACATTCAGCACCTCCGCCGCACGGGCGAGACCGCCTTGCTGGTGAATGGCGCGGATGGAACGAAGGTGGCGAAATTCTATGTACATGGCAGCCTATATGAATGATCCGCGTTATTATTATTAGAAATATGAATTTGCTTCAAGTTGTAAACTCCTATCTTAAGAAGGAACACAAACGAAAGCACATGTGATGACCAAAGAATTCGATCTCTCCTTTGAATTTTTCCCGCCCAAATCTCTGGCGGCCAGTTTCCGGCTGTGGTCTGCAGTTGAAACCCTGCAAGTCTTCGATCCCGATTTCGTGTCCATTACATATGGCGCCGGCGGTTCGACACGGGATCTGACCTGTTCGGCGGCCGGAGTGATTGCCCAGAACTATGGCATGCCGGTTGCAGGACACCTGACCTGTGTGGATGCCACCCGCGAAGAAACCCTGTCCGTGGCCCGCGGCTATGCGGCCAAAGGCGTGCGCCGTGTGGTTGCCCTGCGCGGGGATGCGTCAGACCCCGAAGCCGGTTTCCAGCCTGTTAAGGACGGATTTTCAGGATCGGTCGAACTGGTGAAGGCGCTGGCCGATCTCGGCGGATTTGACATTGCGGTCGGGGCCTATCCGAACCGTCATCCCGACGCCATCAGTGAAACATCGGACGTGGATCACCTGAAGGCGAAATTCGATGCGGGGGCGGATCGTGCGATTTCCCAGTTTTTCTTCGAGGTGGAGGATTTCCTGCGCTTCCGCGACCGTTGCGCCGCTGCTGGCATCACCAAACCAATCATTCCGGGTGTTTTGCCGATTGAAAACTGGGCCAAAACCAAGAAGTTCGCGGCCCCTTGCGCAATCCCGATCCCGTACTGGATGGAAGAAGGCTTCCGCCACGCGGCTGCCGCCGACACAGAACGCCTGTTCGCAACCGCCATCTGCACGGAAGCCTGCGATACATTGCTGCGCGAAGGTGTGGACGGATTGCACTTCTACACGCTGAACGACCCGACCCTGACAGCAGATGTCTGCCGCGCCATCGGAAGAACGCCACGTCATTTGGAACTGCAAGCCTCTGCCTGAGCGGTTGAACGCTTGAAGCACCGGTTCCCAAGGCTCTACGGTTTGATCACAATCAACCGGAGAGCCTTTTGCCATGCGCGACTTGAAATATGCGAAAACCCCTGACGATCTGCCTGGACCGGAGCAAAAGGAATGGACCGGACTGGAATATCTGCAAAAGACGCTGGACGGAGAGGTCGCAGCTCCCCCGATCGCGGGGTTGATGAACTTCCGGCTGGAGGCCGTCGAATTCGGGCGTGCTGTGTTTCGTGGTATTCCGCAATACGCCGCGTTTAATCCCGGTGGCACGACTCACGGCGGCTGGTACGGCGCGATCCTAGACAGTGCTATGGCCTGTGCGATTATGTCCAAAACAGGGAAGGGAGAGCTTTACACCACGTTGGAGTATAAAGTGAATATCATTCGCCCAGTGCCCGAGGGCATGGAGGTCGAAGCGGTCAGCGTGGCGAGCCATGTGGGCCGTGCCACAGGGGTGGCTGATGCGGAATTGCGCGGCGTGGAAAACGGCAAACTCTATGCGACAGGCTCCACCACCTGCCTGCGGGTGGGCAGTTAATCAGGCGGCGTGGGCGCCGAGTTCCTGCAAACTCTCTGACAGGATTTCCTGCAATTCCGGCGCGATTTTGGGGCTGCACACGTAAGGCAGCCCTTTGCGCGCCTGCGTCCAGCCGATCACGTGAACCTGTTGCGCCGCAGGTTCACAGCTTTGCAGCATGGCCCAAATGCGGCAGTCGATTGCGGCCACATCCGCCTTGCCTTCTGCCACCATCTGTAGGGAATGGCGGTGGCTGCCGGAATGTTCCCCGTGGCTGTAAAACGCCTTGCGCTGACCGGTGGCGGCGGTCATGTCCGCAGTGATCGACAAATAGCCCGACAGGGAGGCGCGATCATTAAAGGCCAGCCGCTTGCCTGCAAGTGCCTCAACCGGCAGTTCTGCCTTGCGATCCCCGGGTGGAGAGGCGTCAGTGCCTTGTCCGGTCGCTATCACCGCCGAACGGTAAAGTGGCCCCTGTCCGCCAGTGCAATCGGAATAATCCGGCTGGGCAAGGATATGCAGATCCGGCGCAACCCCGCAAGAAATCGGTCCCCAGCAGGCCTGGGACAGCAGCAGGCGGGGATGGGCCAGCAATTCATCCGCGTCGTGATCCGTTGCGGGGCGGTAAAAATCCACCAGCAGATCCGCGCCCCGTTTGTGAAGCCCTGCCAGCACGTTCTGCCAGAGCGCATCCGTTTGTGCCCTGAATTCAGGCATGTCATACATCGGTAGGGCTGCGCGGTATCGGGTCACTCTGCCTCCTTGCTCCGGTGCCAGGCGGGATGGACGACGGGTTCTTTGGCTATCAGAGCATAGGTTCGGAATAATTTCCAGTAATTTGGAAAGACGTACCCGTGGTTCAGTTGGTTCCAGCGCGCCTTGTCCTGTGCATAAAGTGCAGGCAACTGATACCATGGTGCCGTCGGATGTTTGTGGTGTAC
This sequence comes from Paracoccaceae bacterium, assembly GCA_018223125.1. Taxonomy (GTDB): domain Bacteria; phylum Pseudomonadota; class Alphaproteobacteria; order Rhodobacterales; family Rhodobacteraceae; genus Amylibacter. The sequence goes on along the minus strand of JAAEZA010000049.1, from coordinate 18,494 downwards.
AAGATGCAGGTTGTTGTTCAGAAACAAAAAACTGAACGGGGATCTTTCGACGATGATGGTGCGCCCTTCGGGTGTTTCATGCCACTGGTGCTCTGCAAAGGTGCGCAAGGAAATAAGCGCTGCACCGCCCCAGCAGGCTGTCACAAGATAAAGCCACAACGGAATTTGAAATACGAAGTTTAGGCAAAACAGGACGGGGATCAATCCGAGCCCGTGTAAAACCCACGCTTTTGCCACGCCATTCTCTTTTTTCCGCAGCGCCTTGAGATCACCTGCAATCAGGGCAAAGGCAGACATAGGCGGCCCGAGGATCAATCGCCCCAGTAATGTGTTGGACCAGCCCAAGACGCGCTGCACCCAACGTGGCAAACCTGTGTAGTATCCTTGTGCGCGATAGTAGCTTTCGGGATCATCAAAGGGATCGGTTAGCCGCTCGTCCGCATGGTGGCGCAGGTGCATAGTGCGATAGCGGCGGTAGGGCCAGATCAGTCCGGGGTTCGCTGTCACCAGCAGTTCGTTTACAATGCGGCTTCGGGTCGGGTGGCCGTGCAGTGCCTCATGCACCACAGACGAATGAAGCGCATTAAGGATTGCGAGCAAAAACAGCGCAGTGGCAGGGTAATGCGCGTAAACTGTTGCGCCGACAAAAAGCCATAGACCGTAGGTGAGCAGGATCAGGCAAAGCGTTTGCCATTCTATTCGGGCGTTATGTCGGGAAGATTTGGCGGGCATCTGAAACCTCTTGTTTTCGCCCGATTTAAATCGGAGCCGAGGAAGCGGGCAACGCGAGAACGGTAACAAAGAAAGAGTTTTGTTGTTTTTTGTAAACAAACCTGTTGAATGTAATCATGGACCGCAGAGAAACATCAGACATATTCCGGGCGCGGCTTGGCGAACTCCTACGCCAGAGCGGATTGCGACAGTCTGCCTTTGCAGCACAACTCGGGATCGACCGGTCCGCGCTGTCGCAATTGCTCGGCGGGGCAGGGGCGCGGTTGCCCCGTGCGGACACGCTGGTCGCGCTGGCGCGCACCCATCAGGTATCGGTGGACTGGCTTCTGGGGCTGTCCGAAGATCGCGGGGTTACCTCCGAAACCCGCGACATGCTGGAAATCGCAGGCGGCGCCGATAGTCTCGACCGCTCCCCTTTGGTGAAGTGGCACGAGGAGGCGCGGGGCACCAAGATCCGCTATGTACCAGCGGGCCTGCCCGATCTGCTGCGTGATGGTCCGATTGCACAATACGAACATAGCGCCACTGATGTGCGGGAAGCCACGCAAGAACTGCAGGACGGCTATCGCCGCGACTATGCGCGCTTGCCGGAGACAGACATGGAAGTCGCCATGCCTTTTCAAACGCTTGTGAACTTTGCAGCAGGTCACGGCATCTGGTCGGGATTACCGCGCGACCAACGACAAAGCCAGCTTGCACATATGGAACAATTGCTTCGGGAACTCTATCCCGGTTTCCGGCTGTACCTGTTTGACGGCAGTGCGCGGTTTTCCATGCCTTACACCATCTTCGGCTACCAGCGCGTGGCGATCTACGCGGGGGAAATCTACCTGCTTCTGAATGCCACGCACACCATCACGACGATGGTCGAGCATTTTGACAATCTTGTCCGTGCCGCTGAAGTTCACGCCCATGAAGTCGCTGATTTCGTCGCCGGTCTAGCGCCGTGACAACGCTTCAATGTTCCCCAAATACTCTTCTACCTTGCAATGTGACGGGAGACGCGGCACCGGTGGCTGCTTTGGCCACGGGCGCCGGCCACAAACTGATGCCAGCTTCGTCACATCGGGCAATGTCCGCTGTCGCAAGGTGCGGGAAGGCTACTCTGCCGCGGCTAGCCAGTTGCGCGGTTCGGGGGTCTGGCCGTTGAAGTCGCTTGTGCTTAACGGATACTCTGCCAGATGCCGGCCGCCACCCTGTTCCGCCGCCCGCGCAGAGCGCAGGATGCGGTGATTGTCCAGCAACACGCCTTCCCCGGGATGCAGGGTGATCTCGACGGCAAGATCCGGCCGTGTTGCCAGATCAAGGAATTGCCGGTAAGCGGCGTAAAACGGAAGAAGCCTCGGGAAGGGAACGTCTACCACCGGAGCGATATGGCGGCTGTCATAGCGGATCGAACGCAGTTGCCCGTCTGGTGCGATCCGCAGCAACGCCCCTGACGCGCCTTGCGTTTGCTCTTGCTCTGCACGGTAGCGCAGCGGATATTTTGTTAATAAATTGAACCCCGAAAGAGATTTGTCCCGCAGCACTTCGGCCAGACGGAACCCGTCCACAAGCCGGAGCGTTGCCGGTTCACTAGCGGTTTCAGGCAGGTGAACCACGCTGTAGCGGGGCGGACTGGCGAGATAGGGTTGCGCGGTATAAGGCAGCGTTCCGGGCGCGACCGACGGCAGATCACCTGTTGCACCGTTCCAGCCGTCCTGCACAAAGGCTACGCCGAGATGTTTCAGGCGGATTGCTCTTTCCCTGTCGGATAACTGCGCGTGGCGGTGCAAATCGGTGGAGGATTTATCCCATGTAAAAACCTCTTCGGGCAGATGAAATCCCGCGCCCTGATCGGCATCGTAAGCATAGCGCTTTAACCAGAGAATGGGATAGGTTGCGGAATGGCCGTCCGGTGCAAAGTCAATTTTTACTTCTCCGGCCAGTGCTTTGGCTGATTGGATGCGCACATCCACCGGAACATCGCAAAGGCTTTGCTGGCTCGCAGAATTCGGAATATGGTCACGAAGCCACACTGCGTGAAAACGATGCTGCGCCCCATCAGGAAAGCGGAGCGTCAGGTGATCCCCTGTTGCCGATACTGTTACAATGCCGTCCATCTCCGGCCTCCTTTAGAAACTGGAACTTACACAAATCCTGCCTCGTTCGATCTGTGGCGACTTGGGTCGCCTTGCGATCAAAACTGCACCCCTTGTAACGCGGTTACATCGCAGGAGTGTGACAGACTGGCTGCATTTCAATGGCAAATTGCAGGGTCACAGCTCCTTCGCGTGCCTGTCGGGGTTGACCGTCCCGTCCGCTTTACGCTCTATGACGAAAAAAAAACGGACAGGACGGAAAAGATGATCCATTTGACGCTGGAAAACGGCAAGACAATCATGGTCGGTGTGACAAGCTTGCAAGCGGCGATTACAGGTGCCACCGGATCGGGTGCGCTGATCGTGCTGGGGGGCGGGATCACTTACGATGTACGTGAAAGCCCCGCAGAAATCGCTGCGCTGATGGACGAATACAAGGAAAAGAACAAGTAATTGCCCCCCCTTGTCGGGCCGGTTGAAAACGGGAAAGCGCCGCAGAATTGCAAGGGTTTCAAGGTGCCGGAGGGTCTGATGCCTCCGGCGGGGATATTTAGCCAAAAAGAGCAGTCAGGACCGTGGCAAGGTGTTTTCGGGATCGTAAAGGCAGGCGGAAACGATAGTTGCGCGGACCGGTTTGCCAATCACCTCCACTTCCAGCGCGCCGGTAAGATCCGGTTTGACGAATGCCATTGCGATGTTCTTGCCGGTCCGGTGCCCCCAATCCGCTGAAGTCACAGTACCGACGACATTGCCGTCCTGCATCACACTATCGCCGGGTTGCGCAGGGGCATCGGTGCAATCCAGCGTAAGGGTAACGAATTTCCGGCGCGGGCCGGTTGCGATACGTGCCTCTACCGCAGCCTTTCCGATGAAGTCTGCTTTTTTCAGATTTACAAAGCGTTCCAGTGCAGATTCAATCGGGTCGAACTCGGTGATCAGATCGGCTTTCCAGTGGCGATAGCCTTTTTCCATCCGCATACTGTCCACCGCTCTCGCGCCAAACAAGGTCAGCCCGTGTTGTTCACCGGCCTTTCGCAGCGCCAGATAGGCCGCATAAAGCTGGGCGTTTGGAACGTGGATTTCATAGGCCAGTTCGCCAGAAAAGCTGACAGACATCACCACTGCGGGGGCGATGCCGATAAAGGCCTCGCGCACCGACAACCACGGGAAGGCTTCGGCTGACCAGTCGCCGCGGGACACATCGCCAAGCACATCCCGTGCTTTGGGACCTGCAAGAACGAGTATCGTGTGCTCGTTGGTCAGGCTGCGGATCTGAAGATCTTCTCCCTCGGCAATGTTCTGGGTGAGCCAGTCCATATCGTGATATTCGGAAGCGGCGGCAGAGCCGTACCAAACCCGTCCGTCCGGCAGGTTTGCAATGGTTGCTTCGCCCTTCACATTGCCTTGATGGTCAAGCAGATAGCCGAGCCCGACGCGCCCCGCCTTCGCAGTGATCCTGCCGCAGAACATCCGCTCCAGAAACGCCCGCAAATCATTGCCCGAAAGCTCGAACCGGTTGAAACCGTTCACTTCCGTCAGGCCAACAGCTGTCTGCACGGCTTTAACTTCGGTGGCGACTATATCAAAAGTTTCGTTGAAGTGATAGCCGTGGGTCTCTTTGAAATCCGGTGTTGGCTTTACATAGTCCATCCGCTCCCATCCGTTCACCACTGTAAACTCCGCGCCTTCGCTGGCGAGGATCGGGGTCAGGGGCGTCGTCTTTGCAGGACGGCCGGCGGGGCGGTGTTCATGGGGAAAATGGAAGCGGAACTCGTTCTGGTAATCCTCTATTGCTTTCAAAGCTGTCAGTTCCACATTGGCATGGCCGGTAAAGCGGCGCGGGTCGATGCACCATGTGTCATAGCAGGCCGCTCCATGCACGATCTGCTGGGCGAGCAGCCAGCCGTGGCCGCCACCTTCGCCAATACCGGCCCGCAGGCCGATGATACAAAAGGCGTTGCGCTTGCCCGGGATCGGCCCCACCAGCGGCGCACCGTCAATCGTATAGGTGATCGGCCCGTTGACGACCGTATGGATTCCGGTTTCCATCAAGGCGGGCATCCGCGCAAAGGCCCCTTCCAGTACATCCGTCACACGGTCCAGATCATCAGGACACAGCGCATTGACGAATTTCGGGTCGATCCCGTCCATGCCCCATGTCTTGCAGTCCTGTTCGTAAAAGCCGACCAGCAGCCCGTTCTTTTCCTGACGGCAGTAGTAATCGCTGATCGGGCAGCGCAGCAGCGGCATCCTGTGGCCGGCTTCTTTGATCGCGGGGATTTCTTCTGTCAGGAAATACTGGTGCTCCATCGAGATCACAGGATGCTGTACCCCCATCATCGACGCCACTTCATTCACGCGGTAGCCACAGGCGTTTACAACGATCTCGCAATCAATATCGCCTTTTTCGGTGTGCACGGTCCAACTGTGATCCTTGTGCTGGGTCAATCCTGTCACCGGCGTGTTGCGATAGACTTCGGCACCGGCCTTGCGCGCCCGTCGCGCCAGAGCCTGACAGAGTTGCGCCGGATCAATGTCTCCGTCCATCGGATCCCACAGCCCGCCGAGCAGGTTGTCAGTGGAAATCAGCGGATGACGGCGGGCGCATTCTTCTGCGTCGATGATCTCGAAGTCCACGTCCATGCCTTTGGCAACACTGCGGAAATGGGCATAGCCGTCCATCTGCGCCTGTGTATTGGCAAGGCGGATACCACCATCCCCGTGATGGTAGTTGATCGGATAATCCGGATCATTGGCCAATTCCTGATACAGCGCGATGGAATGGCTTTTCAGCCCGATCATGGTCTGGTTCATGCCAAAGTTTGTCACTTGCGCCGCTGAATGCCATGTGGTGCCGGATGTCAGTTCATCCCGCTCTACCAGAACGACATCGCTCCAGCCTTCCTGGGTCAGGTGATAAAGTGTCGAACAACCGGCGATGCCGCCGCCGATTACAACAACGCGGGTGGTGGATTTCATGGGAACCTCTTCCGTCTCAACTTTTTGGTAGATAGGCCAAAGCGTGCCGAGTGCGTCAACGTGCACTGACAGTTTTCGATTTTCCGATGGGTGCGGTTTTTGTTTGTGAAACTTTGCGCAGAATGGGAAAAGGGGGCAAATCGCGAAAGGCAGCTGTCATGAACCACCTCACCATAGTCGACCACCCCCTTGTTCAACACAAACTGTCGGTGATGCGCCGTACATCCACGCCTTCCAACCAGTTCCGGCAATTGTTGCGTGAAATCAGTCACTTGCTGGCCTATGAGGTAACCCGTGACCTGCCTATGACATCCGAGCGTATCGAAACGCCGGTGTGTGCGATGGATGCGCCGATGCTGGACGGCAAGAAGCTTGCGCTGGTTTCGATTCTGCGCGCGGGCAACGGTCTGCTGGACGGGGTTCTGGAACTGATCCCTTCGGCCCGCGTCGGCTTTGTCGGGCTTTACCGCGATGAGGAAACGCTCGAGCCGGTGCAGTACTACTTTAAAGTGCCAGAAGGTATGGAGGAGCGTATGGTTATCGCGGTGGACCCTATGCTCGCCACTGGCAATTCCTCTGCGGCAGCGATTGACCTGTTGAAAGAATCCGGCGCGACGAACATCAAATTTCTCTGCCTTCTGGCAGCACCTGAAGGTGTTGCCCGGATGAAAGAAGCCCACCCCGACGTTCAAATTGTAACCGCTTCGCTGGACGAGCGGCTGGACGAGAAGGGTTACATCGTTCCGGGCCTCGGGGACGCCGGAGACCGGATGTTCGGCACAAAGTAAAAGGGCGAAGGGAATAACCCCTCTTCAATGTTCCCGAAATACTCCCGCCGGAGGCGCCAGTCATAAAAAAAGCCCCGCAGATCGCTGCGGGGCTTTTTCGTTTGATGTTCGCAGAACTCAGGCGAGAGAGGAATCGATGCCCTGACAGGCTTCGACCAGTCCTTTAACCGCGTCGACGGATTTGTCGAACATGGCTTTTTCTTCCTTGTTCATGTCGATTTCGATGACTTTTTCAATGCCACCGGCGCCGATTACAGTCGGGACGCCAACATACATACCGTCCAGCCCGTAAGCACCTTCGACGTTTGCTGCACATGGCAGGACGCGCTTCTGGTCTTTCAGGTAGGCTTCGGCCATTTCGATTGCCGAGGCCGCAGGGGCGTAGAAGGCAGAGCCGGTTTTCAGCAGGCCGACGATTTCAGCGCCGCCGTCACGGGTGCGCTGTACGATCGCGTCCAGTTTGTCCTGTGTGGTCCAGCCCATTTTTACCATGTCCGGCAGGGGAATACCTGCAACGGTGGAATAACGTGTCAGCGGCACCATCGTGTCGCCGTGGCCGCCCAGAACAAAGGCAGTTACGTCTTTAACGGACACTTTGAATTCGTCCGCAAGGAAGTGACGGAAACGGGCGCTGTCCAGAATGCCTGCCATACCGCAGACTTTTTCTTTCGGCAGGCCAGAGAATTCGCGAAGCGCCCAAACCATGGCATCCAGCGGGTTGGTGATGCAGATCACAAAGGCATTCGGTGCGTGTTTCGCAATGCCTTCGCCCACGGATTTCATGACTTTCAGGTTGATGCCCAGCAGGTCGTCACGGCTCATGCCGGGTTTGCGGGCAACACCGGCTGTTACGATACATACATCTGCGCCAGCGATATCTGCATAGTCGTTTGCACCGCTCATGGCCGCGTCGTAGCCGTCAACCGGTGCGGCTTCGGCGATGTCGAGCGCCTTACCTTGTGGAATACCTTCGGCAATGTCGAAAAGGACAACGTCGCCCAGCTCTTTAAGGGCTGCCAGGTGGGCCAATGTGCCGCCGATCTGGCCTGCGCCGATCAATGCAATCTTTGCTCTCGCCATGTTTCAAACTCCCGTGTGATGTGAAACTCGACCGTGTGCTACCGCCATTGGGTAGGCAGAGCAAGGCACATTTGGGGCGGTTCGGGGGAGTTATCCTTAACGTAGACGGGTAAGTCATTGAGTTAAAATAGATAATCTGTGGGGCTGGCTCTTGTGCCGTCGGGGCGATTCCCGTCCTGTCCTGCATGCCGTTGTATACATTTTGATTCGGACGCGGCGGTTTTTCCGCCCCGAAGCCCCGCCGGTGCCCTGCCGGAGCAGGTGGCCAGGGCATCGGGGCAGGGTGGCATCAGGCTTTTTCGCCGTCCCGGGCAGGCGCGTTCACCGTTTCATAGGACTCACCTGCCGCGACAAGACAGGTCATGCCGTTTGGCAGGGTGATTACGATCGTCCAACTGCCGCTTTGGTCACTGGCAAACACCTCGACCACCCCGTTATTGGCCGCCAGCCCGACCGAGCGGCGCGTTTCGCCGTATTTTGACTGAAGCCGCTCCAGAACGCGGGTGCGTTCGGCGCAACTGGCCGGTTGGGAATAGGCAGGGCTATGGGCAAGAATGACGCCAAGGAATCCCAGCGACAGTGCGAAAAGAAGTTTTTGCATATGTGTTCTCCGTTCTTTCAACGGGGGTGGCGAAACCGGCCTTCTTCAAAATGATCCACGCCGACGACCCGAAACTGGTCAGATGTGATCACAGGGCTGCTTCCGATCCTTTATCCGGCGGCCAACCGGCCGGCCCGTTCCCCCTGTGAAGGTGTGAAAACAGTTTGCCCGACAAAGAGAGAATTAATGGTTAATACGCCGGTCTTTCATCATTTCCGAAAAAGGGGTGCGAAAGAATACTGCGTAACAATGGCGCATTCAGGTATTATTATTGCGCAGGTCGTTGCGCCGCGCGGGGAACTGTGCTTGATCCTGACGCGGAACAAGACGCAACATCCGACCGGAGCAGCCATATGGATCCTCAAAACCGCCCCTACCGTTCTGTCCTTTACATTCCGGGCTCCAAAACCCGCGCTCTGGAAAAGGCCCAGACCCTGCCGACAGACGGGATCATCTTCGATCTGGAAGATGCCGTTGCCCCCGAAGCCAAGGCCGAAGCGCGGGGCCATGTGGCAAATGCCCTGCGGGATCTGGATTACGGCAACCGCGCCTTGCTGGTGCGGATCAACGGGTTTGAAACCGAATGGGCGATGGACGATCTGGCTGCGATCCTGCCTGCCGGTCCCGAAGCGATCCTGTTGCCCAAGGTTTACAGCGCGGCTGACATCGAAAAACTGGCATCAATTCTGGATGGGGCAGAAAACTGCGCCCACACAAAGATCTGGGCGATGATGGAAACGCCCCTGTCCATGCTGAACGCGCGCGAGATCGCAGCCGCACCGCGCATGGCGGGTATGGTGCTGGGATCCAACGATCTGATCAAGGATCTCGGGGCGCAAACCGATCCGGCCCGCACCGCGCTTGAGGCTTCAATCGGCTTGTGTCTGCTGGCTGCACGGGCCTACGGGTTGATCTGTATCGACGGCGTCTACAATGCCTTCCGTGATGTGGAGGGCTTGCAGGTGGAACTGAATCACGGGCGCATGATGGGGTTTGACGGAAAATCCCTGCTGCACCCGGATCAGCTTGCCCCTACAAACACCGCCTACCGCCCGTCCGAGGCCGAGATCGTTCTCGCCAAACGGCAGATGGCGGCCTTTAAAGAGGCAGAAGAAAGCGGAAAAGGCATTGCGGTGCTTGATGGCAAGATAGTAGAGAATCTGCATATCGTAACCGCACGCGCGCTGTTGGCCAAAGCGGATGCCATCGCAGCCAGTGAAACCTGAGGGACACCCGCAATGACGCTTCTTTACCTTGGCATCGCCATCTGGATTCTGGTTCATATTTTCAAACGGATCGCACCGGAGGCACGTTCGGGGATGGACCGCGCCATGGGGCAGGGGCCTGCGAAAGGGATAATCGCTGTGCTGCTGGTTGTTTCCATTGTGTTGATGGTGATCGGCTATCGCGCCGAACCCTATGATCCGGTTTATGCGCCACTTGCAGGTATGGGGCATCTGAATAATTTGCTGATGGTTGCGGCTGTTATGCTGATGGGGGCCGGATCTTCCAAAGGGAAGATACGCAGCTGGTTCCGGCATCCGATGCTGCTGGGCGTGATCGTCTGGTCCTTTGCCCACCTGCTGGTCAACGGCGATTACGCCTCTGTTGTGCTGTTCGGGTCCATGGCGCTTTGGGCTGTGGCCGAAATCATACTCATCAACCGCGCTGAACCGACCTGGTCCCGGCCCGAACCCGGACCGATCAAGGGCGATATCCGCCTGTTTGTCATCTCGCTCGTGCTTTATGCCATCATAGCCGGCATTCACATTGCACTGGGCCATAATCCGTTTCTGGGAACTTACGCATGATTGTTTACCGTCTGATCACCGAGGATGACACCTCGCAATTCTGCCACCGCGTGACCGAGGCCCTGTCCAAGGGCTGGTCGCTGCATGGCTCTCCGTCTTATGCTTTTGACGGCGCAAACGGCGTGATGCGCTGTGCGCAGGCCGTCACAAAAGAAAGCGATCAGGAATATTCGCCGGATATGAAACTGGGGCAGGCGTAAGATGGTCAAGACGAACGCAGGCCGGTTTTTCGAAGACTATACCGTTGGGGAAACCATCCACCACGCGGTGCCCCGCACGATTTCAGGGGGGGAGCGGGCGCTGTATCACGCGCTTTATCCGGCCCGCCATGCGCTCTATTCCTCGGATGAGTTTGCCCGCGCCGGCGGTCTGCCTGCTGCGCCGCTGGACGATCTGGCCGCCTTCCACGTTGTTTTTGGCAAAACCGTGCCGGATGTGTCGCTGAATGCGCTGGCCAATCTTGGCTATGCAGAGGGGCATTTTCTGAAACCGGTTTATGCCGGCGACACGTTGCGCACAACGTCCGAGGTGATCGGGCTGAAGCAGAATTCCAACGGCAAAAGCGGTGTTGTCTGGGTGCATTCCAAAGGCTACAACCAGCGCGATGAAGTGGTGATTGACTACAAACGCTGGGTGATGGTGCGCAAACGGGATCTCGATGCCGCAGCACCCGAGACCGTCCTGCCGGAACTGAGCACTGTCATTGATGCGGCTGATCTGACCGTTCCCGACGGGCTGGATTTCAGCACTTACGATTTTGCCCTTGCCGGTGAACCCCACCGCGCTGCGGATTACGAGGTGGGCGAGAAGATCAACCATGTGGATGGCGTCACGATCGAGGAAGCCGAACATATGATCGCCACCCGCCTGTGGCAGAACACGGCCAAGGTACATTTCGATACATCAGCCCGCCCTGATGGCACGCGGCTGATCTATGGCGGTCATGTGATCTCTATGGCCCGCGCCCTGTCTTTCAACGGTCTGGCCAATGCGCAGATGATCGCGGGGATCAACGCAGGCGCCCATGCGAACCCCTGTCTGTCAGGGGATACAATCCGCGCCTGGTCCGAGGTGTTGGACAAATCCGAAACCTCCGCAAAAGGCGTAAGTGCCATCCGTCTGCGTCTGGTTGCAACCAAAGGCGACAGTGCGGATATGGAACTGCGCGGCACAGACGGAAAGTACCGTCCCGACGTGCTGCTTGATCTGGATTACTGGGCGCTGATGCCATCCTGATGTACCGGACCGGCCCTGCACGCGGCACGGTCCGGATTTGGATATTTTCCCCAAAAAGAGCCCTGCCGGTTGGAACAGAGTCGGCAAGGTTCCATTTTCTTTAAATATCCTCGCCGAAGGCGTATGCGCGACCGCGCGGCGCAGGGAGTCTATTTTGTGATCACGAAAATATTGCTGTGATCACAAAATCGCGAAAACCGTGGCAAATGGTCAAAAAACCGCACGGCACAAGCGCAAATAATTGCGCGCTTCCCTATGACTCTGCAGAATTCTTTGCTAACAAAGCCCCAGCAAGCTGATCAAGAGGTGCCTTATGGCAGACGTGAACCGTGGCAATCGCCCGCTATCCCCACATCTATCCATCTATCGTCTATCCATCACCATGTTCGTGTCCATCGCGAACCGGATTACAGGGGCTGGCATGGTGCTGGCCGCTCTTCTGGTTGTGTGGTGGCTGATGGCTGCGGCCTCCGGCCCTGACTATTACGAGATGGCAAACGGTTTCCTGACCTCCTGGCTGGGACTGTTGATCCTTGTGGGGTCGCTTTGGGCGCTCTGGTTCCACTTCCTTGGCGGGCTGCGCCATCTGGTGATGGACTTCGGCATCGGCTACGATCTGAAAACAGTTAATTCCACAGGATGGGGTGTTGTGATCGGCAGCTTTGTGCTGACGCTTATCAGCCTGTTCTGTTTCATCTAAGGGGCGCGATATGTCTTACAAAACTGATCTTGGCCGTGTTGCCGGTCTCGGGGCTGCGAAAGAAGGCGTGCACGAGTGGTTTTCCGGCCGCGTTCTGTCTGCCGCGCTTGTTCCGCTGACGCTTTTGTTTCTTTGGGTTGTCGGCCCGCTGATCGGCGAGGAGCACGGCGCCGTGGTGGCGGCCTTCCAGAACCCGTTCAAGGCGATCGTTGTGATCCTGTTCCTGCTGGTAGCATTCAAACACCTTGCGGACGGGTTGAAGGAAATCCTGCTTGATTACGTCCACGGTAAGGCGACGCTGGCAATCTCTTTGGTTGCAACCCGCCTGATCTGTTACTTCTTTGGGGCCGCTGGTGCCTTTGCTGTTGCCAAAATCGCCTTTGCCGGCTGATCGGAGACCGAATTTATGTCCGCTTATGAATATGTAGACCACACTTATGATGTCGTAGTTGTCGGCGCTGGCGGCGCAGGGCTGCGGGCCACGCTCGGCATGGCCGAACAGGGGCTGAAAACCGCCTGTGTGACCAAAGTATTTCCGACCCGTTCCCACACGGTTGCAGCACAGGGCGGCATTGCGGCGTCTTTGTCCAACATGGGGCCGGACAACTGGCAGTGGCACCTTTATGATACGGTGAAGGGCTCTGACTGGCTGGGCGATACGGATGCGATGGAATACCTTGCCCGTGAGGCCCCCAAGGCGGTGTACGAGCTGGACCACTACGGTGTGCCGTTTTCCCGTACTGAAGAGGGCAAGATCTACCAGCGTCCCTTCGGTGGCCACACCACCGAATTTGGCGAAGGCCCGCCGGTGCAACGCACCTGTGCTGCAGCCGACCGGACCGGCCACGCCATCTTGCACACGCTTTACGGCCAGTCGCTGAAAAACAACGCTGAATTCTTTATCGAGTATTTCGCGCTGGACCTGATCATGGCCGAAGACGGTTCCTGTCAGGGGCTGCTGGCATGGAAGCTGGACGATGGCACAATCCACCGCTTTAACGCCAAGATGGTTGTTCTGGCGACGGGCGGTTACGGCCGCGCCTATTTCAGCGCCACATCGGCCCACACCTGTACAGGGGATGGCGGTGGCATGGTAGCCCGTCAGGGGCTGCCCTTGCAGGATATGGAATTCGTGCAGTTCCACCCCACCGGCATTTACGGTTCGGGGTGTCTGATCACCGAAGGCGCACGGGGTGAGGGCGGTTATCTGACCAACTCTGAAGGCGAACGGTTCATGGAGCGCTATGCGCCGACCTATAAGGATCTTGCCAGCCGCGATGTTGTCTCCCGTTGTATGACAATGGAAATCCGCGAAGGCCGCGGGATCGGCAAGGACGGGGACCACATCCACCTGCACCTGAACCACCTGCCACCCGAAGCGCTGGCCGAGCGTCTGCCCGGTATTTCGGAAAGCGCGCGTATCTTTGCCGGCGTTGATCTGACGAAAGAGCCGATTCCGGTGCTGCCGACCGTACACTACAACATGGGCGGTATTCCGACGAACTATTGGGGTGAAGTGCTGGATCCGACCAGCCGCAACCACGACAAGATCTTCCCCGGCCTGATGGCTGTGGGTGAAGCGGGCTGTGCGTCTGTTCACGGTGCAAACCGTCTTGGCTCCAACAGCCTGATCGACCTTGTGGTCTTTGGCCGTGCCGCCGCCATCAAAGCGGGTGAGATCGTCGATCCGAAGGAAAGCAACCGCCCGCTGAACATGGCTTCGGTTGAAAAGGCGATGGACCGGTTTGATGCCATGCGCAATGCAAACGGGTCGATCCCGACGGCGGATCTGCGTCTTGAGATGCAGAAAACCATGCAGGCGGATGCGGCGGTGTTCAGAACCGACAAAACGCTGGCTGAAGGTGTGGACAAGATGAAAGCGGTTGCGGCGAAGATGGATGACATAAAAGTCACCGACCGTTCGCTGATCTGGAACTCCGACCTGATGGAAACGCTGGAACTGGACAACCTGATGCCAAACGCGCTGGCAACGATTGTCGGCGCCGAAGCCCGCAAGGAAAGCCGTGGCGCCCATGCCCATGAGGATTATCCGGATCGGGACGACAAGAACTGGCGCAAGCATACGCTGGCGCGGGTTTCTGGTAATGAGGTGAAACTGAGCTATCGTAATGTTCATGTCGATCCGCTAACGGCTGAAAAAGACGGTGGGATCGACCTGAAGAAAATCGCGCCCAAAGCGCGGGTCTACTAGGAGTACATCGTGGAGATCGGACATCCAGTGTTGCGCAGTTTGGGGATCGGGCTTTGCCTGAGCCTCGGGGTGGTCAGCGTGGCAGAGTCCCGTCAGCGCATACCGCTGAGCGCCGCGATTGCCCAATGTGATACGCAATCCCTGCGCTACAGCCGGCAGATTGCGGACGGCAATGCGAATACCCCGTCCCGTGAAAAGCTGAACCGCCAGTACCGGACCTGCGTTTATGCCAAGTCCGGCCAGTACCCGCCCCAGCCCAAAGTGGCACCGGGTTTGCGGATCACGGGCACGGCGACACTGGGTATCGTGGTGCGGGACTGACAGGATGTGGGGTCGAATGGGAAACGGGATGCAAAAGTCACTAACCGCCGGTCTTCTGCTGGTCGCGCTTGGCGCGGGGCAGGGGGCGTCTGCCCGTCAGGCGCAAATGACTCTGGAACAGGCTGTTGAGGTCTGCACCGAGCGGGCCGTTAAATTCGGACGCAAGCCCTGGGGCCTGTTCGGGGACGAGCCGCCGCCCTACCGCGTGCAAACCGACTATAGGGCCTGCGTTTGGGCCTATTCCAAGCAATATCCGGACGCACCCGTAGACTACCGCGATCCTGCCCCAACAGTGTTAAGGAACCTGATAAAATGATGCGATTTTCTGGCGCGATAGCCCTCCTTCCACTGGCAATGGCGTGCACTCCGGTGACACCGGACCAGACGCCGGATGTTTCAAAAGCCGAAAAACAGGCGCAGGTTCAGGCCTATTGCACCGAAAGAGCAAAAAACTATGCCAGACAGCCGCTGGTGATTGCAGATGAAACGGGGCGGATCCAGATCGGGTTGCAAGCCGTGCTGCCGGATCAGGATGCTGTGAACCAGTATTATAAAGACTGTTACCGCGCAGAATTCCGCAAACGTCCATCAAAGGGCAGTCCTGTGCCTGATGATATCCCAAGCCTTCCCGCCTATGGTTAGGCGCGGTTGCCCGCTTACAAAATGAATGAAGACGGACTGGAACCCTTCCCAGCCAAAATGTTAAAATAACGACACGCACGCGAAGTTAGAACGCGCAGTTAGGAAGACGTAAAAAATGGTAGAACTCACCCTTCCCAAGAATTCCCGAATGACTGTTGGCAAAACATGGCCAAAACCGGAAGGCGCCACCAACGTGCGGGCGTTCAAGATCTATCGTTTCGATCCGGAATCCGGAGAGAACCCGCGCGTTGATACCTATTACCTTGATATGGACACCTGCGGTCCGATGATTCTGGACGCTTTGATCAAGATTAAGAATGAAATTGACCCCACACTGACGTTCCGCCGCTCCTGCCGTGAAGGGATTTGCGGCTCTTGCGCGATGAACATCGACGGGATCAACACGCTGGCCTGTATCTATGGTCTGGACGAGGTGAAGGGCGAGGTCAAAATCTATCCGCTGCCCCATATGCCGGTGGTCAAGGATCTGATCCCCGATCTGACCCATTTCTACGCCCAGCACGCCAGCATCATGCCATGGCTGGAAACCAAGACCAACCGTCCGCAGAAGGAATGGCGCCAGTCCATTGAGGACCGCAAGAAACTCGACGGGTTGTATGAATGCGTGATGTGTGCCTCCTGCTCTGCCTCCTGCCCGAGCTACTGGTGGAACGGCGACAAATACCTCGGGCCGGCAGCATTGCTGCACGCTTACCGCTGGATCATCGACAGCCGTGACGAAGCCACCGGAGAGCGTCTGGACGATCTGCACGACCCGTTCAAGCTCTACCGCTGCCACACCATTATGAACTGTGCCCAGACCTGCCCCAAGGGTCTGAATCCTGCCAAAGCCATTGGCGAGATCAAGAAACTGATGGTTGAACGCACGATGTAAAACGGGCGCAGGCCTGTTTTAAGCCGAGTTGCAAAAGGCTGCCTTCCTTGCGGGGCAGTCTTTTTTCATTTCCATTCAACCACTTGACCAAGGGGCGGCTGACAGCTGCGCAAAAAATCGGAACAGGCTGAAATTTTTTCTTGTCACGACTCAATTTTGGCCCCATATGCGCGTTCAAGACGCCAACGCACGCGCCTCTGGCACGATGGTCTGACCGCACGGTTATGTAGCGACGGTAACGTCTCCTTTGGAAATGAGCGGCCATAGATGGCCGGTTCTAGTGGAGATGCATCATGAATGCTTTTGTCGCCGACTTCGCGGTCGCTAAACCTGTAACTGCCCCTTCTGTTCACCGACAGTTGCGTCTGGAAACCTTCCTGCGCAGCGCACGGTTCGAACGCCCCACCCTTGTTCTGGACATTGATCAGGTCGAAGCCCAGTATCACGCACTGGCGGCCGGTCTGGGCGATGCGCACATTCACTATGCTGTCAAAGCAAATCCGGCTGATGCAATCCTGGCGCGGCTGGTGCAGCTTGGCTCCGGTTTTGATGCGGCTTCACGGGCTGAAATCGAAATGTGCCTGTCCCATGGTGCGGATCCGGCGCGGATTTCCTTTGGCAA
The DNA here is from genome assembly GCA_018223125.1 of Paracoccaceae bacterium. Lineage (GTDB taxonomy): Bacteria > Pseudomonadota > Alphaproteobacteria > Rhodobacterales > Rhodobacteraceae > Amylibacter. The sequence goes on along the minus strand of JAAEZA010000049.1, from coordinate 1,794 downwards.
CACAGTCAAGAAAGCCTCTGACATTGCTTTCGCTTACGGCGCGGGCATCAGCCTCTTTGCAGCCGATGCGGAAGAAGAGTTGGAGAAGATTGCAGAACATGCCCCCGGCGTGCAGGTTTACATCCGCCTGATCGTAGACGCATCCGAAGCTGACTGGCCGCTGTCCCGCAAATTCGGCTGCGCCCGTGACAAGGCGCTGGCGCTGCTGGGCTATGCCCGTGATCTGGGGCTGGAGCCTGTCGGGTTCTCTTTCCATGTCGGCTCTCAAACCCGACGTGCAGAGATGTGGACCACGACGCTCGACCAGATCGCAGGCATCTGGCACATGGCGCGTGCGCAGGGGTTCGACCTGTCCCTGCTGAACATCGGTGGCGGTTTTCCAGCCTTTTACGGGGAAGAAATCGAAGCGGCGACCCCTTACGCGGCCCGTGTAATGGAGCTGATCCATGCCCGTTTTGGCGCGGTGCCGCGCCTGATGGCCGAGCCGGGCCGCGGATTGGTGGCTGCGGCCGGTATGATCGCCGCCGAAGTGCTGCTGGTATCGCGCAAATCCGACAGCGACATGCACCGCTGGGTTTACCTTGATATCGGTAAATTCTCCGGTCTGGCCGAAACCATGGACGAAGCGATCCGCTACCAGTTCCTGACCGACCGCGACGGCGAGGAAACAGGCCCCTGTATTCTGGCAGGACCCAGCTGTGACAGTGCGGATGTCCTGTATGAAAAGCGCCCCGTCAGCCTGCCGCTGGGCCTGAAATCCGGTGACCGCTTTATCATCCGCAACTGCGGTGCCTATACGTCGACCTATGCCAGCATCGGCTTTAACGGGTTTCCCCCGCTGGACGTTGTGGTGATCTGATACGCCGCAGCTGACGTTAGGGCGCTTTCGGTTTTTCTTTCTTCACAGACAGCTTGCTTTTAGGCTGTTGTGAAGCGGGAGGAATTTTATGGGCGAAACCTATCAGGCGGATGTAATCGTGATTGGCAGCGGGCTGGCCGGACTGGTGGCGGCTTCGCAAGCGGCGGCGCGCGGGCGTAAGGTGCTGGTGCTGGATCAGGAAGGGGCGCAATCCATAGGGGGGCAGGCCTTCTGGTCCCTTGGCGGATTGTTTATGGTGGATACACCCGAACAGCGCCGGATGAAAATCCGCGACAGTCGCGATCTGGCAGAGCAGGACTGGTACGGTTCTGCCCGGTTTGACCGACCGGAGGATGCTAACCCCGAAGCTTTCGCCCAAGCCTATCTGGATTTCGCAGCGGGCGAAATGCGCCCGTGGCTTTACAGTCTGGGAATGCGCTGGTTTCCCGTTGTCGGCTGGGCCGAGCGTGGCGGTGGACAGGCTGACGGGCATGGCAATTCTGTGCCCCGGTTCCATCTGACTTGGGGAACCGGACCCGGCGTTGTGGCGCCGTTCGAAAAAGCCTGTCTGGCTGCGCAGGAAGCGGGTCAGGTAACTCTCAAGTTTCGTCACCGTGTCAGCGGAATAGACCTGAAGGCGAAAACGCTGAGCGGGGATATACTGAAGCCAACGGACGCCCCGCGCGGGGTTTCGACCTCTCGCAAGGTTGTGGGCGATTTCACAGCCCGTGCGGAAAGCATTATCATTACAAGTGGCGGGATCGGCGGCGACCATGACGCCGTGCGCCGGTACTGGCCGCAAGACAGGCTTGGCCCGCCCCCGCAAAAGATGGTCGCGGGTGTGCCCGATTATGTGGACGGGCAGATGCAGCGCCTGGCCGAGCAGGCAGGCGCAGGGCTGATCAATGGTGACCGGATGTGGCACTATTGTGAGG
>JAAEZA010000048.1 GCA_018223125.1 Paracoccaceae bacterium | reverse complement strand
CCGAACACCAAGGCGGTTTCCAGCTTGTCCACCTCGCCCCGTTCCGGCGCCATCATGCTGGCGGACGTTACGCCCGCCAATGCGATCATAACTGCGGCGCAGCAGGCCAGAAGGGAATATGTCAAACGACGGATCATGAGATGCCTATATCTGTGAAGGCTGCAAAGCTAAAGGGGCTGCGCCCCCGTGTCGCGTCCCGTAGCGACAGGGCGAAACGGATCGATTCAATTGCTCTGGTTTTTTTCCAGCACCAGAAACGTCATCATGTTAACCGGCGGCAGCGGGCGTTTTTCGACCAGCTTCAGGTTCGGTTGTTTCAGAACCGTGCTCATCTCGAAATCGGAATGCCACCCCAGCAGGTTTGCAAACGGCGCAGACATTTTTTCAACAACTGCCATTGCCCCTGCTTCCTTGGCGAAGTGGTTGGTGATGACAACCTTTCCCCCGGGTTTGCAGACACGGGCCATTTCAGCCATCACCTTTTCCGGCTCCGGCACAACCGACACGATATGCATCGCCGCGACGGCGTCAAAATAGTTGTCCGGAAAATCCAGTTCCCGTGCATCCATCTGGCGCAGTTCCTTGACGTGGCTCAGCCCCTGTTTGTCCACTTTTTCGCGCGCCTTTTTCAGCATATCGGTGCTGAAGTCCACGCCCGTTACGTTCAGATCCTTACGATAATGCTGCAACGCCAGTCCGGTGCCCACACCAACTTCCAGAACGTTCCGGCAATCTCTCTGCCCGTTAATAAATCCGACAGCAGCGCGTCTTCCGCCGCTGGTGATGATACCAAATGTCTTGTCGTAAACAGGAGCCCATCGCGCATAAGAAGATTTGACTGCCTCAAGTTCCATAAAAACTACCCTTCAGTATTTTTCTTCGCTCTTCGATCCAGTTGAAACGCCCGCACCAGCCCCAGCAGATAAATCACGCAGAACAGTACAAGAGTTGCCCACAGATAGGTAAATAACGCAGCCGCCATCAAAACCGCCATCAACATCAGATATTTGGCGTATTTGCGGGCGATTGAAATGTTTTTGAATGAATATGTAGGAAGGCGGCTGATCATCAGCAGGCCGATCACACCGATGTAAATGGCAATCGCGACCGGCGGAATGGTTCCGATGTCAGGGAAAAGGAAAACGACAAACATCGGCAACATCACCAGCATTGCCCCCGCCGGAGACGGCACGCCGATAAAATGGTCGGTCCCGCTGCCCGGATCCGGCGAAAGTTTTTCCAGACGGCTGGTAACGTTGAACCGTGCCAGACGCAGCACACAACAGATTGTGTAACACAGCACGGCGATCCACCCCAGTCCGGTGGTGTCCGTCAACGCCCAGTGATGCAGGATCAGCGCCGGTGCAACACCGAAATTCAGGAAGTCCGCAAGCGAATCCAGTTCCGCGCCAACTGCACTGTCGGTATTCATCATGCGCGCCAGCCGCCCGTCAATTCCGTCCAGCACGGCGGCCAGCAGGATCAGGCGCACCGAAGTTTCAAAGTCCCCCTGATAGCCGAAGCGGATCGCGGTCAGCCCTGCACAGATTGCCCCGATGGTAATCACATTGGGCAAAAGCTGAAGAATACTGACTTCTGCTTTGGTATCATTCGGGGGGTGCGACATTCTCAGTCCGTCCGTCCTGTCCGGCGCGGTTCGTCGCCGGTCAGATCGGCCAGAACCGTTTCCCCTGCAACCATATTCTGCCCCAGACAGACCAGCGGCGCGACCCCTTCGGGCAGATAGACATCAAGGCGGGAACCGAAGCGGATCAGACCGAAGCGTGCACCTGTGCGGATACCATCGCCCACTTTCGAAAAACACACAATGCGCCGTGCAACCAGACCTGCGATCTGGACAACCGCTATCTGGCGACCGTCTTCCATTTGGATACACAGGCTGTTGCGTTCGTTATCCGCGCTGGCCTTATCAAGCGAGGCGTTGAAAAACTTTCCGGGGCGATAGGCGATCGCTGTGATAGTGCCGCCAACCGGCGCGCGGTTCACATGGCAGTTGAACACACTCATGAACACGCTGACACGGGTTAGCGGTGTGTCGGCCATGCCAAGCTCTGCAGGCGGAACCGCTTTTTCGATCAGCGAAACGACCCCGTCCGCAGGGCTGACAATCAATCCTTCCCGTTCGGGTGTAACGCGCTTCGGATCGCGGAAAAAATAATAGCACCAGACCGTCAGGCCAACACCGATCCAGCCAAGAAAATCGGCGATCAGGAAAAGAACCAGAGTGATCGCGGCAAAGATCGCCACGAATTTGCGGCCTTCCGGATGCATCGGTTTAATGAATGTGTCGCGCATTTTCACGGGGGTGTCGCCTTTCATGCCGGGTTGCCCGCTTTCTATCCCGAACACCAAGCCCACTACAACGCGAAATATCCGCGCTTGCAATGATCGGCAATTTCATGAGCGCACCACCAGCGCAAACCCCGTGCAGAGCGGAGTGTTACCCTCAGCCGACATCTGCTTTCCGTTTTTATGTATAGACATATAATCAACGAGAATATACTTAATGCTGAACAGGAAGGAGATTCACCCATGCCCGACCGGACCCGATTACTGACAGACCTGAAGGCGGCGACGATGACAGAGACCGCCGCGCCATATGGAATGATCGAAGACGCCGCGATTGCAATTGAGAAGGGGAAAATCGCCTGGATCGGTACTTCAGATAAAATTCCACTTAAATATCAGTATCTTGACGCAACCCCACTAGGCGGAAAACTGGTGACACCCGGCCTGATCGACTGCCACACCCATATCGTGCACGGCGGCGATCGTGCGGTGGAGTTCGAGATGCGCCTTAACGGAGCCTCTTACGAAGAGGTGGCCCGCGCCGGTGGCGGAATCGTCTCTACGGTGACAGCCACCCGCGACGCCAGCGAATCCGAACTGCTGGCAGAGGCATTGCGCCGCGTTGATGTGCTGATCAGTGAAGGGGTGACGACGCTGGAAATCAAATCCGGTTATGGTCTGGACGTAGAGACCGAACTGCGGATGCTGCGTGTGGCCCGTGCCATTCCGAACCACCGGCCCGTGCGGGTCGTTACCAGTTTCCTTGGCGCCCATGCCACCCCTGCCGAATACAAGGGCCGCGATGACGCCTATATAGAACAGGTCTGTATCCCTGCCCTGCGTGCCGCCCATGCCGAAGGACTGGTAGACGCGGTCGACGGTTTTTGCGAAGGCATCGCTTTCCAGCCCGACCAGATCGCCCGCGTCTTTGATGTGGCCAAAGAACTCGGACTGCCGGTCAAGCTTCACGCCGAACAACTGTCCAATCTCGGGGGCGCGATGCTCGCCGCCCGTTACGGCGCCTTGTCGGCGGATCATATAGAGTATCTGGACGAGGACGGCGTAAAAGCGCTCGCAGGGGCCGGAACAGTTGCCGTGATCCTGCCCGGAGCGTTCTACACCTTGCGCGAAACACAGGCGCCGCCGATTGAGCTGCTGCGCAAACACGACGTTCCAATGGCGCTGGCGACCGACATCAATCCCGGTTCTTCACCACTCAACTCCCTTCTTCTGACCCTGAACATGGGCTGCACCCTGTTCCGCATGACCCCCGAAGAAGCCCTGCGCGGTGTCACCGTCAACGCAGCCCGTGCGCTTGGCCTGTCGGGTCAGGGCAGCCTTGCCGCAGGTCAAAAGGCGGATCTGGCGGTCTGGGACGTAAAGCACCCCGCAGAACTGGCCTATCGCATCGGTTTCAATCCCCTCCACACCCGAATTTTCGGAGACCCTACATGACCCCCCTCACCCTTACCCCCGGTTCTGTGACGCTGGACGATCTGGCCGTGATCTACCGTGATGGCGCCAGTGTGAAACTGGACCCTGCCTGCCATTCCGACATCACCGCAGCGCAGGCACGGATTGACGCCGCCGCAAATGGCGATGCTGCTGTTTATGGTGTGAACACCGGCTTTGGAAAACTTGCCAGTGTCAAGATCGAAGCCAAAGACACAGCGACCCTGCAGCGCAACCTGATCCTGTCCCACTGTTGCGGCGTGGGCGAACCCATTGCAACAGGACACGCGCGCTTGATGATGGCGCTGAAACTGCTCAGCCTCGGGCGCGGGGCATCCGGCGTGCGGCTGGAGATCGTGCATCTGATTGAATCCATGCTGGAAAAAGGTGTCACACCGCTGATCCCCGTGCAAGGATCGGTCGGGGCTTCGGGCGATCTGGCACCGCTGGCGCATATGGCGGCTGTGATGATGGGCCACGCCGAGGCGGAATTTGAAGGGGAGACCCTAAGCGGTGCAGAAGCCCTGAAACGGGCCGGACTGACGCCTGTGGTACTGGGCGCAAAGGAAGGGTTGGCCCTGATCAACGGCACGCAGTTCAGCACCGCTTTTGCGCTGGCGGGATTGTTTGATGCGTGGCAGGCAATGAACGGGGCTTTGGTGACATCTGCTATGTCCACCGACGCGATCATGGGATCTACCGCGCCGCTGCAACCGGAAATTCACACCCTGCGCGGCCATGCGGGACAGATCGAAGCCGCCGCCACCATGCGCGACCTTCTGGACGGCTCTGTCATTCGTGAAAGCCACCGCGAAGGCGACACCCGCGTGCAAGACCCTTACTGCATCCGTTGCCAGCCCCAAGTCACCGGGGCGGCAATGGACATGCTGCGTATGGCCGCCCGCACGCTGGAGATTGAGGCAAACGCCGCCACGGATAACCCGCTGGTTCTTGTGGGGGCCGATCTGATTGTTTCGGGCGGGAACTTTCACGCCGAACCCGTGGGCTTTGCCGCTGACATGATCGCGCTGGCCGTTGCCGAAATCGGCGCAATCGCGCAGCGTCGCATCGCGCTGATCGTTGATCCGGTTCTGAGCCACGACCTGCCACCATTCCTGACACCGGATCCGGGGCTGAACTCCGGTCTGATGATTGCCGAAGTCACCACCGCCGCGCTGATGTCTGAAAACAAACATCTGGCGAACCCCTGTGTTACAGACAGCACCCCCACCAGTGCCAATCAGGAAGATCACGTCAGCATGGCTGCCCACGGCGCCGTGCGTCTGGGCCGGATGGTGGCCAATCTGGAACGGATTCTCGGGGTGGAACTGCTGTGTGCGGCGCAAGGCATCGAGTTCCGCGCACCCCTGACCACCAGCGCCCCGCTGGCGCGCGTGGTTAATGAACTGCGCACATCGGTCAAAACCATAGAGGAAGACCGCTATCTTGCCCCTGATCTGGAACAGGCCGCAGTGCTGATCCGCACCGGCGCAATTCTGAAGGCCGCCGCCGTTAAAACCCCTGCCCTGCGCGACTGACCCGCGCCAGCCCCCCGACATTCTATCGAAAGGTATCCCATGACCAATCCCCGCAAAAATACCCGCGACGTCTTTCCGGCCACCGGAACCGAGATCACAGCCAAAAGCTGGCTGACCGAAGCGCCGATGCGCATGTTGATGAACAACCTGCATCCAGATGTGGCGGAAAACCCGCACGAGCTGGTGGTTTATGGCGGTATCGGCCGCGCGGCCCGTACTTGGGCGGATTTTGACAAAATCGTCGAAAGCCTGAAGGCGCTCGACGAGGACCAGACGCTGCTGGTGCAATCCGGCAAACCTGTCGGCGTTTTCCAGACCCACAAGGACGCGCCCCGTGTGTTGATCGCCAATTCCAACCTCGTACCCCATTGGGCCAATTGGGATCACTTTAACGAGCTGGATAAAAAGGGGCTGGCCATGTACGGGCAGATGACTGCCGGTTCGTGGATTTACATCGGCTCCCAAGGGATTGTGCAAGGCACCTATGAAACCTTTGTCGAGGCAGGCCGCCAGCATTACGACGGCGATCTGAAGGGCAAATGGATTTTGACAGGCGGTCTGGGCGGCATGGGCGGCGCGCAACCTCTGGCGGCGGTTATGGCAGGTGCCTGCTGTCTGGCGGTAGAGTGCAATCCGGACAGCATCGACTTCCGCCTGCGCACCAGATACGTTGACGAAAAGGCGGAAACGCTGGACGAGGCGCTGGAGATGATCGAGCGCTGGACCGCAGCGGGAGAGGCAAAATCCGTTGCCTTGCTGGGCAATGCCGCCGATATTTTCCCCGAACTGGTAAAACGGGGCGTGCGTCCGGATATTGTGACCGACCAGACCTCGGCCCATGATCCGGTCAACGGCTACCTGCCCCAAGGCTGGACAATGGGCGAATGGCGCGAAAAGCGGGAAAGCAATCCCAAAGCGGTGGAGAAAGCCGCCCGCGCCAGTATGAAGGTGCAGGTCAAGGCGATGTGCGACTTCCACGCCATGGGCATTCCCACCGTGGATTACGGCAACAACATCCGCCAGATGGCGCTGGAAGAAGGACTGGACAACGCTTTTGACTTCCCCGGTTTTGTGCCTGCCTATATCCGCCCGCTGTTCTGCCGTGGCATCGGTCCCTTCCGCTGGGCCGCGCTATCGGGTGATCCCGAGGACATCTACAAGACAGACGCCAAGGTGAAGGAAATCCTGTCCGAAGATGCCCATCTGCACAACTGGCTGGATATGGCGCGAGAGCGGATCTCCTTCCAAGGGCTGCCAGCGCGGATCTGCTGGGTCGGTCTGGGCGTGCGCCATAAGCTGGGACTGGCCTTTAACGAAATGGTGCGCAACGGCGAATTGAAAGCCCCAATTGTGATTGGGCGCGACCATCTGGATTCAGGCTCTGTCGCCTCTCCCAACCGTGAAACCGAAGCGATGATGGACGGATCGGATGCGGTCTCCGACTGGCCGCTTCTGAATGCGCTGTTGAATACGGCGTCGGGCGCCACTTGGGTGTCGCTGCACCATGGCGGGGGCGTTGGCATGGGCTTTTCCCAGCATTCCGGCATGGTAATCTGCTGTGACGGGACCGAAGACGCCGACCGCCGGATTGCGCGGGTGCTCTGGAACGATCCGGCAACAGGCGTCATGCGCCATGCGGATGCAGGCTATGAAGAGGCCAAGGAATGCGCTCGGGAAAACGGGTTGAACCTGCCGGGAATTCTGTAATCCCCGCAGTTAGACAAAAACGGCGACGCGTCTAGCCGGATTGGTCGGACGCGTCTGCCGGTTCAAGGGCTGTTCCCGCCAAACATGGTGCCTATTTCGGGTTCAAGAGAGTTCGCGCGTTCGCAGCGTTCACATCCCCTGAAGCCACCAGAGCGCGGGCAATCCGGTCCACGTCTTCGCCTGTTGCACCCGCTAAAATCGCAATGTTGCGGGCATGAAGCGCCATATGGCCTTTCTGGATACCCTCGGTCGAGAGTGCCCGCAGTGCTGCCATATTTTGTGCCAGCCCAACGGCGGCTGTTACCTCGGCCAGTTCCGTCGCACTGGCCACATCCATCATCCGCAACGCGACCTGAGCCGCCGGATGGGTCTTCGTGGCCCCGCCCACCAGACCGAGCGCGAGCGGCAGTTCGATACTGCCCGCCAGCCCGCCATCCGACGTCAGCTCCCACCGCGTCAGCGAGGTGTAGCGCCCCTCCCGCGCCGCATAGGCATGGGCACCCGCCTCGATCGCGCGCCAGTCGTTACCCGTTGCCAGCACCACCGGATCAATCCCGTTCATAATCCCCTTGTTGTGGGTCGCAGCGCGGTAGGGGTCAATGATCGCCAGCGTGCACGCCTCCACCATGCCTTTGGCCACATCCGTGCCTTTCAGGGTCTTCGTGTCCAGCGCCTCTGGCGGCAGTTCCACCCGAGCCCGCACGATCCGTTTGTCCGCAAGATTGGACAGGATACGCAAGCGCACTGTGCCGCCGGTGATCCGTTCCATCTCGGGGGCAAGCGCCTCTGCCATGGTGTTAACCGTATTCGCCCCCATCGCATCGCGCACATCGACGATCAGATGGGCCACGACCATTGCACCAACCGGAGTGTCGTCAAATACGTGAACCTCGATATCCTGACAGCCACCGCCAAGGTCGACCAAAAGCGCGTCTTTGGCATTGGCGGCTGCCATCAGGCTGTCACGATGAGACAGGATACGCTGGCGCGCAGCATAAGGGTCAGTCATCCCCAGCACTTGAATCTGTGCCCGCATCAAAGGCGCGGTGGCGCTGGTATGAAATCCGCCAAAGCCCCGCGCGATTTTGGCCATATAAGAAGCCGCTGCCACCACAGAAGGTTCCTCGACGGCCATCGGCACGAGGTATTCCTTGCCGTTCACCACAAAATTGGTCGCCACCCCGAGAGGCAGTTCGAATTTGCCGACAACGTTTTCAATCATCCCGTCCGCGCGGGCCATATCCAGAACGTCCCGCCCCGCAAGCGTAGCCAGATCTTCCGGTGACAGCCCCACTGCCCGCCCGACAGAAGCAAGGCGCTGCGCTGGGTCAAGTCCGCGCATGTTTTCAATCCGCGAGCAGATGTTTTCACCTTTTGTCATTCCCGATCCCGTCCGGCCCAAGCCCTAATAGAGTGTTTTCTGATAGATTGCCTGCATTGTGGCGTCATCCACCACTTCGGCCTCTCCCTTGACGTGATCGCGGATCATGTCGCTGAGCGTGGCAACCGGCCGTTCGGCAGGCCAGCTTTCCGGCTTCCACAAACCGGCACGGATCGGTGCTTTGCCGCAATGGGTCAGGATCTTTTCCGCTGTCACCCGCGTGACGGTCTTGGGGCTGCGCCCGTTCACCGCAAACCGTGCGCAAATTTCAGGATCGTCCAGAATTTCCGCCCGCCCGTTGACACGAAGGGTCTCGCCCACGGTCGGGATCAGGAAAATCAGCGCCACCTGCGGGTTGGCCAGAATATTCATCAACCCGTCGATCCGGTTGTTGCCCGGACGGTCCGGTATCAGCAGGGTCGTGTCGCTTTCAACCGTAACAAACCCCGCCGGATCGCCCTTCGGGGACACATCCAGCGTCTGGCCATTCGTAGTGGCCATAACCAGAAACGTGGCGTTTTCGATGAAATCACGGCAATGATGGTCAAATCGGGTAATCACTTTGGCTGCCGCCGCAGGGGATACCGCCCCGTAAAGGCTGCGCAGTTTTTCCGGTGTCATGGCAAAGGCTCCTGTGTAATGGGTTTTATCGAAATCGCTTTTTCACCCTAACTTGTGCATGACCGAAAGCCCCACGTCAAACCTGTCCTATCCGGAAACCCCGCGACAGGTGATTGCGCATCGCAAAGAGCAACACTGCGCCCGGTGCCATGGAGGCAAGGGTGACGGCCATAACCAACCCGATGTCCGTCTGAAACCCGAACAGGGCATTGATCGCCATGCTGATCGGCTTGCCGTTTGTCGTGGTGAGGATACGGGCAAATACCACCTCTACCCATGAAAACATAAAGCAGAAAAAGGCCGCAACAGCGATACCCGCCCTGATCTGCGGGATCAGGATAGACCAGATGAAACGGGGCCGCGAATAGCCGTCAATAAAGGCGGTTTCGTCCATTTCACGAGGAATTGCGGAGATAAACCCCTGCAGGATCCAGATCGAAATCGGCAGGTTGAACAGGCAATGGGCCAGCGCGATTCCAAATACGGAATTGACAATCCCAAGCGCCGAAAAAAGCTGGAAAACTGGCAGGGTCAGCACAACAGGCGGGGTTATGCGAAAGGCGATGAAGGCCAGAAACAGGGATTTATCCCCGACAAAGGACATACGCGAAAACGCATAAGCCGCAGGCAGCGCAACCGGAATTGTGATGCAGATATTGATCAGCACATAGGCGATAGAGTTACCAAAAGCCGCGCGCAGGTTCGGGTCCGTCAGAATTCCGCTGAAGTTTTGCAAGGTGGCCTGCCCGACCTCCAGCTCCTCATGGGGCAGGGTCGCAACAAAGGCCAGCAGCGTCATTTGCACCAGCGGCAGGCAGACAAAGACCATGAAGGCCAGCAGGGCAACAATCTTGATCGCGCCAAGGTGCCGGTAGATCAGCTTCATGGCGCGGCCTTCTCTTCCAGCTTGCCTTGCGCTTTGGTAAACAGCCACGCCACCGTCACGATAATCAGGAAGTACAGTACCGAGCGGGCGGCAGACGGACCATAGTTGAACGCCTTGATCTCCTCGCCCAGATCTACCGCCAGAAACAGCGTCGCCTCTGCCGGTCCACCTGCGTTGATGGGGAAGGCTTCGGTGTAGATCATGAAAGAATCCATAAAACGCAGCAGCACAGCCATCAGCAGCACATTCTGCAAGCGGGGCAACTGGATGAACCGGAACACATCCCAGGGTGTCGCCCCGTCGATCGCCGCTGCCTGATAATAGGCCGCCGGAATGGTTGTCAGGGCCGAATAGCACAGGATCACGACAAGGCTGGTCCAGTGCCAGACATCCATCATCACAATCACAACCCAAGTATGGACAGCGGAGTCTTTCCAGTCCAGCGGCCAACCCAGAACTACGCCCAACCGCCCGAGAAGTCCGGTTTCGGGGTTCAGCAGGCTCAGCCAGAGGGTGGGGATCATGTTCCAAGGCACCAGCAGCGGCAGTGCCACCACCACCAGCGACAGGCCGATCCAGATACGGCCCCTTGGAATACACAGGGCAAGCGCAATGCCGAGCGGAATCTGGATCAGAAGAATTATCATGGAAAACAGGGAACTGCGCGCAAAGCTCTGCCAGAAGCGGGCAGAGCCGACCAGTTCTCCGTACCATTCCAGCCCGACCCAAAACCGTGAACTGAGGATAAAAATCTCGAAAAAGGAATAATTTACAACTGTAACCAGCGGGATCAATCCGATCAGACCAAGCACCGCCATTGCGGGCAGCACAAATATCCACCCCGAATTGTCTTTGGTTTTCATTTCAAACCGCTTTGCGCCCCCGTACTCCGGCAGGTTCGGCGATCTGTACCTCGGTGCCCCAACCGGCACAGTCTTCCATCAGGGATTTCGGCAATTTGCCATCTGTGTAAAACACATCCACATCCCGCAGGGAACAGATGGTCAGGGGGGCTTTGCGCTGGAATTTCAGGTGATCCGCCACGATCTTGACCTTTCGCGAACGCTGGATCGCGGTACTGCTGACCATGATCTCCTGACCATCGAAATCCAGCAAGTCCCCGTCCGCATCAATGGCCGAACAGCCCAGAACCGAATAATCGAACTTGAACTGTTTCACCATTTCCACCGTCAGACCGCCGACGATACCGGAATCCGCGCGCCGCAGGACTCCGCCCGCAAGAATGATCTCGCAGCTTTGGTTGGCGGCAAGGATATTGGCGATGTTCAGGTTGTTTGTCACCACCAGCAGGTTCTCATGGTCCAGCAGCTCCCGTGCGACAGCCTCGGTGCTGGTGCCGATATTCATAAAAACCGAAGCACCGTTCGGAATGGCCGCCGCACAACGCTGCCCAATGGCTTTCTTGCCGGCTTCGTTCAGACGGCGGCGTTCTTCATAGATGATATTGACCACGCCTGACGGAACAACTGCGCCGCCGTGTACCCGCTCCAGCCGTCCACTTTCGGACAATTCCGCCAGATCGCGCCGGATGGTTTGCACCGTCACATCATAGCGTTCGGCCAACCCGTCCACCGTAACCTTGCCCTGCTCCCGCGCAATTTCGAGAATTTCCTGCTGTCTGAAATTCGACACCATAGTGGCGTGCCCCTCTCCCCGTTTGCCATACCTGTCTGGCGTGGTCCTGCGGCCTGTATGAATCAACGGGCAGGTCCGAAGGTCAAGAGCGCGAATCGAGAATCTTTCGAAAGCGCGGGGGAAAACGCCCCAAAACGAAAAAATTAATAAAGTAAAATCAAGATGTAACCTAAAAAAGAAAATAAACGAACATTCGTTATTGCAACAAATCTGTAAATGCTGTTGGTATATTCCCAGTCACAAACCGGAGGGTGGAGCCAATTCCGGTGTGGTTTTTTGTGGCGGTGGAGGTCCAAGTGAGTCAGCACGCAAATCAGGACATGATTGACCTGTTCGTCATTGGCGGCGGCATCAACGGATGCGGCATCGCCCGTGATGCGGCGGGGCGTGGTTTGCGGGTTGAACTGGCGGAAATGAACGATCTGGCATCTGCGACGTCCTCCGCCTCGACCAAACTGTTCCACGGCGGATTGCGCTATCTTGAATACTGGGAAGTGCGGCTTGTGCGCGAAGCCCTGATCGAGCGGGAAACCCTTCTCAAGGCGATGCCCCATATTTCGTGGCCGATGCGCTTTGTGCTGCCCTATCACAAGGACATGCGGTTCGAGGGGGATACACCCACATCCAAGCTGTTGAGCTTTTTCATGCCATGGATGAAAGGCCGCCGTCCCTCCTGGCTGGTGCGTCTGGGGCTGTTTCTTTATGACAATCTCGGGGGGCGCGAAATTCTGGAAGGCACCAGATCCGTCAATCTGGACAATTCCGTCGAAGGCGCCCCGCTGCAAGACCGGTTTCGCAAAGCATACGAATATTCGGACTGCTGGATTGAAGACAGCCGCCTTGTTGTGCTGAACGCGCGGGATGCAGAGGCCCGTGGCGCAAAGATAAATGTACGCACCAAAGTTGTATCCGCTGAACAGGTGGATGGCCACTGGTCGCTCACGCTGGAAGACACCGGCACCGGAGACCAACGGACAGTGCCTGCGAAAATGCTGGTGAATGCAGGCGGGCCATGGGTCGAAAACGTGATCCGCAACACAGCGCGGATCAACACGACCGAAGGCGTGCGTCTGGTGCGTGGCAGCCATATCGTAACCCGCAAGCTTTACGATCACGACAAATGCTATTTCTTTCAGGGCGAAGACGGCAGGATCATCTTCACCATTCCTTACGAGACGGATTTCACCCTGATCGGCACCACGGATGCAGATCACGATGATGTTTCCCGAGCACCGGAATGCACACCCGAAGAACGGGATTATCTGCTGGCCTTTGCCTCGAACTATCTGAAAACACCCGTCACCCGCGCCGATATCGTCTGGAGCTATTCCGGCGTGCGGCCGCTTTACAATGACGGGGCCAGCTCTGCCACCGCAGCAACGCGGGATTATGTGCTGAAGGTGGACACCTCTGCCGGTGCGCCGATGCTGAATGTGTTTGGCGGCAAGATCACCACCTACCGCCGTCTTGCGGAATCTGCCCTTGAAAAAATTGCACCGTTTTTTGACGGGTTGCCGGATCGCTGGACCGCTGGAATCCCCCTTCCCGGCGGCAACTTTCCGGTGCATGGCGTCGGGGATTTGAAAGCTGAACTTTCCTCCCGTTACAGCTTTCTGTCCCCGCGCTGGTGCACCCGTCTGGTCAAGGCTTACGGCACCGATGCGTTTAAGGTGCTTGGCGATGCAAAATCCGCCGCTGATCTGGGACAGGATTTCGGCAGTGACCTTTATGAACGAGAGGTGCGCTGGCTGATGGACAAGGAATACGCGCGGACCGCGCAGGATGTCGTCTGGCGGCGTTCCAAACTGGGATTGCGCATGACGCCACAGGAAATAGACGCGCTGGATGAATGGATGGCCGAACATGCCGCCGACCGATCCGCACAGGCGCCCGTTGCGCGCGCACAAGGAGAATAACATGGCACTTGTACTTGAGGGTGTTTCCAAGGTCGTGAACGGCCAGACCCATATCCACCCGACGGACCTTGAACTGCAGTCCGGTACGATGAATGTCCTGCTCGGGCCGACTCTGGCCGGAAAAACATCGCTGATGCGCCTTATGGCGGGGCTTGATGTGCCCAACACCGGCAAAGTGTTCTGGGACGGCAAGGATGTGACCGGCCTGCGTGTGCAGGACCGTGGCGTGGCGATGGTTTACCAGCAGTTCATCAACTACCCGTCGATGACCGTTTATGAAAATATCGCCAGTCCGATGCGGTTGCTGGGTAAATCTGCGGCAGAAATCGACGCGGCGGTGAAGCAGGCCGCCGATTTGATGAAACTGTCGGAAATGCTGGACCGCAAGCCGCTGGAACTGTCCGGAGGACAGCAACAGCGCTGTGCACTGGCCCGCGCGCTTGTGAAGGATGCGGGACTGGTGCTGCTGGACGAACCGCTGGCCAATCTGGACTATAAACTGCGCGAGGAGTTACGCGCCGAAATTCCGAAGATTTTCGAAGAAGCGGGTTCGATATTCGTTTATGCCACCACAGAACCGGAAGAAGCCCTGCTGCTTGGCGGCAACACAGCGACCATGTGGGAAGGCCGGATCACCCAGTTCGACAAAACCCCGATCGTGTACCGCCAGCCGGTAGACGCAACCACGGCGCGGGTGTTCTCCGACCCGCCTATGAACTTCCTTAACATCCGCAAATCCGGTGATACTTTGCACTTCGGCGACGGACAAAGCGCCGCTTCCACCGGATTTGCGGCCCTTGCGGATGGCGACTACATGGCCGGTTTCCGGCCCAACCATCTGGAGCTGGAAAACAGCGGCAATGCCACACTGGAGTTCACCGGAACCTTGCAGGTCAAGGAAATCACCGGATCGGAAACTTTTGTTCATCTGGACCACCACGGCGAAAACTGGGTGGGGCTGATCCACGGGGTCAAAGACCTTGAAATCGGCGCGGCTCTGAAGGTCTATCTTGATCCGCGCCACGTTTACATCTTTGCGCAGGATGGCACATCTGTCGCTCCTGCGGCCTATGCCACAGAAACAGAGGGTTTGACCCATGGCTAAAATCACCCTCGACAATCTGGCCCATTCCTATCTGCCAAACCCGCAAGGCGAACAGGATTTCGCCCTGAAAGAACTGAACCACGATTGGGTGGACGGCGAAGCTTATGCGTTGCTTGGCTCTTCGGGTTGCGGCAAGTCCACGCTGCTCAACATCATCTCCGGCCTGCTGCACCCCAGTCAGGGGCGAATCCTGTTTGACGACAAGGACGTGACACACGCGCCCACCACGGAGCGCAACATCGCGCAGGTTTTCCAGTTTCCGGTGGTCTACGACACGATGAGCGTGCGGGACAATCTGGCCTTTCCACTGCGCAACCGCGGCGCGGATGCAGCCTATGTGCGGGATCGCGTACAACAGATCGCGCAGATGATAGGCATGGAAGAGATGCTGAACCGCAAGGCCCGCGGGCTGACGGCGGATGCCAAGCAGAAGATCTCGCTCGGGCGGGGCATGGTGCGCGAGGATGTGAACGCGCTGCTGTTTGACGAGCCACTGACCGTGATCGACCCCCATATGAAATGGGAGTTGCGCACACAGCTGAAATCCCTGCACCACGAATTCGGGCACACGATGATTTACGTGACCCATGACCAGACAGAGGCGCTGACCTTTGCCGATAAGGTGGTAGTCATGTACGATGGCCGCGTTGTCCAGATGGGCACGCCACAGGAATTGTTCGAACGCCCCGAGCATACTTTTGTGGGCTATTTCATCGGCTCTCCGGGAATGAACGTGCTGGACGCGACCGTGAGCGGCGACAAGGCGGTTCTGAATGGCACGGAAATTCCGCTTGGCCAGGGATTTGGTGCCCTGTCCGGCAAGGTTGAACTGGGCGTCCGCCCCGAATTCACCAGACTGACCAACGGCGACACCGGCTTGCCGGTAACAGTAAAACGGATCGAAGACGTAGGCCGGCACAAGATCGTCCGCGCCGATTTCAACGGCACGGAAATCAACGTGATTGCCGAAGAAGGCAGCTCTATTCCGGCAGACGCCAACAGGATCGTTTTCGATCCCGCAGGGATCAACATCTACGCGGACAGCTGGCGGGTCGCGCCACTGGGAGGGAAATAATGAACAAGACTGTCAATCAAAAGGCGTGGTTCCTGATCCTGCCCGTTCTGGTGCTTGTCGCTTTTTCGGCCGTAATCCCGTTGATGACGGTGGTGAACTATTCGGTGCAGGACACATTCGGCAATAACCAGTTCTTCTGGGCCGGTATCGACTGGTTCCGCGAGATGATGGAATCCGAACGGATGTGGGATGCGCTGGGGCGGCAGATTGCTTTCTCGGCCATTATCCTTGCCATTGAAATTCCCCTTGGCATTTTTGTCGCGCTCAACATGCCCAAACGGGGGTTCTGGGCCTCCTTCTGTCTGGTGCTAATGTCCCTGCCCCTGCTGATCCCGTGGAACGTGGTTGGCACCATCTGGCAGATTTTCGGGCGGGTCGACATCGGCCTCTTGGGCTATACGCTGGATGCGATGGGGATTGACTATAACTATACCCAGAATTTCTATGCAGCTTGGGTAACAGTTATTGTCATGGACGTGTGGCACTGGACCTCTCTGGTCGCGCTGCTGGCCTATGCCGGACTGCAATCCATTCCCGATGCCTATTATCAGGCGGCCAAGATTGATCAGGCCAGCCGTTGGGCCGTGTTCCGCTTTATCGAACTGCCGAAGATTACCGGCGTTCTGATGATCGCGATCCTGCTGCGCTTTATGGACAGTTTCATGATCTACACTGAACCGTTTGTTGTAACAGGCGGCGGGCCGGGCAACTCGACAACTTTCCTGTCAATTGATCTGGTCAAAATGGCACTGGGGCAGTTTGATCTTGGTCCCGCAGCCGCCTTCTCGATCATGTATTATCTGGTGATCCTGCTGATTTCCTACGTGTTCTATACCGTTATGACGAACCTCGACAAAAGGGATGGCCACTAATGTCTGTTTCTGCGCAAAAACGCGGTGGTTTCCGCATCAAGGGCAATGCCATCGTCATGGGGCTGTATCTGTTGTTCCTGCTGCTGCCGATTTACTGGCTGCTGACGATGAGCCTGAAGACCAACACGGAAATCCTGAACACATTCACCCTCTGGCCCCGTGATCTGACCTTTGACAACTATCTGACCATCCTGACGGATGCGTCGTGGTATACGGGTTATCTGAATTCGATGGCCTATGTGGTGATCAACATGGTGATCAGCCTCGCCGTGGCGCTGCCTGCCGCCTATGCCTTCAGCCGCTATACGTTTCTGGGGGACAAGCACCTGTTCTTCTGGCTGCTGACAAACCGGATGGCCCCGCCTGCGGTGTTCGCGCTGCCGTTCTTCCAGCTTTATTCCTCGGTCGGGTTGTTTGACACCCATATCGCAGTGGCGCTGGCCCATTGCCTGTTCAACGTGCCGCTGGCCGTGTGGATTCTGGAAGGCTTCATGCGCGGCGTGCCAAAGGAAATCGACGAGACCGCCTATATCGACGGCTATTCCTTCCCGCGTTTTTTCATCCGCATCTTCACGCCGCTGGTGGCGTCTGGCATCGGGGTGACAGCCTTCTTCCTGTTCATGTTCAGCTGGGTGGAACTGCTGCTCAGCCGGACCCTGACCAGTGTGGATGCCAAACCCATCGCCGCCACCATGACCCGTACCGTGGGTGCCGCCGGCATTGACTGGGGCGTTCTGGCCGCAGCCGGTGTGCTGACCATCGTGCCGGGTGCGCTGGTGATCTATTTTGTCCGCAACTACATCGCCAAGGGTTTTGCCCTGGGCCGTGTGTAAAGAAGTCGAAGGAGAACCGTTATGGAATGGATGGCATGGACCTGGCCCACTGCAATTTTCTTCGCAGTCATCGCCGCGACCCTGATCGTTTTCACAATCCTTGCGATCAAATTCCCCGAGACGCCTCGGGTCGGGATTTTGCGGATTGAAACCACACGGGGGGATCGTCTTTTCATCACCCTGTTAGGATCAGCCTTTATCAATCTGGCATGGCTTGCATCGACCGACGTGTCCCAATGGGGCGCGTTGATCGTCTGTTTTTTTTACGCTGTAGCGGTGTTTCGCTGGGTGTAATCAAAGTGGCTTTCCGGAACGCAAGACCGGACAGCCTTAATTGTTCAAACCTTGGGAGGAACAAAAATGAACTTGCGACTTAAAGGAACATCCGCGTTAAGCGTGGTGGCCTGTTTGCTGAGCACACCTGTGTTCGCTGATATGGACGCCGCCAAAGCGTTTCTGGACTCCGAAATCAAGGATATGTCCGTCCTGTCCCGTGCAGAACAGGAAGCAGAGCTTCAGTTCTTTATTGATGCGGCAAAACCGTTTCAGGGCATGTCCATCAATGTGGTTTCCGAAACAATCGGCACCCACGAATACGAAGCCAACGTTCTGGCGCCTGCATTCGAAGCCATCACCGGCATCAAGGTCACGCATGACCTGATCGGGGAAGGTGACGTTGTTGAAAAGCTGCAAACGCAAATGCAGTCCGGCGAAAACATCTATGACGCCTATATCAATGACTCCGATCTGATCGGCACCCACTGGCGCTACCAGCAGGCCCGCAACCTGACCGACTGGATGGAAGGCGAAGGCGCTTCTGTCACCAACCCCGGACTGGATCTGGACGATTTCATCGGCCTGTCCTTTACCACCGGACCGGACGGCAAGATCTACCAGCTTCCCGACCAGCAGTTCGCCAACCTGTACTGGTTCCGCTATGACTGGTTCAACGACGACAAGAACAAAGCCGACTTCAAGGAAAAATACGGCTATGATCTGGGCGTTCCGGTAAACTGGACTGCTTATGAAGACATCGCCGAATTCTTCACCGGCCGTGATCTGTCCCACATGGGCGTTGACGGCGAAGTCTATGGCAACATGGATTACGGCAAGAAAGATCCGTCCCTTGGCTGGCGCTACACCGATGCGTGGCTTTCCATGGCCGGTGCAGGCGATGTGGGTGAGCCGAATGGCCTGCCTGTGGATGAATGGGGTATCCGTGTAAACGAAAACTCCCAGCCTGTGGGCTCCTGTGTTGCCCGTGGCGGTGCCACAAACGGGCCGGCAGCGGTTTATGCTGTGACCAAGGCGATCGAATGGCTGGAAAAATACTCTCCGCCAGCAGCAGCCGGTATGACATTCTCCGAAGCGGGTCCAATCCCTGCGCAGGGTAATGTTGCACAGCAAATGTTCTGGTACACCGCCTTTACAGCGGCGTCGGTAGAACCCGATCTGCCTGTGATGAACGAAGACGGTACCCCGAAATGGCGTATGGCACCTTCGCCACACGGCGCTTACTGGACCGAAGGCACCAAGATCGGCTATCAGGATGCCGGTTCATGGACGCTGATGAAATCCACCCCTGTGGATCGTGCCCAAGCGGCGTGGCTCTATGCCCAGTTCGTGACCTCCAAAACCGTTGACGTGAAGAAATCCCATGTTGGTCTGACATTCATCCGTGAATCCAGCATCCAGCACGAAAGCTTCACAGAACGGGCGCCAAAACTCGGCGGTCTGGTAGAATTCTACCGCTCCCCTGCCCGCGTGCAGTGGTCCCCGACCGGCACCAACGTGCCTGACTACCCGAAACTGGCCCAGCTGTGGTGGCAGAACATCGGTGACGCAATGTCCGGTGCGAAAACACCACAAGAAGCGCTCGACGCTTTGTGTGCCGATCAGGAAAAAGTCCTGATCCGTCTGGAACGTGCAGGTGTGCAAGGCGACATCGGTCCGAAGATGAACGAGGAAATGGACCCGGAGCACTGGCTGTCCCAACCCGGTTCGCCTAAGGCCAAGCTGGAAAACGAAGACGAAGAGCCAAAGACGGTTTCTTACGACGAGCTGATCAAATCCTGGCAGTAAGCCGGTGATCAGGGGGCGGTGCGCCGCCCCTGCGATCCTTATTACCGGAGCGGCCCCGAACGGGCGGGCCGCTCCGCCCCGCGCAGGCTTGCGGCCAAAGGCTTGACAGCCGCCCGCGCACCGACATTCTATCGACATCTCAGGAAACAGGTGGACATCCCATGACCCATATCCTCGCCATTGATCAGGGCACGACTTCGACGCGGGCCATCCTGTTTGACAAAAACATGAAACCAGTTGCCAGTGCACAGGAAGAGTTCCGCCAGATTTTCCCCAATTCCGGTTGGGTCGAACACGATCCTTCAGACCTTTGGGCGACGACGGCTGGCACCTGTCGCGCGGCGATCGAGCGGGCAGGATTATCTTCCCGAGAGGTGACGGCCATCGGCATCACCAACCAGCGCGAAACCACCATCGTCTGGAACGCGAAAACCGGCAAGCCGGTCTATAATGCCATCGTCTGGCAGGACCGCCGCACCGCAGACTATTGCCGCAGCCTGCGGGACAGCGGACAGGGCGACATGATCGCGGACCGCACGGGACTGCTGGTCGATCCCTATTTTTCCGGTACGAAACTGCGCTGGATTCTGGAAAATGTAGAGGGCGCACGGGAAGCCGCTGACAAGGGCGAGCTGTTGTTCGGCACCGTTGATTGCTATCTGATCTGGAAGCTGACCGGCGGCAAGGTCCACGCCACCGACGCCACCAATGCAGCCCGTACAATGTTGTACGATATTCGCAAGGGGCGTTGGAGCATCACGATCTGCGAATTGTTGGACATCCCGATGGACATGCTGCCCGAGGTGAAGGACTGCGCCGCCGATTTCGGCCATGCGCGGGCGGATTTGTTCGGCCACGAAATCCCGATCTGCGGCGTTGCGGGCGACCAGCAGGCCGCAACCGTCGGACAGGCCTGTTTTAAACCGGGCATGTTGAAATCCACCTATGGCACCGGCTGTTTTGCCCTGCTGAACACTGGTGAAACCCCCGTTGTTTCAAAGAACCGCCTGCTGACCACCATTGCCTATCAACTGGATGGCAAGCCGACCTATGCGCTCGAAGGGTCGATCTTTGTAGCCGGTGCTGTGGTGCAATGGCTGCGCGATGGCCTGCAGATCATCAAGGATGCCGCCGCTACCGAAGCACTGGCGCGGGATGCCGATGACAATCAGGATGTAATCCTTGTTCCTGCTTTCGTTGGGCTTGGCGCACCCTACTGGAATCCTGATTGCCGTGGTGCGGTTTTTGGGCTGACCCGAGGCTCCGGTCCGGCGGAAATGGCGCGGGCTGCACTGCAAAGCGTGGGCTTCCAGACCCGTGACCTGCTTGATGCCATGTCCGCAGACTGGCAGGCAGACGGGGTGCAACCGACCCTGCGGGTGGACGGTGGGATGTCCGCCAATGATTTTGCCATGCAGTTCCTGTCTGATATTATCGCAGCCCCTGTCGACCGTCCCAAAGTTCTGGAAACAACCGCGCTCGGGGCGGCATGGCTGGCGGGAATGCATGTAGGCCTTTACCCCGATCAGGAAACTTTTGCCAAGGGTTGGGCGCTCGACAAACAGTTTACACCGGAAATGCACGAAGACCAGCGCAAGGCCAAATATGCCGGATGGAAAAAGGCAATCGACGCCACGATGAGCGTTTGAGGCTGGCAGACAATGAATTTAAACGCATTTTCCTTTACCGCCCCGAACGCAATCCATTTCGGGCGCGGCAGCCGGAGCGATGCCGCCCCACTGGCCGCAACCTTCGGCACTTCTGTCCTTATCGTCCACGGTGCCACGCCCGAACGGGCAGACTGGTTGCTGAAGGATTGTCACGATGCAGGGCTGGCCGTGCAGACAGCCGCCTGTCACGGGGAGCCGGATTTACCCCTGCTGGAATCCGCCCTGCCCGAACTCAGAAACACGCCACCGGATGTCATCATCGCCCTCGGCGGCGGCTCTGTGATGGACTTTGCCAAAGCCCTTGCCGCGCTGGTTCCCTGCACAGGAGCACCCCGCAACTATCTTGAAGTGGTGGGCGACGGGCGCAGTCTTGATGCCACCCCCCTACCAGTGATCGCACTGCCAACCACGGCCGGAACCGGATCGGAAGTGACACGCAATGCGGTGATCACAGTGCCGGACCGCGCCATCAAGGTCAGCTTGCGCGATCCGCGCATGATCCCCCGCGCCGCTATTGTTGACGCAGACCTTATTGCAGGTGCTCCCAAGGCCGTTATCCTTGCGGCCGCGCTTGATGCGGTAACGCAGGTGATCGAACCCTATCTTTCGGTCAAGGCCAACCCGATGAGCGATGCGCTTTGTCGTGCAGCCATTCCCGAAGGTATCGCCGCGCTGAAACCCTTGATCGGGGAGAATTCGGCAGAGGCCCTTGACCGGATGGCATGGGTCAGCACCTGCGGCGGCCTTGCGCTGGCGAACAGCGGCCTTGGCGCGGTGCACGGGTTTGCCGGTGTCATCGGCGGGATGACCAACTCACCCCACGGGGAAATCTGCGGTGCCCTGTTGCCGGCAGTGCTGGCCTCCCACCGGCAGAAAGCGCCGCAGGGCAGCGGGATCGCCGAACGAACCGGATGGGTGCTGGACCTGATCACTGCAGCCTTTGCCACCGCCGACCAACCGGACGGGGTGATGGCCCTGCAGGACTGGTCCCGCACCAACGGCTTGCGGGGGTTGTCTGCGATGGGGCTGGAGCCTTCCAAGTTTGCGCAAACCGCAGCCCTTTCGGCGGGTGCGTCCTCTATGAAGGGCAACCCATTCCCCCTCAGCCAGTCCGAACTGGTTGCGATCCTTGAACAGGCCGCCTAGGCCTGCGGAAAATCCATCTCCGGCAGGTCGCGCAGGCTCTCAAGGTCAAAGGTGCGTAAAAACTCCGGCGTTGTCACAAATGTATGGGGCGCACCCGGGCGGGGGCTGCGCGGACCGTTAGCGATCAGCTTGCGGTATTGCAGGCGGGACAGCAGATCGCGGTTCACATCCTTGCCGAACACATCCCGCAGATCCGCACGGCTGACCGGTTGCTGATAGGCAATGGTCGCAAGCACCAGCAGTTCGGACTCGCTCAGCCGGACGCCTTTGTCCTCGCCGTGTCTGGCCTTGTGAATGACAGGCGCGAATTTCTTGCGCGTCCGCATCATGAAGCCACCCGCCACGGCGGCTATCTCGTAGGGGCGGTTGGCCAGATCCTTGTTTATATCCGCGATCAGCCGGTCCAGCTTTGCGCCCTGCCCGATCACCGCCATCAGGGATTTTTGCGCAACCACCGTATCGCTGGCGAATAACACCGCCTCGACCCGCGCCATCCATTCCTGCCAGCGCGCCTCTTCGGGTAATCCGGCAAGCTCGGGATCGAACGCTTCCTCTTCCATCACGCCAGCCCGTAAAGCCGGAAACTGCCCCGCCCTGTCAGTTCTTTTACGGCGCCAAGACTGACCAGCCGGTCGCAAAGCCTGCGGGCCGAACGGTCCGTCATCTTTGTTTTGGTGCCTTTGATGACGGGGGAGAGCATGGTGCCCGGTGAGATTGCATCTTCCTGCAGAAACAGGGCGACCGCATTATCCGATCCTTTGGAGCGCAGTTTCGGGGCAACCTGCTGTAACAGGGCCGCGCGGCGGCTTAGGTCATGGGCCAGAGCGGTAGCCGTACGCGCTGCGCGGGTCAGGAACAGATGAAGATCACTGGCCTGAAGATCCCGCAAGGCCGCGCGGGTCATGTGCAATGCAGTCAGGGACAAGGGGGAAGACCACCCAAACCCGCGGGCCAGCACAACATCCGCGCAGATCATCGCGGTAGCTTCCTCGCGCGGGTCCGCCTCTAGGATAAATCGCATAAGACCAACTGCTTGCGCCACGGGGCTGCCTGCTGCCTCTGTCTGTTTTATCCAGTGGGGCAAAGCTTCTGCAAAAGGCTTGGGAAGAGTTTCACCGAACGGGCCGATCCAGTCCTTGCCTCGCAGCCGTAGGGCAGCCGTGCGGCGCCAGCGCAGATACATCTCTCCGGCGGGGCCCATACTGTCACCCGGACGTGTAAGGTACACCGCATCGCGGATCGCTGCTGCCGTTTCGGCACGGCCTTCTATCCTCAGCGTCGCCTCGCTTGCCAGCAATGCCAGACGATTGCGCAGCAGTGTGACGGGCACCACACCGCTGTGGTACGTCACCAATCCGTGCAACACGCAAAGCGCAGCACCGGATGCGAAAGCGGCGGCTTCGGGCGATTGCCCGATTACAGCCTCACCCCAAGGGGGGACCGGCACGAAAGCAACCTCTTGCGCAGAGGAAGTGATTTTAGCCTGCTTCATGGGGGCAGGCTAACAGCAAACGGCGGTTCGGGCTACTTTAAACCGCTAAACCGCCGCGCTTTTCGATTGGGGCAATCAGTCCTTCACAAACAGTTTGCGAGGGGTGTTGCAGAAACATTCGTGGCCGGTTTCGGTAATCCGGATCGGCTCGGTAATTTCCAGACCGCCATCATCCAGCCAGAGCGCAGGCATGAAATGGAACGTCATATCCGGTTCCAGCACCGTCTGGTCACCGCGCCGGAAGGAAATCGTGCGCTCGCCCCAATCGGGCGGATAGCTGATACCAATGGCATAGCCGCAGCGGGAATCCTTTTCGAAACCTGCCTTGTTCAGCGTTGCGTTAAAGGCATTTGCGATGTCTTCGGCGCGGTTGCCCGGTTTGGCCTGCTCCAGCCCCGCATCAATCGCATCAAGCACCGCCGCCTCCGCATCGCGGTATTTCTGCGGTACTTCGCCAAAAAACAACGTGCGGGATTGCGGGCATTGATAGCGGCGGTGCGCCCCTGCGATTTCAAAGAAGGTCGCCTCCCCTGTTTCCATCGGACGGTCGTCCCATGTCAGATGCGGTGCGGTCGCATCCATGCCGGAAGGGGCCATCGGCACAATCGCGGGATAGTCCCCCCAAAAGCCGTCCGCGCCACGAATGCCTGCGGCATAGATCTCGGCCACCAGATCGTTTTTGCGCATTCCGGGTTCGGCCACTTCGAGGATATGTTCGTGCATGACTTCGACAATCCGTCCCGCGCGCTGCATATATTCGATCTCGCGCTCTGATTTGACGGCCCGCTGCCAGTTCACCAGCCCCGTCGCATCCAGAAGCTTGGCATCAGGCAATTCTCGGACAAGGGTCGCATGGGCGGCAGCGGCGTAGTAGTAATTGTCCATCTCCACTCCAAGACGCGCCTTTTCCAAACCCTTTTCCTTCAACAGCGCCGACAGATCCTCCATCGGGTGTTTTTCGGGGTTTTGCACATAAGTATCGTCGTAGCCGCGAATGCAATCGTCTTCCATGAACACAGTGCGCCGCGCGCCAAGCGCATCCATACCGCGGCCCCACCAGACAGGCTCTCCGTCGTGGGTCAGGATGACTGCCTGATAGGTGTAAAAAGACCAGCCGTCATATCCCGACAGCCAGGAGATATTGGACGGGTCGCATACGACAATGGCGTCGAGACCCTTGGCAGCCATAGCCTTACGGGTTTTGTCGATCCGGCGCAGGTATTCTGTAGTGGTGAAGTTGGCCTGAAATGTCGTCATGGCGCGTCTCCGGTTATACAAATGTCAGATTGTTTCCAGACCGGATCGTCAGACTATGTTACAACCGGCAGGGATGAAAACATTGGCATCACCTTTTGCCGCGATGTCAATGATAAGAAAGACTTTAATCTTATAAACCGAGAATTGCGGTTCAAAGCGACGTTTAGACGACAAGGACCGGCATTTTTGCCAGACCGATCACCTTGTGAGAGACACTTCCAAGCAGATAGCTGTCCCCCGAAGACCCGAGCCCGCGACTGCTTAGCACGATCAGGTCCGCTTCGTGTTTCTGGGCAAATTCCGTGATCGCCCGCGCCGGTCGGCCATTGCGAACGAAAGCGCGCAAATTTGTGACTCCCGCCTCTGCCATGACTGCCTTGCCATGGTTGATGATCTCGGTTGCATGTTCCTTCATCGCATCATCCAGATTGCCCGGATCGCTGACCCGTACCATCGAAAGAGATGCCTCCAGCATGGAGTGATGACGATAGACGGTCAGCAATGTCACTTTCGCGCCGGTCAGCAGGGCCATTTCTGCGGCTTTGTGAAGGGCACGATTGGCGGTAACCGATCCGTCATACGGCGCAAGGATATGTGTAAACATCGGCGTCTCCTCCGGTCTATTTTGCGAATGCCAGATCACGCAGGAACAGCGCGATTTGCGGGAAAAAGATCAGGGCGACCGACACGCTTAACAACATCAGGATGAACGGCGGGGTGCCGCGCACCACCTCTATGTAGGGGCGTTTAAACACCGCGATGGCCGTGAAAATATCACATCCGAAGGGCGGCGTGGCCGAACCGATGGCCACCTGCAATGTGATCACTGTCCCCACCAGCACCGGATCAAGCCCGACGGATTTCACCACAGGGGCAAAGATCGGCACCAGCACAAGGATCACCACAATCGGATCGACAAACATGCAGCCGATGAAAAAGGCGATGGAAATCACGAACAGCACGCCGATTGCACCCATTTCATCAATCCCGATAGACCCGAGAATGGCCTGCGGGATTTGCGCAAAAGAGATAACCCATGAAAATGCCGCCCCTGCCCCAACGAGGATAAACACAACAGCGGTGATCAATCCGGTGGATTTGGCGGTTTCATAAACGCCGTGCCAGTTCAGTGACCGGAACACGATGGTTTCCAGTATCAGCGCGTAAAGCACACAAGCCGCAGCGGCCTCTGTCGGAGAGAATATACCGCCGTAAATACCGCCGATAATGATGGCCGGAAACCCGAGCGGCCAAAGCGCCTTTTGCACCGCACGTGCGCGCTGGCCCCAAGTTGTCTTCTCTTCGGTCGGCACATCGTGGCGGATCGCGTAAATTACCGCGTAGATCGAAAACAGCAGCAGGATCAGCAGCCCCGGCCCGATCCCTGCGATAAACAATTCGGCAATAGAGGTATTGGACACAACGCCGTAAATAATCATGCCGATAGAGGGCGGGATCAGGAAAGCAATATCCGAGGAATTTACGATCAACGCCAGGATGAAACTGTCCTTATACCCTGCCTTTAACATACGCGGCCGCAGGGGGGAACCGATCGCAACCACTGTGGCTTGTGTCGAACCGGACACCGCCCCGAACATGGTACAGGCCGCCGCCGTCGACACGGCAAGGCCACCCTTCATATGGCCCACAAAGGACATCACCATATCAATCAACCGGCCCGCAGACTGGCCGCGCGTCATAATATCGGCAGCAAAAATGAACATCGGCACCGCAATGAGCGAGGCAGGACGTATCCCCGCCATCATCTGCTGGATCATGGTTTCCATCTGGTCCAGCCCGCCAAACAACATGAAAAACCCGACAAATGCCCCGACGATCAGCGGGATCATCATCGGAAAGCCGAGCAGCAGGAGAACGATCATGATTGAAAAAATGGTAAATGCCATGGATCAGATCTCCTGCTCGTTATCGTCGTAACCTTCCAGCACATTGGTGGACAGGTAGATGTCTTTCTCGATCATGTTCTTGACGGCTGTCAGAAGGTATTGAAGTCCGGTCATAAAGAAGCCGACAGGCACCCAGACCAGCGGCATCCAGACCGGAATTTGCAAAGCGGGCAGGACTCTGCCGCGGCCCGCTTGCGTCAGCAGGTATTGCAGCGCGTACCACGCCAGTCCGAACATGAACACAGCCGTTACCAAAGAGATCACGATCATCATCAATTTGCGCAGCTTTGGCGGCATCGCATCAAAAATCGCGGACATGCGAATGTGTCGACCGTGCCGCGCAGCGTAGGAAATACCGGCAAATGTAATCAGGATAATCAGGATACGGTTGAGTTCTTCGGAAAAGAAGATCGAGCTTTGGAACACAAAACGCCCCACCACATTGGACATGGTGTTCGCGGCCATCAACAAAACTCCTGCGGCCAGCATCAGGGATTCGATCCGGCTGATGCCGTTGTCGATGGTTCCAAGAAAGCCCGGAAGACTGGATTCATAGGCCGTCAGCGGCGCATCATCGAGTCCGGTGGTATCGGTGTTCGACTGTTCCTGCGACCCGTGATTTGCGTCTGTCACCTTCAGAATCCTTCGCATCTATGAACGAAACAATAAATTGGGAACGGTTCCCCGACCGGTGACCGGAGAACCGTGAACACTTGGAGGGGTGTTATTTCTTGACCGCTTCCAGATCGGCCTTGAACTGCTCCAGCAGCTCCTTGCCACTGTCGCCTGTCATTTCGATGAAGGCTTCTTCAACCTGCACGGCAGCATCGCGGAAAGGCTGGCGCTGTTCATCGTCCAGCACGGTGATCGTGTAATCCGGCTTGGCTTCCTTGATCCCGTCGATAGACGCCTGTGTCTGGCCCTTCTGGTATTCGAGAATATACTCGAATGCTTCATCCGTGGCCTTCTGAATCACTTCTTTATCCGCATCCGACAGACCCTGATAAAAGTCCTGATTGGCCATCACAGCGGTGGTGAAGTTGTTGTGACCGATATAGGTCAGATGTTCGCTGACTTCGTACAACTTGTTGGACAGGATGTAGAAGGTCGGGTTTTCCTGCCCCTGAATGATGCCGGTTTGCAGCGCGCCATAAACCTCGCCCCAGGGCAGCGGAGTCGGCGTTGCACCGAAAGCCTTGTAGCTTTCCACCAGCAGCGGGTTGGTCATCACGCGGACTTTGACCTGATCGAGATCTTCCGGTGAACTGATCGGTTCCTGCGTCGTGATCCCCACTTCGCCTTCGGGGAACATGGTCAGCAATTCCAGCCCCTGCTCGGCATAAAGTTTCGGGAACATCTCGTTCACGGCTTTGGACGTACGGAAGAATTCAAACAGTTCTTCTTCGTTGTCCGGCAGCAGGTAAGGCACAAAGAACACTTGCGCTTCGGGGATCAACGCGCCGGTGAACCCCGGTGACTGGTCCACGAACTGCAGGATGCCGGCCTGCGCCTGCTCCATGATGTCCGCACTTTCACCCAGTGTCCCGTAGGGGAACAGCTGGATCTCGTGATCGGAATTTGCCTCAACCACTTCCTTGAATTTCTGGGCGTATTTTCCCTGAACCTCGTCCATTGCTTCTTCGAAAGCATAGCGCCAGGTCTCCGCCGATGCGGTGCCCATTGCAGCGATAGAGGCAACAGAGGCGACAATGCCCCCCGCGAGAAGATTTTTAAATAGAGACATAAAGTCCTCCTTAAACG
>JAAEZA010000047.1 GCA_018223125.1 Paracoccaceae bacterium | reverse complement strand
TCTGGCTGCTGGCAAAGCCCGCTTTGTAAACACCGTTGTTCAGCGTTGTGTAAATACGTGAATTCACCTCTTCGATGCGATCCCGCAGGTCCGTCGGCCAGTAATCATCTGTGTTGCCGGTGATCCCGTCAAAAGCAGAGTTGAACATGCGAATGATTTCGGAGCTTTCGTTTGAAACGATGCAGTTCTGCTGTTTGTCCCACAAGACAGGCACGGTCACGCGGGTGGTCGCGTTCGGGTCGGATTTTTGGTAAATCTGATAGAGAAAGCTGTTCCCGAACAGGCTGTCGCCCTGCGCAGGTCCGTCGTCCGTTTCAAAGGTCCAGCCGTTTTCAAGCATATCGGGGTGGACGACATCCAAGGTGATGTGATCCTCCAACCCTTTGAGTTTGCGAAATATTAACGCGCGGTGGGCCCAAGGACAGGCGAGCGAGACATAGAGATGATACCGCCCGCTTTCGGCAGGGAAGCCGCCTTCACCGCTTGGACCGGCGCTGCCGTCTGCGGTGATCCAGTTGCGAAAACCGGAATCCTTGCGCACAAACTTGCCGTCCTTGCCGCTGTCTACCAGTTTTTCGGTTTTCCACGTCCCGTCAACCAATTGTCCCATATCGTCATGCTCCTCTCGTTTCGGGGTAATCTAGTTCTCTCTGGTGGTGAGGTCTTTCATAGACTGCGGATTTCACTGTTGCGTGAAGGAGAACAGGAAATTTTTGCTCGTCCATCGGAATGCGCTACTGTTTACCCATTGCCAACAAGGAGGTTGAATAAACCCAATGACCTATTCCCGAAGAAGTTTCTTGAAAACAGGCGCTGCCGCAACAGGCGTCGTTTTTTTACCTTATGTTGTCGGGGCAGCAGCCCATGCCGGCAATGAATTTGCAACGGATTCCGGCACTGTTTCCGTGAATGCGATTGCCCATGCCTCTATGGTGTTGCTGACACCAGTTGGCACGATCCATGTCGATCCGGTTGGCGAAGTCGCGCAATATGCCGATTTCCCGAAGCCGGATCTGATCTTGCTGACGCACCACCACGGCGACCACTTTAACGTGGATACGTTGAACGGTCTGGTGGCTGACGGCACCAAACTGATCACCAACCCCGAAGTCTACAACCAACTGCCGGAAGAGTTGAAAGCCAAGGCGAGCCAGATGGCCAATGGCGATTCGAGTGAATTCAACGGCATGTCGATTGATGTCATTCCTGCCTATAACACCACTGAGGAGCGGTTGAATTTCCACCCGCAGGGACGCGACAACGGCTATGTTCTGGGGATTGACGGGCTGCGTGTTTATATTTCGGGCGATACCGAGGACATCCCCGAAATGCGCGCATTGAAAGACATCGACGTTGCATTCGTCTGTATGAACCTGCCCTTTACTATGGATGTGGAAGCAGCAGCTTCGGCTGTGTCGGAGTTCCAGCCGAAATACGTTTACCCGTACCATTACCACGGGCGGGACGGCGGGACACAGGACCCCGAAGCCTTTGCAAAACTGCTGAACGATGCGGTTCAGGTGAAGATGGGCAACTGGTACAGCTGATCCGGATCAAGACATGAACAAACCCCGTTGCGCCTGACTGTGCAGCGGGGTTTTTCTTTGCCAACCTCGTAGATTTTCGCTGCTCCGTGGCGTTTCCTGCACCTGTTCTGCCGCGAATCCCGTTGCGCGGGGGGGGCGGGCTGCTTATACCTTGCCCAACGATGCCCCAAAGGGGCCGGAAAGGTGTATCGTCGGGGGCTGACCCAAATAGGGGGCCAAAGACGAGATCGTTAGAACGCTACATCCCGTGGCGGCCTTTCCGTTGGATAAAAGGAAGGGACCGCGATGCGTTATTCGGTATTTTTGACAGCAATTCTGGCCGCAACAGGGGCGAATGCCCATGTCGGGCACATTGGTGAAGTGGCCTCCCACGACCATTGGGTTGCTGCGGGCGCAATCGGGGCGGCTGTTGCAATTGCGGGTTGGAACATTCTGAAGGGGCGCAAGAAAGACAAGACTTCCGAAGCAGAAAAAGCCGAGGCAGACGAAGCCCCGCAAGAGGCCTGAACCCATGACAAAGAAAATCGGCGTCATGATTTGCGGACACGGGTCGCGCAGCCAATCGGCAGTGGACGAATTCTCGGTGCTGGCAGAAAAACTGCCCGCGCTTCTGCCGGACTGGCAGGTAGAATACGGCTATCTGGAGTTTGCAAACCCGGTGATCCGCGTCGGGCTGGACAAACTGCGGGATGCTGGCTGTGAGCGGATTCTGGCGGTACCCGGTATGTTGTTCGCCGCCATGCACTCTAAAAACGATATTCCCACAGTTTTGAACACCTATGCGGTTAAGAACGGGATAGAGGTGTCCTACGGACGGGAACTCGGGGTTGATCCCAAGATGATCGCCGCCGCTGGCGCCCGGGTGCAGGAAGCGGTGGATGCGGCCAACGCGGAACACGGTGAACTGCCGCTGGAAGAAACGGCCCTTGTGGTGATCGGGCGCGGGGCGTCTGATCCTGATGCCAATTCCAACGTGTCCAAAATCGCGCGGATGCTGTGGGAAGGTATGGGTTTTGGCTGGTGCGAAGTGGGCTATTCCGGCGTGACCTTCCCGCTGGTAGAGCCCTGTCTCGATCATGTCAGCCGCCTTGGCTACAAGCGGGTCATCGTGTTCCCCTACTTCCTGTTTACAGGCATCCTGATTGACCGGATTTACGGTTTCACGGACAAATGCGCTGCGAAATATCCCGAAATCCAGTTCGTAAAAGCGGGGTATCTGAACGATCACCCGCTGGTTCTGGAGACCTTTGCGGATCGCGTGAAGGAACAGTTGGGCAGCACACCGGTCCCGAATTGCGGCATCTGCCAGTATCGCACGCAGGTGCTGGCGATGGACGGGGGCGACACCCGCGTGATTGCCGCTGAAGACCGCCGCGCCGCCATGGGCGCGGATCATCCCGCCCTTGCCGAAGTGCCACCGCCCACCTGTGTTCTGTGCAAATACCGCGCGCAGATTATCGGGTTCGAAGCCGAGGTCGGTGCAGTTCAGGAAAGCCATCACCACCACGTGGAAGGGCAGGGCGCGCAGGCACCCGGTTCCAATGTGTCCGATTGCGGGTTGTGCGGCGACTGGTGCACTGGGGAGTGTCGTCTGGATCTGGACCACCACCACCACCACCACCATCATCACGATCACGGCCACGGCCACGGCCACGGGCATCACCATCACGGGCATGACCATTCCCATGACCACGGGCATCACCACCACCATGATCACGTCCATCCGGTCTATCCCCATGCCAAACACCCGCTTGGCCCTGAAAGTGCACGCCGGAAATGAGAAACGGAGCAAAGCCGCAGCGCCCCCTCAGCTATGAGAGGGTGCCGGCCGAGATTTACGCCCAGTCCTTCGCTACGGTGCGGGCCGAAGCCAATCTGGACCGCTTCCCCGAGGAAATGCGCCCGATGGTGATCCGCCTGATCCATTCCTGCGGGATGGTGGAAATCGCGGACCGTCTGGCCTTTTCTTCCGGCGCTTTTGCTGCGGGGCGGGATGCCTTGCGGGCCGGTGCGCCGGTATTGTGCGATTGTGAAATGGTCGGCGCGGGGATTATCCGGCGCTACCTTCCGGCGGATAATGACGTGATTGTCACACTGAACGACCCGTCTGTGCCTGATCTGGCACAGCGCATCGGGAATACGCGGTCCGCGGCCGCGGTGGAGCTGTGGCGCGACCGTATCGAAGGCGCGGTGGTGGCTATCGGCAATGCGCCAACGGCCCTGTTCCATCTGCTGGAACTGCTGGATCAGGGTTGGCCGAAACCGGCCTGTATCCTTGGCTTTCCGGTGGGATTTGTCGGCGCAGCCGAAAGCAAGGCGGAACTGGCTGCCCGACCGCGGAATTGCGATTTTGTGGCACTGCGTGGACGCAAGGGCGGATCTGCCGTGGCGTCTTCCGCGGTGAATGCGCTGGCCGCCGGACTGGTAGAGGAAAAACAATGACCCCCTGGTTGCATATTGTTGGCATTGGCGAAGACGGTCTGGACGGGCTTGTGCCCACCGCCCGCGCTGTGGTGGAAGCGGCTGAAGTCATTATCGGGGGCGACCGGCACCATTCGCTTTCGGACAATATTCGTGCAGAACGGGTGGCGTGGCCTTCACCCTTTGATGCGCTGATCGACACGCTGCAGGGCTATAAGGGCAAGCGGGTTGTGGTTCTCGCCACGGGTGATCCGCTCTGGTATTCGGTTGGCGCGCGGATCGGACGGTCCATTCCGCCGCGCGAAATCACCTATCACCCGCAGTTGAGCGCCTTTCAACTGGCCGCTGCGCGCATGGGCTGGTCCATGCCGGATGTGGAAACCCTGACAGTTCACGGGCGCCCTGTAGAACAAATGATCGCCTTCATCCAGCCGGACCAGCGGTTGCTGATCCTGACCACGGGTGCAGAAACTCCGGCACAGATTGCAAAGTTCCTGACGGAAAGGGGCTATGGCAAATCGCAGATGACTGTGCTGGCTGCCATGGGTGGCAAGGACGAACAGCGCTTTGAGGGATTGGCCGAAAGCTGGGATCATGTTGTGCCCGCCTTTAACACGCTGGCGGTGGACTGTGTGGCTGCGGAAGACGCCGCGCTGATCCCCCGCGTGCCGGGACTGGCGGATGAGTTGTTCCAGCATGACGGCACCATGACCAAACAGGAAATCCGCGCTGTGACACTGGCCAAGTTGATGCCAATGCGCGGAGCCTTGTTGTGGGATGTGGGCTGCGGCTGCGGGTCTGTCGCGGTGGAATGGATGCGGGCGGCACGGTTCAGCCATGCCATCGGCATCGAACCCCGTGCCGACCGTCGCCTGTTTGCGGCGCAAAACGCTGCCGCGCTGGGCGCACCCCGTCTGGAACTGGTTGAAGGCACGGTTCCCGCAGCACTGGACGGTCTGAAAGCCCCCGATGCGATCTTTATCGGCGGTGGCCTGTCCCGTGAAACATTCGAGACCTGCTGGCAGGCGCTGCGTCCGCTCGGTCGGCTGGTCTGCAATGCGGTGACGCTGGAGAGCGAGTCCCTGTTGCTGTCCTTGCACAAGGAGTACGGCGGGCAGCTTGTGAAACTGAACGTGAACCGCGCCGAACCCATCGGCGGGCCGGATACCGGCCTGACCGGATGGCGTCCCTTGATGCCGGTGACACAGTGGAGCCTGATCAAGCGATGAACGGCAAACTCTACGGTGTGGGGCTTGGTCCGGGCGATCCCGAACTGATGACCCTGAAGGCTGCGCGGCTGATCGGTGCCGCAGATGTTGTGGCCTATCCGAGCCTTGAAGGCGGGGCCAGCTTTGCCCGTGCCATTGCCGCCGGTGTAATCCGCGACGGGGTAGAGGAAATTTCGATTTCCATCCCCATGTCGGTGAAGCGGGAGCCGGCGCAAGCGGCCTATGATGCGGGGGCTGCGGATCTGGCAGCCTGCCTGCGGGCCGGTAAAAATGTGGTGGTTCTGTGCGAAGGGGATCCCTTCTTTTACGGGTCTTTTATGTATCTGTTCTCGCGCCTGTCGGATGATTTCGACGTCGAAATCGTGCCCGGTGTCACCAGCGTGACGGCCTGCGCCGCTGCCCTGCGCGCGCCCCTGTCGGCGCGAAACGAGGTGCTGACGATAATTCCCGGCCCGATGGAAGAAACCGCGATGGAGCAGCGGATTGCGGCGGCCCAAGCGGTTGCGGTGATGAAGGTGGGGCGGCATCTGCCGAAAATCCGCCGCGTGCTGGATCGTCTGGGACTGATGGAACATGCAGGCTATGTGGAACGGGCGACCCTGCCGGAACAAAAGGCGATGCCACTGGCAGAGGCGCCGGAAACGGCGCCCTATTTTTCGATGATATTGGTGACCAAGGGCGAGGACCCGTGGTTGTGACAATGACGGCGGGCCCTGGTCTGCCCAGTGATAAGGTTTGATGGATGGTTAATCCGGTAGTTGTTTGTTTGTCCCGCTCGGGCGAGGCCACGGCCCGCCGTGTGGCGGAAATTCTGGGTGCTGCGGTGCACGGGCGCGAAGGGCGTGTGGATCGTGCCGACGCCTATTTCGCCAATGCGCTGGATCATGTGCGCGTGCTTTTTGCCAGCGGGACGCCTGTGGTGGGGGTCTGCGCCGCCGGTATTCTGGTGCGGGCCGTTGCGCCGCTGGTCAGTGACAAGAAGACCGAACCGCCTCTGCTGGCGGTGCCGGATGACGGATCGACCGTGATCCCCCTGCTGGGCGGGCATCGCGGTGCGAACCGGCTGGCACGAAAGATTGCCGAAGGTTTATCCGCCCATGCCGCTGTGACAACGGCAGGCGATGTGGCGATGGGGGTTGCGCTGGACGAGCCGCCGCTCGGCTGGCGGCTGGCCAACCCGCAGGACGCCAAGGGCGCGATGGCGTTGATGCTGTCGGGCGGCGGTGTACGTGTTGAGGGGGAAAATATCTGGGGTGTCGAAACGGTTGATACTGGTGCTGTTACGCTGACCACCACAGAGGCGCCGATGGAAGGAGACGGCACGCGGCTGGTTTATCATCCGCAACGCTTTGCACTGGGGCTTGGCTGCGCGCGGGGCTGTGACGTAGAGGAAATGTGGGCGCTGGTGCAAAAAACGCTGGCGGATAATAACATCGCAGCAGGGGCGGTTGCCTGCGTTGGTTCGCTCGATCTTAAGGGGGATGAACCCGCGATGATCGAGACAGCCGCCCGTTTGGGCGTGCCCTTCCGCGTATTTACCGCTGCCGAACTGGAAGTGCAGACGCCCCGTCTGGCAAATCCGTCTGCGGTGGTGTTTGACGAGGTGAGCTGTCACGGTGTGTCCGAAGGTGCTGCGCTGGCGCTTGGCGGGGATGCAGCGGTGCTGGCGGTTCAGAAACAGAAGACCGCGAATGCCACTTGTGCACTGGTGCGCACCGACGCGCCGATTACGGAGTTTGCGGGGCGTTCACGCGGCAAACTGTCGATCATCGGGATCGGTCCCGGCCAGCACAGCTGGCGCACGCCGGAGGCCAGTGCGCTGGTGGCAGAGGCCGAAGAACTGGTGGGCTACGGGCTTTATATCGACCTTCTGGGTGCACTTGCCCATGGCAAGGAACGCTCCGACTTCCCGCTTGGCGGAGAGGAAGACCGCTGCCGCTATGCGCTGGAACAGGCGGGTAAGGGGAAGAATGTTGCGCTGATTTGTTCCGGTGACGCCGGTATTTATGCAATGGGTGCGCTGGTGTTTGAACTGCTGGACCGTGGGCCCGATGAAATGGGCGTATCCGATGCGGCCCATCGGGTTGAAGTCGTCTCCACCCCCGGTGTCAGCGCCTTGCAAGGGGCTGCGGCCCGCGCCGGTGCGCCGCTGGGCCACGATTTCTGCGCGATTTCCCTGTCCGACTTGTTGACCCCGCGCGAGGATATCGTGAAGCGGTTGCAGGCGGCGGCGCAAGGGGATTTCGTGATCGCGTTTTACAACCCCGTTTCCATGCGCCGCCGGACCCTGCTGGCCGAGGCGCGGGACATCCTTTTGCAACATCGTCCCGCGGATACACCTGTGATGCTGGCATCCAGTCTTGGCCGTCCCGAAGAACACGTCCGCTATCGCAAACTGTCCGAGTTGGAAGTGGATGAAGTGGACATGCTGACGGTGGTTTTGGTCGGGTCGAGCCATTCCAGACTTGCGCAACTGGGCGAGGGGCCGCGCATGTACACACCGCGCGGCTATGCCCGCAAGATTGACGGAGATCTGGCGTCCTGAGCGGCGCAGAGAGGAAGTGATATGACAGTTTATTTCATTGGCGCCGGTCCGGGGGATCCGGATCTGATTACGGTCAAAGCCAAGGCACGGATCGAAGCCTGTCCGGTCTGTCTTTACGCCGGTTCGCTGGTGCCAGAGGCCGTGGTGGCCTGCGCACCGGAAGGCGCAAGGGTTATGGATACGGCCGTGATGACGCTGGACGATACCCACGCCGAGATCAAAGCCGCCCATGCGCTGGGCGAGGATGTGGCGCGGGTCCATTCCGGTGATCCGTCCCTTTATGGGGCCATTGCCGAACAGATCCGCCGGTTGCGGGCGGATAACATCCCCTTTGAAATCATTCCCGGTGTTCCGGCCTATGCAGCGATGGCGGCGACCATCGGGCAGGAGTTGACCATTCCGGAAATCGCGCAATCCATCGTGTTGACCCGCATGTCCATGCAATCCACATCCATGCCTGAAGGCGAGACGCTGGAAAACTTTGGTCGCACAGGCGCAACGCTGGCGATCCATCTGGCCGTGCGCAACATGCGCGAAATCGAACGGCAACTGGTGCCCCATTACGGCGCGGATTGTCCCGTGGTGGTCGGCTATCGTGTGGGTTGGCCGGATCAGGAAATCATTCGCGGCACCCTGTCAGACATACGCACAAAGGTGCGCAAGGCCAAGATCACCCGCACTGCGCTGATCATGGTGGGCCCCGCACTGGCAGAGAGCCATGATTTCGTTGACTCCGCGCTGTACGACCCATCAAAACCCCATGTTTTACGTCCGGTCACAGGTGTGGATCTGGTGGAACCAAACAACACCTGACCGCAAGGTTAGGGGCAAAACGTTGACAGCCGGTGTCTGGACGGACACCGGCTGTTTTTTGTTTGAAAGATTTTAACCGAATTTTACTTCGATTGGTTCTTTGCAGCCGCGCGGCGGGCCTTGTTCTTCTTGCTGTTGGGCTTTCCAACAGCGGGGGCAAGGTTCTTGCCGCCTTTCTTCTTCAGCGGCGTCACCACGCCTTCGGGGCGGCTGTCCTCGGGGCGGGCGCGTTTCTTGAACTTCGGCTTGCCTTTGTCCTTGCTGGAGGGCGCTTTGGGTTTCTTACGGCGCGGCGCCGGATCATCGTTCCAGTCAATCGGCGCTGAAGACGTCTTTGGCTTGAATTTGGGCTTTGGGCCACGCTGTGCCGCGCTTGGCGCGTCAATCTGGGTGATTGGAGAGTTCCGGTCATATTCCATCTTCGGGCCAATGGTATTCAGGAACCCCTCAACACTGCTTTTGCGGATTTCCACAAGGGTTTCATTGTGCTGCACACGGATCGCACCGATGTCGTCCTTGGTAATCCCGCCAACCTTGCAGAGTTTTGGCAGGAAGCGGCGCACTTCGACACCGGCATTCTGGCCACCGGCGACGGAAAACCACACAGACGGGCCGAAGGCGGCTTTCGCCTCGCGCGGGTCGAACGGCTGCGGTTCGCCCAGTTCTTCGGGGGCTGTCTGGCGGGACCGGTAAAGCCGCAGATAGGCCGCAGCTACCTGTTCGGGGCTGTGCAGGTCCAGCAGCTTTGCAACCGCTTCGGCCTCGGTTTCGCCAACCGGCGTGTGCCATGCCTCATCTGCCAGCATACGGGCTTCATCCTGCGCCATAACGGCTTCGGCTGAGGGGGCAGGCCCTTGCTCCGCGTCCAGTTTTGCTGTTTTCAGCAGACGTGCCGCCTTGCGCAGGGCTTTGGGGTTGGCGATCAGGATCGAAACACCCTTACGCCCCGCACGCCCCGTCCGGCCGGAGCGGTGCAGCAGGGTTTCGCTGTTTGATGGCAGGTCCGCATGGATCACCAGATCAAGGTTTGGCAGGTCGATGCCCCGTGCTGCCACATCCGTCGCCACACACACGCGGGCACGTCCGTCCCGCATGGCTTGCAGGGCATGGGTGCGCTCGTTCTGGGACAGCTCGCCCGAAAGCGATACCACCGAAAAGCCGCGGTTTGACAGGCGGGTGGTCAGACGGTTCACTGTAGCGCGGGTATTGCAGAACACCAGCGCTCCGGGGGCTTCGTAATAGCGCAGCACGTTGATGATGGCTTTTTCATCGTCGCGGTTGGCCACGCTCATCAGGTGGTATTCGATGTCCGAATGCTGCTGGCGTTCGCCGATGGTGGACACGCGCACGGCATCGTTCTGGTAGGTTTTTGCCAGTTTCGCGATGCTGGGCGACACAGTGGCGGAAAACAGCAGGGTGCGGCGGGATTTGGGGGAGGCTTCTAGAATGAATTCCAGATCCTCGCGGAACCCCAGATCCAGCATTTCGTCCGCTTCATCCAGTACGACAGCCCGCAGGCCGGACAGGTCGATAGAGCCGCGCATGATGTGATCGCGCAGACGCCCCGGAGTGGCTACAACCACATGGGCACCACGACCAAGCGCACGACGTTCGTCGCGCATGTCCATGCCCCCCACACAAGAGGTCACGATCGCATCGGCCTTGCCATAAAGCCACGTCAGTTCGCGCATCACCTGCATGGCGAGTTCCCGTGTCGGGGCAATCACCAGCGCCAGCGGTTTGCCCGCCGGTCCGAAGGTTTCTTCGTCCTGCAGCAGGGTCGGGCCAAGCGCGAGGCCGAAGCCGACCGTCTTGCCAGAGCCCGTCTGGGCCGAGACCAGAAGGTCGGAATTACCCAGTTCGGGATCGGTCACAGCGGTCTGGACGGGGGTGAGTGTTTCATAACCGCGCTCGGATAGCGCGTCGGAGAGAGCTTGTTTCATAAGTCGGTTCTTTTCGGGATTGGCCCCGAAGTGCGGTCACGCGCGGCAGGGAGGTTCGTGCCGCAGCTACGCGGTTGGGGCTTCTGTGTAAAGCTCGATTTCCGCAAGGCTGCGTTGCAAAACAGGACAGTTTCGCAATTTCGCCCCATTAAATTCATTGAAAATACATAATAATCCTTCAAACTGTCAGACATCAGGAGGGATTCTTTATGGACGTTCATATGTCACCCGAGGTTCTGGAAGGGTTGCGCCGTGCCCGCAATCAGGAACTGGAGCGTACTTCACGGCTGCGTGTTGTCGTCGGTGATGACGTTTATCCTGTGCTGCGTAGTTGGGAGGGTGGCTTTGCCTTGTCGGTTGATGCGCCACATCTGCGGGGGACCGTGGAATTCTGCAATGGTGCCCGCTTGTTACACGAATGCCTGATCGTCTGTTCTGCGCAGGAAGGCGCAGAGATGGTCTATGAATACAAACGTTTGTCCCGCGTGACAGAGGGCCGTGTTCTGGATTTCGAACAGGCGGATAATGCGCCGGTTGCCTATCTCGGCGCGCCGGAGGCCTGAGGCTTTGCAGGCCTGTTGCCAGTGCAGGTCAATAAAGCGGTGCCTCGTAAAATTTCTCCCCCTCGATGGTCAGCCCTTTAATCATGCCGGAACCGTCCTTTGACAACGCAAGGATGACGCCGAGCTTTTGCTCCCGGCGCAGGTTTTCCAGTTCGAGCGCCCGATCCAGCGGCGCGAAAAACCGGTTAAAGGGAAAATCGATTCGCAAGGCCTGATTGGTGCTGTCAGAGGTGAACAGCGCGTTGCCCTTGATCACCGGCCCGTCGAAATCCGCGGGATAAGCGTCATGCAGGCTGACAGGGCGGGCGAATGGTCCGGAGGTATCCAGCGCCACGTAAACCGGATCGTTCCACGTGAAACGCCCGTGCAGTGTGACGTCATTTCTGTCAATCCGGCTGATCTGCAGGTTCAACACAGCATAATGGCCGCGGAACAGGTCTCTTGGATCAATAAATCCGGTCTCCAGCAACACTTCCTGCCCCGATTGCAGGGCCGCTGCGCGGTCGGTGATAATCTTTGCCAGTACGCCGGTTTGCAGCAGGGCTGCGAGAATGGTGCCTGCGATCAGGAAACGGCTCATGAGCGGTCTCCTTTGCTGCGGGACAGGCGTGGGATGATGAACACCCCCAGAAGCAGCAGCAGCCCGACTCCAAGGTAGAAGACACTTGTCGCGATCAATGTGCCAATTGTTTCGAAATAGGTGGTCAGCAGTGCGGCGGCGAACAGGAAAAAGCCGAGTATTGCAAGCTGGCGGTAATCGATGCGCCAGCCCATGCGGATCACCCAGACCGCGCCCCCCACCATCAGCAACTGCGCCATGAGCGCATGATCGGGCGAGATTAACAGCAGGGCGAATGCCAGCGTGGC
This sequence comes from Paracoccaceae bacterium, assembly GCA_018223125.1. GTDB lineage: Bacteria > Pseudomonadota > Alphaproteobacteria > Rhodobacterales > Rhodobacteraceae > Amylibacter. The sequence continues at coordinate 17,164 of JAAEZA010000047.1, read as the reverse complement.
AAACATCGGAGTGACGATGAGATCATAGGCATTCGGATGGGCCGCCCGCACTGCGATAATGCCTGCCGTCCAGCAAATCCCGAGACTGCCCAAAGCAATCAGGAGGTAGATATCTGTGGTAAACCCGTCCACGATCAGCGCGCTGTCATGTCGGGCGATGATATGCCACGCGAAAATGGTGACAGAGATAAACGCGATTGTATAGAGGATCACCGCCCGCTCGAACCCGCGCAGCAATCTGCGATTGCGATCAGCCCAGAGCGCTGCAGAGAGGAATACAAAAGCAAGGCACAGCCCGGCTTTCAGCATTATCATTGATCCCTGATCCACGATGGTCAGGGCGGTTAGCATGAACCAGAGCCATGCAGAGAGCATAATCAGGTGGGCGGCAAACCGGCTGCGCAGGGCATAGGCCAGCGCGGCAGCAGCGAGCAGATAAAGCGGAAAGTCGAAATGAAGCGGTGGGTTGCTGGAAAAGATATTCGGGGGCACTGACACCCAAATCAACAGCAACGCGAGTGACAGCACCAGAGCCGGAACCGAAAGGGTCAGCGCCGCTGCCAGCAGTGTCATCATAGCCCAAAGCCATGTGGCATCCTTCGGACTGCCCTGAATGTGGTAGATCTGGCTGATCAGCATAATTCCTGCACCGAACATGGCACAGGCGCCAAGCGTGCAGGTTTGGGCGGTCTTGTGATGGCCCCGCATCGACAGGTAAAGCGACCCGCCCCAGAAGGCCCACATCGCAGCAAAGATCAGTCCCACCCGTGTCAGGCGGCCCAAGCCGTCCCAGTTGGCGGCGACAAAGCTCATCGCGGCAAAGCCGAGGCAGACCACAGCCAGAAGCACAAGGATTTGCCGGAAGGAAGTACCGCCCGCGCGGTGCTGAACGTCCGCGTCAAGCTGTTGGGCTGTCGCCTTGTCCAGCAAACCGCGGGCCTGCCAGTCGGCGATTGCTTCTGTCAGCACGGATTTCCGGTTCCAGATGGCCATAAAAAAGATGCCCCCGCTTTCAGGGGCATCTTATGGCGCAGGCTCTGCGCGTCAACCGAAAGCAGGAAGGCCTAGCGGGACCGCACCATGCCTACAATATCATATGTTTTGTCCAGGATCGGTTCTGCGATAGCAGCGGCGCGGTCTGCGCCGTTGCCAAGAATCCGGTCGATTTCAGCGGGATCGGACATAAGACGATTCATTTCCTGCGTGATCGGTGCCAGATGATCCACGGCAAGATCGGCCAGCGCGGGTTTGAACTGGCCGAATTGTTGCCCTGCGAATTCGGTAATCACGCTTTCGGCGGTCCGGCCTGACAGGGCGGCATAGATATTGACCAGATTGCGCGCTTCGGGGCGGCCTTCCAGTTCCTTCAGGGAGTCCGGCAGCGGCTCCGGATCGGTTTTGGCCTTGCGGATTTTCTTGGCAATCGTGTCGGCATCATCGCGCAAGGTGATGCGGCTCTGATCCGAAGGGTCGGATTTCGACATTTTCTTGGTGCCATCGCGCAGCGACATGACACGGGTGGCCTCACCCTCGATCAGGGGTTCGGGCGCGGGGAAGAAATCCGTATCGTAATCGTGGTTGAACTTGGCCGCAATGTCGCGGGCCAGTTCGAGATGCTGTTTCTGATCCTCGCCCACCGGCACATGGGTGGCCTGATAAATCAGGATGTCCGCTGCCATCAGGGCCGGATAGGCCAGTAGCCCTAGCGACGATTTTTCAGCGTTCTTGCCCGCCTTATCCTTGAACTGGGTCATGCGGTTCATCCAGCCGATCCGCGCCACACAGTTGAAAATCCACGCCAGTTGCGCATGGGCGGGCACTTGGGACTGGTTGAACAGAATGGATTTCGCCGGATCCAGACCGCAAGCGATATAGGCCGCCGCCACCTCGCGTGTGTTGTGGCGCAGGTCGGCCGGATCCTGCCAGACGGTAATGGCGTGCATATCGACCATGCAGTAAACGGTTTCGATGCCGGATTCCTGCATTTCGACAAAGCGTTTCAGTGCGCCAAGGTAGTTTCCAAGCGTCAGGTTTCCCGATGGCTGGATGCCGGAAAAGACGCGCGGTGTGTGTATTGTCTCGCCCATTGCGAAAACTCCGTCTGGTGTTGATGCAGGGGTTATCGCTATATGGGCGGGTATCGTCAAGCGATGGAGCCTTTAGATGTATGACGCCGGAGGGCACAACGCCCCGATCAATCCCCTGCCGCCCGTTGTAACCCTGCTGGTTGTTCTCATCGCTGCGGTTGAGGCGATCTTCCAACTGGGGGAAGCCGGCATCATCGGCGGCGCCACCGGAGCGGCCTGGCGCATCATGATTGCGGACCAGTTCGGGTTCTCCAATGCGGCGGTCTATCTGATGTGGGACACTGGACAATACCCGCCCGAACTGATGCTGCGGTTTGTCAGCTACATGTTTGTTCACGCCAATTTTGTCGCCACGCTGTTCAGCGTCGTGTTCATCCTCGCCCTCGGGAAATTCGTTGCAGAGCGCGTACACTGGCTGGCGTTTCTGGCGATCTTCTTTGGCAGTGGAATACTGGCAGCACTGGCGCAGGCAATCGTTATGGGGCCGACGATGGCCATGCTCGGGGCCGGTGCGGCGTCTTACGGGTTGATTGGTGCGCTCAGCTGGATCCTGTTCACCGAACAGCGGGCAGCGGGGCAGAACGGTCTGCGGGCCTTCCGACTGATCGCAGCACTTGGTGTATTGCTTGCGGTATTTTCAATCCTGTTTGGCGGGCACGACTGGTTCGAACGGGTGGCAGGCTTCTTCATCGGCTTTGGTATTTGTGCCGCACTGCGCCCGGTGGCAGGGGCGGGTCTGACCTACTGGCGGGACCGGATGCGGCGCGGTCGGGATATGGATATTTGACCCAAAAAGAGCCGGAAGCGGTTCCGGTTTACCGCCGGACCACGTTGCGCAGCCCTTGTTTGGTAAAGGCGCCGAGCATCAGGCAGGCGGCGAAATAGACTCCGGTGCCGCCAAACACCAGCAGGGCAAGCGCGAGGTAGCGCAACCCGTCCGTGATCAGCCAGTCTGCCAAAAGCCATTCCAGACCGTAAGTAAACAGACCCATAATAAAGCAGGCTGCCAGCATACGGGGCAGGGCGCGCAGCAGGCGGTCATCAAAAGCCGCCGCAAGCCCCATACGGCGGGTGCCAAAATACAGCAGCACCGCCAGTGCAACGGACGACAGCGTCGTCCCGATCGCCGCCGCGAGATAGCCGAACTGGCCGGAAAGACCGATGGCAAGTACCGCGTTGAGCACCATAGAGACCAGCGCGAAATAGAACGGGGTTTTGGTGTTTTCCCGTGCGAAGTAAAGCGGCTGGAAAACCTTTTGCAGCACGAAGGCGGGCAGGCCGATGGCATAGACTGACAGGGCCAGAGCGGTGTTTCGTGCATCTTCGCCTGTGAAAGCGCCCCGTTCGAACAGGACGGAAACAACAGCTTCGGGCACCACCAGCAGGCCGACGGCAGCAGGCAGGGTCAGGGCCAGTGCGAATTCGGTCGCGCGGTTGAACGCATGGCGGCCGCCCGCTTCGTCTGCGGATTGCAGTTTTCTGGAAAGATCCGGCAGCAGCACCACTCCGATTGCGATGCCCACCACGCCGAGCGGAAGCTGGTAGAGCCGGTCTGCCACTGCAAGCCACTGGATGGCGCCGTCAAAATAGCTGGCGACCTGACGGCCCACGAGAAGGTTGACCTGCACAACGCCTCCGGCAAGGGCGGCAGGGGCCGCGATCATGGCGAGCCGCCGGATTTCAGGGGTGAAGCGGGGCAGTTGCGGCATCAGGCGGATACCAGCGCGGGATGCGGCAATCCAGACCAGCGCCATTTGCGCCACACCGGCCACAGGCACCCCCCATGCCAGCGCAAGGGCAACGTTCCCGCCGAGCGCCCAAGTGGCGGCCATCGCGCTGATCAGGATGATATTCAGCACCACAGGTGCGGCAGCAGCAGCAGCGAAGCGGCCCATGGAGTTCAGGACACCGGACAGCAGGGCCGCAAGAGAGATAAACAGGATGTAGGGAAAGCAGATGCGGGCAAAATCCGTGGCCAGATCGAAACGTTCATCCCCTGCAAAGCCGCTGGCCATGGCCAGTACAAACCACGGCATGAACAGTTGGGCAATCAGGGTCAGTCCGATCAGAACCGTCGCAAGGCCCGCCATTGCGTTCTGGGCAAACTGGCGCGCGTCTTCACCGGATTCCAGCTTTTTGGAGAACATCGGAACAAAGGCCATGTTAAAGGCGCCTTCGGCAAAGAACCGGCGGAACATGTTGGGCAGGGCAAATGCCACCTGAAACGCTTCGGCTACCGGGCCGGCACCGAAAAAAGCAGCGATCAGGATGTCACGGATGAACCCCATAACGCGGCTGGCAAGGGTCCAGCTGCTGACGGTAAAGAAACCGGCCAGCAGGCGGATGCTCCGCGGCTTTGTGGCCAGTGTCACGCGAGCGCCCCCACTGCGCCGGTTTTGATGGCCGCGCAGAGGGCCTCTTCGATCTTCTTGCGCTTGGCCGCGCTGTGCAATTTTAATCCGAACATGTCTTTCACATAAAATACATCAACTGCCTGTTCCCCATAAGTGGCGATCACGGCGCTGGCAATGTAGATGTTGTTGTCAGACAGGGTGCGGGTCAGATCATAAAGCAATCCGGGTCTGTCGCGGGTGTCTACTTCGATGATGGTGTAGAGATCCGACCCTTTGTTGTCGAAGGAGATAACCGTGGGTACGACAAAATCCCGTTCCCGCTTTTTGATCTTGTCATGGGACTTCAGCGCATCCTTGGCAATCACTTCACCCTTGAGCGTTTTGTTAATCATGGAGCGCAGGCGGGTCAGGCGGGATTTTTCATAAGGTTTTCCTCTGGAATCCTGTATCCAGAATACCGCAGTGGCATAGCCGTCCGAAGACGTATAGGTCCGCGCGTCCACCACATTCGCCCCGACCAGTGCCAGCGCCCCTGCCAGCCGCGAGAAGATGCCCGGATGGTCCTGCAGGACAAAGCAGGCGCGGGTCGCGTCATGATCCTTATCTGCCTTGATGTCGGTCATGACTTCGGTCGTGCTCGCCTTTTGCATGAGTTTGGCGAAAATTTTGTGGGTCTCTGTATCCAGCCCCTGCCAGTAGGCGGGGTAGTGGCGTTCAAGCTCTGCATCGAGGGCTTTGCGGCTCATCTTGGGAAGCGCGGCGCGCAAAGCGTCCTTGGCCTCGGTCGAGGATTGCAGTTCCAGTACCTTGTTAAAGCCCTCCTGCAGCGCAAGCTTGGTGTAGCGGTGCAGGTCGCGGATCAACTGGGCCTTCCAGTTGTTCCAAGTGCCCGGTCCAACGCCACGAATGTCACAGACCGTCAGTACCGTTAAAAGGTTCAACCGTGCGGTGGTTTTCACTTCCTTGGCAAAATCGCGCACTGTCTTGGGGTCCGACAGATCCCGTTTCTGGGCCACATCCGACAGCAGCAGATGGTGGCGTACCAGCCAGACCACCGTATCGGTTTCCCCCTCGGACAGACCAAGCTGCGGGCAGATAGTACGCGCCAGACGCGCACCTGCGATAGAATGGTCTTCGGGCAGGCCCTTGCCAATGTCGTGCAACAACAGTGCCACATAGAGAACCTTGCGATCGACCCCGTCTTCCAGAATGCTGGAGGCGACCGGAAGGCTTTCCTTCAATTCGCCTTTTTCAATCTGCGCAAGATGGGAGATACACTGGATGGTGTGTTCGTCCACCGTGTAATGGTGGTACATGTTGAACTGCATCAGGCAGACGATGCGCTGGAATTCGGGGATGAATGCGCCCAGCACACCAAGTTCGTTCATCCGCCGCAACGCCCGCTCCGGATTGCCGTAGTCCAGCAGCAGCGACAGGAACAGCTTTTGTGCTTCGGGGTTGGTGCGCAGCTTGTTGGTGATCAGTTCCAGATTGGCCACGATCAGGCGCATGGCATCCGGATGGATCAGAATGTCCGTATCCAGACCGTGTTCGAATATCCGCAGAAAGTTGATCGGATCGGCCAGAAACGCCTCTTCGTCCGCAATGGACAATCTGCCATGGACGATTTTGTAGCCTTCGGGCGCTTCAAGGGAATCGCTGCGCCAAGGCATCGCCCTGAGCAGCCGCGCCCCGAACGAGGGCTGTTGTTTTACATGCTGGGCTTCCAGTGCGGTCAGGAAGATGCGGGTCAGATCCCCTACATGGGTGGCATGGGTAAAATACTCCTGCATGAAGGCTTCCACCCCGCGCAGCCCGTCCTTGTCCTTGTAGCCGAGTGCCGCTGCGATCGCGACCTGACTGTCAAAAGTCAGCAGTTCGGCTGCGCGACCGACCACCAGATGAAGATGGCAGCGCACGGTCCACAGGAAGTTTTCGGCCTGATCGAAACTGGCGTATTCTGTGGTTGTGAAATAGCCTGCATAGATCATTTCGGAAGGCAGTTTCGCCCCGCTGAGGTATTTGGTTATCCAGTACAATGTCTGGAGATCCCGCAATCCGCCCTTGCCCTCTTTTACATTGGGTTCCAGCAGGAAACGCGTCGCACCCTGTTTTTTGTGGCGGGCTTCCCGTTCCTCCAGTTTGAGGGCAACAAATTCCGGCCCTGTCGATTTGAACAGGTTTTTCCAAAGCAGGTTGTCCAGCTTTTCTGCCAGAGCCTCGTCGCCATGCAGGAAACGGGATTCCAGCAGGGCGGTGCGGATCGTCAGATCACTGGCGGCCAGCCGGATACATTCATCCACGGTGCGGGTTGCATGGCCGATCTTCAGTTTCAGATCCCACAGGATATAAAGCGTGCTTTCCACGACACTTTCGCCCCAAGGGGTCAGTTTGTAGGGGGTCAGAAACAGCAGGTCCACATCTGAGAACGGCGCCATTTCACCCCGCCCGTAACCGCCCACCGCGACAATGGAAATGCGTTCGGAGCGTGTGGGATTGGGCAGGGGGTGCAGATACATCTGCACCATATCCACGGCCGTCCTGATCAACTGGTCGGTCACATAAGTATAAGACCGGATGGTGCGGCTGGTTTTGAAGGGGGTCTTCAGATAGGCGGTTTTAATCTGTTCCCGGGCTTGGGTGTTCACCCGGTCGAGAACCTTGCTGATTGCAGTGCGTTTTGCGTAATTGTCGGCGCAGGAAGACAGCGCCTCCGTGATTTCTGCACGTATTGCGGGACCGTCAAAAAGCAGTCCCGGTTCGCATATCAACGCACCGGGACCACTTGTATTGGTTTGACTGGTATTAATATCAGGAGCCTGAGCCACCAAAGCTCCTTGGTGCTGGATCAAGTACGACAACGTTACCTTCCTGGAATGTAGCAACGGCCAGCGCGCGCTGGTTGGTTCCGTCAGGCCGCAGGCGGAAAATGCCGTTGGCGCCCTGGAAACCGGAATTGCGGGTGAGTTTTTTGCGGGTCAGTGCATCGGAAGATCCGGTTTGCAGCAGGCTGCCGACAGCGCGCATCGCGTCATAAGCCTTGCCCGCCAGAAGATGCGGGTTGGAGCCGTGTGCGGCTGCATAGCGCTGGTTAAACGACCTTGTGGCGCTGGTATCGTTCAGAGCGAAAAGCGATCCTTGAAGCCCTGCGCTGCTGCGTACAGCGGGTGCGGTCTGGTCCCAGCGGGTCAGGCCGATAAACTGCGTCGATGCCGAGGTGACTCCTTTTTCCGGCAGCATTTGCGCGAACACGGGCAGGGCACCTGCTGCATCGGCGTCAAGAACCAGGGCGGTTGCCCCCGTCCGCTCGATCAGGGATTTGGTTGCCGAAACTGCGGCAATCGCGCTTTCGCTGGTCAGTTCGTATTTGGCCACACCGACGAAACTCGCGCCGTTGTTTCTTGCAGCGGTCTGAACCGCCGCGGCGGCCACGTCACCGGCTGCATCGGCCCGCACCAGTGCGGCAACGCTGCGCTGTCCCTTGCGGGCGGCATAGCCGACAACACGGTCAGCCGTGTTTGCAAATGTGTCGCCCAGAATGAAGACGTTGCCGCCTGCAATATCGGGGTTGTTGGAAAAGCTCAGGACGTTGATGCCTTGTGACGCCACGGCTGTACCGGCTGCGTTCGCGGCCTGTGCAAACAGGGGGCCGACAAGGATCTTGGCGCCTTCGCTGGCGGCACGCTGGGCTGCGGCTGCGGCGCGGTTTGAATCACCTGCGGTCGGATAAACCCGCAAATCGATCTGCACGTCACCCATTTCGGCAACAGCCATTTTTGCGGCAGCAACCAGGCTGCCGGCAAGAGCTTCCTGCTGCTGGTTCCCCGAACCGGAGGGGACCAGAATGCCGACCACAACGGGTTTATTGGTGTTTACGCGGGGTCCTTGCGAACCGCCTCCAACCTCGGTACACCCCCAGAGAACAGCGGCCGCTGTTACAAGTCCGGCCGTCTTAAGGCCGATTTTCCGGATCTTATGAAACACAACAGTCCCCCTTCGTGACATGGCTGGTCTAAGCAGCGTATTATACGGGAAAAACTAAGTGCTGGGCGGTGGGAAAGCAACGCCTGTTCAACAAAGAAGTGGAATTAGGCAGATGCATGCTGGGAAAATTGCGGCAGGGCTTCATCTGGTGGCAACACCGATCGGCGCGGCGCGGGATATAACGCTGCGGGCGCTTGATATTCTGGCAAATGCGGATGTGCTGGCAGCGGAAGATACGCGCAATACCCGCCGTCTTCTGGATATCCATGGCGTGAAGCTCGGGGACCGGCGGCTGCTGGCCTATCACGATCATAACGGCGCGCAAATGCGTCCCCAGTTGCTCAAAGCGCTGAAGGACGGGGCGTCTGTCGCATATGTGTCGGATGCCGGAACACCGATGGTGGCTGATCCCGGATTCGATCTTGCCCGTGCGGTGATTGCACAGGATCTGCCGGTCTATGCCGCGCCCGGTGCCTCGGCCCTTCTGGCGGCACTTTGCGTGGCCGGACAACCGACGGACCGGTTCTTTTTTGCCGGTTTTGCCCCCAATAAAACTTCGGCACGCAAGAAGTTTTTTATGGAGTTTTCGCAAATCAGCGCCACGCTGGTGTTTTACGAATCGCCAAAACGCGCTGCCGCAAGCCTGCGGGATATGTGTTCGGTTTTCGGCAGTGACCGTCCGGCGGCGTTTTGCCGGGAACTGACCAAAAAATTTGAAGAAACCTGCCGTGGCACGCTGGGGGAACTGGCGGACGACGTTTCACGCCGCGAGTCGGTTAAGGGAGAGGTCGTTATCGTCTTGGGACCACCGCTGGAAAAGGAAGTGGTTCAGGGCGATGTCGATACCGCAATAAAAGATGCCCTGACCCGTCTGCGGGTCAAGGACGCTGCAAGCGAAGTGGCCGAAACTTTCGGTTTGCCCCGCAAGGAGGTTTATCAAAGAGCCTTGGAACTGAAGGAAGATTCATAAATCCTTAACGGATCGCGGTTAAACGTTTCTTACACAAGACAAGGGGGCCACATGGATCGCGCAGCAAATGGCAGAATTTCCTTCCTGAAAGGGCAGGCGGCGGAAGGTCAGGTCGCGCAAGCCTATGAACGCAACGGGTTTGAAATTGTAGATCGCCGCTGGAAATCCAAAGACGGTGAAATCGATCTGGTCGCGCGGCACAAGGAAAAGCTGTATTTTATCGAAGTGAAAACAAGCCGGACATTCGAAACAGCAGTTCATCAGATTACCCCGCGCCAGCAGAAACGCATTCACAATTGCGCCTTGCACTATCTGGCGGAAAAAGCCGGACACCTTGATGTGGACTGCCGCTTTGATGCGGCATTGGTGGACAGTGCAGGCCGGATCAAAGTTTTGCCAGGGGCGCTGATGGCCGCCTGAAATCCGTTCCGTAGGGCTATTTCTGACCTCAGACTTTGCTGGACTTCTTTTCAATAGATGGGTGCGGGTTATTGAAACCCGTGCCGCACTGCGTCATGTATTTGTGAACGCAAATTTTGCAGCAGTGCTGCTCTCTGGAAAGAACATAAACATGAGTTTGAAGGTCGCCTTCCAAATGGACCCTATCGGGGACGTCGATATTAATGCAGACAGCAGCTTCCGGATCGCCGAAGAGGCGCAGGCCCGCGGGCACGAGCTGTTTTTTTATACGCCCGACAAGCTGGCTTTTGACGAAGGACGTGTAACAGCACGGGGGCACCGGATGGAGCTGCGCCGCGAAGTGGGCAATCACGTGACGCTGCAACCCGAAGAAACCGTCGATCTTTCCGATTGGGATGTGGTCTGGCTGCGGCAGGATCCGCCCTTTGATATGGGATATATCACCACCACCCATATCCTTGATATGCTGCATCCCGAAACACTGGTTGTGAATGATCCCCGCTGGGTACGCAATTATCCGGAAAAGCTGCTGGTCCTGCAATTTCCCGAGCTTACACCGCCGACAACGATTGCCCGCGATCTGAATACTTTGAAAGCATTCAAGGAAAGGCACGGTGACATCATCCTAAAGCCGCTTTACGGCAATGGTGGCGCTGGTGTTTTCCGCCTTGAACCCGGCGATCGCAACCTGAATTCGCTTCATGAGCTGTTTACAACCATTAACCGGGAGCCACTGATCGCCCAGAAATTCCTGCCCGACGTGGCTGCAGGTGACAAGCGCGTCATCCTTGTGAACGGAGAACCTGTGGGGGCGATCAACCGCGTTCCGGCCAAAGGAGAGACCCGTTCGAACATGCATGTGGGCGGACGCCCCGAAAAAATCGGTCTGAGCCCGCGCGACAGGGAAATTTGCGCAGCCATCGGCCCCCTGTTGCGGGAAAAAGGCCAGATTTTCGTGGGCATTGACGTGATCGGTGGTAATCTGACCGAAATCAACCTGACGTCGCCCACCGGAATCCAAGAGCTGGAACGCTTTGATAATATCAATGTTGCGGAAATGATCTGGGAAGCGATCGAGGAGAAAACCCGAAAATGACCTCTATGCGCCTGTGTCTTTACAGTTTCTTTACAAGACTGGTGATAAAGCCTTGGGTGCAGCGTGTTACCAACCCGGTAGAGGCACGCGAGGCATTTGAAAAACATGCCCGCCGCATGCATCTCCACCCTGCTGGGGCGGATTACCGAAACGGTAAGATTGGTAAAATTCCGGTATTGTGGGCCTCTGCCGGACCGGTCACACGGCCCGAGGTTTTGTTGTACCTCCACGGCGGCGGCTTTATCGTGGGCAGTCCGGATACCCACAAACACATGGTCGCGGATATAGCGGGTGCGCTTGGGGTGGAGGCGGTTATCCCGCGTTATCGGCTGGCGCCGGAAAACCCGTTTCCTGCCGGTTTCGATGATGTGGTGGCTGTATACGACGGCTTGCTGGCACGGGGACTGCGGCCTGACCAGATCATGCTGGGGGGGGACAGCGCCGGGGGCAATCTCGTTTTGTCCCTGCTCGCGCATCTCTCCGACCACAAGAGAGAAATGCCGCTGTGTGCGTTTGTAATCAGCCCTGTTGTGAACTTGAAGGGCGGATATGACAGCTTGAAGGAGAACGCGAAAAGCGAAGTCCTTCTCTGTGCCGAGCGGTTTGACGAGCTTGGCGCGATGTATCTTGGCGATCAGGACGCCGGACAGGCTTGCGCTTCTCCTGTCCATGCAGTTTTTGAAAACTGTCCGCCTATCCTGTTTCATCACAGTAGCGGTGAAATCCTGCGGGATGATACGTTGGAGATGCAGCGCAAACTTGTGTCAAAAGGACATGAGGTTCTGGTGCGCAGCTGGCCCAATGCGTTCCATGTGTTCCATATCATGCGGGGGCATTTCCCGGAGGCCCGCGCTGCACTCGATGATGTGAGCGCATTTCTTAAGGCACGGCTGACATCAAACGATAGCTGATAGCCTCCGCCACATGTGGCTGTCGGACTGTATCCGATTGATCCAGATCGGCAATGGTTCGGGCGACCCGTAGAACGCGGTGATAGCCGCGGGCTGACAGATTGAAACGCTCGGCTGCCTTTTCAAGTATCGCGTGTCCCTCGCGATCCGGCGTAGCGATTTCTGTCAAAACCTTCCCTTCGGCATCGGCGTTCTGACGCAGGTCTTTGTGGTGCTGAAAACGTTTGCCTTGTCGCACCCTGGCTTCTGCCACCCGCGCTGCGATGATCTCCGAAGATTCGCTGTTTTGGGACATGTTAAGGTCGCTCATCGTGACGGGGGGAACATCGACGCGCAGGTCAAAGCGATCCATTAACGGTCCGGAAATCTTTCCAAGATAATCTTCCCCGCAGAGGGGGACCCGCGCACAGGCCCGCGCTGCATCTGCCAGATGGCCGCAGCGGCAGGGGTTTGCGGCGGAAACGAGCATGAACCGGCAGGGGTAGGTGACATGATTGTTGGCCCGCGCAACCATGACAGTGCCTGTTTCCAGCGGCTGGCGCAGGGTTTCAAGGACCTGCCGTGAAAATTCGGGGAGTTCGTCAAGGAAGAGAACGCCGTTATGAGCGAGCGAAATCTCTCCGGGCTTGGCGCCGCGCCCGCCCCCAACGATCGCCGCCATGGAAGCCGTGTGATGGGGATCGCGGAACGGGCGGGCCTTGGAGATGCCGCCGGAGGATAACAATCCGGCCAGCGAATGGATCATGGAGGTTTCAAGGGCTTCTTCCGGTTCCAACGGCGGCAGCAGGCCGGGCAGGCGTGCGGCCATCATGGATTTGCCTGATCCGGGTGCGCCCACAAAGAGCAGATGGTGGCGTCCTGCCGCAGCGATTTCCAGCGCCCTTTTGGCGCGTTCCTGACCTTTGACATCGCTGAGGTCTTTGGTTTGTGGTGCAATTGCAACCTCTCCCGGTTCGGCAGGGGCGAGTATCGCGCGACCGCGAAAATGGTTCATGCATGCAAGAAGTGTTGCAGGCGCTATCACCTGAACCGCGCCCACCCATGCGGCCTCTGATCCGCATTCGGCCGGACACACAAGATTGCAACCAGCCTGCGCCGCTGCCAGAGCGGACGGCAGCGCCCCGATAACCGGAATGAGCTTGCCATCAAGAGAGAGCTCCCCGAGCGCGACCTGTCGGGCGGTCTCTTCGCGCGGGATCACATCCATTGCCGCCATTACAGCCAAGGCGATTGGCAGATCAAAGTGTGATCCGACTTTCGGAAGATCCGCCGGCGACAGGTTAATGGTGATCCGTTTTGCAGGCAGCGCAAGGGCCAGACTGTTCAAAGCCGCCCGCACCCGTTCGCGGGCTTCGGAAACGGCCTTGTCCGGCAGGCCGACGATCTGGAACGCCGGCAGGCCCGCTGTAAGGGAACATTGCACCTCTACCAGACGGGCCTCTACCCCGTTGAAGGCTACTGTGTAGGCGCGCGCTATCATCCAGCCCCCTGTCAATCCAACCGGAATGGTTAACACTACAGGGAGAGAAGTTTATTTTTGGTAAATATCCGGCCTTATGTATCAAACGCACCAAGAATTGTGAATCCCTAGCAGCCTGTTCTTGGTACGTTGGTGTATGACCAAAAAAATCTTAATGAGCAAACTTAGCCCCGAAAGCGTAGGGCGCTGCCTGTATTATATCCGGGGCGAAATCATCCGTGACGGGCTGGACGGAATTGAACACGTTGACGCCTTGCTACGTCTCTATGATCTGGCCCCAGACGCATACAAGGTACCGGATAAGCGGCCAAGGCGGTTCAATTCGCGCGGGGGGCTGCGCAGGGCTGTGATAGCTGCGCTGAAAGACGGTGAGGCCACATCAAAGCAGATTGCTGCCAGGATAGCCGATACGCACGATATGGACGCTGACGAGGTTTGGCGTAGCGTTACAGTGGCGCTGAACGGGTTGAAGAGCAAAGGCGTGGTGCATAATGATGGCGCTTGGCGATACCCTGTTTGGTCTATCGCTGGGTCCTAGACCCACTGTGCGGGACTCCGGGAAAGATCGCTGCTTATGAAAACTGGCTGAAACAATGCTTTAATTTAATCGCTTCTTCATGTGGCCACTGGCTATTCCCGCGATTACGCCACCAGTAACAATCGCTTGAATATTATTGACTTGCTCAACTGGTAGCCTCGGCAGGCTAGGCGGAGCGATCAAATGATATAGCCAAATCAATCCTACAACAACAATGGCGAACCACACTAGGTAGAGGGTTACAATCGCGAGTCTTTCAAAGTGATTGCGGAATCTTTCAGTTCTAGCAGCCTCTGCTTCCTCAGATTCTATACGTAATTCATCAGAAGATTTGCCGCTTGCAAGCTGTTTCGCCTCGTTAGTTGCCATCCTATCAAAAAGGCCACCAGAGCGAATGCTGTCTAGGTCTTCCGGTCGATCTGGTATCTTGCGCTCTTCGGTCAACCCGCGAGTCTCGAATAGTGATCTTCTATCAAGTCGTTGGGTATCACATCTCCAAAACTATGTGGTACATAGGTGATGTGCCACGGAGTTCCATCCGCATGGGTTAAACGCGACAGCGCAGGTCCACTTAAATGGCCGTATTTTTCGTATACTTGCCGAACTATGCTGACTTCTGCATGATCTAAAGTTTCGCCTTCTTCTGCTGATACCTGTGTGACCGGGCCACTTTTGAAGCGACGAATTTTGTTATACAATGAGGGTATGACTGGACCGTACTGCCAAGCCTGAACATCGTCTCTAATCAAGGGGCGATTATACAAAGCCAGCATCCACCCATGAGCAATATAAACCAGCTTAAGCAGCTGCATAGGCGTCAAGGACTCCTGTGCTTCACTGGCGAGTCGTACAAACTCGTTTGCTACTGTTTTACTACTTTTCATGGGCATTTCGTTGTGGTTGCTACACTCCCAATGTAGATCATCCCGTATGAGTTTTCAATGACCGTCAAGCCGCCCGTTGCCAATACCCCTTCCAATCCCGCGATACAGGCGCTTCCATTGCGTTAGACACAACGATCTTCGCCAGTGTGCCGTTATCGGTGCGGCGATTATCTTCCAGCCATGCGGAGTGGTTTGCGTACTGGTGCAGGTACTTAGGAGATACGCCATGGTGCTGGCCTTCGATCATGTTACGCAGGCGGGAGAAGAAGCTTTCAACCATGTTGGTGTGTTTGCCGTGGTCGCTGTAAATTTCGCTGTGGTTCACGCGGTCAACCATCCAGCCATCGTGCAGCGTATCCCAATGGGATGCCTCATCTGCTGACATGGTGGCATCGCGGGAAATGTTCTCAATAGCGAACCCAACGCCCTCGCCTTCTGTTTTCGCCACCATTGGCAGGGTGCGGCCTTCACGCTCCCGCATGGCAACCACAACGCGGCGTGTGCCTGTCTGGTGCTTTTTAAGGCGACGATCAACGCGCTTAGCTTTTTCGTTATGGGGGCGAACGTGACCGCCGAAATATGCGCCATCAATCTCTACGTGACCGTCCAGAACCTCGCCAGTGTGAACCTCTTGCGCAATCGCTTCACGCAGCTTGTGAGCCAGCACAAACGCTGTCTTGTACTGGCAATCAATGTCGCGGCTCAACTGAACCATGCTCATGCCTTTGGAGGCGTTCACGATCAGGCAGATCGCAGCCAGCAGGTCTACAAAGTCCATCTTGCGCGATGCGAAGATCGTGCCGGATGTTACGCTGAACTGGTGCGCACATGCCTTACATTTGAACTTGCGGCGTGTGGTGATCTTGTAAGCCTCGTCGTGGCTGCACTTTGGGCATACCGCTTCGCCACCAGTTTCAGGCCAGCGCATTTCGCAGAACATTTGATAAGCCACATTTTCTCCGGCCTTGTAAATCTTGCGAAGGCTAAGTGTGCGTGATGCCGCTGAGAGAAGAAAGTGCTGTGCCATTTTGTATCGTATCCATTACCTATGTAATGAATATAGTACCTAGACGTATCGAATACAATACCTTATGTAATGATTATGATACTTTTAACAGCATAGGTGATACATGGCTGAACAAAATGAGTGGGAAACCAAAGCAGCAAACCTGCTAAAGGCCGAATTGAAGCGCAAGGGAGTGACTTACGCTCAATTAGCCGATTTGATTGATGAAAAAGAGGTGAATATTCGCAACAAGCTTTCACGTGGAAAGTTTAGCGCTGCTTTCCTGCTGCATTCTCTATCCGCAATTGGTGTTGAGTCAGTTACGCCTTAGCTGGTTTACTAACATCAATTGACTTGTGGTGTGAACTACAATTCGAGCCAGTCTTATCGGGCTGGCAACCAATACAGATAGAAAAAATTCCACCACAAAAATAAGCAGACAAATTGGGCTTGATGCAATTGTACAGAGCACCCCCTGTGCGAAGGTGTGTAGGATCGCAGGCTTTCTAGGATGGCTCCAGCTTGGGTTCTTAATTCCGATCAACTTGCTAACAACAGATTTGGCAACAATTGGTAGGAAAGATATTACAATCACCCAAGCAGCCCATTTACTGAAAAGGTGTTTTCCCATCTCGTCAAGATCGCGCTTGACGTCATCCGGAACGTTTTCAAGCGCGATCCACGTCTCAATCTCATGAGCAACGCGCACTCGAATTGGATGGATGGCGGATTGAAGGCGCATGGAGAACAGACCGTAAGCAACCAAGATCGCTGTAGCTATTAGTAAACTTGAAAATGGGGTCATTTTTTTCTCCTAGCTTTCCTCACCCTATCACGTTTTTTTTGCAATTGGGCGCTTTTATATTTCCGTTCGCGTTCGATGTTCTCTCGTAACTTTTCCGCGTGCGGGTACGTAGCCACAAACCGCATCAAGGTGACGCCTGACAAACACATCAGCACCCATATTGGTTCTGTACGTAATACGATTAATATCCAATTAAAGCACCGTGAGGTAAAGCTAATTGCCATTTCGCCTAATGGGTCATCCGCCACCCCCGGAATATCCGCAGCAATACCACCTATCAGGCCGACAATAAGCAACAGAGCCAGCAAACGACCCATTACCCAAATAATTGAACTAATCAAATACTTCATATACAACCCCAAGTAGGAAGGTCGTAGTAGAATATTTTTATAGAGTCAATTTTCTACACGCGATCTTGGTGCGTTTGCTACATAAGGCCGTAAATATCCATGAAAGCATCCCAAGCCTGCGGGTCGGCAACTGTTTTGTCGCGGCAGAAAGAATTGCAAAAGCCGAATACACGCCCGTCCAGTTCAAGATAATCTGTCACCGGCTTCCCCGAATACGGGCAGTCGGCGTTTTCGGATGGTCCTGCGTTGACAGCCTGCGCTGGTAGTGGCTTCGGACCC
>JAAEZA010000046.1 GCA_018223125.1 Paracoccaceae bacterium | reverse complement strand
TCCGGTACTCGCCTCCAGCTCCCCCGCTGCCAGTTCCCTGTCCCTGCTTTTACTACGTCCAGCCCGTTGTGGCTCTTGTGCCTGTTTGCGAACTCGTTCACTATAAAATTATGAATTCCCAATGTAATCTGATTGTGTTCACCGATCTTGATGGCACTTTGATTGATCATCACAGTTACAGGTTTACGGCCGCTCTGCCGGCTATTGCCAGAATAAAGGCCGTTTCGGCCGGACTTGTGCTGGCAAGCAGCAAGACTGCGCCGGAGATATCGCGCTTACGGGCCGAGATCGGCTGCGACGACTGGCCGGCAATTGTAGAGAACGGGGCCGGTGTTCTTCCCCCTCTTGTGGATGCGGTGCCGGATGACGGGGATTACCGGTCCATCAGGAATATTCTGGCTGCCCTGCCCGCTGGATTGCGCAGCTGTTTCCGTGGGTTCGGGGATGTCAGCACGGCGGAGATTGTGGACATGACCGGGCTTTCACCAGAAGCGGCCGCACTTGCGCAGATGCGCAGCTTTTCAGAACCCGGATTGTGGAGCGGTGGCGCTGCGGAACTGGATCGCTTTCTTGCAGCCATCGCAGAGCACGGGATCTCTGCCCAACAGGGCGGGCGATTTTTAACCTTGTCGTTTGGCACGAACAAAGTAGATCAAATGACAAAGATCAATGAGAGATACCGGCCCGCCCATACGATTGCGCTTGGGGACGCTCCGAACGATATTGCCATGCTGGAACATGCAGACCACGGGGTTATTGTTGCCAACCCCTCGCGCCCGCCCCTGCCCGAGCTTGCACACGAAGCATCCGGGCGGATCATACGCACCGCCGAGGCAGGACCGGCTGGCTGGAATACAGCGGTGCTCGACCTGATCAAGCGACTTGGAATAAAACAGGAAATTTAACATGTCCGACTTCCATCAGAACGGAAACATCACGACACTGCACAATCTTCGCGTCCGCGAGATCCGTGAAATGGAAGCAGAGCTGAACGCCTTTGCCACAACCCGCAAGATTGCGCTGATCCTGCCCTGCCTTTATTCAGAGCTTGAGGGGGATGCGATGCCTCACATTCTTGAGGAGTTATCTAGAGTAAACTACCTCCATCGCATAATCATTGGTTTGGACGCCGCGAACGAGGCGCAGTTCCGCCATGCCAAAGAGTTTTTCCGCGGATTAAACCAGAACCATATCGTCATCTGGAATGACAGCCCCCGTATGCTCGCACTCGGGGAGCGGCTGAAGGAACTGGGACTGGCGCCAAGCGAACAGGGCAAGGGCAAGAATGTGTGGTCCTCGCTCGGCTATCTGATCAGTTGTTCTGACTCTGCGGTTATGGCGATCCATGATTGCGATATTCTGACCTATGACAGGGAAATGCTGGCCCGTCTTGTCTATCCGGTTGCGAACCCGTCCTTCCCCTATCAGGTGGCCAAAGGTTATTACGCGCGGATCGGGGGCGGCAAGCTGAACGGCCGTGTCTCCCGCCTGTTGGTCAGCCCGCTTCTGATTGCGTTGAACCGTGTGATCGGATCGCGGGATTACATAGATTACCTGCGCAGTTTCCGCTATCCGCTGTCTGGCGAGTTTGCGATGCGCACGGCGATCCTGCCGGATTTGCGTATACCGTCGGACTGGGGGCTGGAAATCGGCGTCCTGTCCGAAGCATGGCGCAATCTGGCCCCTAAAGCCGTCTGTCAGGTAGAAATTTCCGATGCGTATGATCACAAACATCAAGATCTCAGCCCTGATGAGGCAGGGGCCGGACTGAACCGTATGTCCACGGATATCTGCAAGGCGATCTTCCGCAAGCTGGCGGCGGATGGCACGGTTTTCACCCCGAATGTGTTCCGGACATTGAAGGCCACCTATTACCGTTCGGCGCTGGATCTGCTGGATAGCTATTGCAGCGAAGCCAAGATGAACGGGCTTGATATTGACCGTCACTCCGAAGAACGTTCCATCGAAATGTTTGCCGAAAACATCATGCGGGCGGGACAGGTGTTTCTGGACAATCCCCATGAAACGCCCTTCATCCCCACATGGAACCGCGTCCACGCGGCAGACCCTGGCTTTCTTGCGGATCTGAATGCAGCAGCCAAGGCAGACGAGGCAGAGTTTTAACCCTGCCCGACTGTGGCCAGTGCCGCGTCAGCCTGCGATGTAATTGGTGATCCAGCGGCACTGGTACGGGGCCAGCGTGACGTTTTCCTGATCCATATCGACCGTTTCGCCGCTCAGCAGGTCGATCCATTCAACATCTTCAATAAGGTTCATCGAAAGCTGGGACAGGGATACGTTTTTATTGCTGACATTATGCAGCGCAAAGATCGACTGGCGGCGGTCAAGGCTCTGGCGCCACACGCCAAACACGTGATCCCCGAGCGGCATGGTAAACTGGGTCGCATTCGGGTGAAAGGCGGGCTGTTTTGCACGGTTTCGCAGGCGGTCCGACAATTCGCCTAACACGCGGGACTGAGCCGAGGTCGGATCATCAAGGCGGGCGTTCAGTTCGGGATAGCCCCAACGGTGCCTGTTGATCGCGCGGTTCATCCCGCGGTGGGCCACCTGTTTGTGGTCATTGGGTGTCGCCAGCATTGAATGGATGTAAAACGCGGGAATGCCCTCCAGCGACATCGGAATTGTCTGGGTGCAGATGAACCGTTCGAAATGATGGTCGTCCCTGCCCTCAAAGGTTTGCGATGTGGCTTCATAGTAGGTGGTGTTGATCTCATACGGGGCCTCTCCTCCGTCCGGCAGAGAGCGCATGGATACAAGGCCACCGATGTCCCTGATCGTGTCGATCATGCGCGCCTGTTCTTCGTCTGGCAGAATCCCTTCGGCAGGACGCATACCAATACCGTCGTGGCTGGCCGTGAAATTCAGATAGGCACAGCCCATCGGCGCGGGCGGCATACCGCTTTGCCAGCGGCGCAGGTAATGGGCAGAACCGGACATGACTGCGTGCAGGATCAACGGCGGCAAAG
The DNA here is from genome assembly GCA_018223125.1 of Paracoccaceae bacterium. GTDB lineage: Bacteria > Pseudomonadota > Alphaproteobacteria > Rhodobacterales > Rhodobacteraceae > Amylibacter. The sequence continues at coordinate 30,721 of JAAEZA010000046.1, read as the reverse complement.
GGAAGTTGTAGATCGCATGGGCTTCGTCGTGATCCCCGAAATAGCTGAGGTTCTCTGCCTTGGGCACATTGGTTTCGGTCAGCAGAATGATTGTTTCTTCTGCATAATCACACAGCAACCGCATCAGTTTGATGATGGCATGGGTCTGGGGCAGATGGATGGAGGCGCTGCCTGCCTCTTTCCACAGGAAAGCCACCGCATCCAGCCGGATGATCTGCACGCCATTGTCCACATGCAATCGGATGATGCGCAGGAACTCCAGCAGAACTTCGGGGTTGCGGAAATCCAGATCGATCTGGTCATGACTGAAGGTGCACCAAACGTGACGCGGGCCATTGACGGTTTCGATTTCCTGCAACAGCGGGGTCGTTCTGGGCCGCACAACAGTGCTCAGGTCATCGTCGGGGCTTGCTTCAAAAAAGTAGCGGTCATAAGGCGCCTGCCCCTGCCGGTAACTGTTGAACCACTGGCCCTGACTGGACACATGGTTCAAGACCAGATCGGACATCAGGGAAAAGCTTTCCCCGATGCGGTTGATATCAGCCCAATCCCCGAGCTGCGGGTTCACCGCGCGAAAATCGGACACAGCAAACCCGTCGTCCGACGTATAGGGAAAGAACGGCAGGATATGTACACCGTTCAGCACGCCCTTCATACGGCGCAACAGGAAATCATATAACAGATCCAGCGGCTTGTGCGCCCCGTCCACGATGGAATTGCCGTAGGTGATCAGCAGGGCATCCTGCTCTGTCCACAAATCATTGCTCGGGGCGCGGCCCTCGGGCCGTTGTGTGGATCCCTGCGGCCAGAAAGCTGCGATAATTTCCTGCGCCAGCACTTCGCAGTCCGCGGCAGGATAAATCTGACGGATGAAACTGTTCAGTTTGTTCTGGAAAATCTCTTTGTGGTCCATCCGCTCCGGCCTTGTTCAACACTCTGCACTTACGTGGCTTCTTACCTTGAAAGCATAGTGACGCAGAAGGGGCTGGAAAGATCAAACTGTTCCGGCAGACAGGCTTTGCCCTGTCTTGCGGCAGTTCTGCCCTTATTCGGGCACCCCCTGCCGAGCGATTAGGCGTCCGGCAAGGGGAATTTAAAGGTTTCAGCCTTCGCGGACCGCATCAATCATGCGTTTGACGTTGTCCGGATCTGCGTCCGGTGTGATCCCGTGACCAAGGTTGAAGATATGGGGCCCACCAGAGAAAGCTTTGACGATCCGCTTGGTTTCAGACACCAGACGCGGGCCGCCTTCAACCAGAAGCTTCTGATCCAGATTGCCCTGAACACAGACAAAGGGTTGCAGGTGTTCCACCGCCCAGGCCGCGTCTGTCTCGCTGCCGATGGCCAGACCGTCGATCTCTGTGTGTTTCGCATAAGAAGCGTAACCGTCCGGTGTGGCCCCGCGCGGGAAACCGATGATGGCAAGTTCGGGCCAGCGTTCGCGCAGGCGGGAAACGATCTTGGCAGTCGGACGGATGCAGTATTTCGCATAAGACAACCCGTCGAGCGATCCGGCCCAACTGTCAAACAGCTTTACCACTTCGGCGCCGGCCTCGACCTGTTTGGACAGGTACTGGATCGTCGCTTCGGTGATCAGGTCAATCAGCTTTTCAAACAGCGCCGTATCCTCTTGCATCAAGGCATGGGCCGGTCCCTGATCGGGCGTGCCCTGCCCTGCAATCATATAGGTCGCCACGGTCCAGGGCGAACCGGCAAACCCGATCAGCGGCACATCTGCCGGCAGGCTTTCGCGCAGGTTGCGGATGGTTTGATAGATCGGGGACAGGGTTTCGTGAATGTCATCTGCCGGTCCCAGCTTTGCGAAATCCGCAGGCGTTGTAACAGTGGACAGGCGCGGCCCTTCACCGGTGACAAACCACAAATCCGCCCCCAGCGCCTGTGGCACCAGCAAGATATCGGCAAACAGGATCGCCGCGTCAAACCCGAAGCGGCGGATCGGTTGCAGGGTCACTTCTGTGGCCAGATCGGGATTGTAACACAGGGACAGGAAATCACCTGCTTCGGCGCGTGTTGCCTTGTATTCGGGCAGATAGCGTCCGGCCTGCCGCATCATCCAGATCGGGGGCACCGGCAGGGTTTCTCCGCGCAATGCGCGCAACAGCAGCTTGTCTTCGGTTTTCATCGCGCAGCCTTTCGTTCAAACTCGGCCCGCTATATCCCGCCAGTGCCTTCGGGGGAACCCGTCCGCGACATTTTCCCGTTTGCTTATGGGGGATCGCGGCCTTAAACCGCAACCTATGACCTATTCTGCTGATACCCCGATGAACATTGGCACCCGAGGCTCTCCTCTGGCGCTGGCGCAAGCCTATGAAACCCGCGACAGGCTGATGGCCGCGCTGGGCCTTCCCGAATCCGCCTTCAAGATCCATCCGATCAAAACGACGGGCGACCGTGTACAGGACCGCGCCCTGAGCGAGATCGGCGGCAAGGGCCTGTTCACCAAGGAAATCGAAGAAGCGATGCTAAACGGCACCATCGACATCGCCGTGCATTCCATGAAAGATATGCCGGTGGACCTGCCGGACGGTCTGGTGATCGACTGTATCCTGCCCCGTGAAGACGTGCGCGACGGCTTTCTGTCCCCCAGCGTGACAGGCATTGCCGAACTGCCTCACGGTGCGGTTGTCGGTACTTCGTCCTTGCGGCGGCGCGCGCAATTGCAACACCGGCGGCCCGATCTGCAAGTGGTCGAATTCCGCGGCAACGTGCAAACACGCCTGCGCAAACTGTCTGAAGGGGTGGCACAAGCGACGTTTCTGGCAATGGCAGGATTGAAACGGCTGGACATGCCAGCCGACACCGCCACACCGATTTCGCCCGACGACATGCTGCCCGCCATCGCGCAGGGCGCCATCGGGATCGAGCGGCGCAAGGATGACGATTCCGCTGCAAATGCACTGGCCCTGATAAACGATGCCGACACGCAAACCCGCCTGTTCGCGGAACGTGCCCTTTTGCGCGGCCTTGACGGTTCCTGCCAGACACCGATTGCGGGTCTGGCCTTGCTCGACGGCGACCGGATTACCCTGCAAGGTGAGGTGCTGCGTCCTGATGGCAGCGAAAGCCTGACAGAGACCCTCTCTGGTGCGCGCACCGAAGCCGCAGAGATCGGGGCCGAGATGGCTGCCCGCCTGCGCCCCCGCATGGGACACAATTTTTTCTGAAAACTGCGAACGGAGGCGCTTTACAATCGCTGTGCAAACCGCAATTGTGCGCCTCCAGTCAGCCGGTTGCGGGCGTGATGGAATGGTAGACATAACAGACTTAAAATCTGTGGGCCTTTGTGCCGTGTGGGTTCGAGTCCCACCGCCCGCACCATATCTATAAAGCAAGTTGTTGAGATTGCTTGATAAAGCATAGGCGGCTATTTTTACATCCCCCTAATTATCCACCGTATGCGACGCGCTCATATAGCGTGGTTCGCAATTAAGTTGTTTTGAGGTGTGCAAAGGTACTACCATACTCACCAGCTGGTTCTGCATATCCAGCAATGGGATTTCATGGGGGAAGCTATGAGGCCGGGTTTGGATGTCGGAGTTCTGGTTCGAGAATCTATGAATACTCTCGGCCTGTTTGAAGATGTAGCGGAGCAAAGACTTGTTGCCACTGTTAAAAAGGCAATTGCAACAGGCGAGCACCCTCATAGCGCTGCGTTAGGTTTACGGTCTTCTGGTGAGATACTTGCTTTGCCCGCAAGAAAGGCGCTGGGCATTAGTGGTCGTCTAAAAATTTCTCGCGAAGCTTTTGATATGCTCTCAGAAAAAGGTAGGCTGGACCCAAAAGCTGCGTTCGATGAAACCTTAACGAGGGCGATACTGTCGAAGCTACGCTCGGACCGTATCGAAGCGGACGTTGCACAGGGCGTCAGGGAATGGACCGCCCTAATGCCATTCTGGGATCGCTGTTCTGGCTGCAAGCAATGGCGCGATAAGGCATTTAGATATGAACAAGTGAACGTGTTAGGACCAGAGAACTGTTTCAGAGCGGCTTGCGCGTCGTCTTTCACCGGTCGCTGGCAAAGCATGGTCCTCGACTGAGCGAAGTTAGGCTGTATGCTTGGAATATTCGCCGTATTGATCCATACTGAAGAAATCTATCTTGGCCATTAATGGCGAGGTGCAAATAATTTAATGGTGATTTGAGAGATGGTTGAAGAAAGCAAAGACGAGCTTGCAGAGTTTTGGATGATGGTTGGGAAATAGCTGGTTACTCGGTAAACATGCTCGCAATGGGCGGCAATCATCATAACATTTTGCTTCGAAAGGGTAACGCCCTTTCGAATTTCAGCATTTTGCTTGTCAATGGGAATGACACAAGAGGTGTAATCCCTTTGACGCCCTACGAAAAGTCCGAGTAAAAAAAGAAGGGATTTTTTGGGTAGCTTTAGTTGATTTGCCGGTCTGCCCTCAACATTGGCTCTGACCACACTTGCTGTAACACAGAAACCCTAGCCCTGCGACACTCGCGACATTCGCGACATCCGGCCCACGCTCTGGCCTGTGTCGCAAGTGTCGCGGAAGTCGCAGGAGGGTGCCCCGCGATTTCCGCAACGTTGTCGCAGAGATCAAACTATATTGCCCGCCGCCCTCACTATGCGCCACGCTTCCTTGCGCGCGGCTCCGCGCACTACGGTTCCCGCTTCGAGCGGCGCAAGCCATCCATGATTTGCCAGAACGCCCAGTGCGTTCCTTGCCTTGGGACTTTCCCGCAAGGCATTCGGCCCTAGTCGCACGACATCGCGCACCATCACATCCGGTTCCGGCCAGTTTCCCAACAGCCATTTACGCAGCGCTTCTGCTCGGTCGATTTCTGCCGACACGTTTGCAGCGCTTGCGAGCCGTGAAGCTTCAGACAGGTAAAAACCTGCAAGTGTGATTGCATCTACCATATCACCCGCTTTTATCTCCCTCGCGTCAAGATCACGCCAAAGCGTCAACACGCCAGCAATACGCGCGGCCTGTTCCGCAGCCTTCGAAGCTGTGCCTGTAATATGGGTCATGTCACCCCCCGTCGCTTGTGCCGTCTCTGTAGCGTCTGCAAACTCAGCTAGATAGGACCGTGCACCGGAAGAAAGCTCAAGGGTGCGTGGCTTCAACCCTTTGCTTTCTTCATCCAACGGCATTGGTGCGGTGAGTATGTCATTCAGCCGTTTGGCAAAGTCTGCCAATGCAGTATCATCGCGCCGGGTGTTTGACTGCATGCGCGTCCCAATCGCACTGGGCGGTTCGCACATCAGGAAGCGGGGCAGAAAGCCCGTATCAGCCGCCAATGGGTCGGCGATAAACCCACGTGCCACAGTCGGTTGCACCATGAGATGAACCGCCAGCCGCCGCCCATAGAGTGTGGCGTGTCCATCCCCAGAGCGTGTACGCCGAATAGGGTTACCCTGCCATAGGTCGTTGAAAGCAGCCAACGTCTTTTGTCGATTTTCCGAGTTCATGGCATGTCCACCCAAAAACTGCCCGCCTTCATCGCTGAAAAGACCAAGGCTTGGTTGGCCGGTCGCGAAAAGCTTTGTGAGGCCTTCGAATGTGGGTTCCGTCACCGTGCGGTCAGAAGATGGGGGCGCTTCTGGTTCAGAGCCAAGAGCTTTAAGGTCAGCCTGTGCCGCCACACGCTTCTCACCTTTACCTTTCTTCGCTTCGGTAAGAATCTTGTCGCGCTCTCCTTTCCAGAGCGCATGAGCGTTTTGCCAACTTTCTGTGGCTTCGCGCTGGGCTTTGGCTTGTTCCTGTTCATGATCGCGCAATGCAGCAATAAGGGGCGCGTCACAGGCGCTTTTGCGTTCACCTGAGCGCGCCACCGTCATGGCATAGAGCGACAGCGGACGCACGCCGCCCAGAGTTTCTACATCTGCGAAACCTTGTACCGCTAACGATGCTACCGCCAGAGCTGATTGCGCTGGGATTGCAATTGGCGCTTGCGTCATCCCTTGGACAGCCTCCACGGCTGGGCGCAGTGCCCCTAGCGCTTGCACTGGATAATCTGCACTGGGGGCAATTTCTCGTACCAGCGGTTGCGGCCCTTCTGGTGTGAAGGCGGTTTCATTAATAGGGGTTCGCGCGTTCATGCTGCCACCTCCTTTCCTGTTAAAATGTCGTTCCAATCGTAGCCATCTGGGGCAGGTAAAAGTGATACCTGCCAGCCCAGCGCGTGCACGCGGTCGGCCAATATGTTTGCGGCTTCACGGCCAGCCTTGTCACCATCAGGGGCGATGGTGAGCCTGTCGGGGTCGGGGGGCAGCTTTAGCCCACGCATCCCTGACGTAGAGAGCGCAGCCCATACGGTCGCAGGCGTACACAGTAGGCCGGAAGCTAGGCTCAAAGCAGTCTCTATCCCCTCCGCCACTACAAGCGGCCCCCGTGCGTCTGTGAGCCTTACAGCGCCGCCAGAGGTTGCCCCGAGCATTGCCTTGGGTGGCGATATGTTTGCCTTTCCAGAGCCATCGGCTTGTAGATAGGTGCGATGCACCGCAGGTAAGCGTGAACCTTGGACTGCCGCGACCATTGCCGGATATGGTTTTCCGGTTGGCCCATGCCAGCAAGCGCTATGAAAGCGTAGCGTAACAGGAAGCGTGCAGGTAATGCCCCGCACATCTCGCAAATAGGCTTCGCCAGCTGTGCCTGCGATTGGCTGAGCTTCCCGCCATAGTCGCTTTGCATGCTCCCCCCTGCGTTCGGCTTCCTTACGTCGTTCAGCTCTGCGTTGGGCGAGTGTTGCCGGGTTTGGACGACGATAGCCACCCGGCGTGATGCCAGCCGCTACCAGAACGTCTAGAAAGGCGCAGCCGCTTTTTTTACAATCCAGAAGCAGCCCTGTGCGGCCATCGGCCAGGGTCAACCCGTTCTGGTCGCGTCGCCGTTCAGGTTGGCATACGGGGCAAGGTGCAACGCCGTAGCGTTGGTGCCAGCGCCCGCCCAGCGCCAGTGTGATGTCGCGTGCATCGGTCATGGCGCAATCCTCGCTGCAAACGCAAGAAGCGCTGCCCAGAGTTTTGCAAGCCATTGGCGCATTCGGTCAATTTTTGCTAATGTGAAGGTGCCCGCCGCACTCGCATAGCGGTTTTCCTGCCCCGGTTGCGCTAGGCCGCGCGCCGGGGTTTTCATTTGCCCGCCGCCCATATCAAACGGCCTTTTCTTGAAGGGCGCGAAGATGAGCGTCTACATCGCCTTCGGGCCAATAAAGCCGCCCACCAAGCTTTAAGGGCTGGGGCAGTCGGCCTGCCGCAAGATCAAGGTAGATTGCGGATCGTGAGCGCCCGCCAAGTTTTGCGCGTAGCTCAGTGAGAGTTAGGTAGGTCTGCATCATTTACATCATCCATGATTGGTTACGGTGATGCAGATATGAGCGAACCTAAGCGTTCTTTCGTGTGCTCAATTAAAGGCGGTATTCGAGCAAACCTGCTTTTGCTCTGCACCTACCGCAAGTTTCCCAGCCTCCCTTAGAGATGCGCCTCCGACGTTCATGCAAAGGTCCGTACGGCAGCTATGCGAAGTTAGCGAACTTTGCAAAGTCTGGAACGAGTGACCACATTCTTGATTGCTAAGCGAAAAACGCCGCTTGAGGGTCGAGACGTTTGACACATCTCTTATTGATCTTTGGCCTAGGTTCCGTATCCTGCGATGAGATGCTCCGAAACTGGAACAGTGGATGACGAAAACGTCACTTACGGTCGATGGCAATGCCAACCAAAGGCTCCTTAGGCAACTTGAAAGCCAAGGCTTTGTCGAGATCCATGCTTTGAATATCGAAAGCGCAATCGACAACAAGAAGTTGAAAAGAAAACACATGCCTCTAGCTGTCTTTGACAGTCCTCATTCAACCATTGGAAACAGCGTCATTGCGGCCGATGATACTATATGGCCAGATATTTCAGCCGCTATGACAAAGGATAATCATGGCGATGCGATGCAACTTGAAGGTCACATACGCTCCGGCAGAGATATTTTCGTTACAGATGACAAGGACTTTTTAGAGCGCCGCGATGCCTTGAAGGCAAAAATTCGGCGTAACCATAAAGTCAACACAAGAGATAGCTCAGATGTTTAACGGCTCAACTGATTGAACCGCTATTGTTGCCCGTCGATGATCGTTCAATTAGATTTCGTCTTTGCAAGGATCGGTATTTCGGGGTCCGCTTTGGGCTGGCTGCAGTCATTTGAAGTTTTCGCGTGGGATGTTGGATTTTTGTTGTGAAGCCATCGTTGCGCACGGCCATTTTGTGTCACGTGCAGTCCACTAGCACGTTTACAAGTTAGTCCTGTTTCTCATAGCTAATCCAGACTTTGCTGACGCCGCTGTAAGAATTTGGGCGTTCACCTAACTCAATCATAGCTTGCGCTACGGCATCACAGGCGCTGGTCGGGGGGCTAGTATCATTGCGCGTAGGGTTCATGCCCTTATCAACAAGGTCTGAAAATGCGTTCCAAATGTAAAAATCACGATACCAGTGGTCACCAATAAAGCCGCGTCTTCGATTGACTTCCCTCTTTGGTCGTTCCTGCCCCTTGAGGCGTGCGATGGCGGCATCCCTAAGCTCTTTTGGCATTTCTTCGCCGTGCTCAATAAAGTCAGCAGTGAGCAGCCCCACTGCGTCAAAAGCCTGTGGGTTCCGGCGCGCGTCCTTTATAAGACCATCCAGATTTAACGTGGGCGGGGGAAGAGCGATACTAAGGTTGTCGGAGAAGTTAAGAGTATCTTGACCTACTATTGCGCGTTTGACTTCCTGTGCCATCCTTTGGACCTGAATTTCGCGGGTCATAGGTATCGCTTTGGCAATTTCCCGACTTAAAAGATATTCTTTGGTTTGTTCGACCGCCTCTCGAAAGCTAAGGGCAGTCACGATGCATCCGCCAATCTTACCAACTGCCCAGCGCCTCCTGTCACATGGTCGGCCCAGCGTTCAAGCAAAGCGCGCCTTTGTTCTAAATAGTCTGTACGGCGATAAGCACGCACCACGCCACCATCCACCACATGCGCCAGCACAGCTTCTGCGACTTCATGCGGGGCGTCAGTAGCTTCGGCCAGCCATGTGCGCAGGCTGGCGCGAAATCCATGTGGGCGTGCTTCCAGTTCGCGTCGTTCCATAAGCCTTGTAAACGTCATGTCGCTAATGACGCCGCCGCGCGTATTGGGAAATAGAAAGCCGTTGCGGGCGTGAGGGCGAGCAAGGTCGATAGTGCGCTGGGCTTCCCTTGATAAAGGCACACGGAAAGGGTCGGTTGCCCCTTTGCGGCCTTTCATTGCTTCAGCTGGGATTGTCCAAACATCGCCTTCAATCTGGTCGAGCCTAATATTTCGCAGTGGCGTGGAGCGTACGCCGGTCAATATAAGCAACCGAAAAGCCAAATGCGTGAGGGTCGGCTCTTCAAGGCTGGCATAAAAATCTGGCACATCAGCCCAAGCCATCGCCGGAATATTCTTTGGCACATGCCGCGACTTTCCCAGCAGCGCCTTTGCCTTGTCAGTGGCTTGCAGATCAACATCCAAGCCCAGCGCCGCTGCATGTCGCAGAACGATTGCAAGACGGGTTAGCGCTTTATCCGCTGTTGCGGCCTTGCTATGCCAGATGGGGGCCAGCGTGTCGCGAATGTCACGTTGGTCTATGTCCGTCACCGGCATTTTGCCCAGTTTGGGCAGAACGTGAAGGGTCAGGGGCGACAACCAACGGCCCGCCGTACCATCGCCCTTGAGTTCTGCCTTGCGGGCTTCGAAAGCGTCAGCCGTGATGATGGCAAGAGATATGTCTTCGCGCCTTGCAGCTCGTTCTTCGGCTTCCCGTTCCTTGATGGGGTCGCGACCCGTTGCCGCCACTTTGCGCCAGTGTTCCCCCAGCTTGCGGGCTTCGGCTAAAGATAAAGCAGGAAAGCCACCTAAGCCCATTTCGCGACGCCGCCCATGAACAGTAACGCGCAGCACCCATTGTGCACCACCATCTTCGCGCTTTACGAACCAAAGACACGCACCGTCACAATGCTGGCCAACAGGCGCAGACTTCAAAAATTGAGCCGATAGTCTATTTGTCGCCCGCATTTTTATCCCCCTATTTATCCACCTTAGGCTATTGGATGCGATAAGGCGCGGCAAGACATTTCTGGACAATAAGCCCATAATAAAAAGGAGGTTTCCTGCAAGGATGGGCAGATAAAAGCATGCAAAAACAATATGCTGGTGCCCACCGCCCGCACCACCTTTTTCCTATTAACAGTGCAGACCTGGAACCCTGACGAATTGGTTCAAATCTTGCGCGTTTTCGTTCTGCCGGTTCTGTAGCAGTAAACGTTTGTTAGTATTCGCGCGTCTAACCTCCTCTTAACCGCTGCGGACCGATGCCCGCATGATCAACCCTGTCTGGCGAGAGGAACCATGCTTTTTGAGAGCGACCAGATTGCAGAACCGCCTTCTCTTGTGGCTTCACCCGTTAAAAAGAACCGTGACCCAATCTGTGAGGAAGCGCATCAACTTGATGTTTTCAAACAATCCTATCGCCAAACGGTTTTGCACCTGCCCGCAGGTATGGTTCTGGCTTCTGGCGAAGAGGAACTTTTCAACCACGTAGATCCCAACGATTTCATGTGGACGGGCCACGGAGCGCGATCTGTTTCCAGAATGATCGTGTTTCAGAACCCTTTTCGCAGCACACCGGGGGTTTCATGCAGCCTGAGCAGTTTTGATTGTTCCAAGGCACAGAATTTGCGTTACCGGCTGGTGGTGGACAGAACCGGCCAACAAGGCTTTCGCATCGCGCTCCACACTTGGGGGGATACAAAAATAGCGCGCTGTACGATCCGCTGGCAGGCTCTTGGCGCTGGTTGATAAGGCGCTTAATGCGATGCCGCAGAATAATCTGGTCGCAAAAACAGGGCGGCGCCGATGACACCGCCCTGACTAATCAATTCACCATGAATTGCGAATCTGTGCTGATCAGGTGATCTTTTTGTCGTCTACAATGTCCATACTCGCCAAGCCGCTTTGCCCCAGCTCCACCGATGCAAAAGGCCCGCCCAGTCTGGAATGGCCCACATCGGTTGGATCCATTGGCGGTGCATCTTTCAGAATTTCCTCTGCAAACACCTCCGCATTATCCTTCGGCTTATACCCCAAATGCCGCGCCTTTGTGTTGTCCACAGGTGCGCGGTCATTGTTTGACACGCCGTAGATCACGCTCCACTCCACAACCGGTGTCTCAATGGCGCGGGTGACAAGCTGGATCAGATCGTCATAAGACAACCAAGTGCCCAACGCCCGTGCGCCGGTGACTTGTGCCGCCGAAAGAATCCGCAGATGAACCGATTCCATCTGGCGTTTTTCCCAATACATCCGCCCCAGATCTTCGGTAAAGCATTTCGCCAGACCATAAAAAGTGTCAGGACGGTGCGGCGCATCCACGCCGATATTGTCGCGGGAATGATGCATCCCGACCGCGTGGATCGAACTTGCATATACGATGCGGCGTACTCCGTGCCGATAGCCGGCCTCCCACACATTGTACGAACCCACAAAATTCGGCCCCCAAATCTCCTCAAAGGGGACTTCATCCACAATAGCGCCGAAATGAATGACCATATCGGCCCCTTCCATCAGCGGTTCCACCTCTTCGAATTTGGAAATATCTGCACGAACAAACCGCTCGTTGGCGTAAAGATTGCCCACACCTTCAGCGATATCCGTAGACACCAGTTCTTCGCACATCTTTGACAGCGGCTCTCGCAAATAAGACCCCAGCCGTCCCGCAGCACCTGTTAAAACCAGTTTTTTCAGCATGTTATCCTCTTAACTTTCATTCTCTTCGTCGGCTCATTCGCCACAACGGGCGAGTCGCGTTGCAGCGTCAGCGGCTTAAATCACCGCTTGTTCATCAAAGCTTTCATTGTTTTCGATCCGCTCATACCCGAAAGGCGCCAGATCAAGCGAGCGGTATTCTCCGTAGGTTATCAGTTCGGCCACACCCCGCCCGAGCGCGGGGGATTGTTGCAGGCCGTGGCCGGAAAACCCGTTGGCAAACACAAAGTTTTCAACCCGTGGATGCCGCCCGACCACCGCATTCTGGTCCAGTGTGTTATAGGCGTAATGCCCCACCCAACTGTTTACCAGTTTGATCGCCTCGAACTGGGGAACGCGGTTGGCAATAGCAGGCCAGACCTTATTCTCCCACAATCCGTGATCAGCAATAAAGTCATCCGGCGCGACCGCAATGTCATCTTCGGGGTCCGGCGGGCACCCGGCCATGTAGTATTTTCCGTCGCTGCGGAAGTGGACGCCGCTGGGATCAATCGTCAGGGGCAGATCACGATCAAGCGGTTGTTCTGCTGCGAAAATGTAGGTGTAACGCTTGCGCGGCTCTACAGGAATGTCGATGCCTGCCATTGCCGCTGTCTGCGCTGCTCGCGGGCCGGAGGCGTTTACAACCGTGCCACAACACACCACTTCCCCCGACTTCAGCGTCACGGAGTCCACACGATCCCCTGCGACAGAACAGCCCAAGGCGACAACCTCGTTTTCGATGTATTCGACGCCCCTCTCACGGCCGGATTTCTTCAACCAGTCAAACATTGTGCCGCCGTCGAAATAGCCTTCATTCAGTCTGTTATGGTTCGCGGCAATGATATCATCGAGTTGGTAAAACGGATATTCTGCCGCCAGTTCTGCCGCAGTCATGTGCCGCGTACCGGCCCCTTCGCGGGCCTGAAGCTGCTGAACGGTTTGCAATGTCCGTGCAAATTCCGGCGTATCGGCAAGGTAAAGATACCCGAAATTTTGCAGCACCAGATCAGGCACGCGATCATCACTGCCCATGAATGCATTGAAATTATTTACAAATTCCGCACCAAACTGTGATACGTGAATATTTACGGCGCGACTGAATTGCTGCCGCATACAGCTGTTTGTGTGAACCGTCGAACAAAACTCGTAGCTGGCGTCCCGTTCCACCACCAGAATACGCCCGTCAAATCCTGACATTTCCGTCAGCCACCACGAAATAGACGCACCGTAAATTGCGCCCCCGACGATGACCACATCGTAAGACCTGTATTTCGGAGTTTTCGGATAGATGCCCGTAGCCATGCCAGTTCCCTTCCCTGTTCCGGTTACAAAGGCGTAGCTTGGGGCTGGCAGTGACACAAGCCCAGACTATAGCTGTTCAAACCCAAAATAGTTTTCTAACGTCCCCACATGCACAAGACCTGGCTGTCATTTGTCCTCTTACTGGCGCCCGCCGCCGCCTTCGCCCACGCCGGCCAGCAGGGTCTGGTCCTGCTGTTGCCCACTGAAATCTATATCGTATCCGGCGGTCTGGTTGTTGCGGCAACTGTGGCACTCGCAGCGTTGATGGATCATGACAGCTTGCACCGCCTGTTCCGCGCTCGCCCCCTGTTCACAGTACCCGCCCCATGGTGTGCTGGTCCGAGCCTGATCTCCACGCTGGTGTTTTCCGCCTGTATCTGGCTCGGGTTGTTTGGGCCTTACGATCCGCTCGCCAATCTGATGACACTGGGACTTTGGACGGTTGTCTGGATTGCACTGGTGGTCCTTTGCGGCCTGTTCGGCAATCTATGGGCGTGGCTGAACCCGTGGAGCGGACTGTTCCGCCTGCTCTCCGGTCCTGATCCGACTCCGCCATTCAAACTGCCAGACCGGTTAGGGTGCTGGCCTGCGGTTCTGTTGCTGATGGCATTCAACGGGTTTGGCATCGCCAGTGTAAACGCCACCGACCCGCGGGTTCTGGCAATTCTTGCCAGCCTTTACTGGATGTTCACCTTTGTGATGATGATGCTTTTTGGCGCGCAAAACTGGTTGCAGCGCGGGGAGTTTCTAAGCGTCTTTATCAGCCTCTTCGCCAAAATCTCCCCTTTCAGGCGGGACGCGAAGCTTCAGGTCGGGACACCCGGCTGGCGTATAACAACGGCTGCAACCCCAAGTCTCTCACTTGCAGTTTTCGCGCTGGTCCTGCTTGGCACCGGAACTTTTGACGGTTTGAACGAGACCTTCTTCTGGTTGGTCCAGCTGGGCGTGAACCCGCTGGAATTTCCGGGCAGATCGGCCATTGTGACTGAAACCCTGATCGGGCTGGCGGTTACAAATATCTGTCTTTGTTTGATTTTTTATATCTGCGTGTGGGTGACGGCACCAAAAGGACAGACCGGCATCCTGTTTCGCCGCCAGACCTTTACCATCCTGCCGATTGCGTTGGCCTATCACTTTGCCCATTTTCTGCCCGGCTTTCTGGTGGACGCGCAGCATACGCTGGTGGCGCTGTCCAGCCCGCTTGGACAAGGGACGGATTACCTGAACCTCGGCCCGTTTTTCGTGACCACCGGCTTTTTCAACACAACGGCCACTGTGCGGGCTATTTTTCTGTCCCAAGCAGCAGCCATTGTGATTGGCCATGTACTGGCCATTCTGCTCTCCCACCGCGTTGCGAGCGATTATTTTGCGACGCGGCGCGGCATTCTGATCAGCCAGCTTCCCCTATCCGCTTTCATGATCGGCTATACGATTCTGGGGCTGTGGCTGCTGGCAACCGCGAAAGGGGCGTAAAAAAGATGTAGACAAATTGTTAGTGTACATACAGACTTGAAGAAAAAAGACTAACCCACCAACAGACGACTCGGAGGTTCCAATGAGTAAATTGATTAAGCCTACCCCTACGTTGACACGCCGCACCCTGCTTGGAACAGCAGCCGCTGCGGCCGCCACCCCGCTGCTGGGCCGCTATGCCCAGGCACAAAGTTCAGAGCCTATTCGCATCGGGTTTCAGGTGCACCGCACCGGCATCGGCGCATCTTACGGACGCTGGTATGACCGTACCACCACCGCCGCCGTGAAGCGGATCAACGATATGGGCGGGATCAACGGCCGCCCTGTAGAGATTGTTGCGGAAGACGACGGCACCGATCCGAAGCGCGGCGCCGAAGTGGTTGAGAAATTCGCAACCCAGCACAATTGCGACATCGGGTTCGGGACACTGTTTTCCCACGTGGTTTACGGTTCTGCCCCCCGTGCGGGCGAATTGAAACTGCCGTATTTCGTGGTTTCCGAAGGCCATCATGTTGCTTCCGGCGCGTTGAACCGCTGGACCATGCAGCCCGGTATCACTGATGTGAAATCACAGGTTCAGGCGATGGCGCCGTTTGTGGCGGATAATCTGGGCAAGAAAGTTACCATGATCTATCCGGATTTTGCTTTCGGTCACGATCACCGCGATTACTTCTCTGAAGCCATTGAAAAACAGGGCGGTGAGGTTGTTGCCAAGATCGCCATCCCGCCAAGCGAGACCTCTTTCACCAAGTATTTCCCGAAAATCCCGCGGGATACCGAAGTGATCTACCACGTCATGATCGGCCCTGCTGTTCTGACCTTTGTAAAGGAAATGGGTGAATTCTTTGGCCCGTCCAAACCGGAAATCTTCGGCTTCCTCGACAGTCTGGAAGCGGTGGACATCAACTCTCCGGGTCTGGAATTCCTCGAAGGCACCTATTTCTGGGAGGGCAACCCCCGCCATGCGCAGGCGGACCAGTCCAGCCATGACAAAATGTACCGCGAGGCTGTAGGCGTTGATGAAAACGGTGCATCGGTTTCGGATGCCAAAGACGTTTCGACCTATTCGCATATGTTCGGCTGCTGGGAAACGCTCAACATCGTCAAACGCGGGATGGAAGCCGCCGATTACAAAGGTATTGCAGACCGCTCCAAACTGATCGAAGCGATCGAGGAGATGTCGGACATGCCACTGTCGGACGATCATCCGCAGGGTGCGAAACGTTTTAACGGGAAAACGCACCAGACCTTCGGCCACCAGTATATTTCCAAAGTGGACAGCGGAAAACTGGTTCTCGCGCATACATCTTCCATCGAAGATACGCTTTACGAGGACGAAGTGGATTACACCGCACAAAGCTTCTGATCCGCCGGACAATCCGGAAATTGGAAAGCCACCCTGCATTTTCATGCAGGGTGGCCCCCAAGGCAGAACCGCCGCATAACCGCTCAGTGGCGCGCCTTAACACTTGCATTCGGGACGGGGCATTCACTGTGCCGCCCTTAGCCAAAGACGATCACCGCTTGTGCCGAAAGCCGCTAATGCCCCCAGTTTCATTCACTATTCTTACAATTCACAGGTCACGGAATCTGTGCAATAGCGCACTGTTTTGCAAACCTGTGACACCCTTTTCCATAACCTGCAGGGGGACGTAGCCGATGGAATTTGGTCCCCACCTTCTGCTGGCCTCGCTTGAAGGCGCAACCACCGCCGCCGTGCTGGCGCTGACAGCCATGGGGCTGAGCATCGTATTCGGCGTGATGCGGGTGGTGAACGTCGCCCACGGCGAATTTTACATGATTGGTGCCGTGCTCGCATGGTTCATCGCCACAAGTGTTGGCGCGCATCCGGCACTGGGCTTTGTTGCGGCGCTGCTGATTGCGCCCCTGCTGGTGGGGTTTCTGGCCGCCGGCGTGGACAGGCTGATCCTGCGCCACATCAACTATGATCCCGAACGCACGATCGTTGCCACCATCGGCACGCTTTACATCCTGCAACAAACCACGCTAATGACGTTCGGACCGGATGCCCGCCCTGTCGAACCCCCGTTCAATTCGCGCATTGCCCTGCCGTGGTTCGAATGGGGCGAGAACGGGTTTGAATTCTACTTCCCCTGGGGGCTGTCGACCACATCTTACAAACTGTTTGTGATTGCAGCCGCCGTCGTGATCCTGATCACCCTCTGGCTGGCCATTACCCGCACCAAGGCAGGGCTGGTGATGCGCGCCACGCAACAGGACAGCGATATGGCCCAAGCCTTTGGTATTCCTGTCAAAACCGTCTATTCGGTCGTCTTCGGGCTGGGTGCGGGACTGGCCGCTATCGGTGCGGTGCTGGTGGTGCCGATCCAGCAGGCCTATTACCTGATGGGACATGATCCACTGCTGTTGTCCTTTATCGTCGTGATTATCGGCGGGCTCGGTTCCCTGCCCGGCACCATTATCGCGGCCATTCTGATCGGCATGGCAGACGGGATCATCTCTGTCTTCTTCACGCCGACACTGGCCAAGATTTTCGCTACGCTGGTGGTGGCAATGGTGCTGGTGTTCCGTCCCAAAGGCCTGCTCGGGAAGTCCACATCATGAGCGATACACATAAATCCCACGGGCTTCACTTCGGGCTGATCGGCCTGCTTGCGCTGGCCTATTTTGTGCTGCCCGCCTATCACTCCGGCAATCTGGCCAGTGTTATGGTCATCGCAATTTATGCGATGGGGTATAACCTGCTGTTCGGCTATACGGGGCTTTTGTCCCTTGGCCATGCGCTGTTCTTTTCTGCCGGTCTCTACGGGCTCGGGCTGATGATGCATCTGGCGGACTGGACGCCGCTGCCTGCCTTTGCTGCCGGTCTGATCGCCGCCCTTGTGGTTTCTGCCGTGATCGGGTTTCTGATCCTGCGCACCACGGGGGTAGCCTTTATGATCGTCACGCTGATGTTTGCGCAGGCGGGCTATCTGACGATCCTTTACTTTGGCAAATACACCCGTGGCGACGAAGGCTTCGCCCTGCAACAGGCGAGCCGCCAGATCGCGGGGTATGACCTGAGCGATCCGGGCGTGCGGTACCTTTGTGCGCTGGTGCTGTTCTCTGTCACCCTGCTGGGTCTGGCCTATATCATCCGCGCGCCTTTCGGGCGGACACTGGTGGCCATTCGCGAAAACGAGGAGCGGGCGCGGATGCTCGGCTATAACGTCACCGCGATCAAGCTGAAGGCGGTGATCCTGTCGGGCGTGGTTTCAGGCGCCTCGGGGGCCACTTATGCGCTGTTGTTCGGCTATGCGGGGGCGACCTTTGCCACCGTGCAATATTCGATCTTCCCGCTGCTCTGGGTGTTGGTCGGCGGGGCGGGCACAACCGTCGGCCCCTTTGTCGGCGCTTTGTTTATGTTCTATCTGATCGACTATGCCTCTGGCAAAACCGAAGCCTATCTGCTGGTGGTTGGTGTGACGCTGGTGCTGGTCACACTATTTCTGCCCCACGGCATTGCGGGCACGATCCGAACCCGATTCCTGAGGTGGCTGCCATGATCCTGACAACACGCGGACTGACCAAAGCCTACGCCGGTGTGAAGGCCAATACGGATGTGGATTTCGATCTGCCGGCGGGCCAGACCCGCGCCATTATCGGGCCGAACGGGGCGGGGAAATCCACCTTCGTCGGCATGATCTGCGGGCGCATTCCGGCCACCCGTGGGACTGTGACGTTTGACGGGCAAGACGTAACAGCCCTTCCCGCCCACAAGCGGATCGAGCGGGGCATGGCCTATACCTTCCAGATCACCTCGGTGTTTCCGGGGCTTCCGGTGCGCGAGAATGTTGCACTGGCCGCACGGCGCAGGCTGGGCCGGAACAAGGCGGCAGTGCAGGACAAAACGGATGAAGTTCTCAGCCGTCTGAACATCAGCGAGCGTGCGGACCAGATGGCCGGCGATCTGTCCTACGGTCACCAGCGCATTCTGGAGATCGGCATGGGGCTGGCGCAGGAACCGCGCCTGTTTATTCTCGATGAACCCACCCAGGGGCTGGCGGAATCCGAGGTGGAAGAGTTTAACACGCTGATCAAAACGCTGGATGCGGAAACCACGATCCTGTTGATCGAACACAATATGAATGTGGTGATGGAGGTGGCGGAATATATCACCGTGCTGGATCAGGGCATGGTTCTGGCCAATGGCACCCCGCAGGAAATCCGTGCCAATGCCGCCGTACAAGAAGCCTATCTGGGGAGCGGACATGCTTGAGCTTTCACATATCCAGTCGGGCTATGGCCGTGTGCAGGTGCTGTTTGATGTTTCCCTGACCGCCAAGGAGGGCGAGATCACCTGCATCATGGGCCGCAATGGCGCGGGAAAAACCACCACGTTAAAGGCGATCATGGGCATGTTGCCGCTTTCGGGCGGTTCGGTGGCGCTGGACGGTGTCAACCTGTCCGACCTGCCGCCCCATGACGTGCCAAAATCCGGTATTGCCTATGTTCCCCAAGGGCGGCGGCTGTTTTCCGAACTGACCGTGGCGCAAAATCTGGAGGTGGGGTTGCTCCACACCAAGGACAAAGCCGCCACCCGCGAAGAAGTTCTGGACCTGTTCCCCCGCCTGCGCGAGCGGTTGAAGCAACAGGCCGATACGCTTTCGGGCGGCGAACAGCAGATGCTGGCCATGGGCCGCGCGCTGTGTTTGCGCCCCAAAGTCCTGCTGCTGGACGAACCGACCGAAGGGCTGCAACCTTCTATGATCGACCTGATCCGCGACGTGGTTTTACAAATGAAATCCCGCAATCTGGCGGTGGTTCTGGTGGAACAGCGCATTGATGCGGTTCTGAACATTGCCGATCAGGTGGTATTTGTCGAAAACGGCCGTTCGCTGGAGACGACAGACACGGGTGCGCTGCGCGAAAACCCCGAAAAACTGCACCATTACCTAGGCGTATAGAGGAGAGAGCCCATGGAAAAGACAGTGATCAAGAACATCGGATTAATGCTCTCCGGCCGGATTGAAGAGCCGATTCTGGACGCGGATTGCATCATCGCCATTGACGGCAAGATCAGCGAAATCGGCCGCGGTGCGGACATGGACATAGATCAGGCCGATACGATGGTGGATGCCAATGGTGTCACGCTCGCCCCCGGTTTGATTGACAGCCATATCCACCCCGTCGTCGGGGATTACACACCGCGCCAGCAGCAGTTGCACTGGATCGACAGCACCCTGCACGGCGGTGTGACCACGCTGATTTCGGCGGGCGAAGTGCATATGCCGGGGCGTCCCAAAGATGTGATCGGGCTGAAGGCCATGGCGATCGCCGCCCAGCGCTGGTACGAAAATTTCCGCCCGTCAGGCATGAAGGTCCACGCCGGTGCGCCGGTGATCGAACACGGTATGGTGGAAGAGGACTTCAAGGAACTGGCCAGTGCGGGTGTCAAACTGCTGGGCGAAGTGGGGCTTGGCACGGTGAAGGATGGCAAGACCGCGCAGCAGATGGTGAGTTGGGCGCGCAAATACGGGATACAGTCCACGATCCACACCGGCGGGCCGTCCATTCCGGGTTCCGGTCTGATCGATGCCGATATGGTGCTGGAAACCGGCACGGATGTTGTCGGCCATATCAACGGCGGCCATTCTGCCCTGCCTGACGATCAGATCGTTTGCCTGTGTGAAAACTGCACCGCCGCACTGGAGATCGTACATAACGGCAATGAACGGGCGGCGCTGCTGACGCTGAACACCGCGCGGGAGTTGGGCAAGCTGGATCAGGTGATCCTTGGCACGGACGGTCCCGCAGGTTCCGGCGTGCAGCCCCTTGGTATCATGCGGATGGTGGCAATGCTGTCCTCGCTCGGGAATGTGAAGGCCGAAACCGCCTTCTGTTTTGCCAATGGCAACACGGGGCGGCGGCGGGAGCTGGACACCGGCCTGATCGAAGTGGGCAAGGCTGCGGATTTCGTGCTGATGGATCAGGCGCAACACGCACCGGGCAAGCATATTCTGGAAAGCATCGAACTGGGCAATCTGCCCGGTGTCGGGATGACGATCATTGACGGAAAGGTGACTTCGGGACGGTCCCGCAACACGCCGCCCGCGAACAGGTTGCCAGAAGTTGTAAGCTAAAGCTCCGTGCGGTGGGGGACGCGGACGCCCCCGACCGCACGATCACCCTGCAATAATGAAGCGTCTTGTATGAAGCTTCATTTATGACGCTTCATTTATGACGCGTCTTGTAAGACGCTTCATATTTGCAGGGTCATAATTAACCCTCTGTTAAGAAATCGCGCCAGCCAGCAACCTGCCAGCCTATCCCCCTGCCGGACGGGACGCGGCCAGCTTCAGCACATCCCAGTAATTCCGTCCGATCCGCATTTTATCGCCATAGCCCTTGTCCAGCATCAGCCGGTGCAGCCGCGGCAGGTGGCGACAGGGGACATGCATGATCAGATGATGCTCCAGATGGTAATTCACCCAGTAGGGCGCCAGAAACAGCCGCATCAGCGGCCCCGCCCTGGTGGTGCGCACATTGCGCAGGGGATCGTCTGAAAACTCCACCACGCCATGTTCGGCAATATTGCGCACCCGCAGCACCAGTTGAAACCACGTCAGCAACGGCAGCGCCCAGAAGGCAAACCACCACCACCACGCGCCAACCACCCACATCACCGCAAAAATCACCCCATTGGCGATCACCGCACGGCCCAGCACCGGCCCCGAAAACGCCTGTGCGAGATCCTGACGGGACATGCCCTCTGCTTCGCCTGCCAGTTTGAAAGCCATCATGATCTGCTGGCTGCGCTGGCGAAATCCGGTCTGCCCCGTGATATCGCGTAACAACTTGCGCCGCAGGCTGGCTCTGGTGGTTGGAAAGGCACGGGACAGCTTCAGGTCCGGATCTTTTTCGGTCTGGGTGTGCTGGTGGTGCTTCAGATGATAGCGGCGGTATTCGAACATATCCGCAAGGATTGGCCGTCCGCACAGCCACTCCCCCGCAAATTCGTTATATTTCCGCGTCCTGAACAGGGCCACATGGGCCGCTTCATGCATCAGGATCGCCAGCCCCAACTGGCGCGAGCCGATAAGCATCACCGCCAGCACAAAGGTCAGCACATTGGGCCAGAGCGTAAACAGCGCCAGCGCCAGTGCAATAACGCCCCAGCAATGCAGCACCAGCCACGCGCCCCAAAGATCGGAACGGCCGTTAAAGCTGCGGATTTCTTCTGTACTCAGATATGCACGACCCGGTGTCATGACGTCCTCCCGACTAGCGGGCATACAACCGGTCCGGTTGCAGCCCCTCCCCGTCCAGATCACGTCAGACGCTTCAACATGTCCAGAAAAACCTTGCGTTCCGGCGCGCTCAGGGGCGCCAGAGTTTCCTCTGTTACCTTTTCACCAAAGGCGTGAAGCTGGTCTATCACATCCTGCCCCTTTGCGCTGAGCGACACAACCGTACGCCTTTTGTCGCCCGGATCAGGGTTGAGTTGGATGAACCCTTTGGCTTTCAACCGTGTCACAACGCCCTTGATCGTGGCCACATCCATGGCCGTACGCCGCCCCAGCAGGTTCTGCGAACAGGCCCCCATTTCCCCGATCCGCACAAGGGCAGCAAATTGGGTCGGCGTCAGCCCCAGTTCGGAATGTTTGTTAAAAATCAGCCCGTGCCGCTGGTTTGCCAGCCGCAGGATATAGCCGATCTGTTCGTCCAGACGATACGCCATTCAGCGCAACCCGTCCTTGCCTTCGGCCTGTTCGTGGGTCAGCCCGCCAACACGGGGCAACGGGCGTCCGCTGTCCGTCACCGCCACAGCCACAAGGATTTCATTGGCGCGGGGCGCATCACTCATCCGCACCTCGACCCCGTCGAAATGGCTGCGCACGTAAGCCGCGTCCTTATGGCCCAGCGGCACGTCAAGATCCTGCCCCGGCCCCCCCATTTTTTTCGACGAAGGCACCAGGGCTGCCCCTTTCTCAACTGCTTTGCGCAGCGGTGCACCCAGTTTGGGATGCAGGATCGCAGCGGCGTGTTCCAGTTCACCGTTTTCGCCCACCATCGCGGATTTGCCATAGCTTTCCGCCTGCTCCGGTGTGATCCCCAGCGCCTGAACGCAGCGCTCCCCGAGCATTCCGCCCAGTTCCGCGCCGATGTCCATCAGCGGCGTAAGGTCTTCGGTATACTGGCCTGCGAAGGGATTTTCGATCACGGCCACGGCGACAGCCTTGCGGGTCGGGGGCGAAATCTCGCGGCCCATTTCCAGATGGGTTTCTTCCACCCAAACAGCGGTTTTCCTGATTTTCGCGCTCATCTCAACCCGTCCTTCCCTTTAATCTCGTCTGCGGCCAGACCACCAACCCGCGCATGAATGCGCGCACCCGTGCTCATCACCAGTATAAAGGCCAGTTCATCAGCGCGGGGCGCGTCATTCATACCGATTTCCATCGCGTCAAAATGGCTGCGCACGTAGGAAGCGTTGATATGGGTGATCGGCACATCAAGCCGCGTTCCCGCAGCGCCGACCTTTTTCGTCGAAGGCACAATCGCCGCCGCATCCCCGAGCAGTTCGCGCATGGCATAGCCCCCCGGCGCATGCCAGAGCGCGCCGTGTTCCAACTCTCCGGCGGTCCCCACGATAGAGCCCTTTCCATAGCCCTCTACAGCCGAAGCATCCCCACCCAAAAGCGCCAGCGCCTTTTGCGCCATCTCCAGCCCCAAGGGCTTCAGATCCTCCATAAATCCTGCAATATCAGCAACGTATTTGCCCGCAAACGGGTTTTTGATCACCGCTACAGCCGCGACACGGCGCAGGGGCACCTCCGGTTCGGGGCCGAATTCGTGATGGATCTCCTCCATCGTTGTCATAATCTTGCGAACCACTACGTCAGGCATGTGCCAGTTCCTCTCTGCCGATCACACGGCTTTCCCCCTGCAACAGCAGGTAAGCCGCTTTTATCCGTCCCTGCGCCTGCAATTCCTGCGCAAAGTGCGCGCCATATTCCAAGGCGCGCCTTTTATCCCTTACCCCCAAGGAGCCGCATCCCGTCACAACCATCCGGTCGCCCAGATCGCTGTCAGGGTCCAGACGGTCTGCGCTCTCCCGCGTGATAGCGGGATGGTCCGGCAAATCAACCCTGTTGGCAATCAGAGTCGCGGCAGCATCCGCGACCGCCGCGCAGTCTGCCAGAACCGTCACGCTTTGCGCGATGCCCAGCGACAGGCTGCGCCCGCCCTGCCCGCTGGTGGCAATTCCGCCAATTCCGTCACCGCTGTGCAGTGTCACCGTGCCCAGCGCCGTTGCATCCAGACCGGTAATACCCACGTCAAACCTATGCCCCTTGGCCAGAAACACCGCGATGTCACCGCCGTTGTTTACATATGCCCGTTCGGGACGTGCTTGCGTGCGGATCGCGGCAAGAACTTCATCAGCAACAGCCCCCGCCACCGCAGCCATGGGCGTGACAAAATCCCGATACCCTGCTGCGGCCTGCGCCATACGTTGTGCCACATGCCCGCGCGGCGCCACCGGCATCGGCCTGCGCAACAGGGGGAGTTCCAAAACAAGTTCTTCAAGGACCGTGGCAAAACGGGCCCCGGCAGCGGCGAAAGCGGCTTCACGGTTGCCATCCGCGCCGATGATCAGGTCGATCGGCCCGTGTTGCAAATGCAACCGGTCTGCTGAAATCCGCGCTGCGATCATTCTGCCGCCTCTGCGCCACCGATACGGCGCTCGTTGCCGTTGAGCACATCGTCAACCTTGCGGATTTCCGCCTCATAGCCACCCAAGGCGATATAATCGCTGCGGCGCATGGTAAATTCGATCGGCGCGACCAATGCCGGTGTCGGCACATATCCGAAGGCATTGGAAGGCATCTGCGTTACATCTGCCATCACGGTAATCCCGCCGCCGGGCCAGAGATAGGCTTCTGCCCCGCCAATCGTCACTTGCGTCAGTGTATCGCGCACGGATCGGGTCAGCTTTACCGGATTTTCAGTCACTCCCGCCCGCAGGGATCCCCCTGCGCCGCCCATGAACAGCACCGAACAGACTGAAGGTTCGCAATTCTCGGCCACCCGTTCTGCACTGGCCCGCAGCGCGGCGGGTGCTTCCGCAGGTTGGGGCACAAGATCCTCGTCCAGCTCGAAATAGGCCCATTGTTCGCCAGTCGTCGAGATCATGAACAACCGCAATCCGGGCCATGCCACTTTGGGATTTACGTTTTTGATCACCTTCAAGGGATCGGAAATATCGGTGCCACCCCACCCCGTCCCCGGTTCGGCCACCTGAAAATACCGCCCCGGAGTAGAGCGGCGACCGACCACGCGGATACCGCTCGGGGGGATGTCCAGCAGAACGCCGGCCTGATGTTCGGACAGCACTCCGGTAATATGATCGTCCACCACAATCACCTCGTCCGCATGCCCCTTCCACTGGGCGGCAAACATGCCGATTGCGGCGGAACCACAGCCCACCCGCATCAGTCTTTCCTGATCGCCGTTGATGACCGGCGCCTTTCCAGCCTGCACAATCACGACAGATCCACCGTCGATTTCCATCTCGACCGGCTCACAGTTGCACAAAGCCAACAAAGCATCGCAAGTGACACGGCCTTCCTTTTTCGATCCGCCCGTCAGGTGATCGACCCCGCCAAGGGACAACATCTTGCTGCCATATTCGCTGGTCATCACATGGCCGATGGCTTCTCCGTCGACGCGTACGATGGCACGTTCCTCTCCGATATGGCGGTCCGTGTCGATTTTAACCTTTACACCGCAATAGCTGAAGATGCCCTCGGTCACGACCGTCACCATATCCACGCCCCGCGTTTCCGCCGAGACGATAAACGGCGCAGGCTTGTAATCAGGATAAGTGGTGCCCGCACCAATGGCCGTCACGAAGGGGCGCGCGCCTTGCACAATGTCTCCGTCCCATTCGGCCCCTTGCAGGAAGGGCACAGCAGGACCACCATTTTCGATCACCGTCAGAGGGTCCAGCCGCACCAGTTCGCCGTCATGATTTGCATAACGGTCACAGGCACCGGAACGGCCTTCGGCAATATAGCACAACACCGGACAGGCATCACAGCGGATCTTCTCAACAGCAGCCCGTTCAGTCATGACACGCCTCCTTCATTGCGGCTTTCAGACGGGAGGGCGTAACCGGAACCTGCCGTAATTGCACCCCTGCCGCGCGATTAATTGCGTTGATCAAGGCAGGTGCGGTCGGGATTAACACATGCTCCCCCAGCCCCTTGGCCCCGTATGGACCGTGGGCATCCGGTTCTTCGATAATCAGGGTCTCAATCGGCGGAATATCCCCGATTGTCGGGATCAGATAGTCGTGCAGGTTTTCGGTGCGCCCGGGAATAAACTCCTCCATTAGCGCCATGCCCAACCCTTGCGCTATTCCGCCGTGGACCTGCCCTTCCACCAGCATCGGGTTCACCGCGTGGCCCACATCATGGGCCGCGACAAACCGCACCGGACGCACCGTGCCATAGCGCATGTCCACATCCACAACTGCCAGATGGGCCGCATAGCCGAATTGCGCGTAAGGCACGCCCTGCCCGTCTTTATCAAGCGGTTTGGTCGGTGGATCATAGGTTTCTTCGGCCCGCAGGACGTAGCCATCCGCGTCGCTTCCCAGACCGCCAAGGGACACTTCATGCCGCGCTGACCCGTCCCGAACGACCAGCGCCCCTTCAGCCGGTTCAATTATCGCCGCTGCGCTGTCCACATTGCACCGGCGCAGGATTTCCGCGCGAAGCGCCAGACCGGAGAGGCGCGCCGCATTTCCGGACACGAACGTCTGTCTAGAAGCACTGGTTTTACCTGCATCCGGTGTTACATCCGTGTCTGCACCGATCAGGTGCAAGTGTTTCACATCACAGCCGAGCGCTTCGGCAAATATTTGGGAAATAACGGTATTTGCACCCTGCCCGATGTCCATCGCCCCCTGATGCAACACGATCGTGCCGTCGCTGCGCACGCCAGATTTGATCGTCGAAGGGTTCGGCAGAGAGGTATTCCCGCAACCGTACCAGCCCGCCGCGATCCCGACGCCGCGGCGTAAGGGCCCGCCCTTTGCATTGAACGCCGCCGCTTCTTCCTTGGCTTTGGCCCAAGGTTCGCGCAGCGCTTTAAAACAGGCCTTGATTCCGACCCCCTGTTTAAACACCTGCCCGCAGACCGTTGGCGCACCGTTTTCCAGCGCGTTCAGCTCGCGGAATTCCAGCGGGTCCATGTCCAGTTTGGCAGCGAGTTCGTCGAACAGAACCTCCTGCGCAATGGCCGCCTGTGGCACGCCAAAGCCGCGAAAGGCACCCGATGGCGGGCAATGGGTGTGAATACCCTTTGCCTCCGCGCGGTAATCGGAAATGCGATAGGGACCGGAGGCATGGACCGGCACGCGGTTGGCAACCGTCGGCCCCCAGCTTGCATAAGCACCCGTATTGAACAGACCGTCAAAGCGGAACCCCTGCACCCGCCCCGTTTCATCCGCACCGATAGTGAGTTCGATGTCGGCTGGATGACGTTTCGTGGTAGATTGCATGGATTCCGCGCGGGAATAGGCCATACGCACCGGACCGTTGATTTTCAACGCGGCCAGCGCAAGATAGGGCTGCATGGAAATATCCAGCTTGGAGCCGAACCCGCCGCCCACAGCCGTGGGAACAATCCTGATCCTGTCACGATCAATTCCAAGAATTTCCTCCATAGAATCCAGATCCATAACCGGCGCTTGGGTGCAGCCGTGGATTTCCACCCGCCCGTCTGTCACTGTGGCGTAACCTGCTTCCGGTTCGATATAGGCATGTTCCACAAACCCTGTGCTGAAGCGGCCAGACACGCGCTGCGCTGCCCCGTTTAAAGCACGATCCGCATCGCCGCACTGCACGAAACCGCCGGTCATGACATTGCCACTGCGCCCTGAATGAATCTGCGGCGCATCCGCGGCCATTGCGGTGTCGCAATCCATCACGGCGGGCAGTTCCTGCCATGTGACGGGAAAATCTGCCGGATCGAACCGCGCCATCAACTCCGGCGTGCCAACCACGGCGGCCACGGCTTCACCGCGAAAACGGGTTTCAGCTACGGCAAACACAGGCTGGTCCGCAAAAGGCGGGATCACGCCAAAACAGTTGCGTCCTTTAATGTCTTTCGCGCTGAGCACGGCCAGCACACCCCCTGTATGGGTGCAGAACCCTTCGAGATCACCGAATTCGAAACGCGCCCGAGGATAGGGAGAGCGGATCACCTTTACCACCGGCGTAGCGGCGGGTGCTACATCGTCCCCGAAAGCCTCGCGTCCTTCCACTTTTGCCACACCGTCAAGCCGCCGGATTGATGTTCCCATACCACCGGATACAGGCAGCGGCCCCGCCCCGCCGTTTGCGGTCTCTGCTACGGCGTCAAGGATCTTGCGATAGCCGGTGCAGCGGCACAAAACACCGCCGAGCGCGTCTTCCACACTGCTGTTTTTATTGCGCAAATAAGCCGTCGCAGAGACCATCATTCCCGGAGTACAAATGCCGCATTGGGCGGCGCCGTGATTTTGAAAAGCCTCTGCCAGTGCGCGAGTGTCCTTATCGTTTTGCACCAGACCGGACAGGGTTTCCACGTGGCGCCCTTCCACCTGCGCCGTTGACATCAGACAGGCGCACACCGGCGCGCCGTCCACCAGAACGGTACAGGCACCGCAATCCCCTGCGTTACACCCGATTTTCACATCCCGCGCACCAAGGGTTTCGCGCAAGGTTGCAGACAGCCGTTCCCCCGCCGCCGCACCGGCCTGCACAGGTTTGTTGTTCAGGGTAAAGGCGATCCCTTCGGGGGCAGCATCTTTCATGTGCTCTCCAGACATCTTTCGAGGGCTTCCTCTATCATCGGCGCAACGACCTCCAGACGGTAGTCTGCTGACCCGCGCACATCATCAATCGGGGACAGCGCAGAGAGGTGGGCTGGCGTAACCACGCCTGCAACCTGTCTGCGTCCTCTTAAATCTGCTTCCAAGTCCCGCAGGCGCTGTGCCACCGGAGAACACGCCCCCACCGCCACCCGCGCCCGGGCGATTGCACCATCTTGAATTTCAATGAGCACAGCGACCATCGCAATGGAAATGACCAGATATTTACGACTGCCCAGCTTGCTGAAAACACTGCGCGCCTGCCCAGCATCGGCAATGTGAACGGCAGTCAGTATTTCACCGGATCGCAGGGCAGTTTTTCGCACGCCGAGAATAAAATCTTCCAGATTTAACAGACGCTTGCCAAAAGCAGAGGTCAATTCCACTTTGGCACCGAGTGTAAGCAGCGGAGGAACACTATCCGCCGCCGGAGACGCATTACACAGGTTCCCCGCGATTGTTCCGACATTCTGTATCTGGATCGAGCCGACCTCTCTGGCCGCGGCTTTCAAACCGTCAAACGCCTTCGGAAGGTCCGCTTTCAGAATATCGCTCCAGCAGGTCGCACCGCCGATGCGCCACCCGTCCGACGTTCGGGTGACGCCGGTCATCCCCTTAATCCGCGTCACGTCCAGTATAGGGCCTTCGGGAAGGCGATCGCCGTTCATCGGGTAAAAATCCGTGCCCCCCGCCAGAATACGCAAGCCTTGCGTCTGCGCATCCTGCACAGCCTGTTCCAGAGTCTTCGGTTGGAAGTACATAAGGCAGCACCTCTCGGCGGTTATTCGTTTGTACACTAATAAACAACCCAACCCCTGAGTCTGTCAACTAATAAACCGCAACGAAAAAGGGCTGCCAGATGGCAACCCTTCCCCATGTCTTTGACGGGAGGGGGTTAAAGACCCCATTTTTCCCGAGTTGCTTCAAAAAAGCCTTCGCCTTTTTTCAATTCGATCCAGTTGTTCACATAGTTGATCCAGACCTGATCCGCTTGCGGCATGATCATTGCAATCGGCGTGCTCGACGGGGCATCCACATTCTTGACCCGTGTCACCGGAAACTTGGCCTCCAGCGTAGACCCTTCGATGTTTGAAGTGATGAACACATCCGCGCGACCTGCGATAACTTCCTGAAAACCCCGCGCAGGGGCTTCAACAACCTTGATGTCTGCGTCCGGATACCAGTCACGCACCATCTTTTCAAACGATGTACCAAGGGTGGTTGCAACCTTTACATCCGCCTTGTTGATACTGTCGTTACCGTCGAACCGATCTGCCTTGTCCTTGGTGGTAAAGGGGACGATCTCCACCGCGATATAGCTGTCGGAAAAACCGGCAACCTTCATGCGCGCCGCAGAAATAGAAGCTGAGCCCGTCAGGTGGTATTTGCCCGCGACCACTCCGTTCACCAGCGTTTTCCAGTCTGTCGGGACAAATTCAACCTCAACCCCCAGATCCTTTGCCAGCTCGGTCATGATATCAATATCATATCCCTTATAGCTGTTTGTCGCCGGATCTTTCAGCGTCATCGGGTTCCAGTCGCCCGTTGTACCAACCTTCAAAGTGCCGCTATCCAGTATTTCGTTCAACGCGGATTGTGCCGACGCCCCAAAGGCCGCACCAAGGCTTAGAACGGCGGCGGTGACCCCGATTTTCCAGAATTTCATCATTAATTTCCCTATGTCATTCCCGCACCATTTCGTGACGGGCTGCGTTTCATCGTTGAATAAGGGAATAATCCCCCGTTAAACTCAAGCAAATTCGTCCCCTCGGGGAAGTAGCCCGCAATCAGGGAATGACGAGGGATGATGGCTGAAAACAAGATCGAGATGATCGGTGTGAACAAATGGTTCGGTGATTTTCATGTGCTTAAAGACATCAATCTGACCGTCAAAACCGGAGAGCGCGTGGTGATTTGCGGGCCGTCGGGTTCCGGCAAATCCACCGTCGTGCGCTGCATCAACCGGCTTGAAGAACATCAAAGCGGCATTATTCGCGTGGACGGCGTAGAGTTGACCAACGACAAAGCCGCGATCGCCACCATCCGTTCCGAAGTGGGTATGGTATTCCAGCAATTCAATCTGTTCCCCCATCTCAGCGTGCTGGACAATCTGATCCTTGGCCCGATGAAAGCCCGCGGCCTGTCCCGCGCAGAAGCCACCGATCGGGCAATGCACTATCTTGAACGGGTGCGCATTCCCGAACAGGCAAACAAACGCCCCGCACAGCTTTCGGGGGGGCAGCAACAACGGGTCGCGATCGCGCGCAGTCTGACAATGGA
>JAAEZA010000045.1:17160-33992 GCA_018223125.1 Paracoccaceae bacterium | reverse complement strand
ACGCTTTGAACCGCCTGCATGATGAGGGCCGGTATCGTGTGTTCCAGAATATCCGCCGGATGAATCAACAGTTTCCCCGTGCGATCTGGTCAAAACCTGATGGCAGCGAAGCGGAAATTACCGTTTGGTGTGGCAATGACTACCTTGGGATGGGTCAGCATCCGGTGGTTCTGGATGCGCTGAAAGCAGCCGCAGACGAAGCCGGCGCCGGTTCGGGGGGCACCCGCAATATCTCTGGCAATACGGCCTATCACCACGAGTTGGAGGCAGAGCTTGCGGATCTGCACAATAAAGAACGGGCGGTTCTGTTCACGTCTGCTTATAACGCAAACGAGGCAACGCTTTCGGTTCTGCCCAAACTGTTTCCCGGTCTGGTGATCCTGTCGGACGAACTGAACCACGCTTCCATGATCGAAGGCATCCGTCACGGTTTCGGGGAAAAGCACGTTTTCGCCCATAACGATGTGAACCACCTGCGCAGCCTGCTGGAAAAACTGCCCGCGGACACGCCGAAACTGATCGCATTTGAATCGCTTTATTCCATGGACGGGGATTTCGCGCCCATCGAAGAAATTTGCGATCTTGCGGATGAATTCAACGCGCTGACCTATATCGACGAAGTGCACGCCGTCGGGCTTTACGGACCGCGCGGCGGCGGCATCACGGAACGGGATAATCTTGCTGGCCGGATCGATATTATCAATGGAACGCTGGCTAAAGCATACGGCGTCATGGGGGGGTATATTGCAACCTCCGACCGGCTGGCCGATGCTGTGCGTTCCTATGCGCCAGGCTTCATTTTTACTACCTCGCTGCCACCTGCGGTTGCTGCCGCCGCGGCGGCTTCGGTCAAACACCTCAAGACGGACAATGCCTTGCGTATCCTTCACCAGAAGAAGGCGGCCTTGCTGAAATCCCGCCTGCGTGCTTTGAACCTGCCGCTTGACGATCAGGGCAGTCATATTGTGCCGGTCCATGTGGGAAATCCGGTGAAATGCAAGATGCTGTCGGATATGCTTTTGGAAAACCACGGTATTTACGTCCAGCCCATCAATTTTCCGACGGTTCCCCGCGGCACCGAGCGTTTGCGGTTTACACCGTCGCCGGTCCATACCGATGCTATGATCAACGCTCTGGTTGCGGCGCTCGACGGGCTTTGGGGCCAATGTGCGCTGAACCGTATGGATATGGTCGGATAAGCTTCGGGCTGCCCAAAATCTGAGCGTTGTTGAGCGGTTTTTCGCCACCTCGCAAAATGCAACAATTTTTGTGCGCGGGGGTGCACAAAAATCGTATCCTGTGGTAGAGATGCAATATAACAACGGACGAACGAATCGTCCGAAGCGGGGGCAACCGCAAAACACGTATCCGGACGCAAGGGGTCAGGCAGGTTGGATGGACAAGGGCTTTGGGAAACAACAGCCACGCGGCTTTGACACGTTCGAGGTAACACTCGGCGACCAAATGCGCGGAGAGCGAGCCACGCTCGGCAAATCCCTGCTGGATGTCCAACGGGATCTGCGGATCAAAGCCACTTATATTTCGGCAATCGAAAACTGCGATCCTTCGGTGTTTCAGACGCAGGGATTTATCGCCGGTTATGTGCGGTCCTATGCGCGGTATCTGGAAATGGACCCTGACGAATGTTTCGTCAGATTCTGCGAAGAAAGCGGCTTCAACGGGGTGCACTCCGAACTGAAACCCAATTCGCTGGCCAATAAATCCGCTGCCCTGCTGCATACGCCGGTGCGCCCTGCAACAGCAGACCCGATTGCGCGGCCCCGTATCCCGATGACCCCGCCGTCTGCCGGTTTTCTAAGCAATATTTCTCCTTCCGCACTTGGTTCCGTTCTGGTGCTGGCGTTGCTGGTCGGCGGGCTTGGCTATGGCAGTTGGGCGGTCCTGCAGGAAGTGCAGCGCGTTCAGTTCGTGCCGGTCAACCAGACGCCGGGGGTCACCTCCGAAGTGGCGACCCTGCCGATCGAACCTACGTCCCAACGGGATAATGTCGTTGCTCTGAACCCGACTTCGGATTTCCAGACATCCAATCTGGATCAGCTTTACCGCCCGACCGAACTGGAAGTGCCGCAAATGGTGGCGCGGGATGCGCCGATTTCCTCTTTCAATGCGGGCAGTCTCGGGGCTTATGCGGATCTGCAAACCCGCGATGTGCACCCCCCCGTTGTGGAGCAGGTGGAAGAAGCCGCGCCGCGCGTTGTCGCCGAAGGCCCGCCGCCCGTGGATGTGGTTGCGCTGAAACCGGCATGGATTCGCGTCTATTTTGATGACGGGTCTGTTCTGTTCGAAAAAATCCTCGACGCAGGGGAACGCTACCGCATCCCGGGCGATGTGGACGGTGCCAAGCTGCGGGCCGGCAATGCCGGTGCGGTTTTCGTGATGGTCGGGGACAATACCTACGGGCCGGTCGGAAATCGTGGCGGGGTGGTGCGCGATGTAGCGCTGGGCAAGGATAATGTGACGGAAACGATGGCGCTGGCCACGGATTTGTTCACCACACCACTGGCACCGCCTTTGAACGGGATGAACCCTGTGGCCGACGCAAGCGGGTCAAACTGATCTGCGGCATTGCAGCACTCGTCGCTGCATGTAAAACACCCTATATGCAGTAGAAACCGAATACTCGTCAGGAAATCCTATGTCCCTGAATGCCGTGCGCCCGTGGCGCAATATTTACCGCCGTAAATCCCGCCAGATCCATGTAGGTTCTGTGCCTGTGGGGGGCGATGCGCCGATTTCGGTGCAAACCATGACCAATACGCTGACCCATGATGTTGCAGCCACGATTAAACAGGTCCAGGCCTGTGCCGAAGCAGGGGCGGATATCGTCCGTGTGTCCTGTCCGGATGAGGCAAGCACCAAGGCCATGCATGAAATCGTGCGGGAAAGTCCTGTTCCCTTGGTGGCGGATATCCATTTCCACTATAAACGCGCGATCGAGGCGGCGGAGGCAGGTGCGGCCTGTCTGCGGATCAATCCGGGTAACATCGGCAGCCCCGAACGGGTGCGCGAGGTCGTGAGTGCTGCGCGGGATCACGGGTGCTCCATCCGCATCGGTGTGAATGCCGGTTCGCTTGAAAAACACCTGCTCGACAAATACGGAGAACCCTGTCCCGACGCGATGATCGAGAGCGGTCTCGATCACATGCGTATTCTGGATGACAACAATTTCCGCGAATACAAGATCAGTGTGAAAGCCTCTGATGTGTTTATGGCGGCTGCCGCCTATCAGGGGTTGGCCGAAGCAACGGATGCCCCCATCCATCTGGGAATAACCGAAGCGGGCGGGCTGACATCCGGCACGATCAAATCCGCCATCGGACTGGGCAACCTCTTGTGGATGGGAATCGGTGATACCCTGCGTGTCAGCCTGTCTGCCGATCCGGTGGAAGAAGTCAAAGTCGGCTTCGAGATCCTCAAATCGCTGGGTCTGCGCCATCGCGGGGTGAACATCATTTCCTGCCCGTCCTGTGCCCGTCAGGGGTTTGATGTCATCAAGACCGTTGAAATTCTTGAAAAAAGGCTGGAACATATCAAAACCCCGATGAGCCTTTCGATCATCGGCTGTGTTGTGAACGGTCCGGGTGAGGCGCTTATGACGGATGTGGGCTTTACAGGGGGCGGTGCCGGTTCGGGCATGGTCTATCTGGCGGGTGCGCAGAGCCATAAGATGTCCAACGACCAGATGATCGAACATATCGTAGAGCAGGTCGAAAAGCGGGCCGAGCAGATTGAATCCGAAGATGTAGCCAAGGTTGCCGTTTAGGCGGCCCTTGAAAAAAGGTGTTGTGATGTTTGGCTGGTTCCTGATTGCTTTGATCGTTGCGGCCGTGATCTGGTTCCGCTTTGCGCCAAGTGATCCGGCGCTTTGGCACAAAGATCCGGCCACCGTTCAAAAGACGGCCAAACCGAACCAGTTTCTGATGCGCGATGGCGGGGATACTGACGGTGTGGATGCGGCAGCAGAAGTCTTTGATGTTCCGGCAGAAGAACTCGTCAGAGCGTTTCACAAGGTTGCAATGGCGCAGCCACGGGTCAGCGTTCTCGCCGAGGCAGACAATGACTTCTGGATCACTTATGTGCAGCGCAGCAAATTGATGGGATATCCGGATTATATCTCTGTACGCATTGCGCCGGTTGGCACGGACAGATCCGCGCTTCTGGTCTATTCACGCTCGCGCTTTGGCCGCTCCGATCTAGGGGTGAACAAGGCCCGCATGAAGGACTGGCTCGGACAGTTGCGGCAGGCTGTTGCGGGATGACAGGCACCCCTGTCCGGTGTCCCGCCACATCGGATTGTTCAGGGACATTTCGCAGCGGGCCTGAAAATCCCGCCCGTCGACCCGCAGGCAGATGACTTCGCCCAGTTCGACACGGGCCCCGTTTTTATCGGTGCAATAACAATCGGGCCATGTCACATCGGCATTCTGCGCAAGTGCGGCCGACCCGAGGGCCGAAACGAGCAAACCGGTCATCCAGGCGGTTCTCATGCCCTGAATATACGGGTTTTCCGCCGATTTGTCACTTACTGCTTGACCTGCGGCCTGACGCGGGTGATTTCACGCTTATGATCCCGATTGAAA
This sequence comes from Paracoccaceae bacterium, assembly GCA_018223125.1. Taxonomy (GTDB): domain Bacteria; phylum Pseudomonadota; class Alphaproteobacteria; order Rhodobacterales; family Rhodobacteraceae; genus Amylibacter. The sequence goes on along the minus strand of JAAEZA010000045.1, from coordinate 29,391 downwards.
AACTTGAACAGATAAAACAACGCTTTGCCTTTCTGGAGGCCAAGATGTCCGAAGGCAGCGCCAGCGATGATTTTGCAGCCCTGTCAAAGGAATACGCCGATCTGCGGCCTGTGGTCGAAAAGATCCAGCAATACCAGACGCTTTTGCAGGATATTGCAGAAGCCGAAGATATGATGGCGGACCCTGAAATGCGCGAGCTTGCAGCCGAAGAACTGCCGGCACTTCAGGACAGTCTTCCCGCGCTTGAACATGCCGTGCAGCTTAGCCTTATTCCCAAGGACGAAGCTGATGAACGCTCTGCCATTCTGGAAATCCGTGCGGGAACAGGCGGGGATGAGGCCGCGTTGTTTGCAGGCGATCTGCTGCGCATGTACCAGCGCTATGCCGAAGGGGCAGGCTGGAAGTTCGAGGTGATGGAAGAAAGCGCCACCGAACTTGGCGGGCTGAAAGAGGCGGTTATCAACGTCAAGGGGCAGGGGGTCTTCGCCCGTCTGAAGTTTGAAAGCGGCGTGCACCGTGTGCAGCGGGTGCCTGTGACTGAAAGCGGCGGGCGGGTGCATACGTCGGCGGCGACAGTGGCCGTTCTGCCCGAGGCGCAAGAGGTGGATATCGACATCCCCGCCAGTGACATCCGCATCGATACCATGCGCGCGTCAGGGTCTGGCGGGCAGCATGTGAACACCACGGATTCCGCCGTGCGTATTGTGCATATACCCACCAACATCATGGTGGTCAGTGCTGAGAAATCCCAGCATCGCAACCGCGAGATCGCCATGCAGGTCTTGCGCACGCGGCTTTATGATCTCAAACGCCAGCAGGCGGATGACGAACGGGCAGCGAGCCGTAAGGGGCAGGTCGGTTCGGGGGACCGGTCAGAGCGGATTCGCACCTATAACTTCCCGCAGGGGCGTCTGACAGACCACCGGATCAATCTGACGCTCTATAAGCTGGATCAGGTGATGCAAGGCGATCTGGACGAAATTATCGACGCGCTGATTTCCGATGATCAGGCCGCCCGACTGGCAGAGATGGACCCATGATCCAGACCGCATCTATGGTCCTGCGCAGTGGCACGAAACTGTTGCGCGACGCGATTGGCGACGGTGCGAGCCGCGACGCCCGTATCCTGATGGCCCATATGATGGGGGTTCCGGCGGACCGACTGACGCTGGAATTGTCACGTACCATCACACCGACGCAGGTGTCCCAGTTCGAACACATGATAAAGCGTCGCGCCGCCTTTGAACCTGTGTCCCATATCATTGGAAAACGGGACTTCTGGAAGCATGAATTCAAGGTGACGCCGGATGTGCTTGATCCGCGCCCTGAAACCGAAACGCTGGTAGAAATTGCCCTGCGTGGAACCCCGCCGCAGAGCATTCTGGATCTTGGTACGGGGTCGGGGTGCATCCTGCTGTCGCTGTTGGCGGAGTATCCGGAAGCCCGTGGATTGGGGACGGATATGTCCGAGGCAGCCCTGACCGTTGCACGGGAAAACGCCGCTGCGCTGGCGCTGGCGGATCAGGCCGGATTTGCGCAGGCCGACTGGTTTGAAGGTGTTTCAGGCCGTTTCGATCTGATCGTCAGCAATCCGCCCTATATCACCGCGGCGGAAATGGATGACCTGTCTTCGGATGTGCGGGATTACGAACCCCACATGGCCCTGACACCCGGAGGGGACGGCCTGTCTGCCTACCGAACGCTGGCAACAGGTCTGGCGGAGTTTCTGGCACCCGACGGGCGGGCTTTGTTTGAAATCGGCTACAAACAGGGGCCTGACGTTGTGGCGATTTTCAGGGATGCAGGTTTTACAGAGGTTAACCTTCACAAAGATCTGGCGGGCCATGACCGGATCGTCACCGTTTCCTAGGCGAAAACCGGCGAATAAGGCAAAAATAATGCTCAAGCGCCGGATTCCCCCGCATTTCCGCTTGTCATAGGAACCTTAGCCATTGTACTTTGTCCTATCGGATGATGGAACCGGTCGGTTCTCATCCCCTAGCATCCAAATAGGCATCTGGACTTTAGGTCTTTACGAAGACTGCTCAAAATCAAAGACGAAAAAGGTACTCGGATCATATGAGATCTTCTAGCAAATCGCGCTCGCGCAACAAAAACCGTTCCAACCGTTCCAATCTCGGGAATGTGGTTAATCGGGTGTTCGACAGTTCCGGCCCCGACGGTAAGGTGCGCGGCACGCCCCAGCAGATTATCGAAAAATATCAGACCCTGTCCCGCGATGCCCAATTGTCCGGTGACCGTGTCGCAGCAGAGAATTTCCTGCAACACGCAGAACACTATGTGCGCCTGCTGGGAGAGGCCCAAAAGGAAATGGACCAACGCCGCGAACAGCAGGAAGCGCAGCGTCAGAACCAGCAAAACAACAATAATAACAACAACAATCAGGGTGGCGGCCAGAATCAGGGCCAAAATCAGGGTCAGAACCAGCAGAACAACGGCCAGCAGAATAATGCGCAGCAGGAAAAGAAACCTGCGCAAAACGCCAATGGCAATGGTGGCGGGAACAATGCACCCGCACCGGCAGCTGTTGATCCCGCAGGCGAACAGCCTTCCATTCCGCAAGGCGACGATCTGTTTCCCGGACAGGATGACGACAGCAATCTGGTTGAAACACCGGAAAGCAAACCGGCCAAGCCTGTGAAGAAAGCTGCTCCGCGCAAGCGGGCACCGGCAAAGCCGAAGGCGAAACCGGCTGCGGAATCTGCGGACACAGCCGCCACGCCGGAACCGGCTGTAGCAGAAGACACCAAAGCCGCCGAATAAGGCTTTACTGCGCCCGAAGCTGTTCGCTGAGGGCGCAAAAACCGGCGAGGTCGATTTCTTCGGCCCGTTGAGTCGGTTTGATTCCCGCAGCGATAATCCTGTCTTCCAGATCCGGAGCCAGCCCCTTCAGGCTGGCGCGCAGCATCTTGCGGCGCTGACCGAAGGCTTTGGCCACTGTGCGGGACAGCCAGACCGGATCGGCGGGGTAGCGCGGTTCTTCCAGACGCTCCAGATGCACGACGGATGAGGTTACTTTCGGGGGCGGTGTGAACGCCTCGGGGGGAAGTTCCATCACGATTTTTGCATCCGTGCGCCACTGGGCCAGAATGGACAGGCGGCCATAGGCCTTGCTGCGGGGGGGCGCCACAATCCGCTGGGCCACTTCTTTCTGAAACATCAGCGTCAGGGACTGCCAGTAAGGTGGCCATTCAGGCGGCGACAGCCAGCGGGTCAGCAGCTCTGTGCCCACATTGTAGGGCAGGTTCGATACGATCCGCACAGGGGCCGTCAGATGCTCCCACGGGTTGATTTGCAGCGCATCGCCCTGGATCACGGTCAGCTTGCCGTTGTAATGCTCTGATACCTCTGCCAGCGCGGGCAGGCAGCGGGGATCCTGCTCGATCGCCACCACATTGCGTGCCCCTTCCAGCAACAGCGCACGGGTCAGACCGCCCGGTCCCGGGCCGACTTCCAGCACATCGCAAGTGGACAGGTTTCCCGCTTGCCGCGCGATTTTTGCCGTCAGGTTCAGGTCCAGCAGAAAGTTCTGGCCGAGCGATTTTTTCGCGCGCAGATCGTGGGTGTTGATTACCTCCCGCAGGGGGGGGAGACCGTCAATGCTCAGCGTCATAAAGCGCCCTCGCTCTGGCCATATCGCGCGCACGGCGCAGGGCCTCTATCAGTGAAGTGGCATCTGCAACCTGCTTTCCGGCAATGCCAAAGGCTGTGCCGTGGTCGGGGGAGGTGCGGATGAAGGGCAGGCCGAGCGTTACATTCACGCCTGCGGAAAAATTCAGTGTTTTGATCGGGATAAGCGCCTGATCGTGGTACATGCAGACCGCGACATCATAGGTCGCGCGGGCCGCCGGATGAAACATGGTATCCGCAGGCAGGGGGGCAGTGATCTCCATCCCTTCGGCGCGCAGCTTTTGCAGGACGGGTTCGATCAGGGTGATTTCCTCACGCCCCATGACGCCGCCTTCCCCTGCGTGCGGGTTCAGTCCGGCAATGGCGATGCGCGGGGCACCCAGCCCGAAATCACGGACCAGCGCGGCGCGGGTGATGCGGATGGTGTCTTCCAGCAATTCAGCGGTGAGAGCCTGTTTAACCTGTTCCAGCGGGATGTGGATTGTCACCGGCACCACCGACAGTTCCGGCGCGGTGAGCATCATCACAGAGCGTTCCACCCCGCCGAGTTCGGCCAGAAATTCCGTGTGGCCCGGATGGGGAAAGTCCGCCCCTTCGATCAGCACCTGTTTGCTGATCGGGTTGGTGCACACGGCGCTGGCGGTGCCGTCTCTGGCAAAGGCAACCGCCTGTTCGATAGAGGCAATAACCCCCGCTGCATTTGCATGGTCCGGTTGACCGGCGGTCGCAGGGGCGGTGAATTCCAGCGGCAGCAGGGGAACGCCTTCGGCCATCGCGGAGCGGGCCTCGGACGGGCCGGAAATTTCCACAGAGCCGGGAAAATGACGCGGGTCGCCAATCACAAAGAAGGACAATTCGTCCTTCAGTGCAGACCATGCTGCACGGGTGATTTCCGGTCCGACTCCGGCAGGGTCTCCGCTCGTCAGTGCGATGGGGCGGGGCTGGGCAAGCGTCATGGGTAAACGATGACAGCATCGCCTTTCAGTTCCTGCAGATACCCCTGACCCAATGCGCTGACACGCTGGTTGAACAGCCCGTTGCGGATATTGTCCCGTGTGCCTTCGGGCAGGTCGCGGGTCCGGTCACAAAGCATCACAACGCTAAGTGTGCCTGCTGTATTGGTGTAATAGCTGGCTTCATGCCGGTCGAGTCCGGCCAGTGTTACGGCGATGTGGTCGGGAACCGATCCAACCGTCTGGCTGTGATCGGTGTACCCGGGCACCGCAAAGCGTTCGGATTGCGCCCGCAGGTCCTTGCAGGTGTCAACGTCATTGATCAGATCTGTCGCCTCTGCGAGCAGCCGTTCCGAACCGGGTTCACCGGGGATATCTACCGTCGTATAGCTTACAGAAACCACCTGATCGGCCGATGGAGGATCGTTGCGAACGCCCCGTAACTGGAACAGGCCGACTGTGGCGCCGAGCGTGACGGGTGCGGTCACTTCACCGGGTTGCAGGGCCATGATCTGACCCGCGAGTGCGGGGGGCAGTTGTGCCACAGGCAGCCAGTCCAGACGGCCGCTGCGCGCACGGCTGGGCGCGCGGGAGTAGCGGCGGGCCGCTGCTGCAAAGGCAGCTTCGCTGCGGATGGATTTGGACAGATTGTCCGCAAGCTCCAGCGTTTGCACATCCGTTTGCTGGTTCAGGGGCAGACGGATTTCCGAAAACAGGATGGATTGGGAGGGGCGCACCGCAATCAGGTTCAACGTGGTGTCGATCTCACTGTCGCTTACATTGGCACGTCCGGCAAAGCGGGCCTGCACCAGATTGCGCCACAGCAGTCCGGCGCGCACGAAATCCTGCATGCTTTCCCGCGCCGCACCCCTTTGGGCCACAAACTGGTAAAGCTGTTCCCCCGTCAAGTTGGCGCGTCCGGCAAATTCGTCGACACCGGCTTCGATTTCATCTTCGGTCACGCTCAGCCCGAACTGTTTGGCCGCCTGCAACCGCAGGCGGTCCTCGATCAGTTGCTCTTCGGCGGTTTTTCGCAAATCGCCTGTTGTTCCGAAGGCTTGCAACAAAAGGACACGCTGGTTGATCTCGAAATTGGTCACAACGCTGTCATTTACCCTGATGGCCACCGCGTACGGGTTGCTGCCTTGCGCGGATGCAGGGGAAGCAACCGCCATCAGACCTGCCATTAAAGCCATTGCCACTGATTTCATATCTATCACCTGAACTACCCGCTTAATGCCGCACATCTGCGTGCATATTTTGTGTTTCTCTTTTTATTGCCCAGTCCGGCCAGTTCAACCGTCAGGCCGACCTCACGCGTTGTGCTTACCGCATCATCATTATCGTAATCAAGCGACAGCGAAAGGTTCACGGCGACGCATTCGTTTTCATAACGCACACCGAATTCGCCGCTTGTCGCGTGGCCTGTTTCCAGATTCTGCCGCCACTCGCCCGCGTAGGTCCAATAGTCGTTCCGCCGGTAGCTGAGCGCAAGAGAGGCTTCATGGCTGCGGTCCGAAGCACCGGCCACCACATCCTGTTCCAGATAGATATAGGATGCCGTGGTCGAGAGCCGGTCAAAATCCATCGCCAGTGTGGCTTCGTTTTTGGAAACGCTGAAGTCACTGTCAAACAGGGTGCGATTGCTGAAATCGAACTGGTCCCGATAGGACAGGGTGATCGCGCTGACGTAATCGGAATGGCGTCCGTCAAGCCCTGTACCAGCGCCGAACTGGTTCAGATCTTCCAGACGGTAAACCCGACCGAGCGTCAGGCCATAGGACCAGCCTTCTGGATTGTAACGGGTATAGGAAACACCCACATTGGCGCGCAATCCCCGTTCAGAATCGTCAAACCCGGGAAACCGGTTATAGGAAAACAGGTTGGTTTCCTCAAAGTTCAACTGGACACTGTCTTCGTTCGGATTGACGCGGGCGTCTTTCGGGGACCAGACCAGTTGCACCCGTGGTTCGATCACATGGGTCACGGCGCCGTTCTGGCGGGACAGGGGATAGCGCAGGTCTACGGCGGCGGTGGGGATGGTCTCGGTCACGGTGCCATCATTAAAGCCGGTGATATTCTCGGTCAGGTAGGTACTGGCAGCGGCACCGGCATAGGCTGAAACGATCAACCCGTTGCGCAGATACCAGTCATTGCTCCATTCCGCGACCAGTCCGGCGCGGGCGAAACGGCTGTCGTCCTCGCGCAGCAGGGTAACGGATTGTGCGGTCAGGGCCAGCTTGCCACCGAACCACGGATCGCGCCATGTCTTGCGGCCGTATATTTCGGGAAAGACCAGCGGAATTTCCTGATCGATCTCGTTGGTGCGCAAGCTCTGGATGTAGGATGCGCTGACGCTGGCAAAGGAATCCTTTCGCGTGCGGCGCAGGGTGACAAAGGATGTCAGACGGTCCTCGTCTTCTTCTCCGATGCCGTAATCGTCGCGAAAATCGTTGTCCGAAGCAACATCAAGCTGGAATTCCAGCTCGATCTCGTTGGGAAGTTGAAACAATCCGGTCGCCGCCAGGGAGGAACGGGTGTCGTTATCTTCCAGATCGTCGGCCAGTGTCAGATAGGAATCAATCTCGAAATAGCCGCGTTTTACATATCTGCGGTACTCGGGGTTCAGCAGGAAGGCGCCCTTGGAATAGACCTGTGTGGTCAGGGTCAGGTCTGCATGTTCCCCAAGCGGCCAGTAATAGGGAATCTCGATACCGTAGCCGAGCGTGTTGGAACTGGAAAATTTGGGGACGAGCATCCCCTTGGCGCGATTTACCCCCGGTTCCGGCACCCGCAGGTTTGGCACATAGGCCACGGGTATTCCGATTACGTCCAGCGTTGCGTTTTCAAAGTAAAGCTGGCGGGCTTCTTCGTCGTGGATCACGCGGCGGGAGCGGATTTTCCAGAAAGGGACCGGATTTTTCAGACAGACCTGACAGCTTGTGGCGACCACCTTGTCGAGCACTTTGAACGCCCCGTCCTGCCGGTGCATCCTCTCGCTGACCAGTTGCAACTGCTGCTGGATCAGCAACTCTGCCCCTTCGATCAACCCGTTTTCAAGATCCGTATCCAGCTCGGCACCGGCCGCGCGGGTAATGACATCCTCACCATCTGTCAGTGTCATCCGGCCCGGCACTGACAGATGGCGGTTGCGCTGGTCATAAACCAGACGGTCCGTTGCCAGCACCTGTGCGCCACGAAACACCTGCACATTGCCGGATGCAATCAGCACGCCGGTAGCGGGATCGAAACTGACCGTATCAGCGATAAGGGAAATCGGACGGCTTGCCTCGCGGGGGGATGAATTTATCGGAACTGCTGTCTGCGCGTTCACAGCCGGAACACCCGTCATGGCAAGAGGTGCGCTTGTGGCAAAAAGGAACAGTAGTGCCCAACGTTTCATGACTTACCCGTCCTCAAATCTGAGGAACAACCCCACGGCAAACAAGTTAGCAGCAAGCGGAGGCGCCCAAGCCGCCGCGAAAACGGGAATCTCCCCCGCTTCTCCCAGAGTCATAGCAAGATTTTGTAGGAAGTAGAGTGAAAAACCACAAATTAACGCGATAAACACCGAGACTCCGAGGTTGCCCATACGTGCATTTTGCAAGGTGAAAGCGGCGCCAATGATCATCATTGCCATAAGCATCAGGGGGCGCGACAGCTCCATATGCAGATGGATGCGGTGGGGCAGGGTGGAGAAACCGGCGTCGCCTATGGCACGGATCGTGCGCCATTTGTCCCAAAGCGGTACAGCCGCCGGTTTGGGGTATCCTTCCAGAATTTGCTCAGGGGTAATATCCGTTGGAAAACGCTTGATTTCAAACACCTCAGAAGTGCTTTCGGGGTTGGCTGTCGTGCGGTCCGTGCGCCAGTATTTCCCATTGGTAAAGACCCATTCACCTTCCCGCAGGATCGCCGTCCGGGAATAAAGCCGGGACACGATCTGTCCTTGGACATCAAACTCCAGCGCCGTCGCGCCCCGCAGGCTGGTGCCCCGCGAATTGGCACTTTCGGCGTGAATTACGGTATGGCCGTCCTCATCCTTCTGGCGCAACCAGAACCCGTCCTCGCTGAAGGAAACCGTTTTTGTGGTCGAGCTTGTGTAGTTTTCCCGCATGCTGTCATGCTGGATCGCAAAAAACGCCGACAGCGGATTGAGCACCAGCATTGCCGCAAGCCCCAGCCCGAATGCTGAAAGCGCCGGTGCCACCATCGCTTTCAGCGCGGACACGCCAACGGCACGGGTCACGACAAATTCGTTAGAGCGCGCCAGACCGACGCAAAACGTCAGTCCGCCCAGCATCACAATGATGGGCATCGCCTGTAAAACCAGTTCCGGAGAACTGAATGCCGCCAGCCACGCAGCCTGCCCGAAATCCACCCCGTGTTTTGACAGCCCGCGAATGTTTTCAAGGGTTTCCAGCACAAAAATCAAAAGGGCCAGCACCGCAAAAACACGGACAAATGCCCAAAGGAAGCGTCTTGCAAAATAGAGATACAGGGTCATGGTGTGCCTCGGTTCGGGAACAAAAGGCCCCGCAGCCCCGATTTCCACGGCGCCTGTCCCATGCGGATCATAAAGAGCACGGCCACAAATGCGACGAGCACGGGAGTATATAACAGGGGCCACACATCCGGCGTGGACTCAACCAGCCCCTGAAACACACCACGGGCGGAGTTGATCGCAACCATGAAAACCACCCCGAGCGCAATGCGCAGGAAAAATCCGCTCCGGCTGAAACCAGCAGAAAGCAGGACAACCGCCCCGAGCACCGGAACGATAATCGCCAGAAGCGATTTTACCAGACGGTCGTGAAATTCCAGCATCGCTTCCTTGTCCTGCGCATCCGGCAGTTCCCAGCTATACTGCTCGCGCGGGGAAACCGTGCGGGCGCCGACCGATTTGGCAAACTGGCTGAGGTCATAGCTCAGACTGTCGAACTGGATCGTGCTGAGGGTGCGCGGCTCCGGTTCGAACTGCTGGATGGATCCCTCGAACAGCACCAGTTTCGGTTTGTTCTCGGATGAAATCAGCTGCCCCGTGGCCGCCGTATGGGTCACGATAACAGACTCGTCCCGCCGGTCGTTTATCAATACATCGCGCAGATTGCCCTCTGGCGTGGTCTCTCCGAAAAAGATTGTTACCCCGTCCGCAGGGCTGGCAAATTCGCCAGCCACAATAAATTGCGTCAGGTATTCCTTGCTGATTTCATACTGCCTGTCCTGAAAGGTCGAAAGGGACCAAGGTGTTGCGATATGGGTTAGAAGGCTCATCAGAAGAAAACACAAAATGCCGAAGGCAAAAAACGGCGTCGTTGTATTGGCCGGCCCGTGGCCGACCCCCATGAATACCACCAGTTCGGATTCCGAATACAGCCGGTTGGTCAGGTATATCGCGCAGGCAAAGGCGGCGACAGGAACAACCGTTTCCAGAACTTTGGGCAGAAGATAAAGCGAGAGTTCCGCAAAGACGCGTCCCGACTGGCCGTTGCTGATCACCACATCCACGATACGCAGCGCCTGATTCAGCCATAAAATGCCGCCAAAGATCACCATGAAAAACAGAAACGGCCCGAACAATTGGCGCAGAACATACCTGTCTATCCGTTTCACCTGTGCAGACCTCTGGTTTCTCCAAGTCTACCTGACCTAACGCATTTTTTTCACAGGCAACAGACGCAGGTGGTCAAATCGGCTGAAAAACGTTAAATCGGGGGAAAACACGCAAAATGAAAAGGGCGTTCAATGACTTCTCCCATCTCTCCTGACTTTGTGGAAACCGATCTGGACCGGATCGACAGCTTTGAGGGCAAAATCGTCTGTTTCCTCACGCCATCCGGCAGGCTGGACCCTCTGGCGCGGCGGGTGAACAAACTGGCCCGAGGCGTGCTGGCACGGTTTTCCGAATCAGAAGCCTTTGAAAACATGAAGACAGGTGCGGTTCAGGTGATGGACTACCCTGCAAATATCGCAGCCAAAGCAATCGTGATCGTCAAACTCGGGCGCAAGGCAGATGCCGAAGTGGCCCGCAAGGCCGGTGCCGATGCCGCCAAGGCTGTTGGCAAATCCGATGCCATGCTGCTGGCCGGTGCAAACCGTGCTGCAGCCGATGTGGTGCAGGGCTATGTGCTGCGCGCTTATGATTTCAGCGATCACAAATCCGGCGAGAAAACCGGACAGGGCGGGCTAACGGTGCTGGTTAATAATCTGGAAGAGATCAAAGCCGCATATGCAGCCCGTCAGGCAACCAATGCCGGCGTCTTCATGACCCGCGATCTGGTGAACGAGCCTGCCAATATTCTGACCACTACAGAATTTGCCAACCGTCTGAGCGAAATGGAAGACATCGGCTTGAAAGTCACCGTTCTGGAAGAAGCAGAGATGGAAAAGCTGGGCATGCACGCGCTTTTGGGTGTGGGGCAGGGCTCTGCCAGCCCGTCCAAGCTGGTGGTGATGGAATGGAACGGCGGCGGGGACGAAAACCCTTTCGCACTGGTGGGCAAAGGCGTGGTCTTTGATACCGGCGGCATCAGCCTGAAACCGGCTGGCGGCATGGAGGACATGACCATGGACATGGGCGGAGCCGGTGTTGTGGCGGGCGTGATGAAAACGCTGGCGCTGCGCAAGGCGAAAGCCAATGTTGTCGGTCTGGTGGGGCTGGTGGAAAACATGCCTGACGGCAAGGCGCAGCGTCCGGGTGACGTTGTGACCTCCATGAAGGGCGACACTATCGAAGTGATCAACACCGATGCCGAAGGCCGTCTGGTGCTGGCAGATGTTCTCTGGTACGCGCAAAAAACCTATGCGCCTGTGGGAATGATCAACCTTGCCACGCTGACCGGAGCGATTATCATCGGGCTTGGCCATGAAAACGCCGGCGTGTTCTCCAACAACGACGATCTGTGCAACCGCTTTCTCAAAGCCGCCCGTGCGGAGTCCGAAGGCGCATGGCGGATGCCGCTTGGCGATGCCTATGACCAGTTGATCAAATCCCGCATTGCCGACATCAAGAACACCGGCGGCCGCGCGGCCGGTTCCATCACCGCAGGTCAGTTCCTGCAACGGTTTGTAGAGCCGGATATGCCGTGGATTCACCTTGATATTGCCGGTGTGGCCTCGGTCAAAACCGCCACGGATCTTGCGCCTGCGGGGGCAACAGGCTGGGGCGTTCGTGCGCTCGACCGGCTGATTGCGGACAACTACGAACAGGCTGATGGCTGAGGTTTTCTTCTATCACCTGACCCGCTCGCGGCTGGAACAGGCTTTGCCCGACCTGCTGGAGAAAGTGCGTGCCAAACCCTGGCGCGCACTGGTGCGGGGCAGGGAGTACAGCAAACTGAACCAACTGGATGCCGCGCTCTGGCAATACCGCGAGGATTCGTTTCTCCCCCACGGGATTGCGGGGGGCCCCCATGACGGCGAGCAGCCCATCCTGCTGACGCTGTCGGACGATAACCCCAACAGCGCGGAAATCCTGTTGCTGACCGATGGTGCGAAAACCACCCCTGAAGAAGTCGCCCGCTATGCCCGCGTCTGCCTGATGTTTGATGGCAATAACAGCGAAGAACTGACAGCCGCACGGCAGGACTGGAAAACCCTCACTGGGGCTGGCATCGCGGCGCAATAC